>JARLJW010000045.1 GCA_031290985.1 Verrucomicrobiia bacterium | reverse complement strand
TTTCTTCGCAAACTCAATTCGTTGGTCCATAGGTTCGTTCATTTTCCAAGGCATCCCAAAGCCTACTGGCTTCATTCTGCCTCTCGAAGTGTTACCTATGTATTGAACCATCTCCGTTACCTATGTTCTGAACCTGCACCGTGTCGCCGCTGCGCTCTGCCACCGCAGTCCAAAACACGCTGGCGCGTTCGCGGTACTGGCGTACGGTGCGAGCCGCACTGGCAACCATGCAAGGCCTTGGGAATCAAGGGCGGTTAGGCTTTGTTAGGCCTTAGAATTTTTTAAACTACTTGCGTAGGGCCACCGAGCCGGACGGGCGACCAAATTAAGGTAAATTAAACCGCGCATGTGACGGTTGGCGGGTGACGAGGAATGAGTGATAGACATGAAAACCATCCACGTGTTGGCCGCATCGTTTTTAGGCAAGAATGTTTTGGTGGCAGGCGAAAGCGGTGTCGCCGCTGCGCTCTGCCACCGCAGTCCAAAACACGCTGGCGCGTTGGCGGATGCGGCCGTGGAAATGAGTCCGTTTCGGGCGATGGAAAATTTGTGAAAAGACCAATGAAAACGAAAAAATTAAACCAAATTAAGCCAAGTTAAAGTACTGGCGTACGGCCACCCTGCGTGCGGCCACCAACCACTTTTCAACATGCGATTGACGATTTACAAGGCGGGCAAGCCGCGAGTGGTCAGGGTGCATTCGAGGAGCCCGGTGCGGACCATCTTCCTGCGGGCAGAGGTCGGGCGCACGCCGTATTTTGCATGCACGACTAGAACAAACATCCAGTAACATCTTATTTCCACGCGACGTCGGTATTTTTTATCCTAAGACCACCATGAACCAAATCCTGCCCCAGCGAACCACCTTGCTTGTCTGCGCCGCCGCCGCGCTTTTTGCCACCGCCACCCGGCCGGTGAACGCGCAGGAGGCCGCCACCGCGATGCCCGCCCCGGAGATCCGCACGCCCGCCGCGCCGCACACGCCGCGCATCAACGGCGCGGAAATCTTCGGCGTGCGCCCGGGCCATCCGTTTCTCTATCACCTCCCGACCACCGGCGACCGCCCGATGCAATTTTTCGCTGACAATCTACCCAAGGGGCTCAAGCTGGATCCGGCCACGGGCAACCTCACCGGTGTGCTGGACAAACAAGGCACCTACAACGTCACGTTCCACGCGAAAAATTCCCTCGGCACCAACTGGAAGCATTTTACGATCATCGCCGGTGAAACCATTGCGCTCACGCCGGCGATGGGCTGGAACAGTTGGAATCATTATGCCGGACGCATCACGCAGGACATCGTGCTGCAAAACGCCCAGGCCATGGCGGATTCCGGACTCATCGACCACGGCTGGAGCTACGTGAACATCGACGACACCTGGCAGGGGCAGCGCGGCGGAGAATTTCATGGTTTGCAGGGCAACGAAAAATTTCCCGACATCAAAAAGCTGTGCGACCAGATCCACGCGCTGGGATTGAAGTTCGGCATTTATTCCACGCCATGGGAAACGTCCTACGCCAATTATCCCGGCGGCAGTTCGGAAAATCCCGAGGGCGTCTGGACCAAGCCGCCCGGGAAGCCGGTGAAGAACAAAAAAATCCTCCCCTGCGCCATCGCGCCGTATCATTTTTACACGAATGACGCGAACCAATGGGGCGCGTGGGGCGTGGATTATTTGAAGTACGACTGGAACCCGATCGAGGCGCCCGAGACGAAGGAAATGGGCGACGCCCTGCGCCACAGCGGCCGCGACATCATCTTCAGCCTCTCGAACAACTTGAATCCGGAGAACGCCCCGTCGGTCACCCCGCTCGCCAACAGCTGGCGGACCACCGGCGACATCCGGGCGAACTGGAAATCCATGAGCGAGCGCGGCTTTGGCCAGGACAAATGGCGCAAGTACTCCGCGCCCGGCCATTGGAACGATCCGGACATGCTGGAGATCGCGACGAAGGAAAAGAACCAGCCCGGCCTGACGCCGGAGGAAGAATATACGCACATCACGCTGTGGTGCCTGGTCTGCTCGCCGCTGCTGCTCGCCAATGACATGAGCCAGATGGATGACTTCACCAAAAACCTGCTGGAAAACGACGAGGTCATCTCCGTCAGCCAGGATGCGCTCGGCGACCAGGCCGTGGAGATCGCGCGGGACGGCGACGCGCGGGTCTATGCCAAGAAGATGACGGATGGTTCCAAGGCCGTGGGCCTGTTCAACACCGGCACCAACGGCACCATCACCGTGACCGTGAAATGGAGCGACCTGAAGATCAGCGGCGGCCAGCATGTCCGCGACCTGTGGCGCCAGAAGGATCTGGGCAAGTTCAAGGAGACATTCTCCCTGCCGGTCGGCCCGCACAGCGCCGAACTGGTGAAGATCAGTTCCAAATAAACGTACCGCCATGAAAACCCCCGGCCTCGCCATCCTCGTCGGAATTTCCTCCCTGGCGGGAATGGCGACGGCCGCGGAGCTGACGCGCGCGGATTGGGGCGCGCCGCCCGTGGACGTCTCCCACTCCGCCGGCCATTGGACCATCGCCGGCAAAAAACAGACGGTCACGCTGGATGAAAAGACCCTCGCGCTCGAGGTCGAAGCGCAATTCGTCTTCTGGACCATGCCCGCGTCCGCGACGAATGAAATGATCGTGAAAACGGATGGCCGGGAATTCCCCCTGCGGCTCGCGGACGCCGGACAGATCCTCATCACGCCGTACGACACCGGTTTCAAGACCGGCGTGAAAGTCACCTTGGGCGGCTGGCCGAAAGCCGACCTGAAACTCTTCCTCACCATTTGCCTGCAAGGCGACGACGAGGAATTGGTCTTCGACACCGTGGCGCAGGAGGGCAAAACCGTTTTGCGCCAGCTCGACTGGCCGCCCGCGCTGGATGCCGGTGACGTGGATGACACGGTCCTGAGCAACAACAAGGGCAACCTCCTCCCGCGCCACTGGCCCAAGCCCTACTATCCCGTCCGCGCCACCGACCCGAACATGGGCACCGCCCGGACCAACGATCATAGCATCATCCAGAGCCATCTCATCGAGGACTGGTCCATGTCCTGGTGGGGCTTTGAACGGAAAGGCACCGCCATGATGGTCATCATCGAGACGCCCGACGATGCCGCGTATCAATTCGATCATCCCGCCGGCGGCCCGACCGTCATCGGCCCGCGCTGGCTGCCCACGCTGGGCAAGTTTGGTTATCTCCGCACCGCCCGGATGTGTTTTTTTGCGAACGGCAATTATGTCACGCTCGCCAAACGCTACCGCCAGTATGTGCAGGACACCGGCCTGTTCGTTTCGCTCAAGGAAAAGATCGCGAAGAAGCCCGTGCTGGGCGAGGTCATCGGCATCCCGCAGACGCGCGTCGGCATCCTGCACAACCAGACTCCCGCCAGCGACCGCTACAGCGCCACCAATCACTACGAACTGTTCACGTTCGACCAGCGGGCGCAGCAATTGCGCGAGCTGAAGGCCGCAGGCATCGCCAAAACGCTGGTGTACATCTCCGGCTGGGCGCACCTCGGCTACGACCGGCAGCATCCCGATTCACTCCCGCCGCCCGAAGCCGCCGGCGGGTGGGACGGCATGAAGCGTCTCGCCGACACCTGCACCGAGCTGGGCTATCCGTACATTTTCCACGATCAATACCGCGATTATTATGTCGATGCGCCGTCGTACAATCCTGATTTTGCGATCCACGAAGAGACGGCCAATGGGCCCGCCATCGCCTTCGCCGGCTCGCGCTTCGGCGATTGGAAGGAAGGCCAGGTGCCGTTCATGCGCCATTGGGACGGCGGCCCGCAAAGCTATTTGAACGCGCGCTTCCAGGCCGGCCACCTCGAGAAAAATTATGAGCTGTTCTTCGCGCACGGCATCCACCCGCAGGGCATCTACATTGACGTCATTGGCTACGTGCCGCCGGACGAGGATTTTAACCCCGAACATCCGACCACGCGCACCGAGGCCATGCGCGGCCAGGCTGACTTGATGAACTGGGCCGGGCATAATCTGGGCATCACCGCCACCGAAGCCGGCGCGGACTGGGTGATTCCTTTTTCGGACGTCATCAATCAATCCGGCGGCCTGGGCCGGACGATTTCCGTGCCGCTCTATCAACTGGTCTATCACGACGCCGTGCTGATCTCCTACGGTGAAGGCCGGCGCGGCGGAAAAAACAATCTGCTGCTCGGCCTCTTGTGCGGCGGTGTCCCGGAACTGCCGGTCGACCTCAAGACGGTGGATGAAAATTCTTTGGCGTGGATGAAACAGATGGCCGCGCTGAACCGGCGCGTCGGCCTGCTGGAAATGACGAACCATGAATTCCTCGATGCCGGCCGCCGCCAGGAACGCTCGACCTTCGCCGACGGCACCACCGTCACCGTGGATTGGGACAAGAACACGGCGCAGATCGAGCCGCCGTTGAAATGATCAAGCCAGCCATGATGCATTCATGAAAACATCCCAAGTTTGTCTTGCCCTGCTGCTCGGATGGCGATGTGCGCTGCCGTTGAGCGCCGCCGAATCGCCGGTGACCGTCTCCGTGGATGCGAAAAACCCCGGCGCCGTCATCGCGCCGGATTTTTCCGGACTGAGCTTTGAGGTTGCCATCCTGCAGCCCAATGAAAATGGCGTCCGCTATTTCCGCCCGGACAATCGGCCGCTCATCCAGTTGTTCCACACGCTCGGCATCAAGAGCCTGCGCATCGGCGGCAACACGTCCGACCGCGACGTGCGGAAGCTCCCCGCCGAGGCCGACCTGGACAGCCTGTTTTTGTTCGCGAAAGCCGCCGGCGTGAAGGTCCTCTACTGCCTCCGCCTCCACAACGGCGATCCGCTGGCGGACGCCGCGACCGTCAAATACATCCTGGCCCGTTACGCCGCGCAGGTGGATTGTTTTTCCATCGGCCAGGAACCCAGCGCCTATCCCGTGGAGAAAAAAGACACGCGCGCCGCCGGCGAACGCATGGGCGCCGCCAACGAAAAATATCAGTACCCCGACTACGCCGCCGACTGGAAAAGGTTCGCCGACATCATCATCGCCACCAATCCGGACGTGAAATTCTGCGGCCCCAGCGTCCATAACAACGGCGTGTGGGCGCAAAAATTCATGGCGGATTTCGGCAAATCCAACCACGTCACGCTCATCACCGAGCATCTTTATCCCGGCGGCGCGGGCGGCAAGGTGCCCACGCCCGAGAATGGACGCGACCGGATGCTGGCGAGTGACACCTCCATGACGAATGGTTTTCCGAAAGCGTATCAGAAACTGCATGACAGCTTCGTGCCGCAGGCGGAGGCGGACGGCCTGCCGTATCGCCTGGAGGAAGTGAACAATTATTTCAACGGCGGCGCGACGAATGTGAGCAACACGTTCGCGTCCGCATTATGGGGTCTGGACTTCATGTATTGGTGGGCGGCACACGATTGCGCCGGGCTGAATTTTCACACCGGCGACAAGGTGGCGGCGGGCAGCGAACTGCGGCCCTCCAAGTACACCGCTTACTTCACGGCGACCAACGGCTACCTGATCCGCCCGCTTGGTTACGGCATCAAGGCCTTTGACCTTGGCGGTCATGGAAGATTTTTGCCCGTGAAGATTTCCAATATCAATGATCTAAACTTGAGCGCCTATGCCGTGCTCGGTGATGACAAAAGCATTTATCTCACCATCATCAACAAGGAACACGGCGAAACGGCGCGCGACGCGGCCGTCACCCTCGATGGCAGTCTGGCGCAGGCACAGGTTGTTTTCCTGAAGGCGCCGGACAATGACATCGCCGCCACCGCCGGCGAGACGCTCGGCGGCGCCGAGATCAGGAACGATGGCACGTGGAGCGGCGGTTGGTCGCCGTTAAATGCGGCGGCGGTGAAGCTCCCGGCCGCCACGGCGGTCGTTATCAAAATCCAGAGGCATTGACCCAGGAAAATTTAACGGCTTCGCCCGCGAAAGCCGTCAGTTCATTGACATCTTCTGATAAAGCCGCGCGGGGTTGGCGTTGAAATCACCGGCCTTCACGGTTTTCAACGCCGCTTTGATGGGCTGGCTGTCCGGGAATTCCGCGGCCGCGCGCAGCAGCAATTCCTGAAGATCGCCGCGATTGGCCGGGTGGATCTGCTGGTAGGGCCATTTGTGGTCAAGATCAACGTAAGGGGCCATGAACTCCGCCACCTTCAAGATGCTGCGGCCATCCGGCGTTTGAAAATGCCACAGGTCCACCCCGGCGGCGCGGCCGAGGCAGGCCAGGTCCATCAAGGCGTGGAGATTGAACATGCTGTAGCCGAAGCTCGTCGTGCGCGCCAGTTCCAGCGGCTCGCGGCCGTCGGGCTCGATCTGCCGGGCCACGCGTTTTTCCCGCGCCTGTGAAACGAGGTTGCTCGCCATCCCGGTTTGGCCGAGGAACAAGGCGATGGCCGCGGCCTGCGTGTCGCAGTATGTGCCGTGATTGTTCTTCGCGTCGAGTTCACCCCGGCCGATCTTGCTGGTGGTCAGCCAGTGCAGATAGTCGGTGAACCACGCCGTCATGCCCTTCTGGTTGTCGTCCGTCCACGCCTTGGAACCGGCCAGCAGGCCGATGGCATCGACCAGATGCACGAGGCCGCGGGCGCTGATGAGCCCGGCCGGGCGGCCCTCCACTTCACCTGGAATTCCCTGCCCGTAATTCAGGTTCGGATTCATGTGCGTGGCCGGATCCAAGAACCAGACGCGCATCAGCTCCGCGGCCTTGGCCGCGTACTTTTCATCACTGGAAAGATAATATGCCAGCGCCAGCGTGTGCGCGTCCGCGCAGGTTTTTTGAAAACGCCCCGAGTCGGAGTCATTGTTGGATTCGGGATTCCGCTCGCCATCGCGGCGGATGTATTTGCTGTCCGGCGAATTGGTGTCGCGCCAGAAATACGGGGCCTGGCTCACGAAGTCATGCTTGTCCCCGCTCGGCGGCACCTGCTGCTTGTCCATCACTGAAACGGCCTTTTGTCCCAGCCGTTTGTCCGCCGCCGCCAGCAGATGGGCAAGCGCCGGCTTGAGCGCCGCGTCACCGGCGGCCAGAGCCGCCTTGCTGGCCGCCAGCACCGCCGGGTCATCACAAAAGACTTTTGGCGCGGTCACCGCCGCATCGGCCGCACGGCTGGCAACGGACGGACCGAAGCAGAAAAAACCGGCGGCCAGGACCAGGGCACCGGCAGATGAGAAGTTAAAAATGGATTTCATTGATGATTGTCTTTCCTAGACGCCCAATGACTGCCCAAGTTACAAGTTACGCCCCTGATTCGAACTGATTTCATCGGGGCAGCCGAAGATAAAAACTGACCGCCCGGCTGGACTTCAGCCGGGCGGCCAGACCCATTACCCAACCAAATCAGTTGCTCACGGATACACCATCCGGTAGAACACCGTGCCGTTCGCCGGGTCCAGTGTGACGTTCTCGCTGTTCACCGTCGTTGAACCCGCCACGTCCGCCCAGTTCGTGTTCAAGCCCGTGCTCAGCGAGTTCGTCTGCGCCTGCAGCCGCCAGCCGGTGTGATCCGCCGGCCAGGACAATGTCAGCACGTTGCCGCTCACCACGGCGGTAATGTTCGTCGGGGCCGTGTTCACCGTGGCGACGATGCTCAGGATGCCGTTGGCCAGATTGGTGGTCACCCAGCCCAGGCCCGCGCTCAAGGCCGGCAGATTGGTGGCGGCGAACGAGCCGCTGATGCCACCGGTCGCCGTGAACAACGGGTAGCTGTCGTTGGCCGCCGGCGTGCCGGCGAGAACCGTCACCGTGAGCGCGCCACCGAGGTGCAGCGCACCGTTGACCGCCAAAACGTCATTGGCCGCACTGCCGGTCCGGTTCAATTTGTAGGCGTTGGTGCCGCTCAAGGTCACGTTGCCCACCATCGTCAGCGTGCCGATGCTTGCGGGCGTGCCCGGGGCGATGACGGTGCTGCTCGCGGTCGTGACCACACCGGTCACCGCACCCGAACCGTTCAGGGTCTGGTTGGCGCTCAACGCCAGGGTGCCATCGACGCGCGCACTCGCATCCAGCGTTGCCCCCGCCGCCACCGTGATGGTTTTGCTGTTGGTGATGGAGCCATTGTCCACCAAGATCAAATGGCCCTGCGCGACCAGCGTGGTGCCGCTGTAGGTGTTCGTGCCTGAAAGCGAAAAGGAACCGATGTTCGTCTTGGTCAGGCCGAATGAGCCGCCGGATTCGGTGATGGCGCCGTTCAAGCGGAGGAGATCGGTGGACCCCACGTTCAGATCGAGGAATGAATTCGCCGTGAGCGTGATGGGCGCATCATTCGTGGAGCCGGGCGCGCCATTGAGATCCCGGATCATGCCGCCATTCAAAGTGATGGGGGCGGTGAACAAGGTGGCCTGCTCGCGGTAATGTCCCAGCACGCCGCCAGCATTCACCGTGATCGCCGTGGTGGCGTTGCTGGAGATCGTCTCAAAGGAGAAGATGCCGTTGTTGATGACGATGCTGCCGCCGTTGGTCACGATCAACGCGACCATGCTCATCTGGTTGGTGCCGGTCTTGGTGAGCGTATAGCCGCCCAGATCCAGCACGGGCTGGAATTTCGCATCCGGCACGCGCAGGTCCCAGCGGGCCGGGCCGCCGACCGTGGCGTTCGCCGTAAGCGTCAGGTTCTGGATGGCGTTCTGCTGGTTCACCGTCCCGTTGTTGACGATCGCCCCGTTGCCGCCGACCCCGGTGCCGGCGATGAAAAACGGTTTTCCGCCGCTGTCAGTTGTGTTCGTGAACGACAAGGCCTGCGCGGTGGTGTTTTCAATGTCCAGCGTGCCACCGTTGGTGATGATGACCGCGCCGGCCACGGAGCCGATGGAGCTGTTGCCCGAGTTGGCGGCGGTGGCGATGATCATCCCGGAGGAGATCAAGGTCGTGCCGCTGTAGGTGTTGAGCGCGGTGAGCTTGTTGATACCGGGGCCATTTTGCGTGACCGCCCCGCTGCCGGAGATGGCGTTGGCCACGGTATTGCTGTCCGTGCGGTTGAAGATCAGCGTGCCGTTGTCGGTGACGGTGCCGGACGACAGGTTGCCGTTGGCGTCATTGTTGCCGACCTGCACCGAGCCGCCGGCGATGTTGATGCCGCCGGTGAAATCATTGATGCCGCTGTTGTCCAAGGTGAGCCTGCCCGTGCCCTGCTTGACCAGGGCCACCGCGCCGCTGATTTTTCCGCCGCCGTTGAAGGTGTAATTGAGGACATTGTTGTTCACGTTAAGGCTGGCAGGTGAACGCGTCGCCGTCAGCGTGGCCACGTTGGTGCTGGCCGTGTCGTCAAACTGCACGAAATCAATGTCCGCGTAAGCAACCGGTGTTGCGCCGTTCAGCCAGTTAAGCGTGCCCGTATCCCAGCTGCTGTTGAGGGTCGATCCCACTGCGCCCTTCCAGACGGTCGGCGCCGGCGGCGTGATCACCAGGTCAATCGTGGTGCCGCTGTCCACCAGCGAACCGCCGGTATAACCGGTGGGAATTGTTCCCAAAGCAAGGTTGCCGATGGGGCTTCCGCCGGTGTAGCTGAGGAGCGGAATCTGGGTGGTGCCCGTCACGCCAACCAGCGAATTGATGTTGATGGTCGTGGTGCCGCTCACATTGACCGAGGTCGCTGCGATGTTGGTGATGCCGACCGCGACGTTCAATTGGATTTTGGTATCCAAGCTGCCGTTGTCACTCAGGGTCAAGGTGTCGATCGGTGCCGCCAGCGTGCCGACCGTTCCGGCCAGCAGCTTCAGGGTGCCGTCTGTGATCGAGACGTTGCCCGTGCCCGCCACGGTGGTTTTGATGATGCTGTTCGAGGAGATCACCGTGCCGCCCGTGATGTTCAAATTACCGCTGCCCACCCCGGCCGTCTGGTTGACCAGCGAAATGCCGCCCGCACCGACCAACAACGTGGCCGCGGCGCCGACATTGATCGTTCCCGTCGCCCCGGTCACCGCCGCATTGCCGGCATTGCCCATCGTGATGCTGGTGACGTCCACGATGCCGGTGTCAAAACTCAATGTCCCGGCCGCCGCATTGCCGCCGCTCTGCGTATCCTGCCCCATGGACAAGGTGCTGAGTTTGATGTCCACCGGGTTGCCGTTCAGCGACAGGGTGCCGGCCGTGGTGCCGGTGCCGGTGGTGTTTCGGATGCCGATGGCCATGGCCGCGCGCGAGCTGTCATCCGCATTGCCATTCACACCCCGGAGCCGCAGGCCGGCGGTGGACGGTGCGCCCGTGATAAATTTAACGGTCCCGCTATTTTTGCCCTCAACGATGTTGAACGTGCTGACATTGATGTTGTTCGTGCCCGCCCCGAACTGCAGGCCGCTGCTGGTATTGCCGCCGTTGGAAGCGGCTGTTTGCAGGAAGCTGATCGTGCCAACAGTGATGTTGTTGCTCACGCCCGCCAGCCGCAGCAAACCGCCAAACCGGTTGCCGGAGGAGGCATTCGCGATGTTCATGGTGCCAGCGCTGTTATTGTAGTTGAAGAAGCTCAAGCCCGTGAGGTCCAGGGTCGCCAGCGAATTGCCGGCGGAGACGCCCAGATTGTTCACGCTGAACAGGCTCCCGCCGGCCGTGAAAGTACCACCGCCAGTCATGTAGGCCGGCGTGAGTGTGCCATCCGCCGATGGCAGGCCGCCCACCGTCACGTTGCCGCTTACGGTCAGCGTCTGCCCGGCGGGAATATCCGTCACATGAAATGCGCTCGCGCCATTTTGACTGTAGGTCAGTGAACTGATCGTATAACTGCCATTCACCTCGTTGTTAACGGTGACAGTATCGGGGCCGGTGCCGGCGTTTCCAAAAACCACATTGTCGGCCGCCCCCGGCGCACCGGGCAGCTGCCAGTTCAAACTGTCGGACCAATTGGTCGTCGCCGTGACATTGATGGTTCCCACCCAGTTGACGGAACCACGCACTCCGACCGGCCCGGCGGTAACCGTGAGCAGGATGGCCGTTTGATCGGCACTTTCAGCAAGATTGGCCGCATAGGCGGGAGAACCGGCCGGCAGGCTGCCCAAAGCAAAGTTGAAGTTCCCGCCCGTCAAAGTGATGGGACTGGCTGATTGGATGAGCGCGATCGTGGCTGGATAGTTGGCGATCGGCGGCAACGCGAGAACATTGATGAGGTTGCTCCTGGCAACGATGCCGTCCGCCACAAAAGTCTGCGCGTAGATCGGCGTTTGCAGATTGGTCGGGCCCACATTGATGATGGCATTGGTGAGGTTCAGATTAGTTACAAAGTTGGTTTTTGCCGGAATACCCGACACGTCAAATGTTGCATTGCTGATCAGCAGTCCCGAACTGGCCAAAATCGAACCCGACCCGGCCAGTGCCAGCGTGCCTTTGCCGACCACCGTGCCGCCGGTGTAACTGTTGGAAACGTTCAGCGTGAGCGTGCCATTTCCCGTCTGGGTCACCTCGCCGCCGCCGGTGATGGCGGTGGACACCACGAAAGCGCCCGCCCGGTTGAAGATCAAAGCCCCTTCATCATCAATCAGCCCCGCTGGCAACGCTCCGCCGGCGTCATTCCTGCCGACTTGGGCCGTCGCCCCGCCGCTCACAGTCAACCCGCCAGAAATGGCGCTGTTGGTATCGTCCAGCACGAGCAGGCCGTTTTGGACGACGATACCGCCGCTGAAATCATTGCCACCGGCACCCGCCAGCGTCAGCGTGGCGCCGCCCTGCTTGGTCAAGGCCGCGGCACCGGTGATCTTGCCGCCGCCGTTGAACACGTAGTTCAGCGTGCTGTTATTGACGGTGATGCCGTCCGGGGCGTTCGTTGTAATCAAGGTGACGACGTTGGTGCTGGCGGTGTCATCGAACAGCACAGGATCCAGGTTCTGGAAAACCTGCGGAGTGCTTAACGAGGCCTGATCCAGCCAGTTCTTGGTCTTGTTCGTGTCCCAATTGCTCACCAACACGGAATTGGTCGCGCCCACCCAGACGAGTGGAACGATCGTCGGCGGAGTGACGGTCACCGTGACCGCCCCGCCACCCACCGTAACGCCGCTGACTGTGTAGCCCAAGGTGAGATAGGCGGAGGCCAAGGTCACATTGAACGTCGCAGGGTCGGGATCCGCCCCCGCATAACTGATGAGCGTAAAGGTGGTCGCGCTCGACACGCCCGCCAGCTTGTCAATCGCCAGGGTGACGCCGGGACCGGTGGTCAAGGACGTGGATACCGCGATGTCGGTGTAAGGCGAGGCGCCGTTGACGCCGAGGTGGAGCATGGCATTGGAAACGGTGAGCGTGCCGATGGTCAGCGGCGACGCGGTGACGGCGGTATTGGTGAGAACCAGCGAGGCGAAATTGGTGACGAACATGATGTTCGGATTGGACATGGTGTTCGAAACAACGAAAGTGGCGCCGTTGATCGAGATGAGCGGACTGTTGGGGATGGCCCCGGAGCCCATCAACATCAGCGTGCCGCCGGAGACGAACGTATTGCTGTGATAGGTGCTGTTCCCGGTTATGGCCCAGAAGCCGCTGTTGGTCTTGATGAGGTTCCCGATTGCATTTGCCGCAGTGTTCTCCGTATACGATGCCAGAATATTGAGTCCCACGTTGGTGCCGCCCAGAACGAGCGTGCTGCCGGCGACGGCTGTATTGTTGACGGCAATTCCGCCGGTGAGATTCAGCGTGGCCGACGGGGTGGTGGAGTCACTGGTCACATTCAGCGTGGCACCGCTTCCCATGCGAAGCTGTCCCGTGATGGTCTGCTTGTTGGTGACGGTGCCGGTGACATGGATGCCGGCCCCGCTGACCCGCCAAGTGCCGCCGCTGGTATTGATGGTGTAGGCCGAACAGTTGGTGGAATCGAAGGTGATGGCGTTAACCACAAACGCACTGGCGCAATTGATTGTTGTGATGGTGCTTTTATTGGTGAAACTGGCGACATCCGCGCTGCTGGTACCGGACGTCGCACCCGGGAATGTGCCGACCCCGGTGCTCCAGTTGTTGGTCGTGGGGGCGGCAATCCAGTTATTGTTGCTCGGCGCGGCCAGCCAAGTGGCGCTGGCGGCGCCAGCGAGTTGCGCCGCGCCCAAGATGGCCGCGCAAACCGATAATTTGGGGAAGGTAAACGATTTGATTTTCATGAGTCAGGGTGGATATATGGGTTCAACTGGGACAAACACTGTTGTTCTGCGACCAACCGGCGCTTGCTCGGAAATACGCAAACGGACTCCATCTTGTGATGGGCTTCATTGTCATGTGAGTAATGCAACCTAACACCGCGCGGAACCCGCATGAATAGAACATTCGTTCTAACATTGTAAACCGCGCCTCGTGCCGCCCGCGTCACGGCACCATTAAGCGGTAGAATAGCTGCGGGCTGGCGGCATTAAGATCGTTGGTAAACCCAAAACTCCCGCCCGCCCCGAACTGGTTCGTCGCCGCCCGCGCCCACTCCGCCAGCGGCAATTCCAAGTTCGTCGATGCCAGCAGATAGTAATTTCCCCCGGTCGTCCCGCCGCTCCCGCTCACCACCACGCTCGTCCCGCTCACCACCACGCTGCCGAACACCGGCGGCGACGGCTGGCTCGTGAACACCAGCACCAGCGCGTTCCCGTTCGTCTGCACCGAAAATGTTCCACCCGCCAGATCATTCGCAAAACCGCCCGTGTCCACGGTGAACTTGTCCGCGCTGAAGTTGGTGATCCCTCCCGCCGCCGAGGCCATGACCCAGCTTTGCAATGTATCGGTCCCAAAATTCGCCGCCCCGGGCATCCCATCACCCAGGTTGCCGTCGATGGACCGCAGCTTGATGACAAACGGATTGGTGCTGCTGGCCTGGATGCCTAGCACACCGCTGATGGAGATAAAATCCCAGTTCGTCCCCGGCTGGCCGGCCGCATCCTCCATGTCAAAAAGATAACTGCCGCCGGCACCGAAAATCGCCGTGCCGTTGTTCGTCATCCAGCCCGGGCTGTCGCCGCCGGGTGAAATCGCGCCGCTCAACATGAGGCCGGGGGCGGCGATGACCACGTCCCCGGCCAGAACCCCGTTGGAGAAAATCGTGACGGGATTTGGCGAGTGGACAAAAGCCGCGTTGATGAGCTGCGCCGCCGCCGCTGAGCCGGACGCGCCGATGTTCAGCGTCGTCAGGTTCGTAATGACGCCCGCTTGCGCGTCCAGCGTGCCGCCATTGAGATTGAGGACCGCCGTGCCACCGCCGCCAAAAATATTGTTCGCGCTCACGGTTCCGCCATTGAGGGTGAGCGTGCCTTTCGTGGTGCTGCTGCCCCCCGCGGGAATATGGCCCAGCTCAAGGCCGGAGTTGACCGTGAGCACCGCCGTGCCATTGACATTAAAAGTTCCCGTCGCCACGTTCGCCAGCGGTCCGCCCGGACTTTGATAGCCGAGCTGCAACGTGTTGACATCGATGGTTCCCGCTTCAAAAGTCAGCGTCCCGGCCGGATTGCCGGTGCCGCTGCTGGTGCTGCTTTTACCCAGGGTCATCGTGTCCGCCAGCACATCCACCGTGCCGCCGGTGAAATCGTTCGTGCCCGTCGTGTTGACCGTGCCGCCCTGGCTTTCCGAATCACCGATCAACCAGCCGGGCACCCGGCTCACGCCATCCGCCGCCCGGAAATAAGCGGAGGGATTGTCAAAGGCCGGATTGAACAGCAGCGAACAGTTCCCCTGCTTCACCGTCGCCACGCTGATGCCGTTCGCAAAAATCTCGTTCGCCTGTCCGAGATACAGAAAGCTGCCGTTGCCGCCATTTCCACTGCCGCCGCCCTGGCCGCCGACTTGAATTGCCGGGGATGAACCCGCAGCCACCAGTAAATTCGTCCGGGCCAGGTACCAGACGCCGGAAGGCCGCGGATTGGCCCCCAGCGAACCGATTTGCACCTTGCCAACCGTGGCATTGAACGTGTCCAGGCCCGCCAGATTGAGCGTGGCCCGCAACGCACTGCCGCTATTGGCGCTGCCTTGGCGGACGATCAGGTTGCCGGCCGCATTGCTGACCACCAGGGCGCCGCCGGCACCGGTGATGGTGTCGTAGACCGACGCCGTGGTGCCGTTGTCCGCCTCGGTGCCAACCGTCAGGCCGCCGGTCGTCAACGTCCGGCCGGGATTGATCAAGGTCGTGTGGAAACCATTGGTATTGTTGAACGTCAGCGAGGCAATCGTCGTGTCGCTGTCTACGATGTTGTTGACCGCGTTGCTGGTGGACGACACTGCAAGATTGGTGAACACCACATCGTTCGCCGGGCCGGGCGGACCATGGCCGCCACCCGTCAGATTGGTCCAGTTCAACGGCACGGACCAGTTGTTCGTACCAGTCCAGACCAATGTGCCTGGCGAGGCGATCACATTGGTAACGATGAGCGTCACGAATGTGGCGTTGGACAAGCTGCTGCTCGTCGCCGTGAGCGTGAGAAGATAAGTTCCCGGTGAAATTGAATTGGACGTGGTGACGTTCAACGTGGATGAACCCGTGCCGGTAATGATCGGCGGACTGAAACTCCCGCTGATGCCGCCGGGCACGCCCGACAAACCAAATGTCACCGTGCCGGCAAACCCGTTGGTCGCGCTGACGCTGGCGGTGTAACTCGTGCCGCCGCCGGACAGGACCGTTTGCGATGGCGGCGACGCGGTGACTCCAAAACTCTGCACCTGGATATTGAACGAACGGCTGTTCGTCCACACACCGTCAGTTACGGAAATGGTGATGACCGAGGCACCCGCCTGCCCCGCCGCCGGCGTGACCGTGATGTTCCGGTTCGTGCCGCTGCCGCCGATCACCAGGTTGGCGTTCGGGATCAAGGTCTGGTTCGCCGAGGTTCCCAGCACCTGCAATGTAGCCCCGGCAGTTGCCCCCAGATTTCCATAATTGAACCCCAGCGGCCCGGAGCTGCCACCCGGCGGGATGTTCTGGTCGGCGATGGCCGATATCTGCTGCGCCGCCGCGCTCAGCGCGATCTCAAACGAGTTGCTCGTCGTGAACGTGCGCAACGGCGCAACCTGTTCCCCGCTCGTCAGGCCGTTGGTGATCTCCAGCATGTGGTCGTTCGTGAAACAAATGCTGTAAAGCCCGTTTGTGAAAATCACCTGGTCGATCTTGTACATCTCGCTGATGCCCGTCGTGCCGCTGCCGGACAACGCCCCGTGCGTAAACGAAAGCCATTTATTCCGCAGCATCGTCCCCACGGGCAGCGGCGAGGCCGTCGTGAACGCATCGTTGCCGCCGCCATCAATCTTGCGGGTTTCCCCGGCAATCGGGCCGGAGAAATACGTATTCGTCGCCGTCATCAATTCCCGCCCGGCATATTTGAAATCCGTCGCGTTCATCGTCCACACCCGCGAGTCCGCGCCGGTGCGGTCCACCTGCAATCCCACCCGCCCCGTCAACGTGTATTGCCCGTCCGCTGTGGCCACCGTCGCCGCGCCGCCCGTCGCGCCGGCGATCTGCGGGTTCCGCAGGTTCACGATATACGTGTCCACCCGCCCGTCCGCGAACGTGATTTTGAGCCCGACGGATTCATTCGCGGTGCCGCTCATCGGCAACCGCTGCACGGAAACAATGTTGCTCACCCCGGCATTCATCGGCTCCACCACGCTCACGAACAAATCCTGCAACGTCCCGCTCGCAATGCGATGGCGGATGATGGCCGACGGACGCACCAGCCCCTGCGCATTGAAAAAGTTGGTCGGCACCGTGTCATTGCGCGCGGGCACGGGCGTCGTGCCAAGATAAACGTTGTACACGTTCGGGTCCGCCGTCATCCACAGCCGCGTGTCGCGATGGCTGCTGCCCGTGTCGCTGTAGGTGATCTGGAAATTCCCTGGCGCGGAATTGCTGCTCACATTGCGCCAGAAGCCGTAGTACGGGACATCATTGGCCGGATCCCACGTCTCGCTGCCTTCGAGCATGGGATAGGCATTGTTATTGGTGACCAGCGGAAAGGTGGTTTGCGCCGTTTGATTCCAGAGCATCGCCCCGTGAAAGGTGTAGTCGTGGATCGTGCCGCCGGTGACGCGGAAAACATCCACCACATACGGCTTTGCCGGGTCCACGGTGTTCATCAGCAGAACCCGTTGGAACCGCGATGCCTTGCTGGAATAAGCCCGCTGGCCGTCGATCTCCGTCAGCGCCAGCCCGTTGTTGCCCGGCTCGTAGAGCGTCAGGTCGCCATTGCCGGAGGTGTCGGCGTCCGTGTACGGCGACAGGTTGGAGCGGTCGATCGTGATGGTGTTGTAGGCCAGCATCTGCTCGCCGAAGTTGCGGCCGATCGCCCCGTTGTAATAACGGATGTTGTCGAGGTACGGATTGTTGAACGCCCACAGCACAAAGGCGCACATGTCCGCGCGCATGTGGTTGTTGTCGCCGGAAAAATTCTGGTTCAATTGGCAGGCCTGGCCGCCCGTGCCCGCGCCCAGCGAGAGCGTGCCATACGCCGGCAGCAGCCCGGAGAAGCCGGCGCTGTGCGATGAAAAATAATTGTTGTACGGCGTGTCGCCGAACGCCGGCAACTGCCCGCTGGGCAGGCAGAGAGTGCTCCATTGGCCCTGACCGTAGGTCAGCGTGGTGTTGAAGATCAAGGACCGGTTGCTGATCGCCAGGAAGGCGCTGTTCGTCGCCGGCCGCGTCAGAAAATAATCATGCGTGTTCTGCGCCGCGTCCTGGTTCGCGTTCAGATAGCCGATTGAGTAGCCCTCGCCCTCCTCCAGCGCGCCGTCGCGCCGGATCTTTTGGCGTACCGTCGCATCCAGATACGTGTCCATCCACTGGATGTAGTCCGGCCGGTTCAGCACCCGCGCCACCACCGGCAGCACGGAGTACGGGCCGGATAGGTTGCTCTGGATCGCAATGCCCACCGGGATGTGGTTGATGAGAAAATCGCCCTCGTCAAAAAACAGGTTGTCGCCGATGTATTGGCGCACGTCAAAACCCATCTCCGCGTTCAGGTTCGTCAACGCCACACTGTTGTAGATCGCGTCGAATGCCAGCAGTTCGTCCGTCTGCCACTCGTGCGTCAGGCCGTTATGATCGCTCGCCCGCTGCGGGCCAAAACCGCCCGTCGTCGCCAGAAAATTCGGGGTGACATTGATGTACGTCGGGCTGTTAATGGCCGTCAGATAATAGCTCGGATGCCAGCGCCCCCAGTCCAGCAACGCAATGGCGATCCGGCGGGCGTAATTATCATTGCGCGCGGCGGGAGTAGTACCGCTGTTAATATAGGCGGGCGCCAGTTTGTCCAGGTCACTGCGAAGCTGAACGAGTTTGTTGTAATCAATGAAATTGAAAACCATCGACTTCGACGTCGTGCTGCCGGCCCGATTGTAATAAGCCGCGTTGACCGTCTTCGTCAGATTGTTCGTCGCCGTCGTCAGAAAAACCGTCACCGCCTGCGTCAGCACCGGATACGCGGGATTGCTGTTTGGGAAAACGATTCCGCTGGGCGTGCTCGTGATCTGGTTCGGCGTCGCGGCGCTCCAGGACCAGCCCGAGTCGCCCGGTACCACCGCCGGGGCAAATCCCTGCGCGCTGTTGCGCGGCGGGCTGTGCGGGATGAAATTGTTGGTGTAGGCCGATTCCGCGATGTTCGTCACCGTGTTCGCACCGCTGCCGCTGCCGGAAATGGTCAGGATGGGATGCATCGGCTCGTCCGCCGGCAATCGCGCCGCCAGCAGAAGCAGAAGCAGCGCGCAAACCGCGCCCGTCGTGACCTTTTGCCTTTTCATCAGGTTCGTTTAATCATCACCACCTCCACGCGGATCCGGTTTTGAACCCGGCGGCATTCAGCGTCGCGGCGCCGATGTTGGTGACGGTGGCTGAGCCGTCCAGGTTGAAATGGTAAACTGCCTGCCGGATATAAAAAACCCTCGCTCTGCACCCGTTTGCTCCAGCTAAAATTATTCGCCATCCGCCATGGCAACCCAGGGGCTGACCGCATGCTGGCACCAGGCTCCAGCCTATGGATTTTCCTGGCAAGGATAGTGGTCTGCCACATAGGTGACGTCTACGGGATCGGTGCCGACGGCCTGGCTGCTGTGTCCATAGGCCGCCAGTGCTTTGGTGGTTCCCGATACCCAGCGGTGGCTTTCCGCGTGGCCATCACCAAAACTGAACGTACTGCTGACCCCATGATAAACCGCAGGACAGTCAACCCATTTTGAAGTTGTATGATCTGTTGGTTCGAAACCCAGTTCCCAGGAACCAATGTTGTCACCACGATAATCATTCTCTTCCACCCACAGAAATCTGTCAGTGGGATGCCGGAAGCCGGCCACCTTCATGATCGGCGTGGCCTTGCTTTGTACTGCTGAATTGTCTCCATTGGCACCGCCAGTAGGTTTCTTTCCGCCATTCAAACCCACCACCCCTGAATAACTGTCATAATAGAAATGCCCGGCGGCGGCATCAGGCTGGCGCTTGTCTCCCGGACAATGAATCACCCCGGCATTGGGAGCATATTTGTAAATTGCCCCCTCTTTATACCCTTCGAGAATCTGCCAGTCATACAAAGCTTCCGTGCCCGCCGCCAGCCCTGCCGGTGCCGTTGCCGTCAAGGTCGGCGGGGTCGCCCCGCCCGTGCCGCCGAAGCCCATGCGCCAATCCGAAGGATAACCGCAATTAAACCCGACCACCCGGTCATTATTATCCGGCAGATACATCTGCCACGCCAAAGCCAGCTGCTTTTGATTGCTGACACAGACCGCCGTCGAAGCCTTCATTTTCGCCTTCGCCAACGCTGGCAACAACATCGCCGCCAAAATGGCGATGATGGCGATCACCACCAGCAATTCAATCAGGGTAAAGCCGGTGCGCGCACCGCCGGAATGAAGGTTGGCCCGCAAACAGGTTTGAGATGGATTCGGTTTCATAGTTGGCAACGGGGTCACGCAACACCATACCTTCGGCCGCCGCGCCCAACTATAGAACGTTTGTTCAGCCAGCCCCTGGCCCGTGCCGTTCACCGCCGCTTTCGCGCGCGCAGGAGTCATCTTGGCCTCCCGACATTTACGCCCGCACCGTATTATTTCCTCGTTCATCATCCGGTTTTAGTCATTTTGCATCGAATTTCGGATTTCGGATTTCGGATTTTGCAGTCATATTTTTTAAAAAAAATCTAAGGTCCAACAAAGCCTAACAAAGCCTAACGAACCTTGATTCCCAAAGCCTTGCATGGTTGCCCGTGCGGCTCGCACCGTACGCCAGTACCGCGAACGCGCCAGCGTGTTTTGGACTGCGGTGGCAGAGCGCAGCGGCGACACCGCTTTCGCCTGCCACCGAAGCATTCTTGCCTAAAAACGATGCGGCCAACACGTGGATGGTTTTCATGCTGATCACTCATTCCTCGCCACCCGCCAACCGTCACATTCGCGGTTTAATTTACTTTAATATGATGGCCGGTCCGGCCTCTGGTGGCCGTACGCCAGTACTTTTAAAAAATTCTAAGGCCTAACAAAGCCTAACAAAGCCTAACCGCCCTTGATACCCAAGGCCTTGCATGGCTGCCCGTGCGGCTCGCACCCGTACGCCAGTACCGCGAACGCGCCAGCGTGTTTTGGACTGCGGTGGCAGAGCGCAGCGGCGACACCGCTTTCGCCTGCCACCAAAACATTCTTGCCTAAAAACGATGCGGCCAACACGTGGATGGT
>JARLJW010000044.1 GCA_031290985.1 Verrucomicrobiia bacterium | reverse complement strand
CAAGTTTTTCCTCTCAACCCCAACTACCCCGTCCCCAAAACTCTCAACTTCATTGATTGCTCGCGATTCACTAACTCACAACTTGATCATGCCCCCATTCCCAAAAACCGCCATGTCGCCGCTACATGTGTTTTTTAAAAACTGGCGGGGCAGGCAGCCCCCCCTTAATTTGGATCCAACGTCACGTTGGCGTTGGCGTTGGAAATAAGTTGATTGTCGCCCCGGAACGCGGAGATTATCGATATGCCTAAAAAAGAGGTGATCATCATCCACGGTGGCAGTTGCTGGAAGACGCGCGCCGAATACCTCACCGACCTCCGGGCCACCAAGTTCGTCGTGGGCTTTTTCCCCAGGGCCGGCTGGCATACCAATTTGCAAAAAGACCTGGGCGCCGGCTTCAAGGTGTGGTTGCCGGACATGCCTAACTGGCAAAATTCCCGGTACGACGAATGGAAAATCTGGTTTGAAAAGGCGCTGGCCGTTGCCGGCGCCTCCCCGGTGGTGGTCGGCCATTCCCTGGGCGGCATTTTTTTGATCAAATACTTTTCCGAAACCGTCAACCCCCCAAAGACCAGGGCCATTTTGCTGGTCGGCACACCCTACAAGACCGTTTCGGAAAATCCTGATTTCGGCAACTTCGCCTTAAAACGTGCACCCAGGCGGCTGGACCGGCTGGGAGCGAACCTTCATTTTTATCACAGCCAGGACGACTCCATCGTCAACTTTGCCGACGTGGAAAAATATCAAAAAGTTTTGCCCCGGGCGGCGATAAAAAAATACACCGACCGCGGCCATTTCATTCAAAATCATTTCCCTGACCTTGTGCAGGATGTTAAAACGCTTTTCAATTCCCGCTGACATCATTCGCACCCTGCGGCCTGCCCCATCCGTGTTCATCTGTGTCCATCCGTGGTTGAAAAACATTGTCCCCGCCGCGCCTTCATTGTTTTATTGGCATCCGTGAATCCGCCGCCCCAGACCTCAATCCCCGCCTACCGCGGCCGCCTCGCCCCATCGCCCACCGGCTATCTTCACCTCGGCCACGCGCGGACATTCTGGGTCGCCCAACAACGGGCCGAACAAAACGGCGGCGAACTGATCTTGCGCAACGACGACCTGGATTCCACCCGCTACCAAATGGAATTCGTCGACGCCATGCTCGAAGACCTGCGCTGGTTCGGTTTTGAATGGAGCGAAGGCCCCGACATCGGCGGACCCTTTGCGCCTTACAACCAAAGCGAGCGGATGAGTTTCTACCAGGCCGCGCTGGAAAAATTGCGCGTGGGCAATTTCATCTATCCCTGCACCTGTTCGCGCAAGGACATCCAGCAGGCCGTCACCGCGCCCCACGCGGCGGATGATGAACTGATCTATCCCGGCACCTGCCGTGCGAAGGGTGACGAGTGGCGGGTGGCGGGTGGCAAGCCTGAGGACGCCACGCCACCCGGCACGCGTCACGCGGCGCTCCGCTTCAGAGTTCCCGATGGCGAGACGGTTTCCTTTCACGATCAAAACCTCGGGTTGCAAACCTTTGTCGCCGGGAAAGACTTTGGCGACTTCGTGGTCTGGCGCGGCGATGGCGTGCCGGCCTATCAATTGTCCTGCGCCGTGGATGATGCGGCCATGCGGATTTCCGAGGTCGTGCGCGGCGCGGACCTGCTGGTGAGCACCGCGCGACAGATCTTGATTTATCGCGCCCTTGGCCTGGCCCCGCCGCAGTTTTTTCACTGCGAACTGATGCTGGATGATCAGGGCCAAAGGCTGGCCAAACGACATGATGCGTTAAGCTTGCGCACGTTGCGGGGGCAGGGGAGCACGCCGACGGAATTACGTTCCCGCTGGTTGTCAGCGGGCCGGGGCGGCTGACAGGCTTCTCAACTGCACATTCCGGTAGCGGATGGCGGTGAGGTTGGAATCATTGAACGCACCCAGGCCCAGAAACGCCCCGCGCATGT
Organism: Verrucomicrobiia bacterium; assembly: GCA_031290985.1. Lineage (GTDB taxonomy): Bacteria > Verrucomicrobiota > Verrucomicrobiia > Limisphaerales > UBA11358 > UBA11358. The sequence goes on along the minus strand of JARLJW010000044.1, from coordinate 20,311 downwards.
CGACGTCAGTGTCTTTCGGTGGCGGGGCATCTTTGAAAACCTCATGGCCGTTCACCGAAGCGGTCACCAGCCCTTTTTGGAACCGGAAATAAAACGAATTCGTCGTCGGATTCAGTGCCAGGTGAACCGCCAGTTGGCGCGTGGTCCAGTGTTGTGAAAAACTCACTACATCCCCTTCATCGTCATTCCGCTTCACCCGGAAGGCGTACCAGTTGTAGGTTTCGAACTCCGGCAAACCCATGATCAGTCCGCCCTGAAAGGCCTTGGTGGTGCTGCTCTCCACCACATATTCACCCCGCATCTCGAAACCGGTGCGGACCGGCATGCGTGCGTAGATCAGGTGGCCGTTTTCATCGGATTTGACTTCCAGTGAACCGTCCGGCTCCACCGTGAACCGCCCCCGGACAACGTTCCACCCGCAGAAATTTGTGTCCACCGGCAGGAAATCAAACCAGTTGCCGGTGCGAAATTGTTTCATCAGCCTGAGGCTGGCCTCGCGTTCGTGCGCGTAATCCAGCGTGGCCGCATCCGCCTGGGGATTGGCGAGGATCTGGTCGTAACTCGCCTGCGAGGAATCGATGTCCCGGCTTGCCTGGGCCGCCTGTTGGAGTTGCGGCCGCATGGCCCCCGCATAGGCGCGGACATGTTTGGTCAGCAGGGACACGTCGCGGCCCCAGCCCGTGAGCTGTGCCTTGTGCGGTTGCCAGTTCATGGCCTCCAATTGTCCGGCCGCCAGCTCGTTTTGGCCGTTCAGATAGGCCACCACGGCAAATTGTGTCCGCCAGTCGTCGCGTTCATTCACATCTTTAACGGTCGCGATATAACCCTCAAACATCTCCTTCATGCGCGGCCAGATATCCGGGGCCTGGTAGATGGTGTTGACGCCTTCGTGGCCAAATTCACGGTCGATATCCCTGACGGAATCGAAGAACATCTTGGGCGCATCCGAGTCAAAACGGCGGGTGTTCAACGCCGTAACGCCAAAGGCCAGCATGGCGGCACGATCGCCGTACCAGCGCGGACGCAACCCCCAGCGCATTTCCTTCCAGGCGGGAGCGTAGTCGATTTGCGCCATCGTTGTCTGGTCAAACCAATGTCGCATTTCCGTGATATCGCTGTCGCCCAGGCTTACGGTGATCAGCAGACAGGGCGCCAGCGGCAGTTCGGGATTAAGTTTCCAGGCCTTGGTCAGCGCCGCCCGTGCGTTGGCCAGATGTTCGTTGAATCCCTGCCAGCCTGCGCTGGTCACGGCATTGGCGTACCCGGTGCCGCGGGCGGCCCAGGCCTTGTTGATTTCGTTTTCACCACGCAGGGTCAGCGCCAGCCAGGGCCGGGGTTTCGCCTGGCTTTCCACCAGCTTCACGATTTCATCCGCCTGGCGCTGGAAAAATTTTGCCCCCCAGCCATTGACCATGATTTCGCCCAGTTCCGCCTCGTCTTCCGGCCGCAGACTGCCATCGGTGAAGGCTTGCTTCAGTTGGTCGAGCGCCAGGCTGTCCAGTTGGGAAATCCGGTCCTCCCGAGCGACGACCAGTTTGTTCGCCAGGGTCACGGCGTTGAAAAATTTGGGGAACGCCCGATGCTTTGAATTTTCAAATCCCTTCAAGGCGCGTTCCAGCCGGTGGTTCGCTTCGTGCAATTCCGTGCTGGTCACCGCCGCCACGGTCAACGCCAGCGGATCAGTGCAGTCCGGGTCCGCGGCCAGCCGGTTGCCGGCTGCCCGCAGGGCCGGCAGGTTGGTGTCGGAGTCGATGTCCGGTTCCGCCTTCGCCCATTGTTGGATGAGGCTTGGCGCAAGGCTGTCGCTTTGGGGATTGTGTTCGCCCCGTTGCTGGAAGCCTTCCAAAAATTCGCGTTCACGAAACTCGCGTTCCCGGTTGCGGGCATCCGCCGCGGTGGTGGTGCGGGCGCCCGTGCTCACGGGTTTGCTCGCGGCCACCATCGCCGCCGGACGGTTTCCTGCGGAGCGGGCAGCAACCGGCACGCGTTGCCACGACGCTTGGATCCATCTGTAACCCGCCCCGCCCAGCAATAGCATTGCCGCCAGGCCGGCGGTCACGATCACCCCGACCGCCCACCGCGCGGCGGTTCCCGACCGGTGGGAAAAATCTCTCGGACGCTGATTCCCCAGGCGCGGCGGAATCGGTGGCGGGACCGGTTCCAGCTTTAGCACGGTCCGCACGGGCAGCCAGCCTTCCGTTCCTTCGCGCCAGACGAACTCCGTACCGTCCAGCTCGCCCGTATCCAGCATGCGCCGGAGCTCTTCAACGAAAAAGGTCCCTTGGGTTTTGCCATTGCGGCTCAGGTGATATTTCATTGGGACGTGTACCGGGATGGAGTTGTCGCTTGGCCTGATATTAAGTGCTTTGCCCGGCGGGCATCCTGCGCCGCCGCCATCGTATCGTCAATCGGAATCAATGCTGGAAGCGCCGGCTCCCGGCACGCGCGGCAGATCTTGATTTATCGCGCCCCCGGCCTGGCCCCGCCCCGGTTTTTTCACTGCGAACTGAGGCTCGATGACCAGGGCCAAAAGCTGGCCAAACGACATGATGCATTAAGCTTGCGCACGTTGCGGGGGCGGGGGATTTCCCCGGCTGAAGTGCGCACCGGCTGGCGGGGGCATGATAAGCCCAACTGAACCAAAATTTTTCCAAAAAAGGCTTGTGAAAAATTTCACGATAAGGCAGATTTTGCGGCTCTGACGGCCCGTAGTTTCTCACTCAAGGGAATTGCGTCGTCTAACCAATTTTTGTGAGCCGTTTTTACAAAATCATTTTTGCGCTGGCGTTGCTGATTGCTGCTTCCGCAGCGAGTCTGCAGGCCCAGGTCCCGTCCGTGGCCACCGCGGCGGCCGGATCGCCGGCGGTCGCGGCTGAGCCGGCGGGTCCCCTGGTGCCGATGAATGCGCCGACCCTGTTCAAAATCGGCCCGGTGCCCATCACCAATTCCATCGTGCTTTCCTGGGTGGTGGTGCTGCTCATCGTGGTCGTGGTGCGGATCGGCACCCGCCGGATGAGCTCTGACAAGACGCCGTCGGGCCTGACCAATCTGCTGGAAGCGGTGGTTGAGGGCTGGGACAACCTCTCGCAGATGATTCTTGAGCCCAGGGTTTCCCGCTGGGTCTTTCCGTTCGCCGTCACTTTTTTCATTTTTGCCCTGATCTCCAATTTTGTGGATTTGATTCCCGGCGTGGGCAGCATCGGTTACGGCCTGCCGGCCCAGCCGGGCGCCGCCTTCAGCTCGCTGCCGCGCGCCATCGGTCACGTGGAGATGCCCTTCATCCGCCCGCCGACGTCCGATGCCAACCTGACCGTGGCGATGGCGCTGATTTTCCTGGTGATGACCTTCGTCTGGGCCCTGCGCTACAATGGTCTGGTGGGCCTGATCAAGCACGTGTTCGGCGTCAAAGTGGACACCAATAAGTGGCTTTATCCGCTGGTCGCCCTGATGTTTCTGTTCGTCGGCGCCATGGAGGCGTTGTCCATCGTGTTTGTCCGTCCGCTGGCCCTCGCGGTCCGTCTTTATGGCAACATTTTCGCCGGCGAGACCCTGCTGACGATGACGATGACGGCCAAGCCGTTCCTCCTGGGGCTGGCGCTCTCGCTGCCGTTCTACTTTTTTGAAATATTCGTGGCCGTGGTGCAGGCGTTTGTGTTCGCGATGTTGACCATCGTTTTCGCCGGCACCATGTGTTCCCATGCGGACGAGGAGCACTCGAAAACGAAACATTAAATTTAAATTCGCGGCCGGGAGACCTTTGGGCGAACGGCCGTGAGAAACTAGAAACCAAAAACAATAAAAAGCATATGATGCTCGCAGAAACAGTCCCCACCCTCGCCGGTAACGTCCACGTCGGTCTTGCCTTCGGCGGCGCCGCCATCGGCATTGGCATTGCCGCCGCCGGCGCCACGATGGCCATCGGCCGCAACCCCGCCATGTTCGGCCGCGTGGTCGCCATCATGATTCTCGGCATCGCCCTCGCGGAAGGCGCGGCGATCCTCGCGTTCGTGCTCGGCAAAGCCTGATCATTGAGGCGCGCATGAACGGGACACTCGAAATGCTCGGCATCCAGTGGCAGAAGTTGCTTGTCCAAGGCATCGACTTCTCCGTGGCCTTGGTGGTCTTGTGGATTTTTGTTTACAAGCCCATCTTCAAGATCCTCGACGAGCGCAAGGCGAAGATCGCCGACGGGATCGCCGGCGCGGAAAAAATCAAGGCGGAACTCGCCAAAACCGAGGTCGACCGCCAGAAAACGCTCGCGGACGCCGGTGATCTGGCCAACAAGATCATTGCCGAAGCCCGCGCCGCCGCCACCCGCGTGACCGAACAGGAAACGCAGAAGGCCGTCGCCGTCGCCGAGCAGATCATCGCCAAGGCGCGGGAAGCCGCCGCCCAGGAACGCGCCGCCATGCTGGCGGGGCTCAAGCGCGAAGTCGGCCGCCTCGTGGTGCAGACCACCGTCACGGTCACCGGCAAGGTGCTCACCGCCGAAGACCAGCGCCGCCTCGCGGAAGAAACCCAGAAGCAGATCAGCTGACCCGCCCCGCAGGATGAAAATCTCCAAGCAAGCCCAACGTGACGCCCGGGAGCTGTTCCGCAGCTGCCTCGTCAACGGCCGGCTGGATGAAAGCCGCGTCCGCCAGGTGATCGCGTTGCTGGCGCAAAAACAACCCCGCGGTTATGTGGAAATCCTGTCGCGGCTGCACCGGCTGGTGAAGCTGGAGCTCGCCCGCTACACGGTGCGCGTCGAAAACGCCGTCGCGACCTCGCCCGCACAGCAGGCGGACATCCAGACCAGCCTGGAAAAGCGCTACGGCACCAGCCTGGAAATCGCCTATGCCGTCAACCCCTCGCTGCTCGGCGGCTTGCGGATCCAGGTCGGCAGCGACCTCTATGATGGCAGCGTGAAGACCCGTTTGGATAAATTGGCCCAAAGTTTTTAACCGGATACTATGAGTAATTTGCTACAGGAAATCGAAGCCCAGATCGCGGGCGCAAAGACCGCGACGGCAAAACAGAACGTCGGCACCGTGCGCGAAATCGGCGACGGCGTGGCCAAGATCGAAGGCCTCACCGACACCATGCTCAACGAGATGCTCGACTTCGGCAACGGCATCGTCGGCCTCGCGCTGAACCTCGAGGAGACCGAAGTCGGCGCCATCATTCTGGGCGACTACACCAAGATCAAGGAGGGCGACGAGGTCCGCACCACCGGCAAGCTGCTCCAGGTGCCCGTGGGCAAGGGGATGCTCGGCCGCGTGGTCAACACCATCGGCCAGCCGGTTGACGGCAAGGGCCCCATCCAGGAAACCGCTTTTTATCCCGTGGAAAAGATCGCGCCCGGCATCATCCGCCGCCGCCCCGTGACCCAGCCGGTGCAGACCGGCATCATGGCGATCGACGCGATGGTCCCGATCGGCCGCGGCCAGCGCGAGCTCATCATCGGCGACCGCGGCACGGGCAAGACCACCATCGGCGTGGACACGATGATCAACCAGGCGCGCATCAACAAGGCCGCCGAAGCCGCCGGGGACACGTCGTTCCGGCCGATCTACAGCATCTACGTGGCCGTCGGCCAGAAGCAGTCCAACATCGCCCGCGTCATCGCGGTCCTCGAAGAGGCCGGGGCGCTGCCGTACACGATCATCGTCGCCGCCTCCGCCTCCGATTCCGCCTCCAACCAGTATCTCGCGCCGTTCGCCGGCGCGGCCATCGGCGAATGGTTCATGGACAACGGCATGGACGCGCTGATCATTTTTGATGATCTCTCCAAGCACGCCGTGGCCTACCGCCAGGTGTCGCTCATCTTGAAGCGTCCGTCCGGCCGCGAAGCCTATCCCGGTGACGTGTTCTATCTCCACAGCCGCCTGCTGGAACGCAGCGCGCGCGTCGGCGAGAAATACGGCAACGGCTCGCTCACCGCGCTCCCGATCATCGAGACGCAGGCCGGCGACGTGTCGGCCTACATCCCGACGAACGTGATCTCGATCACGGACGGCCAGATCTATCTGGAAACCGATTTGTTCTACCAGGGCATCCGCCCCGCCGTGTCCGTCGGCTTGTCCGTTTCGCGCGTCGGTTCCGCCGCGCAGGTCAAGGCGATGAAGCAGGTGGCCGGCCGCATCAAGGGCGATCTGGCGCAGTTCCGCGAACTCGCGGCGTTTGCGCAGTTCGGCTCCGATCTCGACGCCAAGACCCAGGCGCTGCTCGAGCGCGGCAAGCGCATCGTGGAATTGTTCAAGCAGTCCCAGTACAACCCCATGCCCGTCGAAGTGCAGGTCCTGGTGCTCTGGTCCGTGCAAAACAATTTCCTCGACGACGTCGCGGTGGACAAGGTCAAGGATTTCCAGGCCAGGCTCGTGGATTTCTGCGCGACGCGCAAAGCGGAGCTGCTGGCGAAGATCCGCAACGAAAAGGCCATCAGCGACGCCCTCGCGGCGGAATTGAAGGCGGCGCTCGGCGAATTCAAACAGACCTACCGCTGATTTTTCATGGCCAGCACGCGCGACATACGCCGACGCATCAAGTCGGTCAAGAACACCGCCCAGATCACCAAGGCGATGCAGATGGTGGCGGCGGCGAAGATGCGCAAGGCGCAGCAGGCCGCGATCATCGGGCGCCCGTACGCGGCGTTGTTGAACCAGATGATGGCGGCGGCGGCCACCGGGGCGGTCGGCTTCAGCCATCCGCTGATGGAGGCGCGGCCGGTCAGAAAGCGCGCGGTCATCGTGGTGAGCTCGGACCGCGGTTTGTGCGGCGGCTTGAACAGCAACCTGTTCCGCGAAGTCGCCAAGCTCGACAAGAGCACGACGGTTTTCGTGACCGCCGGCAAAAAGGCGGCGCAGTTCATCGGGCGCACCAAGCGCACGCTGGCGGCGGAATTCACCTACAAGGACGCGCCGGAATATGCCGAGGCCCGCGCGATCTCGAAGGCCGTGCAGCAGATGTATTTGAAGGGCGACGTGGACGCGGTGGACATCCTGTTCCCGCGTTTCATCAACACGCTCACGCAGCAGCCGCAGTTGGTCCCGTTTTTGCCGATCGGCAAATTGTCGGCGGCGACCGCGGGCGTGAATGCGGCGAAGGAAGAATTGCAGGCCCATGCCACGCCGGACGTGTACGAGTTCGAGCCGGATGAGCAGACGGTGCTGGGCGAACTGCTGCCCCACAGCCTGAACTTCCAGATGCACCAGATCCTGCTGGAGACGAAGGCCAGCGAGCAGAGCGCGCGCATGGTCGCGATGAAAAACGCCACGGACAACGCCAAGCAGATCATCAAGGACCTGACGCTGGAATACAACAAGCTGCGCCAGGCGAACATCACGAAGGAACTTTTGGAGATCACCACGGCGCAGATGGCGCTGGGTTGAAAACGCAACGCAAAACAATTTTAAGAACATGAGCAAAGGTAAAATCGTTCAAATCATCGGCCCCGTCGTGGACGTCGAGTTCGCGGGGGACCTGCCCGCGATTTACAACGCGCTGACCGTCAACTACGACCTGCCGGGCCAGGGCCCGACCAGGCTGACGCTCGAAGTGCAGCAGCATCTCGGCGACAACTGGGTGCGCGCCGTCGCCATGAGCACCACCGAGGGCCTCAAGCGCGGTTACGAAGTCACCGACTCCGGCGGGCCGATCTCCATGCCCTGCGGCGAAGCCGTCATGGGCCGCGTGTTCAACGTCACCGGCGACCCCGTGGACGAACAGGGCCCCGTGAAGGCCGACAAATATAATCCCATCCATCGCGCCGCCCCGCTGCTCGTGGATCAATCCACCACGCCGCAGATTTTGACCACGGGCATCAAGGTGATCGATTTGATCTGCCCCTTCCTGAAGGGTGGCAAGGTCGGTGCGTTCGGCGGCGCCGGCGTCGGCAAGACCGTCGTCATCATGGAGCTGATCAACAACATCGCGAAGCTGCACGGCGGTGTCTCCATGTTCGCGGGCGTCGGTGAACGCACGCGCGAAGGCAACGATCTTTACAACGAAATGATCGAGGCCGACGTCATCAAGGTGAAGAAGGACGGCAAAGGTCATCCGATCCACGGTGAAAACGGCCTGCCCATCATTGTCGAAGGCTCCAAGATCGGCCTGGTGTACGGCCAGATGAACGAACCCCCGGGCGCGCGTCTCCGCGTGGCGCTTTCCGCGCTCGCCGTGACCGAATATTTCCGCGACGAAAAGAACCAGGACGTGCTCCTGTTCGTGGACAACATTTTCCGTTTCTCCCAGGCCGGTTCCGAAGTGTCCGCGCTCCTCGGCCGCACACCGTCGGCGGTCGGTTACCAGCCGACCCTCGCCGCGGAAATGGGCGACTTGCAGGAACGCATCACCTCGACCAAGAAGGGTTCCATCACCTCGTTCCAGGCCGTGTATGTACCGGCGGACGACTTGACCGACCCCGCGCCGGCCACGACCTTCGCGCACCTGGATGCGACGATCGTGCTCGAACGCTCCATCGCCGAGCTGGGCATCTTCCCCGCCGTCGATCCGCTGGCCTCCAGCTCCCGCGCGCTGGCGCCGGAATTTGTCGGCCAGGAACATTACGACACCGCGCGCGGCGTGCAGAAAGTGTTGCAGCGCTACAAGGATTTGCAGGACATTATCGCGATCCTGGGCATGGACGAACTTTCCGCCGAGGACAAGACGACCGTGTATCGCGCCCGCAAGATCCAGCGTTTCCTGAGCCAGCCGTTCACCGTGGCGCAGGTCTTCACCGGCCGCGAAGGCAAGCAGGTGCCGGTGGCGGAAACCGTTCGCGCATTCAAGGAAATCCTGGAAGGCAAGCACGACGACGTGGCTGAACAGAATTTCTACATGAAGGGCGGCATCGACGAAATCAAAGAAAACTAAATGGCCGCCACCATCAAACTCGAAATCGTCACGCCCGAGGCGAAGATCTTCTCCGAGGACGTGGAGATGGTCACGCTCACCGGCGTCGACGGCCAGATGGGCATCCTGCCGCAGCACATGCCGTTGATGACGCAACTGGCATCCGGCGAGATCATCGCCCGCAAAGGCGCGGAGGACATTTTTCTCGCCGTGGGCGACGGTTTTGTGCAGGTCACGCGCGAGAAGGTCTCCGTGCTGACCGACATGGCGATCAAGGCGGATGACATCGACGAGGCCAAGGCCGAGGAGGCCCGCCAAAAAGCCGAGGCCCGGCTCGCGCAAAAGCTCAGCGACGAGGAAGTGGTCTCCGCCCAGGCCATGCTGATGCATGCGCTGACGCAGTTGAAAGTGAAGCGCCGCCATTCAAAATAACCCCGCTTTCTGGCCGCCAATGCCGGGGAAGCGTTTCCGCCGGTCGGTGGCCCGCCGGTGAAGCCCCCGTTTTCCACGAAATTTAAGATTGGCATGACCCCCGCATTTTGTTAACCAATTAGACATCCATTTATGGGATCAATCAAAAAACGCCGCAAGGCAAAGATCAACAAGCACAAACGGCGCAAGAAGCTGCGCTTGAACCGTCACAAGAAGCGCACCTGGCAGAAGTAACTGCCGTTGCCTGTGATTTCAAACGTTCGCGGTGGTTGTCTTGTGCATCCGCCGCGAACGTCTTTTTTATGCCCCACCGTTTCGACAAGCATTATACGCGCGAAGAGGCGCGGGAATTGTTGCCGCAGATCCGCCAGTGGCTGGCGGAACTGAACCGGCAGCGTGAGGCGATGCAGCGTTTTGAGACCCGGCTGAGCGGGCTGACCGAGGCGGGGAAGGATGTCGGCGGTGAGACGGTGAACAACTGGATCCGGTCGCTGGCGGCGATGCAGGCGGCCCTCGCCGAGTTTCAAAAGCGCCGCATCTTCATCAAGGACCTGTCGCGCGGCTTGGTGGATTTTCCCGCGCTCATCGGCGGACGTGAAGTCTTCCTCTGCTGGGAACAGGACGAGGAAGATGTTGAATTCTGGCACGACCTGGACACCGGTTACACCGGACGCGAAAAACTTCCGTAAGGGGACCGGCTATTTCTGCACGCGCCCGGTGTGTTGCGGGTTGGCGCGCCACATCGGCCAGGGACTTTTCTCCAGCGGCGTGCTGCTGGCCGGCTTCAGGGCGAACAGGCAGGCGCCATCACACGCATGGATGAGACCTGCCGGACTGAGGTTGGGTGCTGACGCAAGGTTGAAACCCAATTGAAAGCCCGCGTCAAAATTTCCCGCCCGGTCCGAGAAGCCCACGTGCAGCCAGGGCACGGTGCAGTAAATCCAATCGCCGGCCGTCACGAGTTCCGCCAGCTCCATTTGTATCTCCGCCTGGTGTTCCCAGCGCAGTTTCCCGTCGCGGGTGACCGAGAGGTTCTTTTTGTAGGCGGTGAAATACAGGTTGCCGTCTCCATCCAGGACAGGCAACGAGGCCAGATAGCTGCCGGTATGCATCCGCCACGACTCCGTGCCGTCCGGGTGCAACGCGTACAGGTTGCCATCCGTGGAAGCAAAATACACCGTGCCGTCCGCGGCAATCGTCGGGGAGGCGTCGATCTCCGCACCGGTCAAGAATTTCCATTTCAGCTTCCCGTCCGGCGCGAGCGCGTAGAAGTACTTGTCGTGCGAGCCGAAGTAAACCGTGCCATCCGCGGCGATGGCGGGGGAGGTCGTGATGAGGTTGCTGGTGGCGAATTTCCATTTCAGCTTTCCGTCCGGCGCGAGCGCGTAAAAGGATTTGTCCCACGAACCAAAATACAGGGTGCCATCGTCGGCGATGGCCGGGGAGGAATCCACCCACGCGCCGGTGGCAAACGTCCATTTCAATTTGCCGGCCGGCGTGAGCGCGTAAAACTTCCAGTCCCGGCAGCCGAAATAGATGGTGCCGTCGGTGCCGACCGCCGGGGAGGACTTGATTTCGCGGTTGGTCCGGAAAGTCCACTGCACCTTGCCCTCCGGCGAAATCGCCAGCATCCGCCCGCCAAAGGTGCCCTGATAAATCGTCCCGTCCGGGGCGATGGCCGGCGATGAAGCACTGGTGCCGTTGTCGAGCCGCACCTGCCAGACTTCCGAGAGGCCGTTGGTGCCGGCGGCCATCGCGTGCCACTGGGCCAGCAGCGCCAGCGCAAAATAAAAACGTGTCGATTTGAATGAATGCCAGAACATGGACGGACGAAGTTAAACGCCAAACCGGGGAAAACACAAATCCAAAGCTCAACGCCCGGCGGCGGCGGCGTACTTTTCATCCGTGAGCGTTTCCAAAAAGGCGACGAGCGCCTGTTGATCGGCGGCATTCAAGGGCACGCCGCCATCGGGGTGCTTGGCCAGGTTCGGGTCGAGCGTGGCGCTGCGCGAGATGCCGGTGCAGTAATGGCGGACCACGTCCGCGAGCGTGCGGAAACGGCCATCGTGCATGTACGGCGCGGTCAGGGCGATGTTGCGCAGGCTGGGCGTGGCAAATTTCCCGCGATCCGCGGCCTTGCCGGTGACCTTCTCGCGGCCGATGTCCACGAAGGCGCCATCCGCGCCGTTGTTCGCGAACGCCTGGCTTTGAAACAGCGGCCCGCCATGGCAATGGAAGCAGTCGGCCCCAAACTGGCCGCGGCGCGGGTCGTATTCCGTGGAGAACAGCTCAAACCCGCGCTGCTCCGTGGCCGTGAATTGCGCCTCGCCCCGCAGCACCCGGTCGAATTTGGCATCAAACGACGTGAGCGTGAGCAGGTAGTTCTCAAGCGCCAGCGCGATCTTTTCCGCCGTGATCTCCGGCGCGCCAAAAGCCGCGGTAAACATGGTCGGATAACCGTCCGGGGACTGCGCCAGCTTCAGGACCAGATTCGTCAGCGACTGGTGCATCTCAATGGGGTTTTGAATGGGCTGCAGCACCTGTTCGCGGAGGCTTTTCACGCGGCCGTCCCAGAAAAACTCCTTCTTCCAGGCGAGGTTGAAGAGCGGCATGGAATTGCGCGGGCCTAAATCACCCTCCGCCCCGCGCGCGGTGCGGCGTCCGTCGGAAAATGCCTTGTCGGGTGCATGACAGTCGGCGCACGACTGGCGGTCGTTGATGGAAACGCGCTTGTCGAAGAATAATTTTTTACCCAGGTCCACGCGTTCAACGATGAGCGGGTTGTCGCGGGGCAGGTCGGGAATCGGGAGCGTGGCCCCCATCTGGAACGGGTACGGCGTGAATTTCTCCGGCAGGTAAAGCGGCTGGGGATGCGCGAGGGCAATCTCGGTTTGGGTCAGCGTGGCCACGTGATGGATGCGGAACGCCCCGGACAGGTTTTTGACGAGGGCGGCGGAAATGGGGTCGCCATCGCGCGAGTGGGTGGAGGAACCGTCCTTGCCGAAGGCCAGCGGGCGGGGGGCATTCAGGAGGGTTGCGAGGTCAAAATCCATCTCCACCCTGGTTTCATTGGTGATTTCCAGCGGCGCAGCGAGGGTGATGCGGGTGGCATTGGTGTCGCGGGCGAGGTGATAGGCCCAGCCGTCCAGTTCGCCGCCAGCATTGCGCCACAAGCCCTCGACAGCGAGAAAAATGTAGCCGCCCTGCCAGCTCCAATGCAGGCCGTTGAGGTTCGGGTTCAGGGGATGGCCGGCCGGGAATTGGGAAATGTCGGCGTGGTTCAAATTGGTGTTCAAGCCCACGGTGAAACGCACGGCCCGAAATTCACCGGGCGCAACCGGGTCGAGCCGCACGGAATTCCGGTCCTGGTCGAGGTCGAACCAGGCGACCGAATTGGAAAGTTCCAGCCACGAGCCGTCATTGCGTTGCAGCGCAAACTCGCTCAACAAATAACTGACGCGGGTGATGGAGAAGGTTTCGCCGGCGGAAGTCTGGTAGCGCAGGGAGGCGGGCTGGAGGTTTTCGCCGGAAACCCTGGGGGTGACTTCAATCTGCAATATTGCGGCCGGGGCCAAGACAGGGAGGAGAAAACATCCAAGCACCAGCCTCCAGGCACCAGTGAAGCCCCAGGCACCAACCTTCAAACCATGGCCACCATCCGAAGCGTGGCACCGGGTGTTTGGTGTTGGGAATTTCTCTGGAGCTTGGAGCTTGGAGCTTGGATGTTTCACGGGAGCTTGGTGCCTTTTCTATCTGGATTCAGAGCGATAGTCTCCGCCGTTGTTCGCGTTCCAAGTCAGGGTGGTCATTTTCGCGGCGGTGGTTTTTACCGGCGCGATCGCGTGCACCGTGAAATTCGTGGTCACCGGCTCGTGGATCGCATTCACCAGGCGTCCGTTCGGGTAACCGTGATAGCGCCGGCCCATGTTGTAATGGATAGGCCGGTCTGCCGGCGGCATCAATGGTGGTGAAATAAGCGTAGGTGCCCTGCGGAAATTCCGGGGTCACGCACCAGCGCCCGTTCAATTCATCGAGGTCAAAATCCCTGCCTTGTGCCCGGCCCAGATCGCCGAGGTAGGCATAATCCTCAAGGTAATGGCCCAGCGGATAAAGGCTGCTGACCGCCGGGCCGGTTTCCGTGCCCGGCAAGATGGTGGCACGGTTGTTTTCGCGCGCCTCCCAGGCGGGCAGCGTCCGGCGGCCGGTTGGCGCCAGATTGTCGGAGCCGTTTTCGCCGTTGCGGATGACGAAACCGGAGACCATGCGTCGGAGGCCGCTGGCGGGATTGGTCGGGTTGGAATAACCGTAAGGGCCGTAGATTGGATAACCGTCCTGCATCCACCCGAGGATCGGGGAATGCTTCGCCGGTGCGCCGGAACTTTCGTGATAGGTCTTGGTGGCGGCATCGAAATCAACGTGGTCGCCGAGCAGATAGCGCAGGGCCATCGGCTCGGCGTGGTAATGATAGGTTCCCCGGTTCTGCTGGTGCCCGAGCGAGGCGTCGAAGGTTCTGGCCTCGTTCACATAGGCGTCGCGGTTCCAGATGCGGTCGCCCTGGCCGATGCCCGCGCGCGGGTCCGCGTCGCGGCCGTTTTGGGTGGAGTAGGAAAAGGCGTCGTTGGCATCGAACATCCGCACGCCGTCCACGAACAGGCCAATTTCGCCGAGCTGGTTAAAGTTGTGCGTGGTCTGGACGACGGGGTGGCGGGTGAAGGCATAGATGAAATGCTGGTCGGTGGGCAGGTTCGGAAAATATCCGTTCTGCCACGGGCCCATGACCTGGCTGCCGAGGCCGGTGCTGCGGATGTAAACCCAGTTGGAGGATGACAGGATCTCCTGCACGCCGCAGCCGGCCGGTTGCGCCTGCGTGTTACGACCATTGCTCCAGGTGGTTTCGGTCTGGCCGGACGCTTTCTCCGCCTCGGTGCGGTAGATTTGGGCGGCCTTCCCGGAATCCAGCGTGAACCACGACGTAAGCTGCGGGTCGGCCAACGCGCTGGTGGTCAGCAGGCAGAACCGAAGCACGAGATAGGGCGTTTTCATGCCGCTAAACTAGCGGATGCCACCTTAAGCAGGCATGAAGGGACCCATGTCCCGCAAAATATGCAAGTCAGGCCGGTTTTACTGATACCAGACGCGGTAGAACTTTTTCGTGTTGCCCTGCGGGGTGATGGTGCGGGAGATGTTGCTGGGGCTGGTGAAAGCGCCAATGGTTTCCTCATCCACCCACGAGGTGAGGTTGGTGGAGGACTGCAGATGGTAGACGATGGTCGGGGTGGCGGAAAAATTCAGCAGCAGGTTTTTGGCGCTGCGGGTGAATAAAAGGTTCGCCGGCGATGGGGCCGGGTAGGTGGAGCCATATTCCACGGCCCCGATGTCATAACCATCGCCATAGGGGCGGAGGAGACCGCGCTGGTCGGAGTGCGGCGCGCCATTGGCGTCGCCAAAATCAATGGCCGGGCTGATGGGGAGCGGGGCCATGGTGAGTGTGGGGCCGCCGTTGTCGGCGAGCGGGCCGAGCTTGGGGTCGGTGAGGTTATAGCTGGAGCCGCTGGCGAACGCCGCCGAGCCATCGGAGCTGATGTTGTAACCGTCGTCGGTGATGACGCCGTAGGCATTGCCATTGGTGCTGGCATAGGCGAGCAACGTATTGTGCAGACGCAACGTGCCGCCGAGATTGGCGACCTGGTCGCCGACGGTAAAGCCGTTGGTGGAGTAACCATAGTAAGAGACCCCAAAAGCGCTGCAAAGATTGCTGGCCAGCGTGACGTTCATGCACACGGTGGTGGCGTTGGAGTTGTTGCAAAGACCCGCGCCCATGGCGGCACCGTTGGCCCGCAATGCATAACCAAATCCGCTTTGAGCCGTGTTCAGGGCAAAGGTGCAATTGGTCGCCCATAACTGCCCCGCGTTGAAGACACCGGCACCCAAGCCGTTGCCGGGATCACTGGTTCCGATCATAGCATTGACGCCAGACGATCCTTGGACGAAGTTGGAGCAGATGCAGCAACCGTTCAATTGCATGACGCCAGAATTGTAAATGGCACCGCCCAGGTTGTTCTGGGTGTTTTTTGAGAGGCCGCTGGGAACTGAATTATACAAAAAAGAACTGCTGGCGATGTTCGCCGTGGCGGTGCAATAAATCGCGCCACCCTGGCTTATGCCGGTATAGCCGGTCGCGGTTCCACCCTGTGCCGTATTGTTCAAAAACTGGCACTGGTTCACGATCATGCCGCCGCCGAGCACGGCGATTGCACCGCCGGCTCCGGGTATCTGAGTAAGTATAGAACCTGTAACCGCACCCAACGCGCCGTTGGCATTGAAAATGCAATTCGTAAAATAGGCGGTGCCAGAAACGATGCACACTGCCCCGCCGGCGGCGGCATTGGTTTGGTAGGAATTGCAGGTATTGCCGCTGAGGGTGCAGCCGGTCGCAGTCAGGCTGCCATTCGTCGTGTAGATGGCACCGCCGTTGGCGGTTCCCGTGGATCCGGTGATGGCCAGGTTATTGCTGACGGATGTTCCGATCAGGGTAACCACACCTCCGTTGTTGAAAATCGCCCCGCCGTGGGCAAAAGTGCCGCCGAATACGTTGGTGACGGCATTGTTCGTCAAGGTACAAGCCACGAGCGTCACCGTCCCACCGTTATTATAAATTGCGCCACCATCCGCCGGCGTGGTGCCCGAACCAGAATTGGCGAACATTCCATTTGCGAGCGTGAGATTGGTGATGATGAGGCTGCCTGCGCTGGTCACATTGAACAAGCGCACGGCACTTCCGCCGCTGATGGTGGCGTTCACGCCGGAGGCGTCGAGGGTGACAGTGTTCGAGATCGTGATGGTGTTGGCCAGCGTGATGGTGCCGTTGCAGCCGAAGCTGATCCAGCCGCCCTTGGCGATGGCCGCGCGCAGGTTGGGCTCGTCGCAGACAGACACCGGGTTGCTCGCACCATTGGTCAGCACGAGCAGCACCACGGAACTGGTTGTGCTGCCGTAGTTGTTGGTGGCGGTGATCTGGTAGCTACCCGCCTGTGACAGGGACACGTTGGTGTAGGCCAGCGTGGTGTTCGTGGCGCCGGCGAGCGGGGCGTTGTTAAAATACCATTGATAAGCCAGAGGCGCGGTGCCGACCGCATGGGCAAAGAAGCTGACGGTGCTGCCGGGACGGTTGGTGACGCCCACGGGCGGCACGTCCAAGGCGGGTAACTGGGCAAAATTGCCGGTGAGCGAATTGGCGCTGTTCATGGTGAAGGCCAGGGGATTGGTGGTGCCGGCGGCGCTGCCGGTCCAGCCGGTGAAGACCCAGCCCGCAGCGGGCGTGGCGGTGGCGGTGACAAGGGTGTTGCTGAAGAAAGAGGTGCCGGCGGGGCTGAGGGCGATGGTTCCCTGACCGTTGGTGGTCAGGGTCAAATTGTAGACGGGATAGGGGAGGAAGTTGCCGGTGATGTTGAGGCTGCTGTTCATCACGACGTTCAGCGGGTTGACGGAGCCGTTGGTGTCGCCGGACCAGTTGGCGAAATACCAGCCGGCACCAGGTGTGGCAGTGATGGCCACGGTGACGCCGGACGGGTAGCTGCTGTTGGAGGGATTCCGGAGGACGGTGCCAGAGCCTTGCGCGGATACCGTTAGCGTATAGCCGGTGGCACGGGAATTAACGGCGGTGAACAAACCGAGAAATGCAACAATCCAACCCCACGCATAGAATATATTTTTCATGCAAACCTTTCTGAGCTAACCCATAAATCTTATGCTCCACAAATCGCTTGGTTAAACGACCTTATATTCCCCCCGCGATTCTGTCAAGTGACAGAAGGGTGACAATGACAGAAAGGTTACTTTGCGTCACGCAGGCCGGCGGCGTAGGCCTCGAACACGCGGCGCATCTCGTCGCGCACGGTGCGGAAGCATTGCAAAATGTCCTCGTCGCTGCCGGTGGCCTTGGCGGGGTCGAAGAACGGCCAGTGGTGGCGGTTCAGTTGACCCGGGAAAACGGGGCAGGCTTGATCGGCGTTGCCGCAAACAGTGATGACGGTGGTGATCGGTTGGGCCAAAAAATCATTCATGTGCTTGGAACAATGCGCGGAAATGTCGATGCCGATCTCGGCCATGACCTTGATGGCCAGGGGATGGACGTAACCGGCGGGATGCGAGCCGGCGCTGTGCACGTTGGCCAGGCTGCCGAGCGCTTCGCGCAAGATGCCTTCACCAATATGGCTGCGGCAGGAGTTGCCGGTGCAGAGGATGAGGATGGTGGGTTTGGCGGGAGTGGTCATGGAGTGGGTTGCGATTTTTTGACGTTTAGTGATGGCGGGGCGGGGAAATGGCTAATGACGAAATCCTAATGACCAAGGAATGACGAAGCACGAATGACGAATTAGCCGTGGGCCGCTCGGATGATTCGAGCTTGGTCATTGGTGATTCTTTCGTCATTAGGATTTCGTCATTAGTCATTTGTCCGCTGGTACCAACCGCGTGATTCATTGCAGATTTTGCAGACGGACAGCATGACCGGCACCTCCACCAGCACGCCGACGACGGTGGCCAGCGCCGCACCCGAGCCCGCCCCGAAGAGGGTGATCGCCACGGCGACGGCCAGCTCGAAAAAATTGCTCGCGCCGATGAGTGCGCCCGGCGAGGCGACGTTGTGCGGCACGCGGAGCCGGCGCATCAGCAGATAGGCCAGCGAGGAGTTGAAATAGACCTGGATGACGATGGGCACGGCCAGCAACAGCACCGCCAGCCAGCGCGTCGTCAGATTTTCCGCCTGGAACGCAAAGATCAAAACGAGCGTCAACAGCAGCGTAAAAATGGTCGCCGGTTGAAACTTTGGGAGAAACTTCTGCTCGAACCAGTCTCGGCCATGCGATTTCAACAGCACGGTCCGCGTGAGCCAGCCGGCCGCGAGCGGGATGACGATGAACACCACGACGCTCGTGATCAGCACCTTCGACGGCACGACGACATTGGCCACGCCGCACAGGAACATCACGATGGGCGCAAAGGCGACGAGCATGATGAGGTCGTTCACCGCCACCTGCACCAGTGTGTAGGCCGGATCGCCGTCAGTGAGATAACTCCAGACGAAGACCATGGCGGTGCAGGGCGCGGCGGCCAGGATGATGAGGCCGGCGGTATATTCCTTCGCGAGTTCCGGTGAAATCCACGCGCTGAAAATGTGCTGCATGAAGAGCCAGCCCAGAAACGCCATGCTGAACGGTTTGACCAGCCAGTTGACGAACAGGGTGACGAACAGGCCCTTCGGTCTTTTGGCAATGCTGCCAAGGGAGGTGAAATCCACCTTGAGCATCATGGGGTAAATCATCAGCCAGATGAGCACGGCGATGGGCGCATTGACATGCGAGCCTTGGACAAACTCCAATTTGCTTAAATCAGAAGTGACACCGGGCGCGACCCGCCCAAACGCGACGCCCACAACCATGCAGAGGAACACCCAGACGGTCAGGTAACGTTCGAAGAACGCGAGGCGCTTGGCTGGAATTGGGGCGCTCATGACTCACAGCCATCGTTGCCGCAACAATCACCCTTCGGTTTCACGGCCTGGACTTCGAGGCTGGTGATATAGTCCGAAGGCTTTGCCCCGGCGGGCAGCAGTTCGATGATTTTTTTATAAAGCGGATCTTCAAAATTCATCATCGCATCAATGTAATCGGACTTTACCTTTAGGATAATGTCGGACAACCCCGCTTCGCGCGCCAGGCGGCCGGTTTCCGAGACGAGCGTGGCGCCGGCCACGCAGCCCACGAGGGCTTCCACAATCTTCAAGACTTCCGGCGGCAACGGCTTCACCAGCGCCATGTCCGACACGGCGACACGTCCGCCGGGTTTCAGCACGCGGGCCATCTCGCGCCAGACCTGGCCCTTGTCGGGCGAAAGGTTGATGACGCAGTTGGAGATGATGGCGTCCACGGAATTGTCGGCAACGGGCAGATGCTCGATTTCGCCCAGGCGAAACTCGACATTATCCAAGCCGGTTTCCGTGCGATAGCCCGCGACGTTGCGGCGGGCTTTCCCCAGCATTTCGGGCGTCATGTCCACGCCGATGGCGCGGCCTGTAGCCCCCACTTTGCGGCCGACGATGAAGACGTCAAAACCGCCGCCGCTGCCGAGGTCGAGGACGGTTTCACCCGGTTTCAACGCGGCGAGCGCGGCGGGATTGCCGCAGGAAAGCCCCATGTTCGCGCCTTCGGGTAGGGCCTTGAGTTCCTCCACGGTGTAGCCGAGTTCGCGCGCGAGTTTATCGGCGTCCGGGGGTGCCGAGCCGCAGCAGGACACGCCCGGGCTGCAGCAGCCGGCGGCGGTGTCCTGGGCGATTTTGGCGTAGCCTTCCCGCACCAGCTTGCGCACGGAATCAGTTTGTTCGTCAGTGGGGATGAGGTTCATAATATTAATTCAGCAATTTTGCCGGCGGCAGATGACGGCGAGGTCGGTCTTCAAAATGTGTTTCAGCTTCTTCGCGTCCGCCTGCGTTTCTTCCGTGGTGGCGAGGGATTTGTGAACCCAGGCCAGCGCCTCGCGCACGGCGACCGGGGCGTTTTTGTCCGGCAGACGGTAGTAAACCCAGCGTTCCGATTTGCGCGACCGGATCAAGCCCGCGTTATGCAAAATGGAGAGATGTTTGGACACGGTGGAGGGGGCGAAGCCAAACAGCTCGGTGATCTGGCAGACGCACAATTCGCCGCCGCGCAAGGCGAGCAGGATGCGGGCCCGGTTCGGGTCGGACAACGCCTTGGTGATGGCCATGAAATCGCGCATAGAATGTCATTTCGTCAAATGACGAAATGATCATCGCCCGGAACCGGGGGGATGGCAAGTTTTGTTTTGGGAATTTCAGCGCCGGCTGGGTGCATCTTTACATGGTTCTGAAAAGCGGGACAGTTCCCCGTTTGGAGTTCCGCCTTTAGGCGGTCAGGCGCGGCGTTTCACCCGGACGGCCAAAAGGCGGAACTCCAAACAAGAGGAGTGTCTGAGGATACAACCGCCCCCGGTCACAGCCACCCCAACGAAAGAGCGCGTTTCCGCAGGTCAT
>JARLJW010000008.1 GCA_031290985.1 Verrucomicrobiia bacterium | reverse complement strand
GTTGCAGGAGGCCGGCACGCTGATGAAACGGGTCGGGGCGGACGCGGCGGCCTTGGCCGGGGCGGCGAAGGAGCCGATGACGGAGACGTTGGCGACGTGGCTGACGGCGCGATATTTGGTGGCGGCGAAGTCGGCGGAGGGCTTGGGGGATGATAAAGTGCCAGCTTGGGACCGGATGCGGGAGTTTTGCCATGATGTGATGGCGCTGAGGCGCGGTGAACATCTTAAGCAACGACTGGAATTTGAGCGGGAAGTGCTTGCGCACGGCCACCATGGCACACGGCCACCGGGGCAATGACTAATTCCTATATCCCAATGACGAGATAAAATTTCCAATGACCAATATCCAAACACCGAGGAAGGCCCAAGCTCCAACCCGCCGGGTCGGCGACCGGCGGCCCGTTTCCGGGCGGCCCGTTTCCGGCAGGATTTTTCTTCCCTGCCACCGCCGATGTTTTATCTTTTAAGCCGCAATGTTTTCATCCGCAATCAAATCAGTTCATTTCACGGGCATCGGCGGCACGGCGATGGCTTCCGCCGCCGGCGCGCTGCTTGACAAGGGTTTTTCCGTCACCGGCTCGGACCAGAATGTCTATGAGCCCATGGCTTCGTTCCTCGCATCCAAAAAAATCGCCGTGATGAACGGCTACGACGAGCGCAACCTCGCCCACAAGCCCGACCTGGTCGTCATTGGCAACGCCATCTCGCGCGGCAATCCCGAGGCGGAATATGTGCTCGATCACAAGCTCCGTTACTGCTCGCTGCCGGACCTGTTGCGCGAATTTTTCATCCGCGGCAAGCGCTCGTTGGTCGTCAGCGGCACGCACGGCAAGACCACGACGACCTCGCTGCTGACGTGGGTGTTCGAGCATGCCGGGCTCAATCCGAGCTACCTGATCGGCGGCATCCCGAACAATTTTTCCGCGGGCGCGCGGTTCACGGACAGCGAGTGGTTCATCATCGAGGGCGATGAATATGACACGGCCTTTTTTGACAAGCGCAGCAAGTTCATCCATTACCAGCCGGAGGTTGCGATCATCAACAACCTGGAGTTTGACCATGCGGACATCTTTGAAAACCTGGCGGCGATCAAGAAGACCTTTTCGCACTTCATCCGGCTGGTGCCGCGCAACGGGCTGTTGCTGGGCAATGGGGACGACGCCAATCTGGCGCCGTTGCTGAACGTGACCCATTGTCCGGTGAAAAAATTCGGCCTTGGGGAAAATAACGCGGTGCGGGCCTTCAACCTGCGGTTTGGGCCGACGGCGACGGAGTTTGAGATTCCCAGCACGAAATTTCATCTGAACCTCGTCGGGGAATTGAACGTCCGCAACGCGCTGGCGGTCGTCGCCTGCGCGAAACATTGCGGCCTGTCCAACAAGCAGATCCAGGGCGCGTTCGACACCTTCAAGGGCATCAAGCGGCGCATGGAGGTGAAGGGCATCGCGGGCGGGGTGACGGTCATTGATGATTTTGGACATCACCCGACGGCCATCAAGGAAACGATGCGGGCGTTGCGCCTGAAATATCCGCGCGAAAAAATCTGGGCGGTTTTCGAGCCGCGCACCAACACCACGCGGCGCAATGTCTTTCAGGATGAGCTGGCGGAATCGTTTGTGGACGCCGACGGCGTGGTGGTGGCGCAGGTGGCCCGGCTGGAACTGCTCGCGCCGGAAGAGCGGCTGGACCCGGAGAAGCTGATGAAAGCCATCGGCGCGACCGGCAAGCCGACGGCCTACCTGCCGGATGCTGACGCCATCGTGGCGCATCTGGGCAAGTGCGTGCAGGGCGGCGACGTGGTGGTGGTCTTCAGCAACGGCGGCTTTGGCGGCATCCACGCGAAACTGCTCCAGCGGTTTGCGGCGAAGAGATAAGCGGCGCTTTCTTGAAATAAGAAAGCCCCGCCGTTGCCGGCGGGGCTTTCTTGTTGTTGCGTAAGATCAGGGCGCGGGGTGCTCAATGATGCGGTAGAAGCGCGTCGTGAAATTCGTCCGCGAGGTGTCTTGCAACTGCAACCTGCCGTTCGTGAGGCTCAAGGCATCAGGCAGCGTGGTCCAGTTCACCAAGTCGGAGCTGGCCTGGGCCTCGAAATTGGGGAGGTCGGCGTCCGTCAGCGTGCCACCATTGGCATCGGTCGCGATCAACTGCAACGAGCCGTCGGGGAGCAATTGCGGCGAGCCGAGCAATTGCGGGGCGACGACGCGTACTGCGGCGGTGCTGCTGGTCACGCTGCCGGCAAGGTTGGTGACGGTGACGCAATAATTTCCGGCGTTGGCGCGACTCACGTTGTTCATCGCCAGGACGGGGCTGTTGCCGCCGACGGCGTTGCCATCCTTCCACCATTGGTATTTTAATTGCGGGGCGCCGACGGCGGCGACGGACAAGGTCACGTTGGCCCCGGCATTGACGACCACCGAGTTGGGCTGGTTGGTGATGATGGGTGGACCGGCGACAAAGGCGAACTGATCCACGAACCCGGCATCGAGGCCGGAATCAAATGAGGCGTCCTTGGAATAGCGCCATTGCAGCAGGTTGGTGCCCGCGGGGATGGGGATGCTGGCCTGGGTCCAGTCCACCTCGCCCGAGATGGTGGCCTGCACGGTTCCGTTCACGCGGAATTCCAAGGTGTCGAAGAATTGTTCCGAGGAAACCTTCCACCAGAAGGTGGCAAAGCCGGAGAAGTTTGTGGCGAGCGTGGTTTGCAGGATGGTTTCCTGCGAGCCGCCAATGCCGCCGCTGCGCGCGGCGTCGAGGCCGTCATGAGTGATGTTGGTCTGGCCATACCACGGGGTGGAACCGGTGGAAGTCCAGACGAGGTTGGTGGCATCGACAGCTTCGCCGAGCGGAATCACGATGGTGACTTTGGCAGGCTTGCTGAAGGTCACGCCATACGCGTTGCTGGCCACGAGCTGGTAGGCGCCCGCCGGGAACTGGCCGGGGCCTCCAAGGCCATCATTGCGCAGGGTCAAGGTATCATTGGTGGCATTGGGATAATTCGTGCCGTTCAACAACCATTGGTAACGCACGGGTTGGACCCCGGCGCATTTGGCGGCCAGCGTGATGGTGGTGTAGGCGGATTTGGAGACGATCACCGCGCGGTTCCACGGTTGCACGGTGAAGACCGGCGCGCGCGTGCCAAACAGGGCGATGTCATGATCGCCGCCGCTGGCCAGGCCGACGACATTAGTCAAGTCGGCGGGGAGGTTGTTCGAGGCCAAGCCCGCATACTGATAGCCCCAAGTGACGACGGTGCCGTCATTCTTGAGCGCCGTCAAATGCGTGCCGGAGCCGGAAATGGCGACGACATTGCTCAGGTTGAGCGGCACGGGGTAATTGCCCAGACCCCCCCATTCCACCACCGTACCGTTGGCGCGCAAGGCCGCGCTGAAGCCATTGCCAGCAGCAATGGCAACGATATTGGTGGCGCCAAAGGGAATCAAGGTTGACCCATCCGAGCCATAGCCCCAGGCCACCACGCTGCCATCGGCGCGCAACGCAAGGCTGTGTTGCTGGCCGGCGGCAATGGCGACAACATTGGTGGCGGCGGGATTATTGGTCGCCTGCCCGTAATTCGGTGCCTGCAGAACATCACCCCAGCCGACGACCGTACCATCCGCCTTCAAGGCAAGGTCATGGTAACCGCCAACGGAAATGGCCGTGACACCGCTCAAGCCAACCGGCGGATTGGTCTGGCCGTAGCCGCCATAACCCCAGGCGTAAACGGTTCCGTCCGATTTGAGGGCGAGCGATTCTTGATAGCCGGCGGCGATGGCGGTGACGATGGAATTGCTTAAGGCGGAGACGTTCGTTTCCCCATAAAACGTTGAACCGCTGGACCACGCCGTGACTTTGCCATCCGACCCCAGCGCGAGATAATGGCCGTTTAAACTGGCCGAACCACCGCCCGTGGCGAGGGCGATGCAATTGGTCACATTGACCGGCGGATTGCTGACGGCCTGATAGCCCCAGGCGCGGGCGAACAAGACGCGGATGCCGACCGGCGCGCTGGTGACGCCACCGACCAGATTACTGATGGCGATGTAATAATTTCCCGTCTGCACCGCCAGCGCCGGGTCGAAGGTGAGCGTGTCATTGGTCGCCGCCGGCACCGGCACGTAATTTCTATTCGTGGCCGAGAAGAACCACTGATAACGCAGCGGCCCGCTGCCGAGCACCGTGCCGCTGTTGAAGGTGACCCTGCCAGCTTGATAGATATTGGTAGCGGAAACCGTCGTCTGGCTTAAGAAGAACGGGGCGCTGTTGCTGATGACCGTGACGGGCGCGGGCAGGCTGAGGGCCGTGTTGATGGAGTTGCTGACCAACAACTGGTAATTGCCGGCGTTGGCCAGCTGGATGTTGGACAGGATGAGGCTGGTGTTCGTCGCATTGGGGATGTTCGTACCGTTCAGCAGCCATTGGTATGCCAGCGGTGCCGCGCCCACGGCGGTGCCGCGAAATGTTACGTCACGCCCGGTGTAGGCGGTGAGACCGACGGGCGGCTGGAGAATCTGCGGGCTGCCATCATTTACAAGCGCCAGTCCGTGATTGGGCACGGCGGCAATGGCGACAGAAAGGAGATTGCTCAACGCCGCCGGCGGATTGGTTTCACCGAAAGAAATGTCGCCCCACGCGACGACTGTGCCGTTGGCCCGCAACGCCAGATCCAGCGACTGATATGGCATGGTGGCGGTGGAAATTGCCGTAACGTTGGTCAATCCCGCCGGTACGTTCGTGCCCGTGCCGCTGCCCCAAGCGACGACGGTGCCGTTGGCCCGCAACGCAAGGCTGTGCGTAAAGCCCGCAGCGATGGCGACGATGTTGCTGATGCCAGGAGGCAGATTCGTGCCCGTGCCGCTGCCCCACGTCACGACGGTGCCATTGCTCCGCAACGCGAGCGAGTGCGTGTTGCCGCAAGAAATTGCCACCACCCGCGACAGACCGGCGGGCACGACACTGGCGGCACCGCTGCCCCAGCCTACGACCGTGCCTTCCGTGCGCAAAGCCAGCGCAAAGAGATTTCCCGCCGCCACGGAAACAACATTGCTCAACACCGGCGGCGGATAACCGGTCCAGCCAACCACCGTGCCGTCACTGCGCAACGCATAATTGCCGGTACCGCCGGTGAGCGCCAGTTGCACAACGTTCGTTGCACTGGCGGGAGCATTTGTGCCCGAGTTGCCGCCCCAGAACGCGAGTGAGCCATCTCCATGAATCGCGATGCTGGCCATATTAACGCCCGCGACCCCAACCACGTTGCTCAAGCCGGGTGGCGGCAGGCATTCGTTGTTCAGGTTTCTGCCCCACGCGGCCACCGGGCCGAAGGTCAGTTGCGCCACACTGCTCGTCACGCTGCCAACCACGTTACTGGCGATGACCTGATAATATCCAAGGTCATTGATGCCCACCGCCGGATTCGTATAGCTGCTGCCGGTCGCGCCGGGAAGATTGGTGCCGCTCAATTGCCACTGGTAAACCGGCGTCGGAATGCCAGCGACCGAGGCGTTGAAAATCGTCGGCAGACCCGGTGGCACAGAGCGGCCAACCGGCGGCACGGTGATGACCGGCGGCACCATCACCACCAGCGTGGCGGATGCACTGGCAGAACCGGAGACGTTGGTGGCGGTCAGCGAGTAACTGCCCGCGTCCGCCGTGGTGAGGTTGGAAACGGTCAGGCTGCCCGTGCTGGAACCGAAAATGCGCACACCGTCATCGGCCAGCGGGTTGCCGTTCAAGCTCCACTGATAGGTGTATGGCGGCGTGCCATAGACCACGGTGGTGAACGTGACGTTCGCGCCGGTGACGATGGACTGGCTGACCGGCGGCACGAGGATGACCGGCGGCAGGATGACCGGGGTCAGCACCGCCACGGAACTGGTGGTCACGCCGAGGAAGTTCGAGGCGATGATGAAATAATTTCCACCGTCATTCGGGTTCACATTGACGATGTTCAAGACCGGGTTCGTAGAACCGCTGATGCGTCCGCCATCGACGAGCGGCGTATTGTTGAAATACCACTGGGCGCTGATGGGCTGCGTGCCGGAGATGGCCGTGGTGAAGGTGGCATTGCTGCTGACGACCACGGAAATATTCGTGGGCTGCACGTCAAATGCGGGCGGGGTCTGGTAGTTCAGATGGAACACCAGGTTGCCCACATGCCCGTCATAGCCGCCAATGAGGAGATAGTACGTTGTGCCGGCCGTCGTCGGGAGGCTGAGGGCCGAAGTCACGCCGTCGTAATCATCGTTGCACGCGACCTCGGTGAATGAACCGCAACTCCCGGTGTAAACGGCCAGGCCGGTGTCAAAGTCACTGCCGAGCGTATCCGCGAGCAGCAGTCCGCTGACGGGCGGGGTGAACTGGTACCACACACCATTGCCAAAGCCATCGATGCAGTCGGGCAGGGGATCGCCGTAGGAACTGGCTTTCACGGTGGACTGGACGTTGGTGTAGCTGTAACTCGTGATGACCACCGCGCCGCTGCACAGGTCGTTCGAGACGGTGTCAATGACCTTGAGCGTGGCATTGGTACTGGCGGCGAAACCGTAAGCATTGGTGACCAGGCAGCTGAACTTGCTGCCGGAATCAGCGAGCTGCGCGCCGGGCAGGGTGTAGCTGGCATTGGTCGCGCCGGGGATCGGCACGTTGTTGCGCTCCCAGAAATAGCTCAACGGGGCGGAGCCGCCCGCCGTGACGGTAAAGGTCGCCGCGCTGCCGAGCAGCACGATCTGGCTGGGCGTCTGCGCAAGGATCGACGGCGGCACCGCCGGAACGAGGACGGTGAGCGTGGCGTTCGAACTGGTCACCGTCCCGACAAAGTTTGAAACCAGCACGGAATAATTTCCGGCGAACGCGGGCGAAATGTTGTTCAACGTGAGCGAAGAATTGGTCGCGCCCAGAATGTTGGTGCCATTGTAGCTCCATTGATAATAGAGCGGCGATGTGCCTTGGGCCGTGACGTTGAACACCGCCGTGTTGTTCACGGTCACCGTGAGATTGGTCGGCTGGGCGGTGATCATCGGTGCCACGGGTGAGTAGCACTTGCCCGCGCTGCCGGCGAGGTAGATGGCGGCGAGTTCATTGGTCGTGAGGGCGCGGTTGTAAATGGAAGCCTCATCGATGATACCCGCGAACATCGATTGATACGGAGCCGGCTGGCCGGAGGTGCCGAGGAAAACCGGTCGCGTGCCGTAGTCCAAGGCAAAGCCCGCATAGGCGGAAGCCTCCGCCACGCCGTTGACTACCAGCGTCTGCGTGGTGCCGTCATAGGTGCCGGCAACGTGATACCATTTTCCGCGCTGAACCGCCGTGGTGGAGTGGGTGATGATTTGATTGCCACTGCTGGTGATCACGAAGGAAAAGTGGTCGGTATATGTGCCGTCACCGTTCGGCAGGCTTTCTTTCACGAGCTCATAGCCTTCAAAAAGGAAGTCCCAGCTGTTTTTCTTGAAGATGATGCATTCCGTTCTTTGGTTGGTGGTCGTGTTGATGGCCGGATCCAGCCAGACCCAGGCCTCGACGGTGACATTGGCCGGCTTCAGCGCGGCTGAATCAGGAATCTGCACATACCCGTTGGTGCCATCGAGGCGGAACCCCTGGCCGACCTCGCCGGCCGCGTAAGTTGCTCCGCCGAAGAGCGTGGCGTTGTTTGAACTGATCAGGTCATTGGGATTGCCTTCACCCTGCCACCAGCCAACGATGCCGGCGGGAACGGGTGTGCAAGCCGGCGGCGGCGGCGGTGGCGTGGCGAACGGCATCTGGTTTTGGTAGATTTGAAGTGTGCTGTCATAGCTGTTCGCGAAAATGAGGTCCGGACGGCCATCGCCATCCAGATCGCCGACGGACACGCCCCAGGCGTTCCAGCCGGTCGCGAGCTCCACCTGGCTGGCCAGCGAATTGTTGTTCAAAGTACCAGGTGTGCTGACGTTTTGGAAAATGTTGAGCAGGCTGTTTAACTCCGTGTCCACGATCAGGTCGGGCTTGCCATCACCGTTAATATCACCGACCGCAATCGTATGGCCACGGCCATTGAGGGGATAATCGATCCGGGGGGCGAAGGAATTGGATGTTAGATTTCCACCTGTGCTCAGGTTTTGAATCAGGGAGAAGGTTTGCGGCAAATAGGCCGTGACCGCAAGATCCGGCTTGCCGTCACCATCCACATCCAGAATCGTCACTTGGATTGCACCCGATGGAACGGCGAGGTCGATCTTCGGGGCGAACGAGCCGGCGGTGAAGCTGCCCGGCGAAGTGATGATATTTTGCAGCACAGACACGGTGCCGGCGTTGCCGTTGGCCACCGCCAAATCAGGGCGGCCATCGCCGTTCAGATCGCCCACGGCCACCCGGTCGGCACCGGCGCCGGTGGCGATGTCAATTTTCGGCGCAAACGAATAGGTTGTCAGCGTTCCCGGTGCACCGATGTTTTGCAAAAGGGAAACCGTTCCGTCGCCGCTGTTGGGCACCACCATGTCCGGCCGGCCATCTCCATCCAGATCCCGG
Organism: Verrucomicrobiia bacterium; assembly: GCA_031290985.1. Taxonomy (GTDB): domain Bacteria; phylum Verrucomicrobiota; class Verrucomicrobiia; order Limisphaerales; family UBA11358; genus UBA11358. Next base: position 55,553 of record JARLJW010000008.1, on the reverse strand, counting down.
ACGACAACTCCCTGTGGTTGCACACCCGTCGGGAAATCCACCCGGGCCGCAAACGAGTTGGAACTGAGATTGCCGGGTGTGCTGGTATTGCGATAAACCGAGACCAGATTATCACCAGACTCCGTGGCGATGATATCCAGTTTGCCGTCGCCATCCACATCGGCCACTGCGATGACGCTTGGACTATAGCTCCCCGCAGTCGCCGGCAGGTTGACCGGTGGTGCAAATGAATTGGCGGACAATGTTCCGTTGGTGCTGATATTGCGGAAAATCGAAATGGTGTTGTTATAAACGTCGGCCACGATCACATCGGGCTTGCCATCTCCGTCAAGGTCGGCGATCACGGTTTGACCGGGGCCGCCGGGTGTGCTGAGATTGAAACTCGGCGCAAAGCTGCTGGTGGTGATATTTGAACCGCTGCCAGCATAGGTCGGTTCAAATGACTGGCTCGAACAGGCTTGCAGCCCGCCGACAGTCACGGTGATGGGCGCGTAGGTTGCGCCCGTCGGCACCGTCACGGTCAAGCTGGCCGGGCTGGCGGCAGTAACCGTCGCTCGCACCGCGCCAAAGTAAACGATGTTTGCTGCCAGCGTGGAACTGAAGTTGGTGCCCGACAGGGTGACCACCGTTCCGTTGAAACCGGCTGCCGGGGCGAAGTTGTAAATGGCGGGAACCGCAGACGCGACCGGGACCGACGTGCATTTGCCGGCGGCGCCGGCGAGATAGATAGCGGCGATCTCATTGGAAGCGAGCGCGCGGTTGTAGATGGATGGCTCATCAATGACGCCGGTTAGCATTCCTCGGTTCGGTGCCGGTTCACCCGACGTGCCAAAGTAGACAGGGAGCGTGTCGTAGTCCAAGGCAAACCCGGCAACTGCCGAGGCTTCAGCCACACCATTGACGTATACTGTCAGTGTATTGACATCGTAAGTTCCCGCCACATGATACCAAGTGCCGCGTTGGATCACGGTCGTGGAGTTTGCGCTCACTTGGTTTCCGTTGCGGGTGGCGCTGAATTGAAAATGACCCATATATTGGGCCAGGGAATAACCCTCATAAAGCGATGTCCTAGTATTACGCTTAAAGATGATGTATTCGCCGGCGGAACCTGTCACTGCCGGATCCAACCAGACCCAGGCTTCGACAGTGACATTAGTCGGCCGCAGCGCGGCGGAATCAGGGATTTGCACATAGCCGTTGGTGCCATCCAGCCGGAAACCTTTGCCGACCTCGCCAGCGGCAAAAGTGGCACCGCTGGCCGACAATACGCCATTGTCCCCGCCGATGATGTCTGTCACGTTGTTCTCTGCTGGCCACCAGCCGACGATGCCTGCCGGCGGCGGCGTGCAAGACGGCGGCGGCGCTGGTGAAGAAACGGTCAGGAAGGCATTGGAACTGACGACGAAATTGGCGGGGTTGGACACAAGGACGGAGTAAAAGGAGCCATTCTGTGAGAGTTGGACGTTGGGTACTAACAAGGTGGCGTTGGTCGCCCCGGGCAAGTTGGTATTGTTAAGGCTCCACTGGTAAGCGAGCGGGGCGGTGCCGGTGGCGGTCACACTGAAGGTGGCCGTGCTGCCGGCGACAACGGTAAGGTTGGTCGGCTGGAAGGTGATGACCGGGCCGGTAGCGGCTGGCGTGCATTTGCCTGCGGAGCCGGCGAGATAGATGGCGGCGATCTCGTTGGAGGCGAGGGCGCGGTTATAAATGGCGGGTTCATCCAGCATCCCATTAAAGAAGTAAGGGGTGCAGCCACTGGGAGCGCCACCCCCCAGCCGGACGGGTTCGGATCCGGTGACAATCGGGCCGGTGACCGCCACTTGGCCATCCACAGCCCCGTTGACATAGAGTTTAAGCAGCGCCCCGTCATAGGTCACCGCCACGTGATACCAGGTATTCGTCTGCACGACCGTCGCCCCACTAACCGGTACCGCCCCGCTGCCAAGCCAGACGGTGGATTCAAAAATACCCGCCCCGGTACCCTGGCTGTTGTTGTTGTCGATCCCGAGGATATATTGCCGGTTGACGCATTCACCATCTTTGGTGACCACATCTTGGGGCCAGGTAAAAGCGGCGCGGGCCCGGGGATAGATCCAGCATTCAACGGTCAACTGATTGGTGGGGTTGAGGGTCGGCTGGTTGGGGACGGTGATGTTGGCATTACCTGCGAAGTTGAAGGCTTGGCCAACCTCGCCGGGGCCAAAAGTCACCCCCGCCGGGACGGAACCGTTATTGCCGCCGATGATGTCTAGGGCGTTGCTCTCAGCCTGCCACCACGCAATGATGCCCGCCGGCGGCGGCGTGCAGGACGCTTGTGCCGGGGCGGCGGCGAGCGCCGTGGCGATGGCAAAAGCGACCGCGATGAACCTGGGCACAATGGTGGAAAGCTGTTTCATAAGTCTTGGTTTCTTGGAGTTTACCCGGTTGGAAATTTCTCTCTGAGCGACGCTTTCTTGTTTAGTGGAACCTTGAAGGATAAGCAATCCTAAAATATCAACATTTGTGTGACATTTCTTGCAATTCACCAGCCAAGAAACACGCAGCATTTGCTGGCCGGATTGGAGGCTTGGTTCGGGAAAATTATGACGGCTCATAAGTTGTGTTTTGTTGGGTGTTTCAAGATGTTTCAACGGTCAGTCGTCATCTGCTTGAACAGGAGCCAGTCGGGGTTGGTGGAACTGATTTGCTTGCCGCCGGGCACGCTGGCGGGATCGTGCAGCCGGAACATTTGGGCGTGGCCATCGGCAAAATTCATTGCGCCGCCACGCTGATGCCGGATGCCTGGGAAACTGGCGAATGGCCGGCTGTCATCCATGGTCACCAGGAACCAGCCGTCATCCAAGGTGCTGGGATCCTCATCGGATATCACCCAGAAGCGCGAGGCACCGCCGATGTTCGCGATCTCCGCTTCGCGCACGAAAGTGCGGTAAGCTTCGTTACCGGTGGCCGGCCCGGATTGGTTCATGGCCCGGCTGCCCATCCAGCCATTCATCGAATAGCTCAACCGGGTCAAGCCGTTCGTGGGCGGCTGGTCCGCTGGACAGTCATAGACCATTGGGTTGACGACATAAGGAAAAAGGCGCCCCTGACTGATGCCGGTTGCCTGATTCGGATTGGTTGCGGTATTCCAAGTCACCCACGATGTGCTGTTGCTGGGCTGGGGGAGGTTCACCACCAAAGTGCCGATGTTATCGTCGGCGTACATTCTCCACCCGAGTGCAAGCTGGCGCAGGTTGCTGGTGCAACCGGCGGCTTTTGCCTTGGCCTTGGCGGTTCCCAATGCCGGCATGAGCAGGGCGGCCAGAATGGCGATGATGGCGATGACCACCAGCAGTTCGATCAACGTGAACGCACGCGTTGACGTGGTGCGGATGGGGGCATGAACTTTCATCAGTCGGTCTAAAGTTTATCCCGCCGCCTGATAATGCAAACTGTGCGTCTCGACGCACACCCGTCCTTTTGGTTGCACAGGTGCGGGCGAGGATGGAATACTCGCGACGGATGAATCCACGCGCCGTGCTCTTGTGCGCCGTGCTGCTCGGGTTGCCGGCTTGGGCCGCACCCGCGTTGCCGGAGAAGATCTGGCAGCCCGCGCCGCCGCGCCCGCCGCCGGCGGCCACCACCAATTTTGCCGTGCCGCCGGAAATCGCCGGCGTCGCCGTCTGGCAGGTTTCCTTCACCAACCCGGCGGGCGATGTCTGGCTGGGCGGCGGCAATCACGTTGCGTGGCGTCATCGCGGCCAATGGCGGGTGTTCGCTTCCACGAATCAAATCGGTCCGGAAGAAGCGGTCGGATTCGCCGGGGCGGCGGATGGCCGCGTCTGGTGCGCCACCCCGGACCGCATCTGGGAATTTGACGGGCGCGACTGGCTGGCGACGCGCGATGCGCCGGGGCGGATCCATTCGCTGACCACGACCCGCGATGGCACGCTGTGGGTGGCGACCGCGCGTGGACTGCTCCGGTTCACGCGGGGCGCGTGGCTCATGAACTCCAGCGCGGACGGCCTCCCGGCGGACGAAGTATTATCCGTGCAGGAGGATGGAGCCGGCGCGGTCTTTGCCGAAACCGACCAAGGCTGGAGCCGCTATGAGCCGGATGCCGACACGGATGCGCCCCGGTCGGAAATCCTGGCCACCGGGTTCAACCGTGCAAGCGTGCAGGAGGATTCGGTTATTACGCTGCGTTTTCAGGGGCGCGACCACTTGGATCAAACCGCGCCGGGCGACCTGCTATTTTCCTACCGGCTGGACGAACGTGCGTGGTCATCGTTTCAACCGGCGGTGCCCGTGGCGTTTTCCGGGCTGGGGCTGGGCCGGCACGTGTTCCAAGTGCGTTCGATGGACCGCAATGGGAATGTGGAAACCATCCCCGCGGAAACGGATTTCACGGTGGTGGTGCCGTGGTATCGCGAATCGCGGCTGGTCGCGGTGCTGGGGCTGGCGCTGGTGGTTTCGGTGTTCTTTGCCGCGCTGGCGTTGAACCGCCATCGCCAGTTGCAGCAGAGCCATTCCGCGGTTGAGCGCTTGGTGGCCGAGCGCACACGCCAGCTCGAGCTGGCGAACCGCGAACTGCTGCACAGCCAGAAGATGAACGCGCTGGGCACGCTGGCCGCCGGCATCGCGCATGACTTCAACAACATCCTGTCCATCATCAAGGGCTCGGCGCAGATCATCGAGGACAACCTGGCCGACCCGGACAAGATTCGCGCCCGCACCGGGCGCATCCAGACGGTGGTGCAACAAGGGGCGGAAGTGGTGGACGCGATGCTGGGCTTCAGCCGCAGCAATGACGCGCCGGCCGCGCCGTGCGACCTCAACGCCGTGGTGGCCGACACCCGCCGGCTGCTCGGCGACCGCTTCCTGCACGAGGCAGATGTCCAGTTTCAACCCGGCGAAAACCTGCCGGCGGTCTCCGTGCCGCGTGATTTTGTCCAGCAGATCCTGCTCAACTTCATCTTCAACGCCAACGAGGCGATGACCGGGCGAAAGCAGATCGAGATCCGCACCCGGCTGGTGGAAAGTTTGCCGGCGGAACTGGTGCTGCCGCCCGCCGCGGCGGCGCGTTTCATCCTGGCCTCCGTGCACGACCACGGCACGGGCATCACCCCGGAGATCCGCGCACGGATCTTTGAGCCGTTTTTCACGACCAAAAACCTGTCGGCGCGCCGCGGCACCGGCCTGGGCCTTTCGATGGTCTATGAACTCGCCAGGAAAATGGGGGCCGGCCTGGGCGTGGAATCGGAACCCGGCGCGGGTAGCACGTTCACCCTGATCCTTCCGGTAAAGCCATGAACCCAAAACCACATCTGCTTATCATCGAGGACGACGACCTGCAATATGAGATCTACGAGGAGGCGCTGGGCCATTGCCGGCTCACCCGCGTGAAGACCGGCAGCGCCGCGCTGGCGCTGCTGCCGCAGATCCAGCCCGATGCACTGGTGCTGGATCATGTGCTCGAGGGCGGCGAGCGCGGGCTGGATTTTTTGCCGGAATTCAAGGAATTGCTGCCGCATGTGCCGGTCATCATCGTTTCCGGGGCGCTGGAAGTGCGGCAGCAGATGGCCGCGTTGCAGGGGCCGCGCCGGGCGCATTACTGCCTGCCCAAGCCGGTGGACATCCGCGAACTGAGGCGCACGGTGGCGACCGCGCTGCAGGAATGTGCCGATACTGAGATCATCCGGCAGTTTGAAGCGTTGGAACGGTCACGGCGCATTGATGCGCCCGAGCTGTTGAGCCGTTCCACCGACCGGCTGGCGCGGCAGAACGAGATTCTGGCGCGCTTAAGCCCGTCCAGCGAACGGCCCAACATCTCCGCCCTCGCGCGGGAGTTCAAGGTCGCCCGGCGCACGATCATCCGTGATCTGCAGGAACTCATCCGGCGCGGGCAGCTCCCGCCAGCGGTCTATCCGGAATGGGAAAATCCCGGCGCTGAAAATGACTGAACCCGGCAATCAATGCCGGTCGGAAATGACATTGGGAAATTTTTGCAAACGGCGGTTTTTCTTCCGATCAAGCTAGTTTTTCTGGCACACGAGTTGCGGGTAAACCTGCGTGGCCAGAAAATTTCACAATCAAAGTTTCGTGCCGAGCCCGGCAACCGCCGCAACGATGAACCTGCGGATGGCATCGTTCCAATTGGCGTCCTCGTTTCAACTGGCGTCTATTGGGGTGCCGCCGCGCGCCCAGCGGGTGCATCAGCCGCGCCGCCGTCTGATGGTCCGGGGCTTTGCCGAGGTGCCGCAGACGGTGAAAATTAGACACGCCAGCCAGAAAATGGGCACCGTCACCGCGGAAGTTCCAGCGGTGCCGCTTCAATGTGTCCCGTGAATTCCACCTGTTCGTAACCCGCCCGGTTCAAAAACACCGCCAGTTCCAGCCGCGCCCGTTCATCGGCGTCGCGCAAAATCCCCGCGTTCCGGGCTGACCGGCGGATGTCATCCACCGCCTCTTGCCGCGCCGTGGTCTCCAAGTCCTTGTCAAATTTGCGCAGAAAACCGCGCTGCCAGTCAATCACCTTGGTCTGTTGTTCATCCAGGTACGCATCGGTGATTTCCGCCGGGGGCAGATGGATGATGATTTTCCGGCCGGATATTCTCACGTCCTCCGGCTGCAGCCGCTTGAGGTTGATGCCGGCCTTGACGTTGCCTTGGGCGAGGAGGAGCAGGCGGTTTTCCCCCTGCAAAAACTGGCCCAAGGTGGTGTCCGGCGGTGCGGTCTCGATGACCACTTTTTGCATGACATACTTCACCGTCACGAGGTCGGCCAACGCCTGCACCTGTTGCACCACGGTGACGGTGTTTTCCATGTGCGGGCCGCCATGCAGCGTCTGCAGCAGCCGGAAGCCCAGCCACACGCCGGTGGCGAAGATAAAAAAAATCAGCGCCAGCACGCCCAAGGTCTTCAAAATCCGCATGGCGGCAAAATAAGTCGCCCCGGACAGGAAGCAAGCCGCATTCTGACGCCGGCGGGTCAAAGCCCGGCGGCATCAGGTCATTTCAACACGCGCTTCAAGGATTGCAGCCGCGTGGATTGTAGCCGGCTGATGACCACCTGCGACACGCGCTTCAAGAGCTCGTAACCAAGATCGTGGTCGCGTTCGCACAATTCGCGGAGGGTCGGGGCGAAGAAGATGATCGCCTTGGTCGGCGCCAGCGCGCGCGCATTAAAATTCCATTTGTATGGCGGGAACAGCCAGGACCAGCCCAGCACATCACCGGCCGAAATGGTCTGGATGAGGTCGCTCTCGGCGGAACCGTTGGCGGATTCGAGGGCCACGCTGCCTTCGAGGATGACATAAAAGCGGTGGGCATCGAGACCCTCTTCGAAGATGAGGCGGCCGACCGGAAATTCCACGAGCATGGCGTTGTCGGACAACACTTCCAACTGTTGTTTGGACAAGCCTTTCAGAAAAGGTTGCGCGGCCAGAAGTGTCGTATTTATTTTCATTGTGGTATCCTTTCGCCAATGGCTGAAACTTAATGATTCAGCCGGAGATAATTTCGTATGTGCCACCGGAAACGGCTCACCTTGGATTTGGGAAGTTCAAACATATTTTGGCGTCCATCCACCGTCGCCTGCGGTGGCCGGCCAGCTTTTGCTGGACAAATTCCCCGGCCCGGAGCAAAGTCGAAGCCTGAAACCGGAGACAACCCGCTGACGCCCGAAGTCTGCGTCGGCCTGATCACATGCCTATGATACCTGTCAAAGTTGTGTGCGGCTGCGGCCAGAAATATTCCTTTGATGTCGAGCCGGTCAATGGCCGGATGCCCTCCCGGGTTGCCTGTCCGGTCTGCGGTGTGGACGGCACCGCCGCCGCCAACGAGATTCTCGCCCGCAGCCAGGCCGTGCCACCGCCGCCACCCCGACCCGCGCCGACCTTGACGGCCGCACCCGTGCCCGCACCCGTGCCCGTCAGCACCGCACGATTGCAGACCGCAGCGGCACCGCCACCAGCCCCGGTCGCCCCGCTGGCCCCTGCAGCCCCGCCGCCGCCTTCGACGGCGGAAACCGGCATCCAGCGCCTGACCCGCGAATTGAAGGCGCATACCGGCGAGCCCGAGGAGGATAAATGGAAGTGGTGGTATTACATCCTCGCGGGCATCTGTATCGGCGGTTATTCCATCTGGCAATCCTACACGCAGAACCGGATCAAACCGCTCGGCGAACTGTTTCTGGCGGTGTTCTGCATCGCCATCGGCGTCTGGGACTTTCAGCGCAAACGGAAGAAGCAGCAGTGAAGGCAGGCGGTGGGAAGGTGACGATGGAGAATTGAAAAGGCGAGCAGCTTTGGCTGGACAAAGTTTTTTGCGGGGAGCAGAGTCAGGGCGGACATCGGGAAATCCCCAACCCCCAAAGACTTGATACCATGAAAACGGCACTGCTCGCGGCGCTGACGACCCTCACTGTAATTTTTCTTTCCGGTTGCGACACTCCCTCCGGCGGGCGGGTGACGACCATGATGGCCTCCCAAGACTATGTCGCCCGGGAAGCGGTCACCACCTCGCTGTTTCCATCCGACCAGGCGGTCTTGAACGACGAAGCGGTGGCGAAAATTCTTTCGAGCAAGCTGGAACTGCCGGCCAAGGCAAAACTGGCGCTCATGAAATTTTCAGACGAAGGCTTTGGCGCGAGATACTACGGCAGTTTTTACTGGCGGGATGAACAATATCTGAAACTCCAGCAGACGCAGGTGGACGCGCTTTCATCGGCTTTGCTGGGATCGGACCAGATCACGGAGGTGACGCCGCTGCCTTCGCTGATGATCCCGAAGCAGATGTCCATCCCGGTGCTGCGCGAGGCCGCGGTGCGGATGCAGGCGGATCTGCTGCTGGTGTACCGGGTCGGGAGCGACACCTATTCGCAATATCGGATGTTCACCAAGGACCAGGTGAAGGCGTACAGCACGTGTGAAGTGGTGCTGCTGGATGTGCGGACGGGGCTGGTGCCGTTCACCCGCGTCATCAGCCGTGAACGGCTGGAAGTGAAACAGCCCGGCGACCTCGACCTGACCGAGACCATGCGCCGGGCGGAACAAGCATCCGCCGCCGATGCGTTGAAGGCGGCGGCGGATGATTTGGTGGCTTTTATCAAATCGGTGCCGAAAAAGGGCAATTAATTGTTCGGGGGGACCAGAGTTGAAAAATGAAGCCGCGTGTTTCCAATCAGAAGATTGCCGCCCTGACACTGGTTGAAGTACTGGTGGTAATCGTGGTTGTGGGTTTTTTATTCGTATCTTTATACCCTTGGCCCGAGCCATCAGCCCAAAGGAAGTATCAACGAATTTCATGCGTGAACAACCTAAAGCAAATTGGTCTTTGTTATCACGTATGGTCTGATGACCACAACGGAATGTTTCCGATGGAAGTAGCTGCAACCAATGGCGGGGTGATGGAGCTGGCTGCAGCCGGAAACGTGGCTGCAATCTTTCAAGTTATGTCCAACGAATTGACTTTGCCCAAAATCTTGATTTGTCCGGCCGATGACAACCGGGTTGCGGCCACCAATTTTTCGGTTAATTTCAAAGCCAAAAATATCAGCTACTTTATTGGTTTGGATGGCAAAAAAAATCTGCCCGGTGCCTTGCTTTCTGGTGACGACAATCTTGAGATTAATGGGCACCTCATCCGGCCGGGCCTCATTGATCTGACGGCGGATTCTTCTGTGAACTGGACCATAAATCGTCACCGGAGCGGCAATGTTGTTTTTGCCGACGGTAGTGTTGAGATGTTGGGCAATTTCGTTTTAAAAAAAGTGCTCAAACAAACCGGCATCGTCACCAACCGCTTCATCCTTCCCTGATCCGTGTCTATCTGTGTCCATCCGTGGTTGAATAATTTCCCCATTTGCCCGCGCTGGATAAAACGCTAGACTACGTCCATGACTTTGCCCGGATTTCCAATTTCCCGTCCGCGCCGGTTGCGGACCTCGTCGGCGTTGCGCCGGCTCGTGGCTGAAACCAAGCTGAACGTTGACCAGCTCGTCCTGCCGCTGTTCGCGCGCAGCGGCCGGAAGCTCCGCCGCCCGGTCGAGGCCATGCCGGGCGTGTTTCAACTCTCTCCGGATGAAATTGTGCGCGAGGCTGCGGCGGCCCATGCGGCGGGTGTGCCTGCTGTGCTGCTTTTCGGCATTCCCGACAAAAAAGATGCGAAGGCCTCCGGCGCTTATGCCAAAAACGGCATCGTGCAACAGGTGGTACGGCTGTTGAAAAAAGAACTGCCATCGCTGCTCGTCATCACCGACGTGTGCCTCTGCGAATACATGGAGCACGGGCATTGCGGTATTGTGCAGGGCGGGAAAATTTTGAATGACCCGACGCTGAAACTGCTCGCCCGCACCGCCGCCAGCCATGCGGAGGCGGGCGCGGACATCGTCGCGCCGAGCGACATGATGGACGGTCGCGTTCGCGCCATCCGCGCGGAACTGGACAAGGTCGGGTTTGACGACACGCCGATCATGAGTTATGCGGCGAAGTTTGCCTCCGCCTTTTATGGTCCGTTCCGCGAAGTGGCCGAGTCCACGCCCAAGTTCGGCGACCGCCGTAGTTATCAGATGGACGCCTCGAACGCGAATGAGGCCCTGCGCGAAGTGGCCCTCGATATCCAGGAAGGCGCGGACATCGTGATGGTCAAGCCGGCACTGGCGTATCTCGACATCATCCAGCGTGTGAAAACGGAATTTGGCCTGCCGACGGCCGCTTATGCCGTCAGCGGCGAACACGCCATGATCAAGGCGGCGGCGGCAAACGGGTGGATTGATGAACGTGCGGTGACCTTGGAAAGCCTGCTGGCGATGCGCCGGGCGGGGGCGGATATTTTGATCACCTACGCGGCGGTGGATGTGGCGAAGTGGCTCAAGGGATAGGAGATGGATTAGCGAGTCAGTGAGTGGGGAGCCACCGATTGGAAACCTGAAAGGGCAGGAGGTGACCGTGGCCACATCATTCCCATGCCCACAAGTCCATCCCAATGCACGTCGTTTTACGTTTGCCATGTCACTCCGCGACCGTTACGCTTGGCGTTCACTTTTTCACTATGATTGGAACAATTCGCAAACATTCGTCATGGCTCTGGTGGTTGATCGCCGGTCTGACCATCATCTCATTTGTTGTGTTCATGGGCTCCGGCCCGGGACGCAGTCGTGGCGGCAGCGGTGCCGGCGGCTCTTACGGCACCATCTACGGTCATGAACTCAGCGCGGAGGAAGTCGGCCAGGCCCGGCGTGATTTCGACCTGGTTTACTTCGTCAATTCCGGCGAATGGCCGGAAAGAAACCACAACATCACCGCGGACCAGTTGGAACAGCAGACTTATCTGAACCTGATGTTTGCCCAGAAGGCCAAGGCCTTGGGCGTGGTCATTCCGGAAGACGCCGTGGCGGACGCCGCGTCGCAGATTCTGCATTCCCAGGCGCTGTCCCGCGCGGTTGGCGCCGCCGGTCAGGCTGTGCCCATGGACAAATTTCTCGAGTACGTGCTCAAGCCCAAGGGTTATACCGCGGCGGATTTCGAGCACTCGATCCGGTCGCAGTTGATTGTTGAACAATTGCGTCTCACGCTCGGTCTGTCCGGCTCCCTGGTCACGCCGCAGGAGGCGGCATTGCTTTACGATTATGAACATCGTGAGGTGCACGCGCAGGCGGTGTTCTTCTCCGTCAGCAACTATCTCGGCGCGGTGACCGTCACCCCGGCGGCGGTCGGACAGTTTTTCACCAACAACATGGCGTATTACCGTCTGCCGGACCGCGTCCAGGTGAACTATGTCTGGTTCAACGTCACGAACTATTTAGACGCGGCCAAAGCCGAGCTGGCCAAGACCAACTTTGACCAGAGCGTGGAAAACGCCTACAAACAATATGCCACCGCACCTGAATTCAAGGATGCCAAGACGCCGGAGGAAGCCAAGGCGAAGATCCGTGAGGTGCTTATCCGGCAGCGTGCTCTCCGCGAGGCCGCCTCCAAGGCGAATGAGTTCAAGAAGGCTCTGTACGCCATGGACCCGCCCAAGCCCGAAAATATCCCGACGCTGGCGAAGCAGTTTGGCATCACCTCCCGTCTCTCCGAGCCGTTTGCCGAAGGCTCCCAGCCGGATGAATTTGCCAATGCCCCCGGCGTGATCCGCACCGCGTTCGCCTTGAATGCGGATTCGCCGTTCTCCGACTTGATCGGTAGTGAAGACGGCGTTTACATGATCGGTCTTGGGAACCAGCTGCCGAGCACCGCCCCGTCGTTCGTCGACATCCGGGCGCGCGTGGAGCAGGACTTCCGTACGCAATCCGCCCTCTCGCTGGCGAATCGGGCCGGCACGAACTTCTACATCACCGCCAGTGTGCAGATGGCCGCCGGCAAAACCTTTGCGCAAGCCGCCGTGGCCGAAGCCCAGACGCCGGTCGTCCTTTCGCCCTTCTCGCAGAGCTCCGCCGAGGTGCCCGAAGCCGGTGAGCACGCGGACGCCCGCGAATTGAAGCAGGCGGCCTTCAGCACCGCGCCCGGCCATATCAGCCGGTTCATGCCGACCGCCGATGGCGGCTTCGTGCTCTATCTGCAAAAGATTGAATCCGTGGACACCTCGAAGAGCGTCGCGGAACTCACCGCCTACACTTCCCAGATCCGCCGCGGCCGGGAAAACGAGGCGTTCAACATCTGGGTCAACACCGAAGCCTCCCGCGAATTGCACAGCATCCCGGCCTTCCAAAAGCAGCCCGGCGCGGCGAACTAGCCGTGAGCGCCCCCATCAAGCTCTCGTCGCCGGCCACCCGCGAATTTTGGGAGATGCCCGTTTTGTTTGAGGACGCGCATCTGCTCGCCCTCGACAAACCGGCGGGCCTGATGGTCGCCCCGGACCCGGATGATGTGGACCGGCCGAGCCTCATGAAGCTGCTGCACGAGGGCATCGCCGCCGCCAAGCCCTGGGCGCAGCAGCGCAGTCTGACCTATCTGAACAACCCGCACCGGCTCGATACCGGCGCCACCGGCGTGCTGCTGCTGGCCAAGGACAAGCCGGCCTTCATGGCCCTGGCCGATCAGTTCAGCGCCGAAAAGCCGGTGCGGAAACACCTCGCCCTCGTCTGGGGCAATCCGCTGGACCAAAATTTCGAAGTGGACGCCAAGCTCTCGCCGCATCCGCTGAAACCCGGCCAGGTGTGCGTGGACGCCCGGGAGGGCAAAAAATCCCGCACCACCTTTGAAGTGCTCGAGCGGTTCTCCGACTGGTCCCTGCTGGCCTGTTTGCCGGTGACCGACCGCCAGCATCAGATCCGTGTCCACCTGAAATACGTCAGCCTTTCCGTCGTGGGCGACGAGGTCTACGGCGGCAAAAATCTCTGGCTCTCGCGCCTCAAAAAAGATTACCGCCTCAAGCCCGGCCGCGATGAACGTCCATTGCTCGGCCGCGCCGCGCTGCACTTGGAAGAGCTAAGCCTCCCGCATCCGGTCACCGGCGAACCCCTGGTTCTTAAAAGTGAAATCCCGAAGGATTTCCGCGTGGCCTTGAAATACCTTCGCCAGTTCGCCATCGCCCGCTGAACATTTTCCCAGCCGCAACTCTGCAATCTCCAATAAACGCGAGGCGCGGAGAACGCAGCGCCTCGCTGAGAAAAACATCGGTTGCAGCCACCTCCGCGCCCCTCTGCGCTTCTCGGTTCCCATCGAGCCTCGGTGAGGCTGGTCGTCCCGCACCTTTTCGCGCGGACAATCTTTATCGCGCCACGCACCAGTTCAAAATCGCCTTCTGCGTGTGCAGCCGGTTTTCCGCCTCGGTGAAAATGGTGTCCGCGTGCGCCTCGAAGGTCTCCGCATCGATTTCCTTGCCGCGATACGCCGGCAGGCAATGCATCACCAGCGCGCCCGGCTTGGCCAGCTTCACCAGCTTCGCGTTAATCTGGTAACCGCCCAAAACCTTGATGCGCTCGGCCGCCTCCGCCTCCTTGCCCATGGAGACCCACACGTCCGTGTACAGCAGGTCCGCGCCGGCCGCCGCCGCGTTCAGGTCTTCCGTGACCACGATCTTTCCGCCCGCGCGCCGCAGGATTTCCGGCGCCGGCTGAAACGCCTTCGGCGCCGCGATGCGCAGTTCAAACCCCATCTTCACCGCCGCAAAAATCCACGAGACCGGCATGTTGCACGCGCCGTCGCCGACGAACGTCACCACCTTGCCCGCGATGGATCCGCGCATTTCTTCAAACGTGAAGATGTCCGTCAACACCTGGCACGGGTGTTCGTCATCCGTCAAGGCGTTGATCGTCGGAATTTTGGCGAACTCCGCGAACGTCTCCACGTCGCTCTGCGCAAACGTGCGGATGACCGCGCCGTGCGCCATGCGCCCGATGACCCGCGCCGTGTCCTGGATCGGCTCGCCGCGGCCCAGTTGGATGTCATTCGCGTTCAGAAACATCGGGCTGCCCCCGAGCTCCCGGATGCCCACCTCGAAGGACACGCGCGTCCGCGTCGATGACTTGGAGAACATGATCGCCCACGTCTGGCCCTTCAGCGGCTGCGTCGAGTGCGCCCCGCGCTCCTGCTTGAAAAATCTCGTGTCGCGCAGGATCGTTTCAAAATCCGCCCGGGGCAGCTTTTCCAATGATAACAGATGTTTCATGATTAAATCCTTCTGGGAATTTCCGCCCAAAGAAAATTGTATAACCTAAGTGGGCCGCGTCGTCACTTCTTTTTCTTGGCCGCGTCGGCCGCCCGCCAGAGGAACCACGCCGCCGTGGTCGCGTGCGGCCGCCACCGTTTGCCGTACGCCAGCAGTTGTTTCGGCTTGGGCATCGCGCGTTTTTTGTAGGCCTTCTGGAAACCGGCGCGCACGCCAAAATCATCCACGGGCAGCACATCCTCGCGGCCCAGTTGAAAAATCAAAAGCATCTCCACCGTCCAGCGCCCGACGCCCCGCACCGCCGTCAGCCGCGCGATGATCTCGTCATCGGAGAGCTTGACAATTTCCCGCGCGGTCGGCACCACGCCGGACAGGGTCTTTTCTGCAATGTCGCGGATGGCCCTGATCTTCGCGAAGGAAAATCCGCACGCGCGGATCTGTTCATCCGTCACCCCCGCCAGGTCTTCCGGCCGCGGAAATCTGCGTCCGGGAAACAACTTTTTGAAACGCGTCAGGATCGTGTTCGCCGCCGTCCCGTTGAGCTGCTGGTGCGCCACCGCCTGCACCAGTGACTGGAACGGCGACCGCCGCGTTTCCGGCACCAGCCTGCATTCGCCGATTTCAAGAATCAGCCGCGCCATCACCGGGTCAACCGTGGACAAATGTTTATGTGCCGCCGCATTCATGATTCAAATTATTCTTTCAGCCGGGCCGCGGCCTTTAGGCCGCTTCAACGCCTCTTGCAACCATCGCATCCGATCTGCCGTTGCTCTCACCCCCTCTCCGCTCCATTCGATGGAGGGGAGCAGCGACAGCGGCCATGGAATGGAGAGGTGAGGTTGGGTTAAACCAACCCCTTGATCACTTCCTCAATCTTCGAAATCCCTTCCGCCGCCTCCTCCAGTTTCAGATTCAACGGCGGCAACAACCGCACAATCTGGCTCCCCGCCGGCACCGTCAGCACGCCCGCCGCATGCAGCCGGTTCGTGAACTGCAACGCCGCCGTCTTGTCGCTCGCGGCAAAAGCGGGAATCTTTTCCATCAATTCGATCCCCAAAATAAATCCCATGCCCCGCGCCCCTTTCACCACCGTGGGATAGGTCTTCGCCAGCCGCTCAATCTCCGCTTTCAGCCAGCCGCCGAGTTTCACCGCTTGCTCCGCCAAATTCTCCCGGTCCAAAACCTCGAGGACTTTCAAGGCCACCGCGCAGGCGAGCGGCGTGCCCCCGTACGTCGTGCCATGCGTCCCCGCGCTCAGCAGGTCCGCATACGGCGCCCGCACCCAGAACGCGCCGATCGGAAAACCGCCGCCGAGCGACTTCGCCATCGACAGCCCGTCCGGCAGAAATTTTTCGCCGCCGGGCACGCCCTCGAGGATCTTTTGAAAACTCTGGAACCGGCCCGTCCGGTAATGGCCGCATTGCACGCCATCCATGAGCAGCAGCAATTTTTTCTCATCACACAACGCGCGCAGGCCCAGCAGATACTCCGGCGTTGCCGGCGTCACGCCGCCTTCGCCCTGCACGCCCTCGATCAGGATGGCCACCGTCGCCGGCGAGAGGGCCGCCCGCGCCGCCGCCAGGTCGTTGTACGGGATGTGCCGGAACCCGGGCGTCATCGGCTCAAAACCCTTCTTCACCTTGTCCTGGCCCGTCGCCGCGATGCCCGCCAGCGTCCGCCCGTGAAAAGAATTGGTCGCCGTCAGGATTTCAAACCGGCCCTCGTCATGCCCGAACTTCCGCGCCAGCTTGAACAAGCCTTCGTTCGCCTCCGCGCCGCTGTTCGCGAAGAACACCTTGCCCGCGCCGATGCGTTTGACCAGTTCCGCCGCCAGCCGACCCTGCGGCTCGGTGAAATACAGGTTCGAGACGTGGATCAGCTTCTTGGACTGTTCCACCAGCGCCTCCGTGATGGCCGGGTGCGCGTGGCCGAGGCAGCAGACCGCGATGCCGCTGCCGAGATCCAGATAGCGCTTGCCCGCGACGTCAAAAACATAACTGCCCGCGCCGTGGCTCAGCACCAGTTCAAAGCGCCCGTAGCTGGGCACGACATTGCGCGTGAACAGCTCACGGATGGACTCGTAATCATTGCGCACGATGGCCGGAGGCGCGGGGACGATTTCTTTCATTTACAGTATCGATCTTATCAAGCGCGGATTCCACATGGATTCGCGGTCGAATCCTAAAACGAATTTTCCAAATCGCAAATCGAAATCATTCATCCAATAATGGCGCGGCGGGACTCCGTCGCGCCCTGGCCTTCTTTTGTTGAAACGATCTTAAATCCATTCGCACCAAATTCGCCCAACGTGGTAGGGCGCGTCGCTCCGCGCGCGCCGCCGGTTGCCAACCAATGCATTCTAATTTATCAGCGCGTCGAAGCTTCGAACTCCGCTCCGCCGCATTCACTTTTTCACTGCTCTTTCTGCAACGCATCCCACGTCTCCGTGTAGAGCGCGCGAATCGCCGGGTTCACCGCCAGATCGCGCGCCAGCTTGCGGCGCAGGATCAGTTCAATCACATCGGCTTTGTCCTTGAGCCGCCGGTTTGGGCTGCTGTTCCAACTGTCCAGCTTCAGTGAAAGCAGTTCCTCCAGCGATATGATTTGAAATTGTTCCGTCACTTTGACCGGTTCGGGGAAGGGGACTTTGCAGCCCCGCTTCAAAACCTTGCCGGCGGGAAGCAGGTCGATCTCCACGCCATTGCGCCGGTCTTCGACGCGGTCTTGGAAATCGGGCACCCGGAAGAACGGGCCGCTGACATTGGCCGTGAGCCATTCCACCGCCTCCAACACATCCGGCACCACGATGTCCACATCAATGGTCACGCGCGGATAACCATGCTCCTGCACCGCCAGCCCGCCGACGATGAGATGCGGGATATCGTGCTCCGCCAGCACCGCCACGGCGGCACGCGCGGATTCCACGAGACCGGAGGTGCCGGTGTTCTCGCGCAATATGTAGGCGGCTTGATTCA
Organism: Verrucomicrobiia bacterium; assembly: GCA_031290985.1. Classification (GTDB taxonomy): domain Bacteria; phylum Verrucomicrobiota; class Verrucomicrobiia; order Limisphaerales; family UBA11358; genus UBA11358. Next base: position 37,987 of record JARLJW010000008.1, on the reverse strand, counting down.
CGACCGTTCCATTTTCGCAGCTTGCCAAAATAAATCCAAGCCCGACTTCCACCCCGCCAGCCGCCGCCCGGTTTTGCCTGGCGGCATCTGGTGGCCGTACGCCAGTACTTTTAAAAATTCTAAGGGCTAACAAAGCCTAACAAGGGCTAACGGACCTTGATACCCAAGGCCTTGCGCAAGGACCCTTCCCAGAGGCGGATCGTCCTCGTCCTCGTTCTCGTCCTCGAATGCACGTTTCAGGCCTCGGGCTCCTATATTCATTCGTGATTTATTTTTTGGTTGGATTTAGTTGGATTTACTTGGATTCCCAATGTTTTCGGCCTTTTTCTTATCTGTTTTTTCTTATCTCTATATATGCATCAGTGCCCGGTTTTTCCTCGTCACAGGTCACCCATCACCCGTCACATGGTGGCCGTACGCCAGTACCTTAACTTGGTTTAATTTGGTTTAATTTTTGCGTTTTTATTGGTCTTTTTGCAAAATTCCAACCGGCCAAAACGGGCTCATTTCCCCCGTTCCCCGGTGGCCCGTGCGGCTCGCACCCGTACGCCAGTACCGTCCACGCGCCAGCGTGTTTTGGACTGCGGTGGCAGAGCGCAGCGGCGACACCGCTTTCGCCTGCCACCAAAGCATTCTTGCCTGAAAACGCTGCGCCAACCCTTCATGCTCGCCAAACCCGTCCCCCGGTGGCCGTCCGCAAGGACCCCAAACTCACTCATTCACTAACTCACAAACTCATTACCTGCCCCCGGCGGCCGTGCGCCCGTCCCCTGCACGGACCTGAACACTCGAACCTGAACACCGCATTCGTCATTCGACATTCGTTATTTACACGTCCGCCTGCAACCTAGGCCATAAGATAGAAAAACTCTTGGATACTATCCCCACCCACGCCCTCCCGGCAACCCCCGCACCGCAAATAAATCCAAGTATTTTATTGAACGTTTTCCCAAAAAAACTGTCTGTATATTTGGCCGGCGGAAAGAAGAAAAAGCGGGATCCATGGCAACCTTCCAGTCGAACCGGAACCGCCGACCCCTTTGTCCCCGCCGGCCTTTTGTCCCTGCTGTCCTTCATGTCCCTGCCAGCCTGAGCCTCGCAAACCCGCCATGCCTCAAAGGTCCACCGTGCGGCATTCGCGTAGCGTCTGGACTCCGGTCGCTTCAGCGCCGCTTTTCCATCGCCAACCCACGACGCCCAAATCATCCACCCGCAAGGTGAACCCGGATTCTCTACCTCACAAACTGATCCTGCTCCTTTTCCTAAAAACCTGCCCTGTAGCCGCTACACCGGTTTTCGATTTCCTGAAAATTCGTGTTGCGGGCGCGGCTGGCCGGTCCTTCCGTAGCGCAGGCATCCTGCCTGCGGGTTCTGGGCGGCATCCTGCCGCCTGGAAAAACCGTGACCCCGCCCGCGACGCGCGAACATCCAAAGCCCACCCGCCCACCCTCGCAATTGAAACTGGTTTGACCGCCCCCTGGTGGCTCTGCGCCAGCAGCGCCCGCGACTGGATTGCTCCCACGACCCATGAGCCTGCCCGACACAACTTCCCGGGTTCCTCTACCTAGGGGAGATTTTTTCTGCTTGGGAAAGCAGAAAAAAGAATTCGGCCGAGGCGAAGGCCCGGAGGGCCGGACGGGCGGGCGCGCGCGAGTCCACGTTATGGCAGTTAAACTTGATATTGGCACCGCGGCAGGTAGGGCGGGCAGTCCTCTGCCTGCCGCGATTGCCAACCAACGCGTGCTGATTCACCACGCCGGCACGCAGAAGTGACACGCCCAGACTGTGCCAATCTTGCCAGGAACTGCTATAGAATGAGGGCGGACAGAAATATCTCCAACCGCCAACACAGCGCCCGGCGTGGCTGCGGGCCGGCTTGCCGGCGCCGGGCTGGACGAAAAGGAATTGCCCCAACGTCCGAAAGGCGATAAAGGGAAGGTGAAGTTACCCGCAGTTGCGGGCGGAAACGACCACGACCCTGGGTTGGATTGCCAGGCGGTTGTCGATGGGCAGTTGGACCTATGTGTCAAACCTGTTGCGTGAAAAACTCTGAACATCAATTAGTGTCAATAGCAATCCACCTGCTTGCTACGGGCGTACATTCCCAATTTCGAATCTATCGAACCGAGAAAAATCATGTAAACACAAAGGGAAAGGGCATCATATGGCTGAGACTAAACACATTCTGATTTTGGCGAACTCAAAACGCCCAGGTGGGTTTTGTGTGGCGGGGAAGTTGGCAACTCCATTGGAAGCTGGTCTTTACGATATCAGCAATCAATGGATTCGGCTTGTTGATCCAAGAAACCCAGCTGGCGGAGTTCCATACGGCAGCACACTTTGCCAGGGCCAGGCGATTCGCCCGCTGGACATGGTCAAAGTAGTCATAACGGGATCTTGTAATAATCCTGACCACCCCGAAGACCATTTTTTTGATCACACCCAAGCATGGGAAAAAGTTGCAGAATATGGAAAGGATTGCCTGCCAACCATTGTAGATAATCCTGCATCACTCTGATGCCGCTACCGTTGACCGGTATCTGGCCGAAGGTCGTATTTGTCGTGGCTGGACAACCTGGGATGGCCGGAAACAATTTTTCCATATCATCAAAAGTCCGGGCAGTTACCCTGAAAAAAGCGTTTTTTATGGAGATTCTGAAAGCGACGTTTTTCAAATGACCATCCAGCTTGGGATGCAGCATGGGATTGACCTGAACGATTTGCTTACAGACTAGGGCAATCCAGCTCCGTTTGTTAACTCACACGTTCTGTGCTATAATCAAAATCATTATGAGCGGAAGATTATTTTTTACTCTCTTGGCAGCTATTGTGTGTGGTGCCGTTGCATCCTACGTGATCATCAATTGGCTTCGGCAGCGCGAACAGAAGTTGATGATGCAAACCATCCAGCCCAAGGGTGAGATTGGCTTTGCCGCAGTCATGAAACAGCGTGGAGAAATCCCCGCTGTTTGATTTCGCGTTTTACAAAAATTCCGCTGCTGCGATGTCTTCCAGTTCCGGCAGCAAATCTTGGTGATGCTCGCGTAGTTGCCGCCGCACCCGGCTGGTGTCCAGCAGGCGTTTGGGCAAGTGTCCTTTCAAGTGACACTTTTACAAAACATTTATAAATAACGCGTTGCAGCTTTTGCCGTTGCGTTGAATTCGGGGGGAATTGGAGTCATTTCCCCCTGCCAGCCGCCCCGCGCGTGGGTTGCTCACTTTTGACCGGCCATCCTCCATCCTCCACCTTCAATCCTCGCTTATGGACTGTTCGTGCTCACCGCCTCCGGCGTCTTCCAATCCTTCAAAATCTCCTTCGCCGGCGGCCAGTCCGCGACCGTTTCCGGCTTGCCCAGGGTCCAAGTGGTGCACAGATAACCCATGACCCGCGGATTTTGCGCCCGCAGCTTCTGCGCATAATCGCTGAAGGCCCGGGAGGCTTCCAGCGGCTGGAAACCCGCCGGCCAGACGCGAAATCCTTTTTGCAGGAACAACGGCACGGAGGGATACGCCGCCCGTTTGCCATAATGCCAGTCGCAGATGACGATGTTCGTGGGAATCAGGTCAATCGCCCCCGCCGTGCCGATGCGCGATGCCTCCCATTGTGAATAGCCGGTTTTTCTCGCGTCCAGCAACCGGTCGCCCCACATGAACATCTCCAGCTTGTTCGTGTCCACGATGTGCGCGTGCAGATCGTTTACGACCTTGGCAAAAAGCTTGGCCGGTTCCTGGCCCCGGCAGCGTGGACAGTTGTCCGAGGACAGGTTGAAAATCTCGTCCATGCCGACATGAAAGGCATCCGCATCAAACGCCCGGGCAATTTCGTCGATCAGATCAAAGATGATCGGCTCGACCCGCGGATTATTTGGGCACCAGCTCTTGAGGTAGGCTGTCTTCAGGTCCGGCTGGGAAGGCGACGGCTCGGTGAACTCGGGATACGTCGCCAGAAATGCCTTGGTATAATTTTTCTCGGACTGATGGCCAAGGCAGTCGAGTTCCGGGATCAACCGCACGCCGTTCGCCCGCGCAATGGCGGCCAGCTTTTTCGCGTTCGCCCGCGTGATGACCTTGCCGCGCCGCAGTTCCGGGTGCGACTTGAAATCAAAATGATACCCCACATCCACGATGATGACATTGACGCCATTGCTGGCGAGCCGGGGCATGGCCGTGGCCAGCGCATTCAAGGCCTCATTGCTCTGGATGAACAGTTGCAGCCCCAGCCAGGGCGCCGCGACCGCTGGATTCGTTTGGACCGTCACCGGCGGCAAGGTTAGTTTCGGCGGTGACAGCAGGCTTGGCCGGTTTGTGGGCCCCGGCGGGGCCGGCGGTGTGACCAGCGTCCGCAACACCGGCAATGGAATGGGCTCCGGCGGCACAGCGGCTGGCTCCTTGTCCGGCTGCGGAGTTTCGCAACCCGTGAGGCCCAGGAGAAACACCAGCAGCCCCACTTGGAACCAGGCTTTCATCCGAGCACGACTTCGGTGCCGACGCCCGCATCCGTGAAGATTTCCATCAATACGGAGTGCGGCACGCGTCCGTCCACGAAGGACACTTTTTCCACGCCCGACTTGATGGCGGCCACGGCGCTGTCCACCTTCGGGATCATGCCCTTGTCCACGATGCCGGCGGCCTTGAGCCCGGGAACTTCGCCGGTATGCAGATGCGCGATGAGCGTGGCCGGGTCCTTGGGATCGCGCATCAGGCCGGGCACGTCGCTCATGAAGACGAGCCGCTTGGCGTTCAGCGCGATGGCGCACATGGCGGCGGCCACGTCGGCGTTGCAGTTGTAAATCTTTCCATCCTCGCCGCGCGCCGTCGGGCTGATGACCGGCGTGAAGCCGCACCACATGGATTCCTTCAGCGGCGCGACATTGACCTCGGTGACTTCGCCGACGTAGCCGATGTCAATTTTTTCGCCCGGCCGTTCCTTGTTGTCGAGCAGCAGTTTTTTGCATTTGAAGATGTCCGGGCCGGCAAACCCGACCGCCTGGCCGCCCAGGGCATTGATGGCCCGGACCACCTCGGGGTTGATTTCGCGGGAGAGGACGTCATCCACGATCTGTGCCGTGGCCTCGTCCGTGACGCGCTGGCCCTGGATGAAATTGGCCTTCAGCCCGGACTTTTCCATCGCGCGGGTGATGGCCTTGCCGCCGCCGTGCACCACGACCGGGTTGATCTCCACCGCCTCGAGAAAAACGATGTCCCGCGCCACGCCGTTGCGCACCGCCGGATCCGGCGAATCCATGAAACTGCCGCCGTATTTCACGACAAACGTTTCCCCGCTGAACTTCTGGATGTACGGCAGCGCTTCGAGCAGCGTCGCGGCTTTGGCGATCAGGTCTTGCATGAATGCTATTCTGGCTTGGGCGCGGTCAGAAATAAAGCACCGCCATATAAAATACAACAAATGTTCAGTTGCGCTTTCGCAGTGGTTCACCAAAATTTATACCTGAACCAGGCTGTAACGTCGTCCGCCCGGCGGGCGTCCATCCAGCGACAATCTTGAAATCATATATGCGTCTATTTAAACCGGGTGTCCTTGTCCTCGCCCTTTTCCTCCTTGCCACGGTGCTCACGGCCTCCGCCGCGCCCAAAAAGATCCTCTTTTTCACCAAATCCAGCGGCTACGAGCATTCCGTCATTTCGTGGAAGAACGGCCAGCCCAGTTTCGCCGAGAAGGTGCTGCTGGAACTCGGCCAGAAAAACGGCTGGGAGTTCACCTTCTCCAAGGACGGCTCCAAATTCAGCCCCGATTATCTGAACCAGTTTGACGCCGTGTTCTTCTATACCACCGGCGACCTGTGCACCGAAGGCACCGACAAACAGCCGCCCATGACCCCCGCCGGCAAACAGGCGCTCTTCGATTACGTGCGCGCCGGCAAAGGCTTCATCGGCACCCACGCCGCGGACGACACCTTCCACACGGCCGATGAATCGAAGAAGGGGCCGGATCGCTATGTGAACCACGGCGAAAAGGCCGATGATTACGTGCGCTTCATCGGCGGCGAATTCATCATCCATGGCGCGCAGCAGGTGGCGACCAACGCCGTGACCGACCCGGGCTTTCCCGGCTTTGAAAAGGCGGGTGCAAGCTTTGCCTTCAATGAGGAGTGGTATTCGCTCAAGGACTTCGCGCCGGATATCCACGTGCTCACCGTGATTGATGCGCCGCACATGAAAGGCCCCATGTATCAGCGTCCGCCGTATCCCAACACCTGGGCGCGGATGGAAGGCAAAGGCCGCGTGTGGTACACCTCGATGGGCCATCGCGAGGACGTTTGGACCAACCCGCTCTTTCAGGACATCCTGGTTGGCGGCATCAAATGGGCGCTCGGCGAAGTCACGGCGGACATCACCCCGAATCTCAAGACGGCCGCTCCCGGCGCTTACACCAACCCGTCGTATGTCGAACCGAAGCCCGCCCCGGCCAAAAATTCCGCTGCCGCCGCCCCGAATACTTTGACCGCACAGGAAAAGGCCGCCGGCTGGAAATTGCTCTGGGACGGCAAGACCACCGCCGGCTGGCGCAGCCCGAAGAATGATGAGTTTCCCACCAAGAGCTGGTCGCTTTCGGACGGCGAGCTCAAGGTCATCTCCTCCGGCAACGCCGAGGCCCAGGCCGGCGGCGACATCATCACGCTCGACCGCTACGCCAACTTCGAGCTCACCGCCGATTTCAAGACCACCATTGGTTGCAACAGCGGCATCAAGATCTTTGTGCAGCCGAACCTCTCGCCGATTGACAAGGTGACCGGCAAGCCGACCGCCACCGGCTCGGCCATCGGCATGGAATATCAGATTCTCGACGATGTGAACCATCCCGATGCGAAACTCGGTCGCAATGGCGACCGCACGCTGGGTTCGCTCTATGACTTGATTCCCGCGCCCAAGGACAAAAAAGTCATGCCGGTGGGCGAATGGAACCATGCGCGCATCGTGTCGCAGGGCAAGCACGTCGAGTTCTGGCTCAACGGCGAAAAGACGGTGGAATTTGACCGCGGCTCGGCGGCGTTCCGCGCCACGGTCGCCCTGAGCAAATTTAAAAACATCCCCGACTTCGGTGAATGGGCGGACGGCCACATCCTCCTGCAGGAACACGGCAGCGAAGCCTCCTTCCGCAACCTCAAGCTCCGCGAACTCCCGGCCAACTAAGCGTCGCGTCTGACCAACATGAAAAGCCAATCACGTCGCGGGTTCATCAAGACATCTTTGGGCGGGGCCGCCGGGTTGATCCTGCTGCCCAGCATCATCCCTTCGCGCCTGCTCGGCGCGGACGCTCCCAGCAAGAAGATCAACGTCGCGCAGATCGGTTGCGGCCGCATGGGCCGCAGCGACATGGGCAACGTCCTGACCGAGCCGCTCGCCCGCGTCGTGGCCGTGTGCGACCTGGATGCGCACCGTCTCGCCGAGGGCAAGGCCATGGCGGAGGATTATTACACCAAGCGGGGCGAGTCTGGTGTGAAGGTGAAGACGTTTCACGATTACCACGATGTGCTGGCCTCGCCGGACATCGATGCCGTCGTCGTCACCGTGCCGGATCATTCACACGCACTCGTCGCCATCGAGGCCGCGCTCGCCGGCAAGCACATCTACGTCCAGAAGCCCGTCACCTACAACATCGTTGAGTCCATCGCGCTGCGCCGCGCGGTGGAGGCGAAAAAAATCATCTTGCAGACCGGTTCCCAGCAGCGCTCGGAGCGTCCCTGGAAAAGTTTCCGCGCCGCGAGCGAGGCCGTGCGCAACGGCCGCATTGGCCAGCTCAAGACTATCAAGATCGGCATCGGCCTCGACAAGCCCTGCGGTCACCCGCCTGAACCCATGCCCGTGCCGGCCAATCTGGATTACGAACGCTGGCTCGGCTCCGCGCCGGAACAGCCCTACATGGAGCGCCGCGTCCATCCGCAGGACAAACTGGAGGGCCGGCCCGGCTGGATCACCACGGAAGATTTCGGCCTGGGCATGATTACCAACTGGGGTGCGCACCACATCGACATCGCGCACTGGGCCATGGGCCAGGAACTCGGCGGGCCGCTCACCGTGGATGCCCATGCGGAGTTCATGAAAAACGACGCGTGGACGGTTCACACCAAATACCACGTCGACCTGCTTTACCCCAAAAACGTGTCGGTCATTCTCGACAACAAACATGAGATGGGCATCCGGTTTGAAGGCGATGAAGGCTGGGTCTTTTGTACGCGCAGCGAGGAGAAGGTCACCGCCAGCGATCCGACCACCCCGGCCGGCCGCGAGGCCCTGAAGCCGTTGCGCGCCAGCAATCCGAAGATTCTTTTACCGTTGGACGATCAGGCCGTCCGCTGGATGCCGAGCCGGACGCATCATGGCAACTGGCTTGAAAGCATCGTGGCCAACCGCCAGCCCATCGCGCCGATCCAGCAATCTGCGCGCAGCCTGCAAGCCTGCGCCGCCGCGTGGATCAGCATGAAGCTCAGCCGCAAGTTGACCTGGGATGTCGCCACGGAAATGTTTGCCGGCGATGACGCCGCCAATGCCCTGCGCGGTCGCAAATCCCGCAAGCCGGAATATGACATTGAGCTGGTGTTGAAAAAGGCCGGCATCGCCTGAGCGATACCGGTGGTGGGCAGGTTGTCCAGCTGCTCTGTAGCAAAGATCAAAAATCGCTGCGCAACTCCTGGTCGTGCGTTCCCGTCTACCCAACGCAGTTCCCTCGCCCCTCGGAGGGGAGAGGGTTAAGGTGAGGGGTGCCCGATTGCAAAGCTGGCTGGTGGAGTTTGTCGCGCTGCGACCATGCCCACCGCCAGCGAAGTATTTACGCGTACAGCGGCCCGAAGTTGGCGCACGCGCGGTAGTCGGCGCTTTCCAGACATTGCGTGCCGAACGCCGCCCAGGCGCTCGGGCGGAAAACCTGGTCGTTCGCCACGTTGTGCATGTAGACCGGGATACGCAGCATGGAGGCCAATGAAATCAGGTCCGCGCCGATGTGGCCGTAGCTGATGGCGCCATGGTTCGCCCCCCAGTTGTTCATCACGGAATAGACATCGCGGAACGCGCCATGGCCGGTGAGCCGCGGCGCAAACCACGTCGTCGGCCAGGTCGGGTTCGTGCGCTGGTCGAGCGTGTCATGGACTTTTTCCGGCAGATCCACCGTCCAGCCTTCCGCGATCTGCAACGCCGCGCCGAGGCCCTTGACGAGATTCAAACGGCACATCGTCACCGGCATGCCGCCGCGCGAGAGGAACCGCGAGCTCCAGCCGCCGCCGGGGAAATATTCCGTGATGGACGGATGCCACGACGTCGCCGCCAGGCATTTCTTCGCCTCGGCCCCCGTGATTTCCCAGAATGGTTTCATCACCGGCTGGCCGTTGAGCGATTGCTGGCCCGTGCCGTCAAGCGTCGCCGATCCGGAATTGATGAGGTGCAGGATGCCGCCCGATGCGTGGCCGGCAAGCGTGTGGCCGGAAACGCGCTTCACGGAATCCGCGCTCCAATACGTCCGCACATCGGCAAAAATCTGCGCCGTGTTCGTGAGCAGGTGGCCGAACAGCATCGAAGTTCCGTTGAGGCAGTCATTTTCCGTCGCCACAATGTACGGCGCGCGGATGCCGTTCCAGTCGAACGACGTGTTGAGGATGGCTTCCAGGAAATCGCCGTTCGGCTGGTAATCCGTCCATTGGCGCTGGCCTTGAAAACCGGACGCGATGGCGTTATGGCCGTGCGCCTCCTCGCCAAAACCCATCTTGGCGAGCTTGGGGTTGCCGACCATCAAATCGCGCGCGATGAGCGCCATCTTCACGGATTTTTCCCATTCGCTGTTGAGCTGTTTGCGGGAGCGCTTGGTTTTGGCCGAATTGTAATCCTTGCCTTCCGGACAGTTCTGCTTAACCCAAGCCAGCGCCTTTTTATATTCGTCCTGATCGTAAATGCCCTTGTCCATGCGGCGCAGGAATTCCGTCATGTCGATCGTCTCGACGCGCATCCCCAGGTACTCTTCAAAGAACGGCTGGTCCACGATCGAGCCGGCAATGCCCATCGAGACGCCGCCCATGCCCAGATAAGATTTGCCGCGCATCAGCGCAACGGCGAGGCCGGCGCGGGCGAATCGGAGGATTTTTTCCTGCACATCGGCGGGGATGGACTTGTCGCCGCCATCCTGGACCTCGCGCCCGTAGATGCTGAACGCCGGAATGCCCTTCTGCGTGTGCCCGGCCAGCACCGCCGCCAGATACACCGCGCCGGGCCGTTCCGTGCCGTTGAAACCCCACACGGCCTTGGGGATGGACGCATTCATGTCCATCGTCTCGCTGCCGTAGCACCAGCAGGGCGTGACCGTGAGCGACGCGCCGACATTTTCCCGGGCAAATTTCTCCGCGCAGGCCGAGGCTTCGGCCACGCCGCCGATGCACGTGTCGGCAATCACGCATTCGACCGGCTGGCCGTTCGGATAGCGCAGGCTGGCCGAAATCAGTTTTGCGGCGGACTTCGCCATGTCCATCGTTTGCTTTTCGAGCGACTCGCGGACGCCGCCGAGGCGGCCGTCGATCGTGGGCCGGATGCCGATCTTGGGGAGGGAACCGTTGAAGACGGAGAGTTTCATATTTTTATAAAAATAATCGTTTGCGTTAAACAATGATTGTAACTTTTATGTGTCGGTGAAGCAGAATTAGAATTCCTGCGCGACCAAAACGCAAGCCAATCCGGGGGCCAACGTTTGTTCTACTTCGTTCCCGGCGGGCGGGCGGGGCCGCGCTGCGACCCTGCCGCCGTTTATCACCGCGGGGCCGGTTCCAAACGGGTCGCTTAAAAATGGCGGACTTCGGCCAAGACATTTTCGTTTCCCGCGCTGGCAAAATGCGGAGGCCTTTGTTAGCTTTCATCCGCGATGGATTTTTTAATGCGCACCTGGATCGGCGAATGGCTCATTGGCTTGGGCCGCATCGCCCTGTTGTCGCGCGACGCCATCGCCTCCTGCCTCACGTTCAAGTTTTCCCGGCGCGACCTCATCTACCAGGTTTATTTTATCGGCGTCAAATCGCAGTCGGTCGTGCTGGTCACTGGCGCCTTCACCGGCATGGTGCTTGCGGCGCAGACATATTTCCAGTTCCACAAGGTCAAGATGGACACCGCCACGCTGGCGGTGGTGAGCGTCTCGATGTGCAGCGAACTCGGCCCCGTGCTGACGGCGCTGATGGTGGCGGGCCGGGTGGGCGCGGCCATCGCCGCGGAGCTGGGCACCATGCGCGTGACGGAACAGATCGACGCCTTGCGCACGCTGGCGACGCATCCGATTGATTACCTTGTGGTGCCGCGCCTGATCGCGGCGAACATCGCGCTGCCGCTGCTCACCATTGAATCCATGAGCATCGGCATCATCGCCAGCTACTTTGTGGGGGTGGGCCTGCTGGGTATCGATCCGGCGTACGCGTGGTACAACATGCTCAAATACTCGCATAATTCCGACGTGATGATCGGCCTCATCAAATCCGTCGTGTACGGGGGCATCATCGCGCTCATCGGCTGTTACAAGGGGCTTTCGTGTGTGAATGGCGCGGAGGGCGTCGGGCGCGCCACCACCGAGGCGGTGGTCTATGCGTCCATCACCATCCTCGTCACCAACTTTTTCCTGACGCTCACGCTCGAACAGATCTGCGTCATCCTGGGCATATGATCGAGACGCGCGCATTGAAAAAGAGCTTTGGCCCGCAGTTGATCCTGGACGGCGTGGATCTGCGCATCGAAACCGGCGAATCCGTGGTCATCATCGGGCGCAGCGGTGGCGGCAAGAGCGTTTTGTTGAAACATCTCATCGGCCTGCTCCAGCCGGACAGCGGGGACGTGCTGGTGGACGGCGAAAACATCTCCCGCATGACCGAGCGCCAGTTGCTGCGGGTGCGTGAAAAATTCGGCATGGTTTTCCAGGGCGCGGCGCTCTTCGATTCGATGACCGTGGCCGAGAACGTGGCGTTTCCGCTGGAGCGCAAGGGCAAATACACGGCCGGGGAGATCTGCACGCGGGTGGCCAAGGCGCTGGAAGTTGTGGATCTGCCCGGCACGGAAAAGAAAAAGCCGGCCGAATTGTCCGGCGGCATGCGCAAGCGTGTGGGCCTGGCCCGGGCCATCGTTTACGAGCCGCAGATCATCCTGTATGATGAACCGACGACCGGCCTGGACCCGATCGTCTCGGACAGCATCGACAAGTTGATCATCCGCGTGCGCGATCATTTTAACGTCACCACGGTGGTCGTCACGCATGACATGCGCAGCGCGCGGCGCGTGGGCAACCACGTGATGCTGCTGCATGAGAAAAAGATGTATGCGCACGGCACGCCCGAGGAGTTTTTTGGCTCGCAGGATCCGGTCGTGCGGCAATTTGTCGACGGCGTGGCCGATCCGCAGGAAATTTTATTTTGAACCATGAATAAATCGCGCTTGGAAATCAAAGTCGGACTGTTTGTCCTGTTTGCGCTGGTGCTGCTGGCGGTGATCGTGGTGCAGTTTAGCAAGGGCACCAGCGCCTTTCGCGGCACCATCACGCTCAAGATGCATGCGGTGAATGTCGGCGGCCTGAAGGAGCGTGCGACCGTGTTGCTCTCCGGCGTGCAGATCGGGGCGGTCAAGGAGATCAAACTGGCGCCGGACGGCAAGAGCGTCTACATCCAGTTGCAGATCTACAAAGAATATCCGGTCTATCACGACGCCCGTTTTGTGATCGAGCAGGCCGGTTTCCTGGGCGACCAATATGTCTCCGTGATTCCCACGGCGAACCAGGGCAGCACACTTGCGGATGGCGACCAGGTGGAATGCCAGGAGCCGTTCGACCTGCAGGAGGTCGCCCGCGGCGCGGCCGGCTTCATCAAACGCATGGATGAGACGGCCAAAAAACTCGACGACTCCGTCACCGATCTGCGCGCGCAGGTTTTGAATGCCCAGACGCTCTCCAGCTTTGGTGTGGCGCTGACCAACATGCGGGCGTTTACCGTGCAGGCGGTGAGCGCGGTTGACCAGATCAACGTGCTCCTCGCCACGAACGGACAGCAGGTCAGCTTTGCGGTCAGCAACCTGGTCCGTTTCTCCGGCCAGTTGAATCAGCTCGGCGATTCGGCCCAGGGCATTCTCGCCACCAACAGCGTGAATATTGCCGAGGCCACGAAGAACATCGATGAAATGACCATCACCTGGAAGCAGATATCAACGGATGTGCAGGCCGGGAAGGGCCTGGCCGGCACCGTGCTGCAAAATCAGGAACTCGCCACGAACGTGCAGAACATCGCCGCCAATCTCGCCATCACCACGAGCAACTTGAATCGCGCAGGACTTTGGGGCATATTGTGGTCGCATAAAACACCGACCACCAACGCCGTCCCGGGAAAGTCACGCAAATAAATGACACCACTTTGGTCCATCCGCATCCTGTTTCTCGGCCTTTGCATCTTGGGCGGCTACGCCCTCAGTCAGGCGCAAGACTATGTCAACCAGTCACATGCGGGAATATTAGGAATGATGATCGGCTTCGGTTTCGGCGGCCTGCTCATCGCCGTGGACGAAATGTTGAAGGGGTTTTCGCTGCGCGCCTTTTCCGCCACGACGTTCGGGCTTTTTCTCGGCTGGCTGGTCGCCCTGCTGGTGGATCACTCCGGGCTGTTTGGTGACGGCGAGGGGAACACGCGCCAGCTCATCCGCCTCGCCCTGTTCCTGGGGTTCGGCTACATCGGCATGGTGCTGGCCATGCGCAGCAACAAGGAGGATTTTTCGCTCATCATCCCTTACGTCCGCTTTTCGCCCCAGAACAAGCCGGACAACCTGCTGTTGCTGGACACCAGCGTCATCATCGACGGTCGCATCGCTGATTTGATCGAGGCGCGGCTGGTCGAGGGCCTGGTCGTCGTGCCCCGGTTCGTGCTGCTGGAACTCCAGCAGATTGCCGATTCCGCCGAGGACATCAAACGCGCGCGCGGCCGGCGCGGTTTCGAGATGTTGAACCGGCTCCAGCACAACACCAAGATCGAGGTGCGGATCCATGACGGTGATTTTCCCGAGGAAAAGGGCGTGGACGCCAAGCTGGTGCGCCTGGCGCGCAACCTCAACGCCAAGCTGTTCACCAATGACTCCAATCTGGCCAAGGTGGCCGGGCTGCAAAGTGTCCAGTGCGTGAACTTCCATGAAATCGCGCACCTGATGAAGGCGGCGATGATTCCGGGCGAGGTTGTCCACATCAAGATCGTGCGCGAAGGCCGGGACAAGGGGCAGGGCATCGGCTATCTGCCGGACGGCACGATGGTCATCGTCAATAACGGCCAGCCGCACATTGGCCAGCAGATCGATGCGCAAGTTCAAAGCACCGTGCAAACCGGTGCCGGCGTGCTGGTGTTCGCCGAAGCCCGCAATGGAGCCGCCAAATGAACCTCGTGACCATCACCACCAATTTCAACCTCGCCGAGGCGGAACTGACCCGCTCACGGCTGGAGGCCGCGGGCTTTCATCCCTTCATCGCCAATGAAATGGCCGCCGGCTGGCTCGGCGGCAGTTCCACGGCCACCCTGCTGCGGATTGAAGTGCCGGATGAGGAAGCCGGTGATGCCAAAGAATTTCTGGACGCGCCCGTCGAATGAATTTTTCCCGTCAGCTCCACCAGCTCAAAAAGAAACTGCCCGGCGAAATTTTTCTCCAGCCCGCCACGCTCGCCAAGTACGCCGGCGACAAATGGTTCGCCGTCCACCAGCCGGACGCCGTCGCCTTGCCGCGTTCCGCGCAATCCGTCTCGAAGATCCTGCGGTTTGCGAGCCAGCACAAGATACCCGTCACGCCGCGCGGCGCGGGTCATGGCTATGTCGGAGGCTGCGTGCCGATGCACGGCGGCATCGCGCTTTCGACCGAGCGCATGGGGAAAATTCTGGAGATCAATGCGAAGGATTTCGTCGCCGTCGTCCAGCCCGCCGTGAACACGGCGGAATTTCAGGCCAGGGTCGAGCGCCAGAAACTTTTTTATCCGCCTGATCCGGCGAGCCGCGCCAACAATTCGCTTGGCGGCAACATCGCCACCAACGCCGGCGGGCCGCGCTGCCTGAAATACGGCGTCACGCGTGATTATGTCCTCGGCCTCGAGGTCGTGCTCACCAACGGCGACATCGTGAAGCTCGGCGGGCGTACGCACAAAAACAAGACCGGCTTCGATCTGCACCGGCTCTTCGTCGGCTCGGAAGGCCTGCTCGGCGTCATCACCGGGGCGACGCTGAAGCTGATTCCGCTGCCGCCGTTCCGCGCGAATTTGGCCGTGGGTTTTTCCTCCATGAGCGCCGCCGTGCGGGCGTTGCAATCCATTTTTGCCGCCGGCTTTCTGCCGTGCGCGGCGGAACTGGCAGATGAATTCACGCTGGCCGCCGCCGCCAAGCGGACCAAGAGCAAGCGATTGCTCGGTTGCAAGGCGCACCTCATCGTGGAACTGGACGGCCAGGAAAATTCCGTCCGCCCGGAGATCGCCGCCGTGGAAAAAATTGTGCGCAAACAAAAACCGCTGTTCGTCGAGCGCGGTTTCGGCGCCGAACAGTGCGAAGCCGTCTGGCAGATCCGCCGCGAATTTTCCTACGCCCTCCGCGACACCGGCCTGACCAAGCTGAACGAGGACGTCGTGGTGCCGCGCGGCAAACTGGAGGCGCTGTTCAAGTTCGCCGCGCAATTGCAGAAAAAGCACGGCCTGCAACTCGCCTGCTTCGGCCACGCGGGCGACGGCAATATCCACACCAACGTCATGGTGGATTATACGCAGCCCGGCGCGAAGGCGCGTTCCAAGAAGTGTCTGGATGATCTCTTCAGTTGGGTCATCGCCAGCGGCGGCAGCATCACCGGCGAACACGGCATCGGCCTGGCTAAGAAACGTTGGTGGCCCCAGGCCGTTTCGCCAGAATCACGCGAACTCCACCGCGTCGTCAAAGCCGCGCTCGACCCGCACGGCATCCTGAATCCGGGAAAGTTTGTTTGAGCTGATATTGCGGTTGTTGACGAAGCGGGATCGGCGGCAGGATGGTTCACAGCGGTCAATGCATTCGGATTGACGTTCAAACGGAATTAAAGACCATTGGATACCGCAGGCGGCGGGCGCACGCAACAGCCTATGAAGAAATGTCCATATTGCGGGGCAGAGTACCCTGACGATGCCGTCATTTGCGCGCTAGACCACACGCCATTGGACCCGTCCAGCCAGAAGAGCGTTCCCAAGCCGCCACCCATCCCACACTCTGATTTGCCGCCAAGACACAAGGTTCCGGAGACGCACAGATCCATTCCGTATCACTTCATTGTTTGGGTTCCGGTTTGTATTGTGCTGCTGCTGGTGGCGGTTTTTTACCTGGAAGAAGACTGGCGGGGCAAGCGCGCGTGGGAGCAATGTAAAAGCGAACTGGAAGCCAGGGGGGAAGCGGTCGATTGGAAGGCGTGCATCCCGCCCCCGGTGCCGGACGACCAGAATTTTTTCAAGGCCTCCCACATGGCGGACTGGTTCGTGAAACGGAGAGCAGGAACCGCACGGCCCGATGAGCCGTCGGTCCGGATGAATCTGGCCGATTTTGGCCGCGAATTTTCCAACTCCGTGACCCTGGCAGAGGTGACGTTCGTGCCAACCACGCACCCAAACAATCCGGTCACGGATGGAAACAAGGGCGGGATGCTGCTGCGCTATATTTCCCAAGGACCGGCCGCTTTCTGGGAAAATGAGCCGCGCCGTGCGGTGTCCAACGCGGCAAAAACTTTGCCGGCTGCGGGCAACGAGGCGCGTATTCCGCTGATCCAGTTCGGCGATGTGCCCATCACCACGGCGATTGAGAATCTGGCGCGTCAGGCGGACATCAATTACATGCTGGACCCGAAGATCGGTTACGGGCAAGCAGACGAATATGGAAGGCTCAAGCGGGAACCGGAGTTGAACCTCCGCTGGGAAAATATCAGCGCGCGGCAGGCTTTGCTGGCGGTCTTGGACAATTACGATCTCCAGTTGATTGACGATCCCAAGACAGGCATCTCCCGTATCACCCTGAAGCGTCTGATCAAACACCCGGCGGACGAGGCATCCATCTGGCCGGCTTCAACCAATGATGTGGTGATACCGCTGATGCAGTTCAGTGACATGACGCTTACGGTGGTGATCACCAATCTGGCGCGGCAGGCGGGCATCCAATTTTCAATGGATCCGACAATCGGCTATGGCAGGCGGGACAAGGATGGACAATTCAAAAAGGAGCCCGAGCTTTCCCTCCGCTGGGAAAACATCTCAGCGCGGGACGCCCTGCTGGCGCTGCTGGACAATTACGGCCTGCAGTTGGTTTACGACCGGAACACCAGAACGGGAGTCATCACGGTACAGGAACCGCGGACAGTAATTCCGCCGGCTGAAATTTCACTGGCGCGGGATTTTCCGTGGCCAGCCGACACCAACGATGTCAATGAAAGCATACCATTGATTCAATTCAATGATGTTCCGCTGACCACGGCCGTGGAAAATCTGGCGCGGCAGGCGGGGCTTAATTTCATATTCGACCCGAGGATCGGTTATGGCCAGCCGGACGTGGACGGGCACTACAAAATCGAACCGCAATTGTCGCTTAACTGGCAAAATATCGCCGCCGGAGAGGCGCTGCTGGCCATCCTCAACCAGAACGACCTGCAACTGGATTATATTCCGGAGACTGGCATCGCCAAAATCACGCCGAAAAGCAAGGGGGCACGTTCCATTTACATCCCGGCCGGGGAGCGGGAGGCGCTGACTGCCCGGTTGGAGCAGGCTATCGGAGGTAACCTGGTCGGTTCGCAGGGGATGGCGGTGCTGGCCGGGGCGTCAAGCCGGGTCCAGCCGGTGCAAGTCACCCTTTGCTCGGACCAAACGCCGTCGGCCGGGGAATTGACCGCATTATTTGCGGACTTATATCCCAATGGTTCAACGCATCCGGGACCGCCTCCGCTGTACGTGAAACCGGCGGGGGCAAACCGCTTTCAGGTGGTCATGGATGCGGCGCCGGCGGCGGATTATCTGGCGTGGTCGGACACATTTCAGGGCGATTTTGACCTGATCCGGGAGGCGCTGAAACGTCCCTATGCGCGCATGGACGGTGATTATTCAACTCCGTATCAGATGCCGATCCCCAATTATGTCAATGTGCGGGCGGTGGCGCAGGTGCTGGCCCAACGTGCGCAGTGTGAACTGCTGTTGGGCCGGCCGGAAAAGGCGCTGGCTGAACTCACGCTGCTGAATGACATGCGACGCCTGCTGGAAGCGGCCCCCGCCCGCAAGCCAATGACTCTGGTGGCGGCGATGATCAATGTGGCTGTGGCCGGGCTTTATACAGATGCCATCGCGGATGGAATCAGGCTTCATGCCTGGCGCGAGCCGCAACTGGCCGCATTGGAAGCGCAGCTCGCGAAGGTCAACCTGGCTCCAGATCTCGTTGAAGCGCTTAAAGAGGACATACAAATCCACATTTATGCGGTTGAGCAATATTCAACATCCAAGATGTTACGCCCCGGGGAATTTGATTGGGCGCCACGCGGCTGGCTTTACAAAAATCTGGTCTTCATATCCGCCATCCACCAAAAAGAGGCGGCAAGCTGGGATGCCGGTCAGAACGTTTTCCTGCCCGGCAAAATTGCCGAATGCCAGAGCGACCTGGATGCCGTCAGTGACAGGTTCCGGCCTTATTACTTTTTCGCCGCCAAGGTGGCTACAATCTATTCCAAAGCCATTGCGACCACCGCCTGCTATCAGGCCAGAGTTTGGGAAGGGCAGGTGGCTTGTGCCTTGGAGCGGTACCGGCTGAAACAGGGGGTATACCCGGAATCACCCGGTGTGCTGGTGCCGGGATTCATCGCGATTCCGCCGCATGACATCATCGGCGGGCAGCCATTGAAATATCTCCGGATGGATGCGGGGAGTTTTTTGCTGTATTCGATCGGCTGGAATGAAACCGATGACGGGGGGATGGTGGGCCTCAATCAATCCGGTCAGGAGGATGTGAGATCGGGGGATTGGGTTTGGAGGAATTGAACGTGGCGGCGGTGGTCAAATCCGGCGTGATGTTGGATGGCTTTGACCTGAATCACGCGAGCTTCACCGCGTGGTAAAATCCGCGCTCGACCCGCACGGGATACTAAATCTGGGAAAGTTTGTCTGAACCGCGATTCTGCGTGGTCATTGGACTTGGGAGGTCCTGCAGTGGCAATTTTTTCAATGTTTATTGCACGATTCTCTATTTGAACCGGAAGTTGTTGTGGGCAAACTAAGGGGAAATACCGTCTTATCCAAAACATGACCACCTTTGCCATTTTCCGCCGTCAGCTTGCAGCCCTCCGATCTGGCACGGTGATTTGCGCCATTTTTTTGCCTTTGGCCATTTCATATGCGGCGGATGACGCCACCGCTCCGGCAGCCGCAAAAATCAAGATCGTGCTCGTTGGCGATTCTACAGTGACGGATAACGCGGGCTGGGGGCTGGGCTTCAAACAGTTTCTCACCGACGGCGCGGAGTGCATCAACACGTCGCAGGGCGGGCGCAGTTCCGAAAGTTTCCGGCGTGAAGGTCGCTGGACCAATGCGCTGGCGTTGAAGGGGGATTATTATCTCATCCAGTTCGGCCACAACAATGAGCCGGGCAAGCCGGGGCGTTCGACGGACATGCCGACGTTTGTGAGTAATATGGTGAGCTATGTGGAGGAGGCGCGGGCGATTGGCGCCAAACCGGTGCTCGTCACGCCGCTGACACGACGGCAATGGGACAAGGAGCATCCCGGCAAGATCAAATCCAGCCTCGCTCCCTACGCGGAGGAAGTCCGCAAGATCGCCGCCGAATGGCATGTGCCGCTCGTGGATTTGCAGGCGCGCAGCATCGAGTTGTGTGAATCGCTCGGCCCGGAGAAATGCCTGGAGTTCAGCCCGCCGAAGGTCGTGGATGGCACCAATACCGGCGGCTTCGACGGCACGCATCTGAACGAGAAGGGACATGTGCTGTTCGCGCGGTTGGTGGTGGAAGAACTGCGCAAGGCCGCGCCGGAATTGTCGCCGGTGCTGCGTGCGGAGCCGCTGGATGTACACCCGGTGGCGAAGGAGGCGAAGTTTGACGCCGTCGTTTCCGCCGACGGCTCCGGCACGCACACCACGGTCTCGGCGGCCATCGCTGCCGCGCCGGATGGTGCGGCCAAACCGTTCACGATCCTGTTGAAACCCGGCAAATATGAGGGCCAGATCATCGTGCCAAAATCCAAGCGCAATATTCGCTTCGTGGGCGAGGAACTGGCGAACACGATTTTTACCTACGGCTTGAACCAGAACGAGCCCAACCCGGGCGCCGATCCGAGTTACAAGGGCATTGGCGTGGTGGTGCTGGGCGATGATTTTCACGCGGAGAATGTCACGTTCCAAAACACCTCCGGCGATCATGGGCAGGCGCTGGCCTTGCGGGTGATCGGCGATCGCGCCGTGCTCAATCACTGTCGGCTGCTGGGCTGGCAAGACACGTTGCGGGTCGATGACGCGCGGCAATATTTCACGAATCGCTACATCGAGGGGCGCGTGGATTTTATTTACGGCTCGGCCACGACGGTGTTTGACCATTGCGAGATTCACAGCAAGAACGGCGGGCACGTCACGGCAGCGAACACGCCGCCGGATCGCCCGGTAGGATTTGTTTTCATGAATTGCAAGCTTACCGGCGACCCAAACCCCTGGCTGAGCCCGGAGGGAGTTCCCGCCAACACCAACAGCCCGCCGAAGGCCGATCTGGGGCGTCCCTGGCGTCCGTATGCGAGCGTGACCTACCTGAACTGCGAATTGGGCGACCATATCAAGCCCGAAGGCTGGAACAACTGGCGTAACCCGACGAATGAATTGACCGCGCGCTATGCGGAATACCACAGCACCGGCCCGGGGGCGAATCCCGCCGCGCGCGTGAAATGGGCGAAGCAGTTGACCGATGACGAGGCGAAGGCGTTCACGGTGGAAAAGATTTTGGGCGGAACCGATGGGTGGAAACCGTGAGCTTGTTTATGAAAAGAAATTTTTGTGCATGGACGCTGGCCGGATTGGTGGTGCTGGCGGGCCTTGGTCGTTCATTTGGCAATCCCGCGTTGCCGGAGATACCCGGTGGTGTTTTTGACATCACCAAATATGGCGCGACCGGCGATGGCGTGGCCACGAACACGGCGGCGATCCAGGCGGCGATTGATGCGGCCAGCGGGGCAGGGGGCGGAATCGTGGAAATTCCGGCGGGAGTTTATTTGAGCGGGCCCGTCCGGCTGACCAACCAGATCAATCTGCGTGTGGATGGGACGTTGCGGATGCTGCCATTGGACAAATACCCGGGTGGCACCGTGAACCCGGCCAGCTTCATCACTGGTTATGGGCTGCACGACGTCGCCATCAGCGGTTCCGGCATGATCGACGGACAGGGCATTCCGTGGTGGCCCTTTGCGCGTGAGCGCGGCGCCCGGCGGCCGCGGATGATCGCGCTGTCATCCTGCAACCGTGTCTTGATCGAGCGGCTTACGCTGACCAATTCCCCGATGTTTCACATCGCCATCAGCGGCAAGAGCACGGATGTCACGGTTCGCGGCGTGACCATCCGGGCGAATCCCTCCACCGACCCGGTCAACCCCGGCCACAACACCGACGCGTGCGACGTCAGTGCCAAACGGGTTTTGATCCAGGATTGCGACGTGAGCGTGGGCGATGACAACTTCACGTGCGGCGGCGGCACTTCCGACGTGCTCATCACAAATTGCACCTATGGCTACGGCCACGGCGTTTCCATCGGCAGCCCGACCGCCGGCGGTGTGTCGAATTTCATGGTGGTGAACTGCACGTTCAATCATACCGAGCAGGGCATCCGCATCAAATCCGACCGCGACCGCGGCGGTTATCTGCACAACCTGACGTACCTGAACCTGCGCATGACGAACGTGGATTTTCCAATCCTCGTCTATGCCACGTACATGGCGACCAACCGCGAGTACCGGGCGCTGAACAAAGTTACCGCCGCCATCGCCGCCGGTTATCCGGGCGCGGTCGTCACGGGCCGGACGCCGGTTTATCGCGACCTCATTTTCAGCAACATCACGGCGACGGTGAATCCTGGCTACCGGGCGGGATTGATCTGGGGTTTGCCCGAAATGGGCGTGACGAATGTGCTGTTGCAGCAGGTCAACATCACGGCGGATAAACCGTTTGGTATCTACTACGCGCAAAACGTCCGGCTGGTGGATTGTAAAATCACCACGCCGGAAGGGGTGAACAAGCTGTCCAGCACCAACGCGCAGGTGACGATCGATTTGCGGTGAGAGTCATTTCAAACACCCATGCGGCTGTAATTCAAGGAGACATTCGCATCACCGGCAGGGTCATGGACTGCGGCGGGAAGCGCAGCGCCACGCCGCTTTTGCGCGCACCGAGGTTTTCCATAGATAGCACATTTTTCGCCCGGTCGAAAGCGGTGTCTCCCGATACATCGGGACTGCCACCGCAAGCCAAGATGCCACCGGGTGCATTGGATATCGCAGACCGTTACCAATGGCTATTGGATTTTACCAGTCCCAAAATCCCGCAGTCGGGCCTTGATGTACGGATGCGTTTTTAGGTCGCCCAGCCGGCCGGCCAGCAGATCCAGCTTGGCGCGGTAAAAAGGTTGTTCCTCGCGGGACAATTTATCCACCTCATCGGCCAGCAGGCAGAAGGCGTGGACGTAGTTTGAGAGAGACTGATTGGGGATCTTATCCGCCTCGTATAACTCGGCATCCACCAGCAGCAACTCGGCGAGCGTCACGGCGCGGATGGTGCGCAGCCCGCCCATCTTGTCCAGCAACTGTGCGACCGCCTCGGGCGACAGGCGCTTCAATTCGGTGAGCGTGAGGCCGATGTTTTGGACGGAGAGGTTTTCCGCCTCCGACCGCGCCTCCGCGATCTGCCCCGCCTGTTTCTTGGCGAGAATGCGCGCGAGCATCGCGGCGATTTGCTCAATCATGCGGAGCATGTAGTCTCGGGACATGGGAAATTAGTGGGGGTAACAGGACAAGGTGACAGGTATCATCTTCTTTATCTTAATCCTAATCCAATATTTAAACGGCATCGCCGACACACAAATGACTCCGTCTCATCTTCCTGCTCGGCACATGCACCAACAGCAAGCCAACCTCCGATGGCATAAACCGTGCCCAAGCCTGACCACCATACTTGTCCACAGCGTGGACATCTGGCGCAGCGGTAACCAGAAATAAACAGTGGCAACCAAGTGACGACCAAAATGATAACGCCCAAATACCATGCCACCGTTATCCCGGAGATGACGGCTGCCATCAGGCAAACTCCAGACACGGGTGTTGCTCCCCACTTCATAAAACGAGCTGCACGCATCGCTTTTTTGATTTTGGGGCACTCTTCCGGATCTGGAGGAATGGGGCGGTCCATAATTGATGGGCCGCATTTTACGGCGCCAATTTTTCCATAAAAATGACGTTATTTCCGGCTTTCCCGGTTGTCCAGTGAATTAAGGGGGTGAAAAAAGAGAAATGGCGACCGTGCCGGGAATCAAACCCTTCTTCACCTGCACTGGGATTCAACGTTCGTGCAATAACTGCCGACCGGGGCAAGGGTTGTCAGGATCAGTCAATATTGGGAGCCCCGGATTTTTTTGCTCGCAACTATTTTGCGAGTACTGCTAAATTTCCACCACGAATTCAAAACTATGAGGGCGATAATCAGTCGGACACTATTTTTGGTTGCAGGTTTTTCAATCTCGCTATCCCTGCTTGCCGGGTGCTCAAAAAAAACGGCCTTCGATGAGTCAAAGCTCAAGCCTGTAGCCACCGCTTTTGGATTCACCATAGGAGAAAAAGCTCCCGATGGGACCGAAGAGGTATCGAGCATAAATGATACCCCGCCGTTTTCGACGGTCTTTCTGATGAGGACGTCGGACGGGAAAATTTGCGAGATTGCTGGCATGGGAGTAGTGGAGGGGAACGACCTGCGGGATGCAAAGCAGCGATTGATTTCAATTCTGGCGGAGAAATATGGAGCGCGTCCGGCAATACCGGTTGAAAGGCATATCCAAATCGGGGCTGAAGATTATTATTTTGGGACCACAAATCGCCCCGCACACCTGATGATAACCGACAATAAAACAAACGCCTTTTTGCAGCTGGAGTATTTTGATCGCGATTTGTTAGATGCTTTTCACCAAGAGCAGGACGACAAAGACAAAGCGGATGATGCGAAGCAAAAGGCTGCGTTATCTCATGGGCTTTAACCGTAAACCCGGGATCGCGCTTTTGACGGCGATCCGGTCCTGGTGCGTGGAAAGCATTGAGCGCTAAATTAAAATGGCGACCGTACCGGGAATCGAATCCTGTTTCGCTGTTTTTGACGATCTTCGCGAATCACTGGGGAAATCTTGCAAATAAAGGCTGAAAGCGCGGTTTGAATTTGAAAGTGTGTGGCGCATGAAAACGGTATTTTGACAGAAAAAGTGTTGGCAAGTGTTGGTAAACTTTTGGGTCTGTTACAGACGGGCCAGAATGTAGTCGGCAACGATCAAGTGTTTCGTGGTGGTGGTAGAGAAACCAACTATCCCATCCTCGCCGATTCGTATGGCGTCACCGGATATCGCAATTGCAAACACTTTCCGGATGGAGGCCAACTGGTCTGTTGCTTTTTGGGTTAGATTAAGGACGCCGTTTCCTTGCAGGAAGATGATGTGCTCGTAGCCGAGGGCACAGCCCGACAAACCAGGAAAACGGGCGGTCACGGAATTCCGGCCCAAGTTGCGTTTCCGAATAATTTTCAAGGATGATCACCGCGGTCTGGTGCCGGGCAAAACTCCCGGCATGATCCGTGCACGAGGCTGCTGGCCTCCTTGTTGGTGGCCGCCAGCGAAATGACCTGGCAGGTGGCGTTGTCGAACGATGCGACAATCAGCGCCGAATTATCCGTGTTCATTTGGGTTCATCCGTGGTTTAATTTCGCCATGAATTACTGGCTCGTGAAATCCGAACCCGAGGCTTACTCGTGGACACAGTTTGTCAAAGATGGCAAGGCGGCGTGGACGGGCGTCCGCAATTTTCAAGCGCGGAACAACCTGCGCGCAATGAAGCCGGGCGATGCCGTCTTTTTTTATCATAGCGTCACCGGCAAGCAGGTGGTGGGCCTCGCGCGGGTGGTGAAGGAATTTTATCCCGATGCCACGGCGGAGGAGGGCGACTGGTCCTGCGTGGATTTGGCGCCGGAGCGGGCCTTCAAACAGCCGGTGACGCTGGAAGTCATCAAGACCGACAAAGTTCTTTCCGCGATGCCGCTGGTGAAGCAGTCCCGGCTGTCTGTCACGCCGTTGACGAAGGAGCAGGCGGAACGGTTGCTGAAGCTGGGGCAATGACGTTGAAAGTCCGGCAACTGCGGGATGTGAATTGAAGCGAAGTCTGGAGCCTCATGGGTTGGCCGCCAAACGGAAAAGAAATTTTTCAACCGGCAAGGTTGCGTTGAAGGCAAAGGCTTGGCGGCCGCTGCTGGCGCAGGGCCACCGTGGGGCGCTGGGAGCCGGCCTGAAATTGAACATCGGGCGGTGGCACTGGCGTGGAGGATCAAGGCGGATCAAAATACAATCGGCTCGTTGAGCTTGCCGCATTGGGTGCAGCGGGAGCGGTCCACGTCCGCGTCATCGGTGTAGACGAAGCCGCACTTGGTGCAGCGGAACACCCGGTCTTCGGGATGCGCGGGACCGAACCGGCGCCGGCGCAGCTCGGACAAGATGCCCACCACGCACAGCGCACCGAGCGCCAGCGCCACGTAGGCCGTCATGAGGTGTTGGATGCTCACGTTACTCGTCTCTCCAGAGCCGCTGTCCGCCGAGGATGGCATTGGAATTTTTGCCCAGCACGGCCCCGGCCGGCAGCTTTTCAATGAGCCGCGCATTGCCGCCGCCCAGCACGACGTAATCCACCAGCAGCGCATTTTTCAGGAGCGTGACGACCGTGTCGACGTGATGCCGCCACTTCTTTTTGCCGAGGCGTTTGAGGGCGAGCGTGCCGAGGTATTCCTCGTAGCTGCGGTCCTTCTTGTAGGGCAGGTGCGCGAGTTCGAGCGGCAGCACGGTCCGGCCCACGACGAGCGCGGAGCCCAGGCCGGTGCCGAGGCCGAGGAACAACATGCGTCCGCCGGTGTGGCCGCCGAGCGCCTGCATCGCGGCGTCGTTGATGATCTTGACCGGGCAGCCAAAGGCCTTTTTGAAATTGAACTTCACCCAGCCGCCGCCGAGGTTGTGCGGTTCGCGGGTGGGCTGGTCGTCCTTGACCGGCCCGGGATAGCCGATGGAGACGGCGTCGTAGTGCCAGCCGGCGGCGGCTTTTTTTACGCCGGCAACCATGTCCGCCGCCGTCATGGCGGGGCCGGAAAGGAATTTAAGGACCTGCCCGGTGCCGGGCGCGTGGAATTTGACGTGGGTGCCGCCCACGTCAATGACGAGGATTTTTTTGGGCTTGGATTTCATGGACTGGTTCAGGGCTGGTTGGGGGCGTTGGTGGTGGTCAACGGGGTGGTGTGCCAGTAAAAGGTGATTTCGCCGAGCGCCAGTTGCGTGGCGGGCGCGAACTTGAGGCTGAGGGCCAGCGCCACGGCGTTGGTATCGCCCTTGGGCGACCGCCCGGCGGCCTCGATGGCATTATCCGCCGGCAGCAGCACGGCGGAAAGGACGTTGCCGGCCTGATCCACGGTCACCTGGACCTTGCTGGGCGCGATGACATCGTTCCAGTCCAGCGAGGGCAGGGCGGGCCGGGCGAGCAGCGTGCGCTGCGCCAGCGCGCCCGAGATCTGCAGCAGGGACGATGGCGGCAGCACCGAATTGAAGGCCGTGGTCAGCTCGACGAACAGCGGCGGCGGCTTGAAGTCGAGCGGGAAATCGCCGAACTGGTTGGTCTGCATGAAGCGGGCGAAGGCGGCGCCGAGATTGTTCGTGGCCGGCTGCGGCAGTTCGCCCGGCACGGGCTGCCAGCGGAACGACGGTGGTGTGATCGCGGGCGGTTTCTGCCAGACGGCGGCGGCGAAATCGCGCGGGTTGGGCAGGGCAAAGAGCGCGGGGTTGTCCAGCTCCAGCAATTCGTCCGCTTGGTTTCCGAATTGCAAATGAGGAACGCCGGTCACCGGTTTTGGAATGAACGGTTTTTTGGTGCCGAAGGCAACGATGAGCGCGACATGCACGATGACCGCCAGCGCGATCAGGAAAAGGATTTTTTTGCGGGACCAGCCGACGTCGGACCTTGGGCCGGCCGGCCAGCCTTCACCGGCGGGCGGCCCGGCGGGCTTGATCGCGGGCAGGTTGGCGCTCGCTTCGCTCATTTGGGGGCGGGCGGGTCCGTCACGCGCGGCAGGGTGGCGAGCAGGACGTTGGTGATGCCGACGGACTTTTCGCGTGCCAGCAGCGAGAGGTGCGTGAGCTGCTCATAGGTCACCGCCCGGTCGGCGTGGATGACCAGCGTGAGCGGCTCGCGCGCGCCCATGACGGCGACTTGCAGGCTGGTCTTGAGCTGCCGCTCGTTGACGAGCCGGTTTTCGATGAAATAACGCCCGGTGGAATCCACGGCCATGGCGACCGTGCGGCCGTTGACGCCGGGCAGGTCGTCGGCCGCGGGCGGGTTCAATTGGACGTGCAGCCCGGGAACCGGCATCAGCGCCCCGAGCAGCAGGAAGATGACGATGAGGAACAGGACGGCCGCGAAGGGCGCCACGTCGAACTGGCTGCGCAGGATTTTCGAATTGCGCGAAAATTTCATTTCCCGTTTCCGTTCTCGGTGACGATGTTGACGATCTCGGCCGCCGCGCGCTCCATGTCGAGCACGATCTTGTTCACCCGGCTGACGAGATAATTATATCCGGCGTGCGCGGGGATGGCCACGCCGATGCCCGCCGCCGCGCAGATCAGCGCCGCCCAGACGCCCTTGGAAAGCACCTCGATATTTGAATACAGGCCGGACTGTTCGATCTGCCCGAAGATGCTGATAAAACCGCAGATGGTGCCGAACAGGCCCAGCAACGGCGCGATCTGCGCGATGGTGGCGAGGAGGTTCAGTTTTTCCTCCAGCCGCGGGACTTCGACGAGCCCGGCCTCCTCGACGGCTTCGCGGACGAGGTCGCGGCCCTTGTCACGGTTCAAGATGGCGGCTTTCACGAGCCGCGCGACCGGTCCGGGGGTGGCGTCGCAGATGGAAACGGCCTCGACCACGTTGTCGCGCTTGAGCACGGTGCGCACGCCGTTGAGGAACTCGGCGGAATTGATCTGCGAGCGGTGGCAGTACAGCGCGCGTTCCACGAACACGACGGCGGCGGTGGCGGCGGCGATCAGGATGAGCCAGATCACCGGTCCGCCGTTGGCTAAAAGCGTAGGCATGGGGTAATTAAAGGCGTTCGCGTGGGAACTTCAAAGCGCAAAAATCAGGAAATCACCGGCAAGCATGGGCGGCGGTTCAGCCCGGTAAAATTTTTCTTGGCGTTCAGGGTGTCCTCGCGGTTAAACTCGCGCATGGACAATCCCGACCAACTCCGCGAACTCTTTCGGATGCAAAAGGCCCTCAACGAACGCATCGGCGTCAAAACCGACGGCATGAGCGAGGAGGAGAAGACCAAGTGGCTGCTCAACTACACCCGGGCCATGCAGCAGGAGATGGCCGAGCTCACCGACAGCGTCCCCTGGAAGTGGTGGGCCAAGTATCAGAAATTTGACGAGCAGAACGCCCGCGTCGAAGTCGTGGACTTGTTTCACTTTCTCATCAGCATGGCCCAGGTGCTCGGCATGAGCGCCGACGATGTCTTTGCCGCCTACGTCAAAAAGAACGCGGTGAACTTCCAGCGCCAGGAGAGCGGCTACGTCAAGAAGGACGAAAACGATTCGAAGCACATCTAGTCGCCGCCGCCCGACTGATTCCAAAATTGGGCCGGAATTGTAATTGAATCGCCGCGCCGCGCTGGGAGAATCGGCAGTGCGATGGATTTCCCATGAGCGATGCGTCATTCAACCCGCAACCGGCCGGCTCCCAGCCCGCGAGGACTGACGGGATTGGCGGGGTCGTTTTTTTGGTTCTGTTCGCCACCCCGTTTGCGGGTTTTGGCCTGTTTGCGGCCGTCCTGGGTGTCAGGAAACTCATCGTGGGTAATACGTACGATGGTTTGATGCTGTGCCTGTTTGCGCTGGTCTTTTGCACCGTCGGCTTCGGCCTGATGTTTGGCGCAGTCTGGGGGCGAAAAAAAATGAAACAGACCGCGGAGTTGCGAACGCGGTTCGCGGACAAGCTGTGGCTGTTGCGTCCCGACTGGGCAAGCGGCGAAATCAAATCCGCCACCCGTGGCCAGGTCGTTTTGTTCTGGATCATGGCGACGGCGTTTTGCGGCTTTGGCATCCCAATTTCGATTTTCGTGATTCCGCAGGAGCTGCACCGTGGCAACAAGCTCGCGCTGATCGCGCTGTTGTTTCCGCTGGCGGGACTCGGGTTATTGACCGCCGCAATTTACCAGACCTTGCGCTGGGTGAAGTACGGCGCGGTGCTTTTCAAGATGAAGTCCGTGCCCGGGATCATTGGCGGCGTTTTGATGGGGACCGTCCGGATTCCCGCGCACTTTCAGCCACAGACGGGCATTGCTCTGCGCCTGCGCTGCGTGCGCCGCCTCGTGACCGGCTCGGGCAAAAGCCGCAGTGTCAGCGAGAATGTTTTATGGGAGGATGAAAAACACCTGGGCGGCAACCTGCCGCGCGCCGGGCTGGAGGAATATGATGTGCCCGTCTTTTTCAAAATTCCCGCCAACAGCCGCGAAACGGACAGTGAAAAGCCCGATGACCAAATTGTCTGGCGATTGACCGCCGTCAGCAAACAGCCGGGCATCGATTTCCGCGCCGATTTCGAGGTGCCGGTTTTCAAGGTTACCGACGACATCCTGGGGGACATGGCGGATCCGACCGCCGCGTTGCAGCTTCCCGCCGGGGAGGTCATCCGTGACGAACATTCCCGCATCCGGGTACGTGACATTCCCGGCGGCCGGGAATTTTATTTTCCCGCCGCGCGCAATCTGCTGAACGTGGTTTATTTCACCGCGTTTACGCTGGTCTGGACCGCCTTCACGCTCGCCACGTATCTGGTGTTCCAATCGTTGTTTTTTGAAATCGTGTTCAGTCTGGTCAACGTGCTGCTCGTCGTGGGCTGTTTCAATATGTGGTTCCGCACCAGCCGCGTCATCATCAACGCCACCAGCGTGCGCGCCACGAAACACTGGCTGTTCATCGGCCCCACGCACACGGTCGACGCGGGCGACATCGCGCGTTTTGACCTCAACGCCGGCATGACGAGCGGCCAGACCGTTTTTTACAACCTGCAAATCCTCACCCGCGCCAACAAAAAGATCACCGTTGGCAGCGGCGTCCCCAGCCGGCTCGAAGCCGAATGGCTGGCGAAGGAAATGAACCGGGCGCTGGGGCGTGGCGAATAAATTTTGACGGGACAAGTACAGAACCGCTGCCACCCATGACCGGTGAATCGCCACAACCCAGGGAACCATTTGACCCGCTGCGCGAGGCGGCCCGGCAGCGCATCCGGGTCATTGACCGGCCGGATGGCGGCAAGGAATTCATCCTGCCCGCGTTGCGAAATTTCCGTGAAAAGATCGCCTTTACGATCATCTGGGTGTTTCTCCTGGCCGCCTTGTTGGAAATTGGATTTATCAACGTTCGCGTGGTGAATGAACTGCCCGCCCTCGTCCGGTTCATCGTCGCCAACCACACGTATTATGTCATGGGCTTCCTGGGCTTGATCGAATTGCTGCTGACGTATGTCTGCCTGAACCTGTGGTTCCGTTCCAGCCGGGTCATTGCCGTGCCAGGTGAACTGCGGGTGGTCACCCATTGGTGGTTCTTCCGGCGGACGGTCACGGCTCCGGCGGATAAAATCATCGAGGTTCGGGCGGAAAACACCGGGAGCGTAGGCGTGGATCTTTATTACGAGATTCTGGTGTTGACCACCGGAGCAAAGCGAAGCCGGCTCGCCTGGCTCTATCCGGCCAAGGGCAGGGCGGGCAGCCCGTTCACGGAACATGATTTCCAGGTGGTTAACACCGGTGGAAAACGCATTCGGGCCGCCACGGACATCAAGGGCAAGCCCGCGGCCGACTGGCTGTTGTCGGAAATGACCAGGGTGACCGGCTTAAAGACGTAAAAAATCCTCGGCAAAGGATTAAAACCCATTACGCTTTCGCGATTGTCATGCCTGTGAGCACCATACTTAAAACCAATCGTTCCTCGACCCCCGTCCCGCCGCGCCTGCGCGCCGAGGTGGAAAAAATTCTCATCACGGATGCGGAGCTCGCCCAACGCATCAAGATCCTGGCGCGGGGGATCGAACGCGATTTTCGCGGGCGCGAAATGGTGGTCGTCTCCCTCCTCAACGGCACCGTTTTGTTCCTCGCCGACCTGATCCGGCACCTGAACCTCCCGCTGCGCCTCGATTTCATCGGCGTCTCCAGCTACGGCGCGGGGACGGAATCCGGCGACCTGGTGTTCACCAAGGAACTGCGTCTGGACGTGCGCGGCCGCGACGTGCTGCTGGTGGACGACATCCTCGACACCGGCAAAACCCTCAGTCGCGTGCTCCCCAAATTGCGGGCGCTCAAGCCGCGCCGGATCAAGACCTGCGTGCTGCTGGACAAGCCCAGCCGCCGCGTGGCCAAGGTGAAGCCGGACTATGTCGGTTTCACCATTCCCGACCTGTTTGTCATCGGTTACGGGCTTGATTTTGCGGAGCGTTATCGCAATCTTCCGTTCGTCGGCGTGCTGCACCCGCACATTTACAAGGAAGTTTTGGAGCACGCGGCCAAAAAATAAATGGATCCAAAATTCATCAGCCTGGTGGGCTGGCTCACGATGCTGCTCGTCGCGTGGGCGATTTCCTTCAACCGCAAAAATTTCCCCTGGCGCACCGTCATCTGGGGCACGGGCCTGCAGCTCGCCCTGGCGATATTGGTCCTGAAAACCCCCTGGGGCGCGGAGTTCTTTGTCTTCGCCGGCAAGGTCGTCCAAAAGCTCATCCAGTTTTCCACGGACGGAACCAAGTTCGTTTTCGGCCCCCTGGCGGATGGCGGGCTGCTGGGCAAAACATTTGGCCCCGAACACGGCCTCGTCTTTGCCATCCTGGTCACGGGCACGGTGGTGATCGTCTCCGCGCTGTCTTCGCTGTTTTATCACTGGGGCATTTTGCAGCGCGTCGTGCGCGCCGTGGCGTTCGTGATGCGCAAGGCCATGGGCACCAGCGGCAGCGAGACGCTTTCCGCCGCCGCCAACATCTTCATGGGCCAGACCGAGGCTCCGCTCGTCATCCGGCCCTACGTCCCGCGCATGACCCGCAGCGAACTGATGACCATCATGGTCTGCGGCATGGCGCACATTGCGGGCGGCGTCGCGGCGGTCTATGCGGCCATGGGCATGGCGGCCGGCTATCACGACACTGCCGGCCATCTGCTCTGCGCCTCCGTCTTGAACTGTCCCGCCGCGCTGATGATCGCCAAGATCATGCTGCCCGAAACCGAGGTCAGCGAAACCGCCGGCACTTCGCCCGCCACCGTGCCGCGCACCACGGCAAATTCCATCGACGCCATCTGCCGCGGGGCGGGCGACGGCTTTCATCTGGCGCTGAACATCATCGCCATGCTCATCGCCTTCATCGCCATCATCGCGCTGGCAAACTATGTCTTCGGCTGGCCGCAATCGCATTTTGGGATGAAAAATCCCGTGACACTCCAGAACATCTTCGGCTGGATCAATGCGCCCTTCGCGTTCCTCATGGGCGTGCCGGCGCAGGACTGCCTGAGCATCGGCCAGATCCTTGGCGAACGCGTCGTGCTCAATGAATTCGTCGGTTACCTCGACCTCACCCAGAACGCGACGGCACTGAACCTGACGCCGCGCAGCTTTACCATCGCGACCTACGCCCTCTGCGGCTTTGCCAATTTTTCCAGCATCGCCATCCAGGTCGGGGGCATCGGTTCGCTGGCGCCCGAACGTCGCAGCGAAATGGCCAAGCTGGGATTCCGCGCGATGGTCGGCGGCCTGCTCGCCGCTTACATGACGGCCTCGCTGGCCGGTCTGCTGCTTTGATGCCATGATTTAAGGAGTTTTTTATGCCTGTCACACTGCCCCAACTTTCCCGTCGTGAATTCCTGAAACGCGCCGCCCTGGCCGGGGCCGTGACCGCCCTGGCGCCCTCAAGCTACGCCGGGCTCTTCGGCAAGTCGCGCGATCACCACACGTTTTTCTTTTTATCCGACACGCACATCGCCGGCAATCCGGCGGAGATATATCTCAACGTCAACATGACCGACCACTTCACCGCCTGCGCGCGCGAGCTCGCCGCGTGGCCGGTGAAGCCCGCCGCCGTCATCGTGAATGGCGACCTCGCCTACCTGGCGGGCAAGCCGGAAGATTACGCCCAGTTCGCCTTGCTGATCGAACCCGTGCGCGCACTGGCGCCGGTGCATCTCTCACTGGGCAATCACGACGAGCGGGAAAATTTCTGGAGCGCCTTTCCGCACGATGCGAAGAAGGTGAAAGCCGTCCCCGAAAAACAGGCGACCGTTTTCAGCAGCGACCGCGCCAACTGGTTCATGGTCGATTCGCTCGGCATCACCAGCAAGACTCCCGGCATCCTCGGGCCGGCCCAGCTCGACTGGCTCACGCACCAGCTCGATGCGCGCCCGGGCAAGCCCGCCATTGTCGTGGTGCATCATAATCCGCAATTTCCCGTGCCGACGACCGGTCTGTTGGATACCAGTGCGTTGATGGAGGTGCTGGCCTCCCGGCGCCAGGTCAAGGCGCTCGTCTTCGGCCACACCCACGACTGGCACATCGTGCAGCATGAAAGCGGCATCCACCTCATCAACCTGCCGCCCACGAGTTATCCGTTCAAGGACGGCCAGCCCAGCGGCTGGGTGCGCTGCACGCTTGCCAAAGACAGCATGGAGCTGGAACTGCGTTCGCTGGACGTGAAACACCCCAAACACGCGCAAGTGCAGACCCTGCCCTGGCGCGCGGCTTAGTTTGACCAGGCAGGGACATCGCGCTGCGTGGTGGCCGGGCGCATCCTGACCCCGTTTGGAGTTCCGCCTTTAGGCGGTCCGGGTGGGTGAACGCTCCAAACCGCCTAAAGGCGGAACTCCAAACCCGGCACCAGTGTTCGTCGCGGGCAGTGTCAAGCTGCGCCGCCGTGCGGCATCCGCCTGTTTATGGCGTTCCTAAACAGTATGCGTTTTAACAACAACGCCCCGCCGTTTCCAGCAGTCCGTCCATGTCAAAGAACCTGCTTACTTCGCGCTCAATTCCAGGATCGTGATGGAGCAGGGCGGGAAGGTGCGTGTGAAACTCGTGCCGAGACCGGTCACGGTTTCCGTCACCGGCAACACATGCTGCGGGTCATTGAGGGAATTGGTCGCATCGCGATTGTCCGCCTTCAGCACCGTGGCCGTGCCTTCACCGGCGATGGCGCTGACCCCGCTGATCTCCACGTTCACCTCCTGCGCCGCATCCGCGCGGTTGACCACCTTGACGATGATCTTGCCGCTGCTCGTTTCACGCGTCGCGGAGTAAAACAGCGATTTCACTTCGTTCGTCCTCGCCGGCTGCGCCACGCCGTTGCGGGTGCGCCCGGTTTGAATCCAGGTGTACGTCGGAAGATTCTGCGCTTCGATGCCCAGCACTTCATCGCCCTGATGCCGGCTAAAAATCTTCTGCGCATAATACGACGGTGAACCGTAGCTGCTCAATGCGTCGTAGCCGATCAGGTCGCTGGGCCATTGCATCGAACGGCCCGCGCCGAGGTCGCTGACATTGACGAAGAGCGGCGCATAGCAATGCATCAGCACGATGTCCGCATTGCGCTCCATGCAGCACATCCACGCGGCATCGCCGAGCGCGCCCGCCATGTTCGGCGTGGGCTTGCCGACGCGCGTGGCCCATTCGCCGACGAAAATTTTCGTGGGGACGCTGCGGTCACGCTTGTCATACATGAACGACTGCGCCTCCATCTCCTCCTCGGAGCGGTAATAATGTTCGTCGTTCAAATCGGCCGTGCGGCTCTTGACGTCGGCGGTGGAGATGAGCTGCAACTGCGGATACCTGGCCTTGATGGCATCGTGGAACTGGGCGAACCGGCCGTCGTAGCTGCCGGAGCGGTCGAACCAGTCCTCGTTGCCGATCTCCACATAGCGCAGCTTGAACGGGGCCGGGTGGCCGTCCTTGATGCGTTGCGCGCCCCACTTGGTCGAGGCGTCGCCGGTGACATACTCGATCTCTTCCAGCGCTTCCTGCACATACGGCTCCAGCGCGGGGCCGGGCTTGATGTAATCGTGCTTCAGCGTGTAGCCGGCAAAGACCGCCAGCACCGGTTCCATGTGCAGGTCTTCACACCAGCCGAGGAATTCCGGCAGGCCAAAACCGTCCGTCGCCCAGTAGCCCCAGCAACTGCGGTGGCCGGGACGCTGCTCCAG
The DNA here is from genome assembly GCA_031290985.1 of Verrucomicrobiia bacterium. Lineage (GTDB taxonomy): Bacteria > Verrucomicrobiota > Verrucomicrobiia > Limisphaerales > UBA11358 > UBA11358. The sequence continues at coordinate 2,487 of JARLJW010000008.1, read as the reverse complement.
CGGACCGATGGTTTGTTTCCAGTTAAACCGTTCGTTGAAATAATCCCCCTCCACAAAATTTCCGCCCGGGAAGCGCAGAAATTTGGGCTGCGCATCCGCCAGCAATTGGGAAAGGTCGGTGCGGTCGCCGTTCGGGCGGTCTTTGTACGTCGGCGGGAACAGCGAAACCTGTTGCAGCCAGAGGGTGCCGTCATGATGGAAAAGAGTTCCTGCTTTCGCCGCGGTGATGACCAGTTGGTTGTCCTTGGACGGTTCGAGGTCGCCCGTCGTGAGCGTCACTTCATATTTCTGCCACTCACCGGAGACGCCCGGAACCGTCGCGCTCGCGGCGGTCAGGGTCGTTGCGCCAAGGGAAACGTGATAGCCGGGCGGCGTCTTGACGGTCACGTTGCTGGCATTGAGCGGATGAACCAGACTGACGGTCAACGGACCGTTGAAATGTTTCGCCTTCGCATAAAATGACGCGTGATACGTCGTGTGCGGCTTGACTGGAATGCCCCAGTAACCGCCGTTGGCCACGCCGGCCGGATGGCTCTTCGCCGCGCCGGCCAGTTCGACCTTGAGACTGACGTTGAGCGCGTCATTCAGGACGGTGTTCGTGTCGAGCGAGATTTTGGCGGTGCCGACCGCGCTCCAAAATTTCGGCGCATTGCTCACGGCGATCTGCACCGGATAATATTTCGCCGGGTCATAATTTTCCGGCTTGATCGGTTGCTGGATGGCATCCGCCTTGAACGCACGGTTGCGGACCAGTTCGCCGTACAGCCCGCCCTCGTAGGAATAATTGATCTCCTCCGTCATCAGGCCATAGAACGTCGGCGGCATCTTGGCCGTGACGCGGTCCGCGTGGACCTGGAGAACGGGAACATTGGTTTGCGCGAAACCCGCCGCCGTCGTGGCCAGGAGGGAGAGCAATGCCGGCAGCCGGGCAGCCAAAACCACCCGCTGGAGGGATTTAATTAGGTTCATTCAGTAATTATGGAATTTGCCGCCCACGGAAGTCCATACCAATTTTTGGCGATGCCCCCCGGGCCAAAAACATTTAACAGAAGGCAACAAAGGAAACGGAGCGGGCAGGCGGCTCATCTGGCGTCTATGAAGTCCTTCGTCTTCGTTCCCTCCGTTAGCTTCTGTTGTTTTGGTTTCCGTTTTCATCGACCTTTTTCACAAATATTCAATCAGCCAAGCCGGACACTTTTTCCACCGGTCGCCCCCGCCAACGCGCCGGCCCCCGGAGCGCCGAGCACTGCTCGGCATCCCGCGACTCTCGCCAGCCCATTGCCTGCCAAATCGCCAACCGCCCGGCATTCGCGAAGCGCCTGGACTGCGTGCGGTTCACCGCCGCTTTCGCCCGCGCGAAACCATTCGCCTGGCCCGAGCCATTGGTCGCACCGGATGCGTTTCTTGTCACTTGCCACCCGTCACACGCCATTTGTTTCATGCTTTAACTAGCTTTAATTTGGTTTAATTTTTGCATTTTCATTGGCCTTTTCACAAATTTGCCCTCACCCAAAACGGACACATTTTTCACCCGTTGCCCCCGCGAACGCGCCAGCGTCTTGGAGTGCGGCAGCCCTCTGCCGCTTTCGCCCGCGCGAAACCATTCGCAGAACCCGCAACCATTGGTCGCACCTGCGCTCGTAAATCGTAAATCCGGCATCGTAAATTTGTGGGTTTAATTTGATTGCCCATCCCGCCCGTCCCCCGGTGGCCGTATGCCAGTACCGCCAGCAACGCCATCCCGGGCCAAAAAATTGAACAGAAGCAAACCAAGGAAACGGAGCGGGCAGGGGGCCCATCCGGAATCTGTGGAGCCCTTCAGCTTCGTTCCCTCCGTTATCTTCTGTTAATTTGGTTTCCGTTCTGCGCATTGGAATTTGGAACTTCACTGGATGTTGGATGTTGAATGTTGGATGTTTGCCCGTTTGTCCCCCCGTCCCCCGGTGGCCGTACGCCAGTACCGCCAGTACCGCCGGTACCCACTGGCCCGTGCGGCTCGCACTTTGGCGCTTCACTGGAGCTTGGCGCTTGGACGTTGGATGTTGAATGTTGGCCGTTGGATGTTTGCCCCTGCCCCTGGTCCCCCTGTGGCCGTACGCCAGTACCCCGCGCATGCGCCAAGAGCAAGACGAACGCCTTGCGAAACGCCTGCTCCACCTCCGGCCACTTCTTGCCCTCCGCCACACAATACTCCAGCGCCGCCACATACTTATCCTTCCGCGTGTCCCGATGCTGTGTCTTTTGCAGCTCCAACCGGTCCGCCCGCAGATTCTCCCGCCGCATCACCGCAATCTCCTGGCCCAGCAACCGCAACCCCTTCAGCTTCTTCGAAAACCTCTCATCCATCTCCCCGTTCCAGCCCGACAACAACTGCGCATACCGCGCCGCCAACACCACGCTCAAATGCTCCGCCACCGCCACCGGCGACGCCGCCTTGATCTCCCCGGCCTCCTCCGCCACATCTTGCACACACCCGAGCGTATCCTG
>JARLJW010000043.1 GCA_031290985.1 Verrucomicrobiia bacterium | reverse complement strand
CCGTGGTGAGCGGTCCGAGGGTGTAGAAGGGCGCTTCGCCGCACCATTCGAGCTGCTTGGCCATGTTTTCCTCGATCATGTGCATGGGCACGTGGCCGGGGCCTTCGTTCATCACCTGCACGCCCTTGGCCCAGGCGCGCTTGGTGAGGCCGCCCTGCACTTCGAGTTCGCCGAACTGCGCCTGGTCGTTCGCATCGGCAATGCTGCCGGGACGCAGGCCGTCGCCGATGGAGAACGCGACGTCGTACGCGGCCATGATGTCGCAGATGTCGTCCCAGTGCGTGTAGAGGAAATTTTCCTGGTGATGCGCGAGGCACCACTTGGCCATGATGCTGCCGCCGCGCGAGACGATGCCGGTCATGCGGTTGGCGGTCATGGGGACGAAGCGCAGCAGCACGCCGGCGTGGATGGTGAAGTAATCCACGCCCTGCTCGGCCTGTTCAATGAGCGTGTCGCGGAACAGTTCCCAGGTGAGGTCTTCCGCGCGGCCGTTCACTTTTTCCAGCGCCTGATAGATGGGCACGGTGCCGATGGGCACGGGTGAATTGCGCAGGATCCATTCGCGCGTGGCGTGGATGTTCTTGCCGGTGGAAAGGTCCATCACGGTGTCCGCGCCCCACTTGGTGGCCCAGCGCATCTTCTCGACTTCCTCCTCGATGCTCGACGCCACGGCGCTGTTGCCGATGTTGGCGTTGATCTTCACGAGGAAATTGCGACCGATGATCATCGGCTCGCTTTCGGGGTGGTTGATGTTGTTGGGGATGATCGCGCGGCCGGCGGCGACTTCATCGCGCACGAATTCCGGCGTGATCTGGGCCGGGATGCGCTGCGGGAAACGGCTGAAAATGCCGGGGGTGTACGGAGTTTTACCGAGCTGCGTGGAACCGGCGTGCTGTTTGTTTAGGTCATTGCGGATGATGTCCTTGGACATCTCGGCGATCTTTGCATGGCCCATGTTTTCGCGGATGGCGATGAATTCCATCTCCGGCGTGATGATGCCGGCGCGCGCGTACGCGAGCTGGGTGACGACCTTGCCGGCCTTCGCGCGCAGGGTGCGGCGGCGCTGGCCCTTCAGCCCGGGAAATTCCACGAGCCGGTTTTTTTCCGCCTGGCTGGCAAACTCGGCGTGTTTGCCGGAAAGATACCCGTTGTCCTGCGGCTTCACCGCGCGCCCGTCGTATTCCTCGACGTCGCCGCGTTTCAGAATCCAGTCGCGGCGCAGGGCCGGGAGGCCCTCGTCGGAATTGCCGTGAAAGCTTGGGTCGCCCCACGGTCCGCTGCAATCATAGACGCGCACGGGGTCGTTCGCGGTGATCGCACCGGTGTAGGATTTGGTGGGCGTGACCGCGATCTCGCGCATCGGCACCCGCACATCGGCGTGGAGGGTGCCGGCCACGAACACCTTTTGGGAGGCGGGCAGTTGTTCGCTGCTGTGCGGTTCGAACGATTCTTTGGATGCGATCATAATTAAATTAGCGTGAGGGGAGCCGGCGAGAGTGAAGATCCATGCGCCGGCATTATCCGGTTCAAGTTCACGGGTCATTGGCGCTTCCGCGTCAAACTCTCAGCGTCACCCAGAGGTGATTTGGCTCCCCGAACCTTGCCACACTAGAGGGATTTGATGGCAGCGTCAAGCGTGGGCGTGGGGACAACGCGGATCGGGATTTGTTCCTTTGGGAAATCAATGAGGCGAATCATTCTCTCGCCGGTCCCCGCCGGCCAAGAAGCAGCTTTACCAGGATGAGGAATATCATGGCACTGGCCGCGGCCAGGCCCGACTCGGTCAAAAACATGCCGGAGGAGTTCCAGTGGTCGTGCGCCCAGCCGTCGATGTTCGTCATGTAATAGATGGGCACGTTGGACAGGGAAGCGAGCGCGTTATACTTGGTGGCCGCCGCCCCCTTGCCGATGACCTCCAGCACAAAGGCCGAGAAGGCCGCGTAGCACAGCCCGGACGTGAAGAGGTAGACCGACACCCAGACGACAAACTCGGCCTGGGTGCGTGGAAACAGGGCCATGGCCACGCCCGAGGCGGCCTGCAAAAGGCCGAAAACGACGTAAGCCTTCTGGCGGTCCATGCGGTCACAGATCCACCCACCCAAGATGCAGCCGATGGCAGAAATGACACCACCGAGGACGCCGTTGATGAGCGCGACGGTGTCCGAGGACGCCTTCCATTCGTCGGCGATGGCAGAGAAGGCCACTGCGCTGGTGCCGATGGGCAGGAAGCACAGGACGAACGCGAGGATGCCGGAACGATTGCAGATCAACTGCCAGAGGTCCTTGAGCGTGGCGGAGACGTTTTTGAAAACAGCCGGGGCCCGGTGTGGCCGTTCGGGGGTGGGCACGAGCACCAAAGGCGCGCAACAGGCCAGGCACAGCACACCCACAATGCTGCTGGCCATCCACGGCGAAGGCAGGTGCCCGACCAGATACAATCCCAGGCCGCCGCCGATGCCGCTGCCGCCGAGGTTGCCCGCCTGGTACCAGCCAGCCACATGGCCTTTCAATTCCTCCGGCGCACCATAGGCGATCAGGCTCTCGACAGACATGGCGAGGAAGGTGGTCGCAACGCTGGTGAGAAAAACCAGCGTGGACAAGGCCGCCAGCCCGACCTTGGTGGCGGGGAAGAAACCCGTCGCCCCGGTGCCCACGGCGCAAAGGATGCCGGCAATGATATACCAGCGTTTCTGGGTCAGCGTCATGTCCACGACCGGCGCCCAGAGAAATTTCCAAGTCTGCGGCAACACTCCCAGCGCAACCAGGGCGGCGATCTGCCCGACGGAAGCGCCGGCCGCCTTGAGCTGCCAGGCGAGCGTCACGGAGACATACCCGCTGGCCGCGCCAAACGGGATGATCAGGACCATGAACACCCAGGGATGAAGGTGACGGGGGTTCATGCCGCTGGGCGAAGCGGTGCGCGTGGTCGTTGCCGTGATCCAATCACGCGCGAAGAATGCAGACGGAAGCGCAAAAAGAAAACAATTATTCGCGCAGCCGGAAGCCGCCCCCTTCAGCCATTTGTTCTTCGTTTCAGGTCATTTTAAGGTTTGAGCGCGTGGCGATGAAGCTTGGACCCTTGAGTTTGTTCCCGCACGCCATGGCAGACCATGTCCGGGCATGAGGTATTCCCGGGCATCGCATTTTTTCAGGGTGGCATAATTCCCCCTTTCGTCTCGCGCTCAAATTCGGCAATGTTTCCGAAGCCTGACCGCGGTTGAAATTGGCCGTGGGCGGCTGGTGAAGGGCACCGGCCGGCTGCCGCGCGAAATTAATTTATCATGGGACCGACACAAAAAGAAAAGGCGGAGCGCTTTCGCGCGCTCCATGAGCGGGAAGGCGCGTTCCTGCTTCCAAATCCATGGGACGGCGGCTCCGCCCGGATGCTGGAGCGCCTGGGATTTGAGGCGCTGGCCACGTCGAGCGGGGCGTGTGCCGCGACGTTGGGGCGCCGGGACGGCAAGGTCACGCGCGACGAGGCACTGGAACACTGCCGGCAGATCGTGGCGGCGACCGACCTGCCGGTGGCGGCGGATTTGGAAAACGGTTTTGCATCCGAACCGGCGGCGGTGGCGGAAACCATCCGGCTCGCTGCGGCGGCAGGTTTGGCGGGCGGGTCGATTGAAGATTTCAGCGGCGACGCAAGCCGGGGACAATTTGATATCGGCCGCGCAACGGAGCGGATCGCCGCGGCGGCGGAGTCGGCGCGGGCGTTGCCGTTTCATTTTATGCTGGCGGCGCGCGCGGAGAATTTTGTCCGGGGCAATCCGAGCATGGAAGACACGATCAAACGGCTGGTGGTGTATGAACAGGCGGGGGCGGACGTATTGTTCGCTCCGGGGCTGCCCGATCTGGCGGCGGTGCGCGCGGTGTGTGCGGCGGTGCGGAAGCCGGTGAATTTCATGGTCGGCCTCAAGGGCAAATCATTCACGGTGGCCGAACTCAAGGCCGCCGGCGTGCGGCGCGTCAGTTTTGCAAGCTCGCTGTATCGCGCGGCCTTGACGGGTTTGCTGGCGGCCACGCAGGAAATCAAGGACACGGGAACCTTCGGGTATCTGGACGGAACCATGACCACGGCGGAGATGAATGCGTATCTGCGGGAGGGCTAGACGGTGCTCCAATGATAGTCATGAAAACACATCACCCGGGTTCACCCGAAAGAGTTATTAAATGAGTTTGCCTCCCGGCGAAAACTTGCCCAAATTTATCGGATGAAATTCCTCAAACCGGCTCTTTGGCAATTGCTCGCGGTGGCGGCGTTCACCTTCAGTTCGATGGCCGCCGACTCCCCGCGCGAACATCTTTCGCTCGATGCCAACTGGAAATTTCACATGGGCGACGACTGGCCGGGGGCGCTGCACCTGGACAAGGCCGGTGCCAGCACCGGGCCGGCGGGCGAAAAATTCGGTGACCAGGCGTGGCGGTCCATCGACCTGCCGCATGATTGGGCGATCGAGCTGCCGTTCGACAAGGCTGCGGACACGAGCCACGGTTTCAAGCCGGTGGGGCCGGGGTTTTGGAAGAACAACGTCGGCTGGTATCGCCGCACGTTTGATCTCCCGGCGGAGGATGCCGGCAAACGCATCTGGCTCCAGTTCGACGGCGTGTTCCGCGACGCGACGGTCTGGGTCAACGGCTGGCTCGTGACCCGCCACGAGGGCGGCTACTATCAATTCCGGTCGGACGTGACAGACATCGTCCATTTCGGCGGCAAAAACACCGTTTCGGTCCGGGTGGACGCGACCAAGTTTGAGGGCTGGTTCTACGAGGGCGCGGGCATCTACCGCCATGTCTGGCTGGACAAGACCGCGCCGGTGGCCATCGCGCCGGACGGCATTTTCGTCTACAGCCAGTTCAAAAATAATGTCCCGACGGGCAAGGCGAAGATCAACGTCGAAGCCCGCCTGCTCAACACGCTGACGAATGACGTCCAAGCCACGGTGAAATGCGAAGTGCTTTCGCCCGCGGGCAAACTGGTCGCCAAGGCGGATGAATCCGGGAACGTCCAGGCAGCGACCGGGCGGACGCTGAAGCTGGACACGGGCGTTTCGGCGCCAGTGCTCTGGTCGCCCGAATCGCCACAGCTTTACAAGCTGGTCACGACGGTTTCCGTGGCCGGCCAGGTAATCGACCGCAAAGAGACCGAGTTTGGCATCCGCACGGTGGCGTTTGACGCGGACAAAGGATTTTTGCTGAACGGCCAGCCATATGTCCTCAAGGGCACGTGCAACCATCAGGACATGGCGGGGGTCGGCGCGGCGCTGCCGGATGCGCTGCAATATTTCCGCATCGCGAAACTGAAGGAGTTCGGCGACAACGCGCTGCGCACTTCGCACAATCCGCCCACGCCGGAACTGCTCGAGGCCTGCGACCATCTCGGCATGATCGTGATGGACGAAAGCCGCCTGCTCGGCAGCGACGCGCAAAACATGCAGAAGTGGGATGACCAAATCCGCCGCGACCGCAACCATGCGAGCGTGGGCCTGTGGAGCGTGGCGAATGAGGAGTTTTCCGTGCAGGCCACGCCGCAGGGCGGCAACGTGGCGCGCACGATGCAGAGTTATGTGAAGCAGCTTGACCCGACGCGGCCCGTGACCTACGCCGCGCCGCAGGGCGACACGTTCGACGGCATCAACGGTGTAATCGAGGTGCGCGGCTGGAATTATCATGTGGGCAAAAACAGCAGCGCCTACGGCAAGGAAATGGACAGCTACCATGGCAAGCATCCCAGCCAGCCGGAAGTGGGCACCGAGCAAGCCAGCACGGTGAGCACGCGCGGCATTTATACAAATGACAAACAACGTGGTTATGTAAGCGCGTACGACGATAATGCACCAAGCTGGGCCAATACCGCCGAGGAATGGTGGAGCATCTTCGCCACCCGCCCGTGGCTGAGCGGCGGCTTCGTGTGGACGGGTTTTGATTATCGCGGCGAGCCGACGCCCTATGCGTGGCCGTGCGTCAATTCCCATTTCGGCGTCCTCGACGTGTGCGGCTTCCCGAAGGACATTTTTTATTACTACCAGGCGTGGTGGACGACGAACACGGTGCTGCACCTGCTGCCGCACTGGAACTGGCCGGGCAAGGAGGGCCAGGAGATCCGCGTGGATGCATTCAGCAACTGCAAGGAGGTAGAATTGTTCCTGAACAGCGAATCGCTCGGCAAACAGACGATGCAGCCGAATTCCAAACTGTCGTGGCAGGTGAAATACGCGCCGGGCACCTTGAGCGCCAAGGGCTACAACGGCGGCAAGCTCGTGGCCGAACAAAAGATTGAAACGACCGGCGACGCGGTGGCGATCCAACTGGCGCCGAACCGTTCGACCATCAACGCCGACGGGGAAGACGTGAGCGTGTTCACCGTTTCCGCGACGGATGCGCAGGGCCGCGCGGTGCCGGTGGCGCAGAACCTGGTTCATTTTGAGCTGGGCGGCGCCGGCAAGATCCTCGGCGTGGGCAACGGCGACCCGAGCTGCCATGAGCCGGACACATTCATCGCGAACATGCCGGTGCACAGCATCGCCGTGAACGACTGGCGCTGGAAGCTGGCCCCGGTTCCGAACAAGGGCGCACTCGCGCCCGAATACGCGAATGATTTTGACGACTCCGCGTGGAACACCATCAAGCCCAAGACGGACGGCGACACGGGCGAACTGGTCTTGAATGAAGGCGAATCGGCGGTCTTTCGCGCGCATGTGAAGCTGACCGATGAAGACTTGAGCAACCCCGGCATCGCGGTGCGTTTCGCGGGCATCGACGATCGCGGCTGGATTTTCGTCAATGACGTGCGCGTTGGCGAATCCCGGGACTGGCAGGCGCAGCCGGTGTTTGACATCAAAAAGAACCTGCATGTGGGCGACAACGTCATCGCCGTCGGCGTGCGGAACGAATCCGGACCGGGCGGCCTCAACCCCGACGTGAATGTCGAGATCACCGGCCAGCCAGTGGCCGCGCCGTGGTCGCGCAGCCTGTTCAACGGCCTGGCGCAGGTCATCGTGCAAGCGAGCAAGACCGCCGGGGAAATCAAGCTGACCGCCAGCGCGGACGGCCTGGCCCCCGCCTCGGCCGTGGTGCAGACCGTGGCCACCCCCGGACGTCCAAGCGTGCCGTAGAACAAGTATTAGCTTGAGTGCGGGGCGGGGCTGGCGAAAATTTCCCCATGCCGACACCGCCCCGCATTTTTTTTGCCGCGCTCGCGGCCCTGTTCCTGTTCCACCCGGCCGGCCGCGCAGCGGACAAGGCTGCGCCGCTGACGTTGTATTACACCAGCCCCGCCGCCAAATGGACGGAGGCGCTGCCCATCGGCAACGGGCGTCTGGGCGCGATGATCTTTGGCGGGGCGGATCACGAGCATCTCCAACTCAATGAAGGCACGCTCTGGGCGGGCGGGCCGTATGACCCGAACAACACCAACGCCCTCGCCGCCCTGCCCGAGGCGCGCCAGCTCATATTCGACGGCAAATACGACGACGCCTTCACGGTCGTCAACCAGAAGATGATGGCCGTGCCCGTGCGCGAAATGCCCTACGAAACGTTGGGCGACCTGCACCTGGACTTCCCGGTGAACCTGCCGGTGAACGATTACCGCCGCGACCTCAACCTCGACACCGCCGTCGCCTCCGTGAGCTACACGGCGAACGGCGTCCACTTCAAGCGCGAGATTTTTGCCAGCGCCGTGGACCAGGTGATCGTCATCCGGCTCACCGCCGACAAGCCGGGGCAGATTTCCTTCACCGCCGGCATGACCTCGCCGCAAAAGGCTGATACGGGCGTGGAGATCAACATCCGCTCACCGTCCCTGGGTGCGATCGATGACGCCACGCTGGTGATGAACGGCACCAATGGCGAGGCGCACGGCATCAAAGGCGCGCTGAAATTTCAGGCCCGCGTCTGCCTGCTGCCGGTCCACGGAACCATTACGCCGGGCACGAACAAGATTTCCGTCGCCGGCGCGGATTCGGTCACGCTGCTGATCGCCGCCGCGACGAGCTATAAAAATTACCACGATGTCACCGGGAATCCCCAGGCCATCACCCTGAAGCAGATCGAGGGTGCAAAGGACAAATGGCTCAACGCACACTTCCGGGACGGGCGCGACACCACGCTGGAAGACCACATCGCCGCACACCAGAAATTATTCCGCCGGGTGCAGTTGACCTTGGAAACCGACGAACCGCTGAACCTGCCGACGGATGAGCGCATCAAGAATTTTGCCAACGGCAACGATCCGCAGTTCGCGGCGCTCTACTTCCAGTTCGCGCGCTATCTGTTGATCTGTTGTTCACGTCCCGGCGGGCAGCCGGCGACGTTGCAGGGTTTGTGGAACGATTCCATGACGCCGCCGTGGGACAGCAAATACACCATCAACATCAACACGGAGATGAATTACTGGCCCGCCGAGACCTGCAACCTCTCCGAATGTGTGGAACCGCTCACGCAGATGGTCCTGGAGATGGCCGAGACCGGCCAGCGCACGGCGAAGATCCATTATGGCGCGCGGGGCTGGGTGGCACATCATAACACCGACCTCTGGCGCGCCACGGCACCGGTGGACGGCCCCAACTCGGGCATGTGGCCCATGGGCGGCGCCTGGCTGCTGCAAAACTTGTGGGAACATTACCTATTCACCGGCGATAAAAAATATCTGGCGAAAATCTATCCCGCCATGAAGGGTTCCGCGCAATTCTACCTCGACACGCTGATTGAGGAGCCGACGCACCACTGGCTCGTCACCTGTCCGTCCCTGTCGCCGGAGAACAAAAATCCCGCTGCGACCAAGACCAGCCTGTGCGCCGGGCCGACCATGGACGAGCAGATCCTGCGCGACCTCTTCGCCAACTGCATCGCCGCCTCGGAAATTCTGGGCAAGGACAAGAAATTTGCCGCGCAGGTCGCCGCCGCGCGGGCGCGGCTCGCACCGATGCAGGTCGGCAGCTCCGGCCAGTTGCAGGAATGGCTGCAGGACATTGATCTGCAATCGCGCGAACTGCATCACCGCCATGTCTCGCATCTGTACGGCCTTTACCCGAGCGCGCAGATCGATGTGAACACGACGCCCGAGCTGGCTGCGGCCGTCAAAAAATCGCTGGAGATCCGCGGCGACCAGGCGACCGGCTGGGCCACCGCCTGGCGCATCAACCTCTGGGCGCGCCTGCATGATGGTGATCACGCGTTCGGCATTTTGGAGTTCTTATTGAGCCCGGCGCGCACGTTCCCGGACATGTTTGACGCGCATCCGCCGTTCCAGATCGACGGCAATTTTGGCGGCGCTGCGGGCATCGCCGAAATGTTGCTGCAAAGCCAGAACGACGAGCTCCAGATCCTCCCCGCCCTGCCCAAGGCATGGGCGAACGGCAGCGTCACGGGTCTGCGCGCCCGGGGCGGCTTCGAAGTGGACATCACGTGGAAGGACGGCGAGCTGGCCAACGCCGCCATTCATTCCTTGAACGGCAATCCCATCCGCCTGCGCTACGGCGGCACCACCAAATTCATGAAGGTGAAGAAGGGGGAAACCTTCCAGTGGGATGGGAAATAAAAGCGCGATGAAGATTCATGAACTGAACCATGTCGCCATCCACGTGGCGGACGTGGCGCGGAGCTGCGCGTTCTATCGCGACGTGCTACGGCTGGAAAGCCTGCCGCGTCCCGCGTTTGATTTTCCCGGCGCGTGGTTCCGGCTCGGTTCCGCGCAGGAATTACATCTGATCGGCCGGGTGGTCGGGAATGTTCCGCCCGTGAACAGCAATGATCATTTTGCTTTGCGCGTGGAGGGCATCGCCGCGTGGGAAAACCATCTGCGGCAGGTGGGCGCGGAGTTTCGTTCCCGGCAACCAAGGCCCGATGGCGCCTGGCAGATTTTTCTGCGCGACCCGGACGGGCATTTCATCGAGCTGTTCACGTTTTAATAATATCCGCAAATCACTGCCCCGGCTTCCACGAACTATTGTCGAGCAGTTCAATTCCGGGGTTCAAGAAGCGGATGCGGCGGCTTTTGTAGAGCGCGCCCAGCGCCTGCTTGAAGGCCTTCTTGCTGACGCCAAACCGTTCGCGGACGAGCTCCGGCGAACTGTCATCGTCCACGCTCAATTTGCCGCCGTTCTTTTCGAGCGCCTGCACGATCTGCAGTTTCAAGGGCAGCACCCGCTTGTAGCCGGAGGCGTCGAGGGTCAGATCGATCTTCCCGTCTTCGCGCAATTTGCGGACGTAGCCCTTGAGCCGTTGCCCCACTTCCAGCGGCGCGGAAAAACCATCGTGATACAGCAGGCCGAGGTGCATGCCCTCGACGATGGCGTTGTAGCCCAGCGGCGTGCGGCCGGTGATGAGGAGATTCACCGGATGCCCGACGGCATAGGGCGGCGGCTCCTGGCTCAGATGCCGGCGCAACCGCGCGCTGGCGATGATGCGGTTGCTCTTGGGATCGAGACAGACGGCGACGACAACTTTTTTGCCGACGCGCAACGGCTTTTCCTGCTCGGGGAAAGGCAGCAACAAATCTTTCGCGAGTCCCCAGTCCAGAAACGCGCCCACGCGCGGATTGATGCTCACGACTTTCAGGCAGGCGATTTCGCCAACCACGGCAAACGGAGTTTCCGTGGTGGCGACGAGGCGGTCCTCGGAATCGAGATAGATGAACACATCCAGCTTGTCACCCTGCTTAAGGTCGCGCGGGATGTAGCGGCCGGGCAGAAGAATCTCGCCCAGTTCGCCGCCATTCAGGTAAAGCCCGGGCGTGGACTCGCGGACGATGGAGAGGGTGTTGCGTTGACCGATGATTGCCATTCAGTACAAACATAATCGCATCCGGGCGGAACCGAGAGGATAAAATTTGCGGAAGCCGGTCGGCGGCGGATATTCAAGCTTCCCGGTGGATGGGTTTGCGGTGGCAGGACGCGTATGACAGTCCGGCTCGGACCTCCTCCGCGCGCCGCGATTGCCAACCAATGCATTCTGGTTCACCGCGCCGGCGCGCAGCAGTGGCGCGTCCTGCCCTTGCCAATCTTGCCAAGAACTGCTCTAAAGCCCGCGCGCCATCACGGGATTGCGCGAGCCTCATTGATGCAGTTGAGAATTAATGAATAGTGAGCCTTCGAGGGCGAGGAGGATTTCCGGCGGGTTATGATTGCATTTTTTTCCGGAACCGGATTAGATTCGCGGCAAGCGAGACTATGAAGGAGACGCGCTTTCAATTATTTTTAACCGGGCTGGTGTGTTTTTGTGCCGCAAACTTTTTGCAGGCGCAGGATACGAACCTCGCCGTGGCGCACACGCTGGACGAACTGCGCGCGCAGCTCACCGCGCATGTAGAATCGCCCCGGTTCAGCGGCGCCTTGTGGGGCGTGAAGATCGCGTCGCTCGACACGGGCAAGGTGCTTTTTGAGCATCACGCGGACCGGTTGCTGAGCCCCGCCTCGAACAGCAAGATGTATCCCAGCGCGCTGGCGCTCGACCGGTTCGGCGGAGATTACCGCATCATCACGCCCATCCTGGCCACGGCCCGGCCGGATGCGTCCGGCACGATTCACGGCGATCTGGTCATCAGTGGGCGCGGTGATCCCAGTTGGAACGCCCGCCACGCGGGAACAAATTTCGCGGCCTTGTTCACCCCGTTCATCACCGCGTTGACCAACGCCGGGGTGCGGTCTGTGACCGGGGACCTGGTGGGCGACACGACTTTTTTCCATTCACCGCCCCAGGGCGGAAGCTGGACCGTGGAGGACCTGTCGGATTCCGAGGGGGCGGAAATCTCCGCGCTGACCATCAATGACAATTTCACGACCATCCGCATCGCGCCCGGCGGCCGCGCCGGTGAGCGGTGCGGCCTGAAGATCCTGGATCAATTCACCGGCCTGCATCTGGACAACCAGACCACGACGGCCACCAACGGCGCGGCGCGGCACGTCGAGGTGCAGCGTTTTCGCGGGGAAAACGTGGTGCATGTGTTCGGAATGCTGCCGGTGGACGGTGAGCCGGAGCTGGTGCAAATGCCCATGTTGAGCCCGGCAAGGTGGTTCACGACGGCGTTGCGCGATGCGCTCCAGCAGCACGGCATCATCGTGCATGGCGTTGCACGGGTGGTGGCGTGGCCGTCTGCTCCGTCAGCGGCGACGGAGAAAATCGGCGAGGTCACCTCGCCGCCGTTGCGCGAACTGGTGCACGATTTCATGAAGCCGTCGCAAAACCTCGAGACGGATCTGATCTTTGAACACACCGGCGAAGCGACGCGCGCGGCGGACACGCCGCCGTGGGTGACTTCCGAGCAACTGGCGCTGACGGCGCTGGACGCGTTTCTGCAGACGAACAATTTGCCGGCCGAGGACGTCCATTTTGACGAGGGCTCGGGGCTGTCGCGCAACAACCTGACGACGGCGAATGCGTCCATGGCGCTGTTGCAATTCATGTACCGGCACAAGGAGTCGGAAGATTTTATCGCGGCGCTGCCCATCGCCGGAGTGGACGGGACGTTGCGGCGGCGGATGAAAAACACGGCGGCCTTCCAGAACGTGCACGCCAAGACCGGCACGTTGCGCTGGGTGAACGCGCTCTCGGGCTTTGTGACGACGGCGGCGGGCGAGCACCTGGTGTTCAGCCTGATGCTCAACCGCTACGACGCGCCGGCCAACCGCAGGCGGACGGATGAACTGGACGACATCGCGGTGATGCTCGCGCAGTTCACCGGGCGCAGCGAGGAGCTGGCGGCCCGGACGTATGCGGCGCTCGGCACGCTGGTGGTGACGCAGCTTGTGTCCGCGCCGTTTCCGCATCCGGCGCGCGCGGCGGGCCTGACGCGCAAAGGCCAGCATTATTCCGCGGCAGACCATTACTCGGACAGCACGGTGGCTTTCTTCATCCCGAAAGGGTTTCGCGTGACGGACCAGGTTGATTTCGTGGTGCATTTCCACGGCTGGAACCACACGGTGGCCGGCACGCTGGAGGAGTACAATCTGCTGCAACAGTTTTGCGACAGCGGCAAGAACGCCATTCTCATCGTGCCGGAAGGCCCGCATAATGCGCCGGATTCGTTTGGCGGCAAGCTGGAGGACACGAACGGATTTGCCGTCTTCATGGCCGAGGCGGTGGAAAAATTGCAGGCCAGCGGCGTCCTTAAAAAGAATAAATTCGAGTTGGGCAACATCATCCTCTCCGGCCACAGCGGCGGCTATCATGTGATGGCGGCCATCGTGAACCATGGCGGCCTGCCGGACAAAATCAAGGAGGCATGGCTCTTTGACGCGCTTTACGGCAACACGGAAGATTTCGTCGCGTGGCAGCAGGCGCAAAATTCCCGGTTGGTGGACATTTACACGGACCACGGCGGCACGAAGGAGGAGACGGAAAAATTGATGGCGGCGTACCATGCCGGCGGCACCGCGTTTCAGGCGCTGGAGGAAACCAACAGCACCCCGGCGGATTTGACGAAGGCCAGGCTCACCTTCATCCACACGGACCTGACGCATAACGAATCGGTTTTTCGTCGCGGCGAATACACGCAGTACCTCCAGACGAGCTGCCTGAAGAATAAGTGAAACCGGGACAAATGAAACCGCTCCATCGCTCCATCCTTCTCGGCCTGGCGACCTTGGTCGCCGGCTGCCAAACCACGCCTACCATGCAACCCAACCACGCCATCCGCCCGCCGGTCAAGCTGGGTGTCGAAGTGCTTTTTGAAAAACACCTCGACCTCATCCGCGGCAAACACGTCGGCCTCATCACCAATCCCACCGGGCTCGACAGCAAGCTGGACAGCATCGTGGACACCTTCCGCGCGCATCCCGAGACGCAGTTGGTGGCGTTGTACGGGCCGGAGCACGGCGTGCGTGGCAACGCCCAGGCGGGCGAATACGTCGCGTTTTATTACGACGAACATTTCAAGCTCCCCGTGTTCAGCCTCTACGGCCAGACGCACAAGCCGCCGGCGGACATGATGACGAACATCGACGAATACATGCGGAAGTTCGATACGCAGCACGAGGGCAAGCAGGTCGAGGCGGGCATGATGCAGTCGGTGGATGTGATGGTGTTCGACCTGCAGGACGTCGGCACGCGCGTCTACACCTACATCGCCACGATGGCGAACGCCATGTCGGCGGCGGCCGAGGCGGACATCCCGTTCATCGTGCTGGACCGGCCCAACCCCATCAACGGCGTCGCCATGGAAGGCCCGATCCTCGAATATCCGGAGCACAGCTCGTTCATCGGGCTGTATCCCATTCCGCTGCGCCACGGCATGACGACGGGCGAACTCGCGCGGTTGTTCAATGACAAATTTCTGAAGAAGAAGGTCAAGCTCACGGTCGTGCCGATGGAGAACTGGACGCGCGACGAATGGTTCGATGAAACGTCGCTGCCGTGGGTGCTGCCTTCGCCGAACCTGCCTACGCTCGACGCGACGACGGTTTATCCGGGCCAGGTGATCCTCGAAGGCAGCAACCTTTCGGAAGGCCGCGGCACCACGAAACCGTTTGAAATGTTCGGCGCGCCGTGGATCGATGGCCTGGTGCTGGCGAAAAAGTTGAACGACCTGCACCTTCGCGGGGTGAAGTTCCGCGAAGTGTATTTCACACCGACATTTTCAAAGTTCAAGGATCAGCAGTGCGGCGGCTGCCAGTTGCACGTGACGGACCGGAACGCGTACCAGCCCATCGCCACGACCTTGAACCTCTTGTCCGTGGTGAAGCAGACTTATGGCGACAAGCTGGAACTGCATACAAACTACATCGACAAGGTCATGGGCACCGCCACGGTGCGCGAGGCGCTGGAGCGCGGCGAGCCGGTGGAAAAAATCGTGGCCGCCACGCAACCGGGCCTGAAAGCCTTCGCCAAGCTGCGCGAGCCGTACCTGTTGTATCGCTGAAAGGATACCTGTGCATACCTGTCATTTCGTTCCCTTGAAACATTCAACATCTAACATTCAACGCCCAACCTCCAAGTGTCCGTGGTGGAGTCCCTTGGGCGTTGAGAGTTGGGCGTTGAACGTTGAATGTTTTATTTTTGGCCCAGTGATTCAATGTGCGAAAATCCGGTTAATATTGCTGGCTTTCTTTTTGATGGTTCCGCCGTTGTTCGCGGAGGCCTTTCACCCGGAAAAACTGGCGGCGATGGACGCCGCCATCTTGTCCGCCATCAGCAGCAACAAATGTCCCGGCGGCGTGTTGTGGGTCGAACACAACGGCACGGCCTATCACAAGGCCTACGGCCATCGCGCACTGGTGCCCGCGCCGGAGCCGATGACCGAGGACACGATCTTTGACGCGGCGTCATTGACCAAGGTCATCGCCGGCACACCCGCTGTTATGCTGCTCGTTGAGCGTGGACAGGTGCAGCTCGCTGCGCCCGTGAAAACGTATATCCCCGAATTCACCGGCGATGGCCGCGACGACGTCACGGTCAAGGAACTGCTCACGCACACCTCCGGTTTGCCGCCGGACATCGAGACCAAAACGGACTGGCACGGCCAGGCCGAGGCGGTGCGAAAAGCCTGCGCGGTCAAATTGCAATCCCCGCCCGGGACCGCCTTTAAATACAGCGACATCAACCTGTTTCTCACCGGCGAGATTGTGCAACGGGTGAGCAAGCTGCCGCTGGAAGTTTTTGTGCAGCGCGAAATTTACGGGCCGCTGAAGATGACGGACACCGGATATTTGCCGCCGAAAGAAAAGCTGGGGCGCATCGCGCCGACGGAAGTGGTGGACGGCAAACCCTGGCGCGGGGTGGTGCATGATCCCACCGCGCGGCACATGGGCGGGGTGGCCGGGCACGCCGGATTATTCA
The DNA here is from genome assembly GCA_031290985.1 of Verrucomicrobiia bacterium. Taxonomy (GTDB): domain Bacteria; phylum Verrucomicrobiota; class Verrucomicrobiia; order Limisphaerales; family UBA11358; genus UBA11358. The sequence goes on along the minus strand of JARLJW010000043.1, from coordinate 123,166 downwards.
TCACGGCGCCGGACCTGGCGCGGTATGCGCGGATGTTGCTGAATCTGGGCGAGTTGGACGGCGTGCGGATCTTCAAGCCGGAGACGGTGAAGCTGATGACCAGCGTGCAGACGCCGCCGGAAATTTCCGCGCAGCGCGGGCTGGGCTGGGACATCAATTCGCCCTACAACGGACCGCGCGGGGAAATTTTTCCGCTGGGTTCCTACGGCCATACGGGCTGGACGGGCGGCTCATTGTGGATCGATCCAGCCTCAAAAACCTTCGTGATTTTCTTGTCGAACCGGAATCATCCCACGGAGGCGGGCAACGTGATTCCGCTGCGGCGGCGATTGGGGACCTTGGCGGCGGAAGCCCTGGCGGATTATAAATTTACGGGCGCAAATCCGGGCGCGAAATGAACCCAAGACCAGAGAACGGGATCAAAACGCCCGTTGATTTAGTTGGTATTATTCCGCGACCAGACGGCGGATGGCTTTGTAACACTTGCTTATATTGATGCCGATTTTTCAGTTTTTTGTTGCAAAATTGTAACGGGGGGCGTAAAAACTTGTGTGAGTTTCATTTCAACATGAAACTTGGTGGGTTCGGCTTTCATAGCCGGGCTCATTGTCGGACGAGAAGGAGAATGATGAGAAACAGCAGCAGCTACAGTGTCGTGCCTATGACCGATACGCGGCGCCCCCGGCTCTTTAAGAGGCTGGGTTTTGCGTGCCCGCAAACTGCCGCACGTAGTTCATTTTAAATCAGCCGCTAAAAAAACCAGAACCGCCGCTATGGAAATCATTAAACCCGAAATCATTAAACCCGAAATCATTAAACCCGAAAAATCTGCCGCCCGTTCCCGCACCCCCCAACCCCCAATCCCATCCATCCGTATGTTTAAACGAACCTATCTATGCACACTGGCAAAGGTCATCACCGTGCTGGCGGTGGCCGCTTTCTTTGCCGGGCAGGCCAAGGCCACGCCCTATGCCTCCAGCGTGACCAACAACAACGGCACCATCCAATTTTACCTCAATGAGTCGAACGCTGTAATTGTCGTCACTCATGAGGATGGAAGCACCAATTCCGCCTTCGACGGGGTGTTGACCGGCACAAATGAACTGAAGGGGCTGAAGTCGTTCAGTTTGGGGGCGCATACGAGCTACAAGATCGCGGTGAGCAAAAATGGCTCAGGCTTGGCCAGCATTCTTTCCACATTTTCAGTGGCTGCTTCCCGCGGGGTGGATGTGAATCATGTCAAAAATTCGCCATACTTCGGCCAGATTTACATGGCCGTTTCCACACTGGCGAACACGAACGGTTCCTTGCGGCGTCACTATAGCGACATGAGTCTCATCAACACCAACAGCGCGGGCGTGAGTTGGGTGGCCAGCAGCGGCAGCAGCCCTTATCGCCTGGCGGTGAATGATGATAGCTGGCTGACAGTGGGTGATTTTGCGTCGGCGCACTCGGGCGTCTGGCGTGTGGCTCCAGATTTGTCGACCAATCAATTGCTGCTGGGGCCGCCGGGTGACACCGCCGGGTCCGCGGCGAATTCGCACGGTTCAGAATTTTCCCGCCCACTGTTGATTGGGAATCTCCAGGCCGGTGGCAATGCCGTTTTGTACACGGTCGATGCCGGCAATTTTGCCTTCAATGCCACGGCGCTGAATTCAATTCTCGTATACAGTAACATTAATTTGGCAACGATGCCCAGGACAACCGCCCCCGACCTGCTTGGACCGGAGACCGGCCTAAACCAGGTCCTTAACAATAATTACCCCGGCATAACTGTCGGACCCAATGGATATTTTTATCTGAGCAACCGGCGAGATTCGCCCGGCAAGGCCAACGTGCAGGTTTATGATCAGAATTTGACCTTGTTGTGGGATTCAGTCACCGCCACCGGCAACGGCAGCGATTTTTTCATCATCAACGGCCAGGGCTTGGCTGATGGTGCGGTTTCACCCGATGGAAATTATTTCGGAGGTGTGGGCATATCGGACAACCATATCAGCATTTGCTCCTTGACCAACGGCATTCCGGACATTTCGACCCTCCATACGATCGTCAACTCGAACACCGCCACTCAAGCCCGCGGCTTTTGCTGGGATGCGGCCGACAACGTCTATGTCAGCAGTTCCGGCGTAGGCGGCATTCAGCAATGGTCCCTAGGCCTTACGGCCACGACGATCACCTACGGCAACGCGACCGGTCAGACCAACTTTACCATCAGCCAGCCCGCCACCAAGGTTAGTGTGACGGCAACCGTTCCGGCAGCCTCGCAGAGCGGCCCGACGCCAGGGGTGTTCACCATCACGCGCAGCAGTGTAAATTCCGCCGACACGAATTCACCTTTGACCGTGTTTTACACCTTGACCGGTACGGCCACAAACGGCACCTACACCGTTTCTGGTGGAACGGCAAGCTCCGTCACCTTGGCGGCGGGAATTAATACCACCAACATTACGATCACCCCGGTGAACGATGGCTTGTCGCGTCCCACCACCACCGTTATTCTGACCATTGCTGGCAATGGCAACTATGCCGGGGCCGCGCCGGTGAGCGATACGGTTTATATCCAGAACATCGGAACCCAGTATGTCTTCATCTCTTCAGCCCCGGGCTCCACGATGTACAAGGGACTGACCAATGACTACGGTTCCTTTGTCCTCACCCGCTGGGGCGATACCAATGCGGCCAGCTTCACCGTATCAAACTTCACGTACTCGGGAGTCGCCGTTTCCAACGTGCAGTTCACGCCGGCACAGCCAGTCACCTTCAATCCGGGCGATATTTTTGTCACCAATGCCTCAATCTTCCCGCTGATTGATACCACCAGTTATGTGGGAAACAAGCCCTTCACTGTCGGCTTGAACCCCGGCACCGTCTACGCGGCCGGGACGAACAAGGTGGTGATTACCATCATTGACAATGCGAACCTGCCGGCGACCGTGCTGTATGCGAATCCGCTGACGGATCCCGCCGATGCGGCCAACTGGGGGGTGACCTCGGCGAACAACAACATGCACACCAATGGGATCGATAACACGATCGAATTCGGCTACGACCTCACGGCTGCCAACGGGGAAAGCGCCAATAACGGCCTGATCTCATTGCCGCCCAGCGGCGCGACCTCGTGCCTGCGGGTCACCGTGAACAAAAGCGTCGGCTCGGCGGCGGGCGTGAATCTCTATCCGACGAACGTCACCTTCAGCGGCGATTATGCCTTCCGTTTTGCCATGAACGTCCCCGAGGGCAACAGCCCGGCTTATACGACCGAGGGCCCGCTGTTTGGCATCAATCATACCGGCACCGCCACCAACTGGTGGAGCGGCAGCGCCCTGCAAAGCGGCTGGGATCCGGATGGCACCAATCTGACGTGGACCAGCGATGGCGTCTGGTATTCGATGATGGTTGATGGTGGTGCGGCCGCCGGTGATTATATTGAAAAAACCGGCGTGGGCGGAACGAATGGCAACGCCGGCTGGCAGACCCTCGCCACGGCTTCGCACACGTCTTTCGTGAACGTGTTCAAGAATCCGTCGCCCTACAGCGTGCTGAACGGCACCACTCCCGTCGCGGGCATCCCCGCCAACATCTCGCCCTACAACGCCGCGATCTTGGGCAACTTTTATACCAATGCCTGGGTGAATGTGGAGATCAAGACCGTAAAAAACAAAGTGACGCTGTCCATGAACGGCACGTCCATCTTTACTTACACCAACACGACTGTGTGGACGAACGGCTTGATCATGCTGGGCTATCTTGATCCGTTCAACTCGGTGGGCGGCGCGGATGCCGCGGTTTATTATTCGGACATCAAAGTCGTCCGGCTGGCGACCCCGCTGATCACGCTGCAACCGACCAACGTCATTGCGGCGGTGGGCGCGGTCACCAATTTCAGCGTGGCGGCCAGCTTTGACAGCTCCTCGGCCAACACCAATGGCCAGTGGTCGCTGAATGGCACGCCCATCGCCGGGGCCACGAACAACACGTATAGCTTTACAGTGGCTCCGGCCAGCTACGGAACCTACGCCTGGACCGTGAATGACGGTAATTATACCGTCGTCAGCACCAACGTCACGCTGCGTCCGCCGCTGTTCACCATCACGACCAACCCGGTGGCCAGCCTCACCACCCTGTCCACCAGCCTCGTCGTGGCGGCAGGCATCTCCACCAACCTGTATTCGGCGGCCAACTCGTTCTCCGGGAACACGAATTACCAATGGCAGCTCAACTCGAACAACATTCCCTTTGCCACGAACCGCACCTACAGCTTCACCTCCGGGCCGACCAACTACGGCACCTTCCGGGTGCTCATCAATGACAATTGGAACTTTGCGACCAGCAGCGTGGCCACCGTCACGCCGCCGTTGCCCAGCATCATCAGCGTCCTGCCCGCCACGCGCGCAGTGGTGCCGGGCCTCACCGCCAGCACCTTCACCGTCACGGCCAGCACGTTCTCCGGCCTCACCAATTATCAGTGGCTCTCCAACAGCGTGAGCATCCCGGCGGCGGTGGGCAAGACACTGATCATCACCAACGTGCAGCCGGGCAACCTCGGCTCCATCTACACGGTGCGCGTCAGTGACGGCACCACCTTGATCACCAACCCGACCCCCGTGACCCTGACGTTGGCCGTGTCGCCGTCGCTCACCGGACCGGCCCTCCGTGGCGGCACCAACTTCGCCTTGAGCTTCGGCACGGAAGTGGGTCCGTCCTACGTGGTGGATTCCAAGACCAACTTGTTGCAGCCCACCTGGCTGCCGCTCTCAACCAATGCCGGCACCGGCGGTGCGATCAGCGTGACCAACACTGTCAGCGGAGGCCAAGGCTACTTCCGCATCCGGCTGCAGTAAACATTCCAGGGGCATCCGTCGTTCGCGGCGGATGCCCTTTTTTATTTTATCAACCTGGTATCATGAGCTATAATGAATATGATGAAAAATAATGTCCGGCCCGACCGCTTCTCTCGTCCGTCGGCGCGGCGTTCCGCCTTTACGCTGATTGAATTGCTGGTGGTCATCGCCATCATCGCCATCTTGGCGGCGATGCTGCTGCCGGCGCTGGCCAGCGCCAAGGTCAGGGCGCAAACCGCCAAATGCGTCAGCAACCTCAAGCAGATGCAGCTTGGCTGCAAAATGTATGAAGGGGACTACAATGATACCATGGTGCCCAATGCCCCGAGTAACGTGACGGATGCAAACGGCTGGTGTCCCGGTGCCGCCGGGGAAGACTGGTGGCTGAAACCTGGCAATACCAACCGGGTGCTGTTTCAAAATTCGATCCTTGCCCCGTATATGAACGGGCAGGTCGATGTCTATAGGTGCCCTGGTGACGTTGTGGAATCTCAAAACGGACCGCGAATTCGCAGCTATTCCATGCAGATGCAGATGGGGTGTCTGCTGGTTAAATATATCGTACAAGGCGGCGGGCCAAATAACCTGCCGGGCTATAATCCGGGTTATAAGGCTTATGTAAAGGCCACCGATCTGGGGGCAGGCGGGCTTGGTCCCTCGGATGCCTTCGTTTTTTGTGAGGAAAGCATGAGCAGCATGAATGATGGTTTTCTCCAGATTGATTCTACGGGGCAGCACGGGTTTTTCCCCGATGTCCCCGGAGCCTATCATGCCGTCAGCATCTGCGGGTTCTCCTTTGCCGACGGTCACTCCGAAACTCATAAATGGGTGACTGCGGCCTTGAAGATTCCCACGGTTTTTGGCGGCGGCCAGTTGCCCAAGGGTGTGAACATTGGCAATGCTGACTGGATCTGGGTGACCCACCACGCGACGGTTTTAAATTAATATACCGGCCCGAAAAATTTAAAATTGAACTTCACCATCAACGCGGACTCACACAGAGTCCGCGTTTTTCCTTGGCGGTGGCAAAGGACAGGATGCCGTTCTTCGCCGTCACGCCGGTGAACGGGTCGTTGGTGATGAGCAGGTTGCCGTCGATGTCCAGGTAGTCGGTCAGTTCCGCGAGGTGCGCGGCGGCGCTGATCATGACGCTGGTCTCGATCATGCAGCCGAGCATGGTCTGCAAGCCGGCCTGGCGCGCGGCCGACAAGGTGTCGTAGGCCATGCTCACGCCGCCGGTCTTGACGAGTTTCACGTTCACGCCGTGGAAACATTCCGCGCAGCGCGGGATGTCCTTCACGGTGTGGCAGGATTCATCGCCAAAAATCGGCAGCGGGGAACGTTCCTTGAGCCACTTGAGGTCGGCGTCGCTGGAGGTGCGCGGCATGGGCTGCTCAATGAATTCGAGGTTTTTATCCGTCTCCATCAGCCACTCGATCATGCGCAGGGCGTCTTCCTTGGTCTTCCAGCCTTCATTGGCGTCCACGCGCACGGGTTTGTTCGGCGCGACGCTGCGGAGCGCGGCGAAATTCTCCTTGTCGCGCGGATCCCCGACCTTGAGCTTGATGCGCGGATACTCGGCGGCATCCGCAACCTTCTTGCGGATGATGTCCGGCGAGTCGATGCCGATGCTGAAGGAGGTGACGTGATGGTGCTCGCGGAAGCCCAGCCCCAGGAAATCGTGGAGCGGCTTGCCCGCGTGCTTCGCGGCGCCGTCCAGCAGCGCCAGGTTCAGGGCGCACTTCACGGCATAGGGAATTTTCGGGAGCGCTTCCAGGAACCTCATGCTGCCGGGCACGTCGCGGAAGGAAAGCTTCGCGGCCTCGAGCTGCGCGAGCACGGGCAGCACGGTCTCCACGGACTCGCCGTAGAGCGAGGACGGGGCGGCCTCGCCGATGGCGGAGACACCTTCGGCATCGGTTAGTTCCACTATCACAGTCCGGTGGACGCCAGATCCTTTGCTGCTGGCAATTTTCCACGGGTTTGCGAGCCGAAGCTCGCACGCGCGGGCGCTGATTTTCACCAGCAAATTCAAGCACATTTCCACGTTGTTGAAAACGAATAAAAATCGGAAAAATCCACTTTTATCCTTGGCAAATCGCGGCAGACTCTGGTCATGAACGCGCTGCCACTCCTCGTGGACCACGCCGTGGAAACGGCGCTGGAACAATTCGCGCCGGCCCGGCTGCGCGCGGATGAACTGGCCGTGACCCTCGTGGACCTGGCGGCCGGGAAAAACTTTCCGCGCGCCGCGCATCGCGGCGATGCCCCGATCTATCCGGCGAGCGTCATCAAAATGTTTTACCTCGCCGCCACGCACCGCTGGCTGGAGGACAAGAAAATCTCCGACACCCCCGAACTCCGCCGGGCCCTGCGCGACATGATCGTCGATTCCAGCAACGAGGCCACCGGCTACGTGCTCGATGTGCTGACGGACACCACGAGCGGCCCCGAGCTGCCGCCCGCCGCCCTGGCCGCCTGGCACGAAAAGCGGAACCGCGTGAACCGGTATTTTCACGCGGTGGGCTATCCGGAAATCAACGCCAACCGCAAGACGTGGCACGACGGCCCCTACGGTCGTGACAAACAGGTGGTGGATCAATTCACGCCCGCCCGGAATTGTTTGACGACCAATGCCACGGCGCGCCTGTTCGTCGAAATCGCCACGGACCGGTGCGTGTCAGCACCGCGTTGCGCGGAGATGCGGGCCTTGCTGCGCCGGGATTTTGCGGATCCCCAATCCACCGATCACCAAGGGCGGGAGTTTATCGGCGCCGGTTTGCCCGCAACGGCGAAGCTGTGGTCGAAGGCCGGCGACATGAGCGCCGCGCGCCATGACGCGGCCATCGTGGAACTGGCGTCCGGGAAAAAATTCGTGCTGGTCATCTTCACCACCCGGCCGGAAGAGAAGGGGATCATCCCGGCAATCACCCGGCAAATCGTGGCGGGATTTTAGAGCACCTTCCAAAACTGGTGGAGTACTGGTGGAGTACTGGTGGAGTTTGTCGCGCGGCGACAAACCATGCCTGCGCAGCCGGCACTTTGTGGCGTGGTTTGTGGCGTGGTAATTCATCAACCCCCCGGCAAACCTGTCAATGTGGCCCTGCCCACAAGCGTCTTGGACTGCGGCGGGAAGCGCAGCGCCACGCCGCTTTCGCACGCGCCAAGGTTTTCTTCCGCCAGTTCATTTTTCGCCCGCACGAAAGCGGTGTCGCGGCTCCCGCCTTGCCACCGCAGTCCAAGATGTCGTGGATGATTCGAACGACTTGCTGCCACCGCGCTAACCGCCCGCCGCTGCGCGCAAGATTTTCAACGCCGCCACCGCCGCCTCGCTTTCGGCGGCGCGCTTGCTTTTGCCGGCGCCGCGCGCCAGTTCCACGCCGCCATGCAGCACGGCGCAGATGAACTGGCGGTCATGGTCCGGGCCGACGGCGGAAATCAATTCGTAGCTGGGCGCCACCGGCGATTTCGCCTGCAGCAGTTCCTGCAGCTCGCCCTTCGGATTTTCGATGCCCGCCGTCGAGACCTCCAGTTCGCTGAAATCCCCGTTGAACTCGCGCAAAATAAATTCCCGCGCGGGCTCCAGGCCGCCGTCGAGAAAGATCGCGCCCAGCAGGGATTCAAAGGCGTCCGTCAGGGCCGAGGCGCGCTCACGGCCGCCGGTGTTCTCCTCGCCCCGGCTCAGGACCAGGTGCGCCCCGAGGCCGAGCGCGCGGCCGTGCGCGGCGAGCGAACCGGCGTTGACCAGCCTGGCGCGCGACTTCGTGAGCAGGCCCTCGTCCGAGTCGGGAAATTTTTTATACAGCGCGGAGGACAGCACCAGGCCCAGCACGGCATCGCCCAAAAATTCCAGCCGCTGGTTGTGCGGGGTGGGCACGTTTTGCTCGTGGGCGATAGATGGGTGGGTGAGCGCCAGCAGCAGCAGGCCATCATCGCGGAACTGATAACCAAGGCGGGTTTGAAGTTCAGCAAGCGCAGACACGGGAATCAACTGGCGGCGGCCGCTTCCTCATCGGGTTGCGGTGCGGTTTCGGTTTCAGTTTCAGTTTCAGTTTCAGTTTCAGTTTCGGCCACGGGTGTTTCCGGCGGCGGTGGCGGATTCAAGCCATGTTCCAACAAGGACGCCACATCGTGCTGGACCTGCTCCAGTTGGTCGAGGTGCAGGCCCGGGTCGGCGATGGTGAAGATGTCGCCGGTCTTGGGCTGCTCGTAGATGAAGATCCGCTGGCCGTCGCGCTTGATCTGCTCCTTCACGCGGAGGATGCGCTTGCGTTCGAGCATGACCGCGAGGATGTAGCCGGCGGCGGCGTAACGCGGATCATTCAGCTCCACGAGCTTGCGGAGAATGGTCTCGGCGGTGTCCTTCTGGATGGCCTCGACGGGTTGCGCGGGCGGCATCTCGTAGATGCCGTGCCATTGGGAAATGAAGCCCTTGTGCTGGCGTCCGTCGACGGCCTTTTGCGCGCACGGCTCGCAGATGTCCGAACGGCGCAGTTCCTTGCCTTCCTCAAACAGCACGGTGTGATACGGCTGCTGGTCGGCAAACGGCTGGGTGCACGCCTCGCAGGCGTGCGCACGGGACTGGATGTTCCACTCGTTCATGGGCGTGGAAAGCTTGCCACAAATTTCATAAATTGGCACGAATGAAATTCGTCAAAGCCGGGCCGGTCAGCCGGCGAAATCGAAGTCCGGGCGGTTCGTGAACCAGCCGCAGGCCCGCCCCGTCTCACGCTATGCTCACCGAAAAGTGACTCCCGGCTTTTAAGGGTGAACCCAGCTCCGCACGTTGCTCTTTGAAAATTTCCAGCAGCCGCTGACACGCGGTTGGATCCGCGGACAGGCCGGTGGACAATGGTGTATTGATGAAATCCGTGTAACCGGGCAGCCTCCGGACCGCCTCGGTATCGAGATTATAAAATCCCATGTACCAGCCGGGGAACTGGCGTTCATTCGTATATCCCTCGAGCAGCTTCACCATGTTGTCATGGCGCGGGTCCGCTTGGATGGTTTTCACCAATGACCGCACCGCCGGTTCGGAGCCTTCCAACATCTGCATGAAATCGCCGAACTTGTACAACAGCATGCCGCTCAAGCCGCTCCGGGCGTTTTTCTCGCGGCTGACGGCCAGCAGGTCGCACAACTCAGCCTGGCTGAATGGCTTGCAGGCCGTGCTCGTGTATATATAAAAGAAAACTTTCTCGGACATGGCGTTAAAATGGCGCAATAAGGTTCCACTTATCATCGGCCAGATGGAAATTTTCTGTAGGTAAAACCTCGTCCAGCCTGCCCCGGCAGGGAAGCCTCACCCGGCGAAATCAAAATCCGAGCAGCTCATGAAATAATGGCAGCGCGGACAGCGGAGCTTGCACTTTTCGTTGATCAGCTCGTGGCCGCATTGCAGGCAATACCGCCAATGCTCGCCGGTCCCGTCCGCCGGGGGCAGGGGACAGGTTTCTTCCGGACGGGGTTGGTCGGGTTCAGCCGGGTCGGGCATGGTTCGCTAAAAATCTTTCGGGGTCACCGCAATCTCGGAAATGAATTGGCCGTTCTTGTCCTTGTACTGGTAGTCCAGCTTTACCTGGGCGGCGCGCAGCTCCGCCAGCGAGCTGTTGGTCTGGTAATTGTTGATGAGGTTCTGCCGGATGGCTTTTTCAAAGGCCGGCAGGTCGAGCGTGCCCTTGTCCCGGTTGGGGAGGGTGAAGGCATAGGTCAATTGCGCTCCCGGGCCGGCGGTCACCTTGTCCAGGCGCGTTTCCGGATCCGCCAGCAGCGGCAGCCGCTCGTTCATGTTCGCCGCCACCCGCGCGAGGCGCGCATTCAGTGCGAGGCGCGCATCCGGCGGGGTTTGGGTGTGCCGAAACTCATACACGGCGCTGACGATGGCGTAGCCTAAAATTGCGCCCACCAGGCCCATTAGAATTTTAAGCAGGGATTTGCGCATGGTCCGGGGTTATTGCGAACGGCCGAACTTTTTCTCCAGCTCGCGGTAGTTCATCTCGATCAACGTCGGCCGGCCGTGCGGGCAGGTGTAAGGCATCGCGCAGCGGCGCAGGTCGGCCACGAGATTTTCCAGCTCCGGCCCGCCCAGCGGGTCGTTGGCCTTGACCGCATGGCGGCAGACGGTCTTGGCCACGGTGTGTTCGCCCAGCCGCGCGAGGTTGACCTCGCGCCCGGCGGCGCGCAGCTCATCCACCAGGTCGAACACGAACCGCCGCGTGTCCGGCACCTTCACGAACGGCGGCAGGGCGTCGAGCAGAAAGGTCCGCTCGCCGAATTCATTCAAGCCCACCCCGAGCCGCGTGAGGGCGGCAAGCTGCTCGCGCAAAAACTGGGCGTCGCGCGGCGGCAGCTCGATCGTCTCCGGCAGCAGCAATTTTTGCGACGGCGCGGCGGCGTTGGACTCGATGCGCGCCATCATCTGCTCGAACAAAATCCGTTCATGCGCCGCGTGCTGGTCCAGCAGCACCAGCCCGCGGTCCGATTCCAGCACGACATACAGCCGGCCGATGACGCCGACCATGCGCAGCGGCACTTCCAGCAACGGCGTGACCCCGCCGGCCGGCGGCGGCGCGGGCTGGGGCGCGGCGGGCGGATGAAAGGCGGCGGCGGGATTTTTTTGCGCGGTGGCCGCCGGAGCCGCCGAGGCTGGCGGCGCAAAGCCCATTTTTAAAGGGGTTTGCCGGGGAGACGGCGGCGGCGCTTCCCCCGGTGGTTTCAGCGTTTCCGGAAACTGCGGCAGTGCGGGCGTGGCGGGTTCCGGCGTAAATTTTAATTCCACCGGCGGGCTGGGCGGCGGGGCCGTCGTGGGAGCCGGCTGCGGCCGCGCCGGTTCGCCGTGATAGGCGAGCAGGGTTTCGTGGACGGCCTGGGCCACGTGCCGGCGGATCTCGAATTCGCGGCGGAATTTCACCTCTCGCTTGGATGGATGGATGTTCACATCCACCGCCGCCGGGTCGATCTCGAGGAACAGGCAGCAGACCGGGTAACGGCCCTTCATCAGCGAATTATGATAGCCTTCAATCAGGGCATAATTGATGCCGCGATTTTCCACGGGCCGCCGGTTGACGAAGGTGAACTGGCTTTCGCGGGTCGCGCGCGAAACGCCGGGCGAGCCGATCAACCCCCACACCCGCAACTGGGATTTGGGCTCCGGCAGCGCGGGCTTTTCCGGCAGGGCGTTCTCAAAGATGTCCGATTCACCGGGCACCGGCTGGTAAGGATCATCTTCGAGCGCGACGGAGAAATTGACCGGCAGCAATTTTTCATCGCCCAGCAGGGCGCGGAGCCGTTCGCGGAGGGCCTCAATGCGGCTGGAGACGGCCGCGCCGGATTTTTGGGCCGGGAGCTGCCAGATGTTGCGCCCGTCCTTGATGAAGGTGAAGGCCACCGCCGGATGCGCGAGCGCGGCCAGCGTGAGATAATGCTGGATGTGCGCCGCCTCGGTCTCCTCCGTGCGCAAAAATTTCCGCCGCGCGGGGAGGTTGTAGAAAAGCTGCCGCACCTCGATGCTCGTGCCGGGCGCGCTGCCGGCGGCCCGCACCTCGGCGATCGTGCCGCCGTTCACGGTGATTTGCGTGCCTTCGGGTGAGGTGTTTTCCCGTTCACGGGTCGCCAGGATGAACCGGCTGACGCTGGCGATGCTCGGCAGCGCCTCGCCGCGAAATCCCATCGTCGAAATGGACGCCAGGTCCTCGGCGCGCTCGATCTTGCTGGTGGCGTGGCGTTCGAGCGAGAGCAGGGCGTCGTCCCGGCTCATGCCAAAGCCGTCGTCGGTGATGCGGATGAGGCTGCGCCCGCCCGCGCCGATCTCCACGGTGATCTTGCCGGCCTCGGCATCGAGGGAGTTCTCGACGAGCTCCTTCACCACGCTGGCCGGGCGCTCCACCACTTCGCCGGCGGCGATCTGGTTGGCGACCTGTTCAGAGAGAAGGCGGATGCGGTTCACGTCGGGGACATTCTAAGCGGCGGCGGTCATTTTGCCAACGGCAGCGTGAAGGAGAAAATCGCGCCGCGTCCCGGCTCCCCGCGCACGGAAATCCGGCCGCCATGATCCTCGACGATTTTTTTGCAGATGGACAGCCCCAGGCCGGTGCCCTTGGTCTTGCCATGCGTGGCAAAGGGCTGGAACAGCCGGTCCGCGATCTCCGGGGCGATGCCCGGCCCGGTGTCCTCGATCTCCGTGGTGATTTCCCGGCCGTCCGACGCGAAGCGCAGGAAAATCTTCCCGCCGTTCAACATGATGTCCGTGGCGTTGCCCACGAGGTTGAAGAAAACGCGGCTCAGGCTGCGCGGATCGAACAGCACCGTGCCGGCCGGCGGGACATTTTCCATCTCGATCTGCGAGTCCCGCAGCTCCGCCTCGGAACGCAGGTCGCCGATGAGTTCCAGCATGAAGGTGCGGAAATCGCCCGGCTTGAGCGCGGCCGCCTTCTGTTCGCCCTGCGTGAAAATGAGGATGTCGCTGACCATGTCGCTGATGCGTTCGACCTGTTTGCGGATGCGGATCTGCGCCTTGGCGCGGATCTCCAGGTTGATGCCCGGCATGTCGAACATCTCGGACGAAAGGCTGATGATGCTCAGGGGATTTTTCAGGTCATGCACGATGCCTTGGGCGAACTTGCCGATGACCGCGAGGCTTTCCGCCTGGACGAGTTCGCGCAGATGGAGCTGGTTGAACTCGCGCAGCCGGTGGCTGATCTGCTGGAGCAGGGCGAACGCCAGCCCCGGTGAACGCTGGATGAAGGGCAGCATCTCGCCGCGCGGCAGAAAATAGACCTCGGAATCCTGCGCCGCCGTGGCGTTGGCCGAGCGCGGACGATGCTCGATGATCGACATTTCGCCGAAGATCTCCCCCGGGCCCAGCCGGGAAAAAACGTGCCGCTGGCCCTGGCCGGCCGAGATCTCCACCAGCCCGTCTTTCACGAAATACACGCCGTCGCCGGGAGCGCCTTCGAGGAAAATGTCCTGTCCGGCGGCAAAATGCCGTTCCTGGGTGATCATCCGGAGCGCCTGGAACTCGGCGGGGTTCAGATTTCGGAACAGCGGGATGGTTTCCAGCGGGATCACCCTGCAACTTTAAGGGAAAAGCCCGGCGGGTAAAGGCGGGAAAATGGCTTTTTGCGGGCGTAAACCGCTGGAAAACAACTACCGTATTGACAAAGTGTTTCCACACTGTAACATTGGGCATTCGGGTAGCAGTACGTTTCTTCAGCGGGGTTCCCCACCCCCACCTCCTTGGCGTCTGCTGCCCGGATTTTAATATTAATCACAATTTTCTCAAAAAACTCCCCAAGCAAAACTTGACGCGGAGCGGAACATTCTCTAATGTCACGTCCCCCTTCGCGGGGGTGTAGCTCAATTGGTTAGAGCGCTGCCCTGTCACGGCAGAGGTTACGGGTTCGAGCCCCGCCACTCCCGCCATTTTTCCCCGCGATTTTTCCTTCTGTGGACGAAACGTGCTGCCCATTTTGGCAACCGGGTTTCGTCATGCGTGAAAGCGCATAACCCGTTTAATAGAAGTCTGGCCACAAGCGGGGTTGTGAACGGCTGATGGAAATGGAAGTGCAGCCTCTAGCTAGACTGCGGCTCTATTGGCACAGTGAGATCAAACCTGCTCATCATAAAAGAAGATGTGTCCGTTGGTCTTGTTAATCCAAACCGAGCCAAAATATCCCGCTTTATCCCACACGTCGTAAATGTCAACCGGCTGAGGCGCAAACCAATTGGGAGTGTCATCGGAATGGGTGTTAGTGCGAAAGCTCCTGGCGGACGAAGGGGACACCAAAGCGAGGCCTCGCTTCCTCAAGAAAGCATCTCTCCATGCGGGAGTGGCCTCCACCTCAAAGTAATAAAAGAACTCGTAGGTGAAATGATTCGACCTCCAATACTTTGAGTGAATGACTTTGACCTGTGCGGGTTGTTCTTCATTGAAAGCACGATACCAGTTCTTTGGGTCATCTTCCCAAGTGCCAGCGTGTAGAATGCTGTCGGCCTGCATCGCGAAGAAAGGGATGACATCAGGCTTAAGGAGGAAAGCGATCACCAGCAGCGCCACCAAGGAAACCAAAACGACAAAAACCGTTTTGATGTGCTTGCTCATGGCGTGGTCAAGTGATCTAACGTGGAAATCCCGCGGCTACGGGACACCGCCGACTCACGGCGTGAACCGCGACAGCGGAAACCGTGGCAGGGTGGCCATCAGCGCCAACGGCGGTTAGATGCTCCGGCGACTTCTGGTCAGGCCACGGTCTCATGGTTTCTTATCTGGTGTTGGGGTCAGCTTCGGCTCAACGACCGTGCCGTCCAGCAGCACATAAACATACATCAAATCCATGGCCGGCGATTCGGAACGGTAAGTAAGCTGATAATAAAACCGTCGCTCGGTCTTGCCGTGCGCAATGTAAATGCTGATGGCGTCAGGATAACGCCACAACTTGGCTTCCTCCAAACCAAACCCGGTCAGGCCATGCTTCTCCATCCAAGCCCTGCCCAGTTGGCATGCCTTATCCAAAGAAAGTGGAATCGGCTGTGCTTCTGAAACCCACTCCGGCGTGGCGTGGAACTGGTCAGGGCTGATCTGCCAGGTGTAACTGCCTTGACGTGTCTGAAGGTGGGATGTGAATCCGTCCGGTTGAGCGCAAACTCCGGTCTCAACCCAAAAGACCATCAAGCAAACAATGGTGATAAATGGTTTCATAGTATCGAGTGCCTGGACGTAAAAATCCCGCGACGGCGGGACGCCAGCGGCGGTTGGCTCCGGTGACTTCTGGTTAGGCCACATGGTCATTTAAATTTCTTTTGCGCAAGCGTTTCAAAAAACGAACCAATATCCAAGTTAGTCCAATGAGAATCAGACCAGCTCCGATGTCGTTCAGCAAAAGTCCCCTTGAATACAATGCTTCCTGCTCTGGTGTCATGTGCTCGTAAGCCGGAGTGCCGTTAATCGTGGTATAAGATGCAAAAACAAAGACTCCTATTCCACTCAACCAAAAAAAATGCGGTAGCAATCGCCTCATGCGCTCGATATGGCCTAACAGATAATGGACAGCGGCTATTGCAGTCTATCCGGTACCATATAAAAGGTGTATTCCTGACGAAACACGTTGTCTAGCAGAAAATTATCGGGCTTGTGACACCGCAAGCTGCCGCAGCAAACACGGCCGCGCTCCGCTGGGAAAGCTGGTGACGAACCCCAACGCACGCCTCAAAGATCAGTTCCACGAAGTCGCTCCTCTAGGATCCGGCGTCAGATCCAAAACTGCCACCATTTCTTGTTTTGGCGGCGCTCGGCCCTTTTCTCTACCTCCCGAATAAACTCCAGCGTCTCGCTGACATATTGCTCAATCGTCTCCGCCTGAACCATCTCGCCGAGGTGGTCGATGGCCGGGGCCGGACCGCCCTCATGGTCGGCAATGAAAATGCGCTGGTCGCCGGTCGCGGGCACGATAAAAAAATAATCGCCGCACCCGGTGTCACCAATGACAAAAAACTCCCGGGGCCAGGGAAAGCCAAACCACCCGTCCCGGCGCAACTCCTGGTTGGCGCGAACGATGCCCGCTTCGTCCGCATACAACGCATCGTCTCCCTTGATGAACGGATATTTCAGGAGTTGCCGGCGATACCAATCCGGCAAGGTGACGCCAAACTCTTGCTCGATCCGATTGAATGCTGCTGGTGTCATTTTGGGTGCCGCTGTCTATGGTTGTGCCGAAAAGATCCCCATCGTCTCACCATTGACCACCTGTAAAAGAACGACCAGATGGTCTTGCTTGCATTCCAAATAGGTGACATTTGTGACGGCTTGTATCACGTGATCCCGGATGACTTTCTCCTGCCAGATCCCAATTTCCTTTGGCCGTACGCGCTGCATCTGCTCGAGGCTGGCGAATGAAGTCACGGTACAACTGAATTGATGCTGTTCCATCGTCTGCCGCGCGGTGGTCAGGGAAGCCCCCGTCGGAACCCATTGCCGGACTTGGGCGCTGGTCTGCGCCAACATGACTTCCTGCCCCGAACGGTTGCAACCCACCAGCACGAGCAGCAAAATAAACGGCAATGCTTTCATAATGTTCAAGCGGCTTGGACGTAGAAAGAGCCATCGCGCGAAAAACTGCAAGCGAGAAATTTGTGACCGGGCCCGGACCAACGGCTCGCACGCCGTTGGCTCCAGCACGGTGTCAGGCCGTTCAGCCATGATTCCGGACCATTTTCCGGGCTGGTTCTGACAAACGTACAAACACTTCAGCCGGCACGGGAGTACTCTGATCGCCGAAGAAGGGGCCGGCGCTGTAATCTCCTGAACTCCAACGCTCTTTATTCCAAGTCTCGCTGAAAGTAAACCGCCACAGCAATTGGTCGCCGTCGTAATACCACACCCGGCAGTCATTCTCGGCGAATACAAACCAACCTGTGTGGGCCGTTGACGGGATTGACACGGTGGACTCGCCTGCTTGCGACCTCGCCGGCCAGCCCGCGCCAGTGAGACCCGGAAAGCGTGACACGGCCACGTTGGTCTCGGAAATCCCCATCCGCCAGGTGCCATCGAGCGAGGTTTGAGTGCAGAAGTTGGTGAGGAGCAGGGGATGAAACGGCAGCGGAGCTGGAGCTGTCGGCTGGGTGGAAACCAGCGCCGGCGAGTGGCACCCCACAAGCAGGGTCACGGCGATAAAGACCATGGGAATGGGGTTGCGCATGGCAGGGTGGCCTGACGTGAAAATCTCGCGCCTGTCCCGATGCGTTGGTACTGGCTTGCGGCTCGAATCCCGAGGCATTGGGATTAGGGGCTCCGGCGACTGGTGGGACGTCATGGTCATGGTTTTAAATATGATTTATAGGCTGGAATCACAACCAAATCCTGCAATCGTCCAGTGCGGTCTTGAAATGGCATTCCCTCACTGCCATTAATCAAAAAATTCCCTTACCAATCTCAATAATTTGTGCCTTTGAGGAACACGGCCTTGACATCATAAGCCATCAGTCATACCCCGCCCGGCGGCCTGTGGGAAGATGCCGCAGCCACTGCGCGGACAACTTTTAGCACATCATCGCCGGTAATTGTCAGACCAGCCTTTGAATCCATAAAAGTCCCCGTCATATGGTCGGCCTCCGCGATTTGGCGGGCAAATGAAGCCAGGCGCGTGGCATCGTATTTGCGCGCGGCCGGCTTTGCTAAATGATGTGCCCGACAAATACGACGGCAAGAAGAACCGCTGCGCCAATAATCGTGAATTTGGCTTCGCCTTTGTTGATCATGGCGCGAGGGGGGGGCAACGTAGAAACCCCGCGTCTCCGGGACACCGCCAATTCGAAAGGGAATTCCGATGCATCGCATCGGCGTCAACCTGACATAAATCCGAAATTTTTCACTGCCAAAATCGCCGCCGGCCCTCGCGTGTCGCCGCTGCCCGGCGCGTCCGCCTCCGGGCTGGAACTGTCAGCCGCTCCGGCCAGGGCCGAAAACGCGGCGATCAATCCGGCGCTGATCAAAATGGCGGGCCGCTTAAGACCCGCCCGCTTTTGTCCCACATCGGGCAAAGTTAAGCCGCCGATTTTGTCGCGGCAAGCCGGCAAATAAAAAACGCCCCGGCGCGAGCCGGGGCGTTTTAGCGGAGATTTTTTTACTTCATCCGGTCAAAATTCTTCTGGAGGATCTGCCAGTCTTTCAGGCCGGTGACCTTGCTCTGGAGGCTCTTGCTGATCTCGGCCTCCTTGGCGTTCTTGGTCGGCTTGTTGCTCTTGTAGAAGATGCCGAAATGGCCGGGGAACGGTTCGCCCGCGAGCTTGTAGGCCGCGAGTTCATCGGTCACGTCATGGTTTTTCGGGATTTCATTGAACACGCCGCCTTTGCGCGGGTTGCTGGAGTCGAAGGCGCCTTCGTAGAACTCCACGCATTCGCTCAGGCATTCGATGAAGCTGAAACCGTCGTGATCCATCGCGGCTTCCATCATCTGCAACACGTGGTTCGGATTCGTGTGCGTGGTGCGCGCGACAAAGGTGGCGCCGGCGGCGATGGCCTGCTTCATCGGGTTGATGGGGTAATCCACCGCGCCCCAGGGATCGGTCTTGCTCTTGAAGCCGAGCGGCGACGTGGGCGAGGTCTGCTTCTTGGTCAGGCCGTACACCCAGTTGTCCATGACGCAGTAGGTCATCTTGACGTTCTTGCGCGCGGTGTGGTTGAAATGGTTGCCGCCGATGGAGAAGGCGTCGCCGTCGCCGCCGAACACGAAGACGTGCAGGTCGGGGCGGGACAGGGAAATGCCGGAGGCGAAGGGCAGGGCGCGGCCGTGGATGAAATGCGCGCCGTGGGCCTGGACGAAATACGGGAAGCGGCTGGAGCAGCCGATGCCCGCGATGGTGGTGATCTTTTCGTGCAACATCTTGCGCTTTTCAATCAGCTTGAAATACAGCGCGAGCACGGAGAAATCACCGCAGCCGGGGCACCACGTCGGGTGGTCGGCGGCGATCTCTTTTTTGGTCAGCCCCTTGCGTTCGCCTTCGGGCGGCGTGGTGGTGCTGACGGCAGGTTTGGCAATCAAAGTTTCGCTCATAATGGTTTCGCGTTAAAAGTGGATCAAATTTTGCGGAGGCCGGCGGCGACGTTGGTCTTGGCGCGTTCGAGGATTTCCTTCACCTTCCAGGTGAGGCCGTCGGTCTTGTTGATGCCCTGGATCTTCGGGTCGCAATAGCGGGCGCGGAGCACCTGCCCGAGCTGGCCGAAGCCGTAGAGGCCTTCGTCGTTCATCTCCACCACGAGGACGTGGTTGTAGCCGGCGAAGATGTTTTCCAGCCCGTTCGGCAGCGGGTTGAGGTGGCGCAGGTGCAGCGAGGAGACGCTGTCGCCGACGGCGCGGGCGCGGTCCACGGCCTCCTTGATGGGGCCCTCGGTGGAACCCCAGCCCACGAGCAGGACGTTGCCTTCCGGCGGACCGTAAACCTTCGGCACGGGCAGGCTGGCGCCGAGCGCCTGCAATTTCTTGCGGCGTTTGGCCGTCATCAGCATGTGCAGCTTCGGCGAACCCGTCGGATGGCCGAGTTCATCATGTTCCAGGCCGGTGGCGATGGGATATTTGCCGCTCAAAATCTTGGTGCCGGGCGGGACGTGCGTGGTGATGCCGTCTTTCGTGGCGAGATCGTACGGCTTGTGATCGGCCACCGGGCTGAAGTCCGGCGAGATGTCCTGGCAAACCTGCTCAAGCTTCGGTTCCACGAACGCCTCGATGCGGGTGGCGATGCCCTGGTCGGTCAGCAGGATCACCGGCACGCTGTATTTGCGGGCGATGTTCACGGCCTCGATGGCCATGTAGAAACAGTCTTCCACGTTTGCCGGGGCGATGACCACGCGCGGAGAATCGCCATGGCCGCCGTTGATGGCGATGTTCAAATCCGACTGCTCGATGTTCGTCGGCATGCCGGTGGAGGGGCCGCCGCGCTGGACGTCAATGATGACGAGCGGCATTTCCGCCATGACCGCCCAGCCCAGCGCCTCGGTCTTGAGCGAGATGCCCGGGCCGCTGGAGCCGGTGACCGCCACGCGCCCGGCGTAGCTGCCGCCGATGGCCATGGAGATGGCCGCAATCTCGTCCTCGGTCTGGATGAAGGTGCCGCCGTACTTTGGCAGCTCGCGGCGGAGGAGTTCCATGATGTCGGACCACGGCGTGATGGGGTAACCCGCGCCGAAACGCACGCCGGCGGCGATGAGCCCGTAGCCGATGGCTTCGTTGCCGTTCATGACGACCTGGGTGCCGTCCTTCTTCTTGGCGTCAACGAACTTGAACGTCTCGAGGATGTTGCCGAGCGAATGCGAGTAGCCGGCGTGGAACGCGGCAAGCGCGTTGTTCAAGATGCTCGGGTCCTTGCCGGTGAACCGTTCGCCGAGGAGCTTTTCCAATTTCGGCACGTTCAGGTCGAACATCTTGGCGATCAGGCCCAGCGCGTAAAGGTTCTTGCCCTTGTCCTTGGCCGTGCCGCCGATGGCTTCGACCGTGAGGCCGGAAATCGGAACGCCGGCGTGATGATAATCACCCTGCAGTTCGGGCTTGGGCTGGACGTGGTCGGAATCGTACAGGACGATGCCGCCTTTTTTGAGGGAGCCGAGATGGTCCTCGTAGCTGTGCTGGTAGAAGGCGAGCAGGATGTCGGCGTCGTCGCCGGAGCTCAAAACCTCGCCGCTGCCCATGCGGACCTGGAAGATGGAGGCGCCGCCGGAGATGGTGGCGGGAATGGTCATGAACGTCATGACCTCCTGTTCGCTGCGGCCGGCCAGGCGCGCGAGGAAGCCGCCGATGGCCTGGATGCCGTCCTGCGAGTTACCCGCGATGCGGATGACCACTTCGTTGATCGACGAAACTTTCGACGCGCCACCCGACGACGGCGCGCCCGTTGTTGCATTACTCATAAAGGAACCTTGGAGCTAAAGAATTACTATGGCAAAGTGGATTTGACGACTGAAGACATTTCAGTGCGACACCATTGCTCTAACACAGTAGGGTATGTATAGGGAATGTGTCAATTTCTAATGTAAGCTATATCTAATTGAATACAAGCTATTTACAAATGTATTAAAAAGTGTAATCCAAAAGCGAACGATGATCATTAGTGTAAATTATTATCATTGCGGGCAGTATCAGGCTGCGGCGTGGTGGCGGCGGCGGGATTTTGGCGCGCATGGCGGTTAAATTTTTATTGGAATTTGTGCATTGCGGGTGGCCGTTTTCGGGGTGGGGGCGGCCCGTCCCCGGTCCCCCGGCTGAACGCTGCCGGAACCAGCGATCTCCGCCCGGGAGGCCGTCGGCAGATATGCGCTGACTTGCGGAGGCGGGCTTTGACGGTTAGCGTTGATCTGTCACCATGACGTTGCAGGAACAATACGACGACGCGATGTTCGCTTACAGCCGGGGCGAATATGATTCCGCCACCGGCAAATTGAAGGCCGTGCTCGCGTCGGACCCGGAGCATTTTGACGCGCAGCTCGCGCTGGGCATGACCTATTATCGCCTGGGCGATTACCCGGCGGCCATCGCCGAGGGGCTCAAGGCGGAAAAATTGCGCCCGCGCGAACAGCTCGTGCATACCAATCTCTCGCTGTTCTACATGAAATCCGGCGACAAGGTCACCGCCGAGAAACACGGCCTGCAGGCCAAGATCGAATCCTGGCGCGAGGAGGCCAGGACCGCCGGTGACCAGAAAGTTGAGGCCCCGGCCCCGTCGGAATTGCAGATGTCCAAGCCCGCGCCGCTGCCCATGAAATTTCCCAGCCAGCCGTGGAAAAAGAAGAAGGTTGATGGTCCAGGGTTGATGGTTGATAGTAATGCCAGACCGCAAAATCCAGAATCCTCGTCATGAAATCTTCCTACGAACTTGCCATGGAGCGTCTGAACCAGACCGCGCCCACCGTGAAACTTTCCGCCGCGCAGAAAAAGGAGCTGGCGGAACTGGACACCAAATACGCCGCGCTGATCGCCGCGCGGGAGATTTCCTTGAACAGCGAGATCGCCAAGGCGGCGGATGATGTCGCCAAAGAGGAGTCCTTGCGCGACCAGTTGCTGAACGACCGCAAGAAACTGCAGGCCGAGTTGGAGGAGAAGAAGGAACGGGTCAGGCGGGGTGGGCGGTAAGGGTGGGGCCGGCCGGATTTTGGTGATTCCAGACTTGGCGGCAGTTCCTCCGCCTGGTGGGCATCCGTTCGTGGGGCGGAGCGCGGGCGATTGCTTCCTTTTCTATTCCCTTTCCATCCGGTTTGGTTATTTCACAGGTCAACCCTTCAGCCGGCAAACTGCCTGATGGCGGCGGGGACAGGCTCACCGGCAGGCAAATTGCGGCGCATGACAAACCATGTCTGAAAAAGAGCTAAAGATGGTTGGTTTAAGTTTTCGAACGGGAGTTGGATGGGCTAGTTGAATGGGCTAAAGGGCCTTTTCCGCTAAAACATACGATTATGCCCCACAACATCCGACCCACCATCTGGGAGCATGCCCAAGCCAAGGGTGTTTCACGCCGCGACTTTCTGACGGCCTGCGCCTGGATGACGGCCATGCTTGGCCTGCCTGCCACTTCCGTGGCGGAATTCACCAAGGCGCTCGAAACCAAACCGCGGCTGCCCGTGCTGTGGTTCCACTTTCAGGAATGCACGTGCTGCTCGGAGTCTTTCATCCGGTCCTCGCACCCCGGCGTGGCGGACATCATCCTCGACAAGATCTCGCTGGATTACACGGAAACGTTGATGGCGGCTTCCGGCCAACAGGCCGAGGACGCGCTGCACGACACGATGAGCAAGTACAAGGGCGAGTACCTGATGCTGGTGGAAGGCTCGGTGCCGACGGCGGAGGGCGGCATCCACTGTTGCATCGGCGGACGCACGGCGCTGGATATTTTACAGGAAGCGGCCGCGGGGGCGAAGGCGGTGATCTGTTGGGGAAGCTGCGCGAGCAACGGCTGCGTGCAGGCGGCCAAACCGAATCCCACGCAAGCCACGCCGATCCACAAGCTCATTTCCGGCGTGCCGATGATCAAGGTGCCGGGCTGCCCGCCGATCGCGGAAGTCATGACCGGAACGATCGTGCACCTGCTGGCGTTTGACCGGATTCCGCAACTGGACGGCCTGGGGCGGCCAAAAGCGTTTTATTCGCGGCGCGTTCACGACACCTGCTACCGCCGGCCGAATTACGATGCCGGTTTGTTCGTCAATTCCTTCGATGACGAAAATGCCAAGCGCGGTTACTGCCTCTACAAGATGGGCTGCCGCGGACCGGTGACTTACAACGCCTGCGGCGTGATGCGCTGGAACGGCGGGGTGAGCTTTCCCATCCAGTCGGGCCACGGTTGCATCGGCTGCAGCGAGGGGAATTTCTGGGACAACGGCCCGTTTTACCAGCATCTGCCGAATTTCCCCGGTTTCGGCATCGAGACCACCGCGGACAAGGCGGGCGTGGTGCTGGGCGCGGTCACGGTGGTGGGCATCGCGGCGCATGCCATCTCGACCAACATCCGCAAACGCAAGCTCATCAAGGAAGAAATGGCGTCGAGCGAGGATGTCAAGGACGGCCGCGCCGAACAGGGCGGCGAATGAACCGGAAAATATTTTAAAACCAGAAATCCATTATGGCCGCAAAAAGAATTGTCATTGACCCGGTCACCCGCATTGAAGGCCATCTCCGGGTGGAGGTGGAAGTGAAGGACGGCGTGGTCACGGATGCGTTCAGCTCCGGCACCATGGTGCGCGGGCTGGAGATCATCCTGCGCGGCCGCGATCCGCGGGACGCGTGGGCCTTCGCCGAACGGACGTGCGGCGTCTGCACCACCGTCCATGCCCTGGCCTCGGTGCGCTCGGTGGAAGATGCGCTGGGCATCGTCATCCCGCCCAATGCGGAACTGATCCGCAACCTGATGTTTTGCACGCAGTACATGCAGGACCACGTGGTGCATTTTTACCACCTGCACGCGCTGGACTGGGTGGATGTGGTGGCCGCGCTGAAGGCCGATCCGCAAAAAACCGCGGAGCTGGCGCAGCGCATTTCCAACTGGCCAAAAAGTTCGCCGGGTTATTTTTCCGACCTCCAGAACCGCCTGTCCAAGTTTGTGGCGACGGGGCAGCTGGGGGTGTTTGCCAACGGCTATTGGGGGCATGCGGCGATGAAGCTGCCGCCGGAGATGAACCTGATCGGCGTGGCGCACTATATCGAGGCGCTGGACTGGCAGAAGGAGATCGTCAAGGTGCACGCGATTTTCGGCGGCAAGAATCCGCATCCGAACTATCTGGTCGGCGGCGCGCCGTGCTCGCTCAACATTGATGATGCCAACGCGATCAACGCCGAGCGCCTGGCGTACGTCGGCAAACTGCTGGCGGATGCAAAGAACTTCGTGGAGCAGGTGTACATCCCCGACCTGCTGGCGATCGCCTCGTTTTACAAGGACTGGGCCGCGATTGGCGGCGGGTTGAGCAATTACCTGTGCTACGGCGACCTGCCCGTGAACGGGTTTGGCGATCCGGGCAAATTCAAGTTTGCGCGCGGGGTGATTTTGGACCGCGACCTGAGCCGCATCCATGAGGTGGACGCGCATGATCCGCAGCAGGTGAAGGAGTCCATCGCCCATTCCTGGTATGAATATTCGGACGGCGATGCGGCCGCGAAGCATCCGTGGGATGGGGAAACCAAATTGAAATACACCGGCCCGAAGCCGCCGTACGACCAGCTCGCCGTGGAAGGAAAATATTCCTGGTTGAAAACGCCCCGCTGGAACGGCCACGCGATGGAGGTCGGCCCGCTGGCGCGCATGCTCGTCGGGTACGGCTCCGGCCGCGGTGACGTGCAGGAGGCGGTGAACATGGTGTTGAAAAAGCTCGAGGTGCCGGTGGCGGCGCTGTTTTCCACGCTCGGCCGCACGGCGGCGCGGGGGATCGAGACCTATCTCGTCGCGCAATGGGCGCAGGAATTTTACGGCGACCTGCTGGCGAACATCAAAAATGGCGACTCGCGCACGTTCAATGGCGAGAAATGGGAGCCGGACACCTGGCCCGCCCGGGCCAAGGGCGTGGGCATGAGTGAAGCCCCGCGCGGCGCGCTGGCGCATTGGATCGTCATTGAGGATAAAAAGATCGCCAACTACCAGCTCGTGGTGCCGTCCACCTGGAACGCGTCCCCGCGCGATGCGGCCGGCCAGCGCTCGGCCTATGAGTCCTCGTTGATCGGCACACCGGTGGCCGATCCGGAAAGACCGCTCGAAATCATCCGCACGATCCACTCATTTGATCCGTGCCTGGCCTGTGCCGTGCATCTGTATGACCCGGCGGGCCGCACCCTCAACCGCGTGACCGTCGGCGCCTAGGAGACACCATGCAAAGACAAACGCTCGGCCGGGTATATGTCTGGGAGATTCCGGTGCGGCTGTACCACTGGGTCAACGCGGGCAGCCTCGTGGTGCTGTGCGTCACGGGCTATCTCATCGGCTCGCCGCTGGCGATCCAGCAGGCCACCGAGGCGTCCTATGCGTATTGGTTCGGCAAGGTGCGGTTCGTCCACTTTGTTTTCGCTTACATTTTCTTTTTCAACTTCATGTTCCGCATCTACTGGGGCTTTGTGGGCAACAAGTATGCCAACTGGATCAATTTCATTCCGCTCCGCAAAAAGCAGTGGCGCGAGATGAAGCAGGTCATCGCCGTGGATGTCCTGCAGGCGGATAACACGCCCATCGAGACCATCGGCCACAATGCCGTTGCCGGGTTCACTTATTTCCTGACGTTCCTGGCGTTCCTTTTCCAGTGCCTCACCGGGTTTGGGCTGTACGCGGCGATGAGCAAGGCGTGGTTCCCGAAACTTTTCGCGTGGATCGTGCCGCTGATGGGCGGTGATTTTGCGGTGCGCCAGTGGCATCACGCGTTCATGTGGTTTTTCATCCTGTTCGCGCTGGTTCATGTTTACATCGTGTTCTACCACGACTACGTCGAGGGCCGGGGCGAGATCTCCTCCATGGGCAGCGGCTGGAAATTCATCGAGCAGGAATACCATCCCGTTTTGAAGCGGCAGAAACCCGGCGCCGAAAACAAAAAATGAACCTCACCAGCCGCCGGGAAAAGCCCCTCATCCTGGGCGTGGGGAACTTGTTGATGGGCGATGAAGGCATCGGCGTCGTCGCCATCCGGCACCTGGAGGCCAGGGGATTTGGCGCCCACGCCGCATTGGTGGATGGCGGCACCAGCGGGTTTCATCTGCTGAGCCTGTTCAGCGAAGGGCAACGCCTCATCCTCATTGACGCGGCGACGGATGGCAAACCCACCGGCACGGTGTCACTCATCCGGCCGCGCTATTCCGACGATTTTCCGCCCACGCTGACCGCGCATGATATCGGGCTGAAGGATTTGATTGAATCCGCCGCGTTGCTGGGCAACTGGCCGGAGGTGGATCTGATCACCATCTCGATCGGCGATCTGGGGCTGTTGACGTTGGAGCTTTCGCCGGCGGTCGCCGCGGCGCTGCCGCAGATCGAAGCCCTGGTGAAAGACTGCCTGGAAAAGCAC
Source organism: Verrucomicrobiia bacterium (assembly GCA_031290985.1). Classification (GTDB taxonomy): domain Bacteria; phylum Verrucomicrobiota; class Verrucomicrobiia; order Limisphaerales; family UBA11358; genus UBA11358. The sequence continues at coordinate 96,313 of JARLJW010000043.1, read as the reverse complement.
GCGGCCGGTCCGGGCATCTCAACTCTGGCGGGTGCCGGGGGGCAATTTTGCGGGGATCGGGGGTGGAACATTTCAGCCAATGCTCCAACGGCAGGATTTGGCAAACCCGGTTGATCCGCAGTCTTTGGCGCGCCGATTCACCAACCCTTCAATTCAACAATATTGGTGTGACGGGGACAAATCAGGTGGAACCTGACCGGGTTGAAGCGGCGGCGGGAATGGGGGATGTTGATGATGCGGCCGGCGGGGCGGCTGTTTTCACGGAATTGGTTCCCGCATTTTTCAGTTCAGCCTGCTTGATGACTTCCAGGTAAAAGTCAGGTGGAACATAACCGACGGTGCCAAGGATCGGTTTGCCGGTGGCGTCAATCACCAGCATCGTGGGCCAGGCCGGGGGGCCATATTTCGCCACGAGTTCCGGGTGCTTGTCCCCGTCGATTTTGAGCGGCACAAAACCGGCGAGCCGGGCCCGGACGTTTGCGTCGGCGAAGGTTATTTTATCCATCATTTTGCAGGGGCCGCACCAGGTCGTATAGAAATCGATCACGACGAGCTGGTTCGAGGCCTGCGCCTGTTTGAGCGCGGCATCGTAGTCGGTGAGCCATTTGATTTCGGTGCCCGGGGCCGGTTCAGGCTCGGGAGCCCATGGCTGCGCCTGGCAGCGCAACGTCAGCCAACCGGCACCCCAGACAATGGCGGCTGCCAGCAGAAACCAGAATGTGCATTTCTTCATGATATAAGTTAGAGCTACAAAGCCCATTATTCACTCAAATATAATGCCGGCCAGTTTTTCCGAAAGGAATTTTCGAGAAGCTTGTTCCCCGCGCCCTCAGCCCCCGGGTTTCTTCGCCCGCCGTTATTTGGCCCCGGCCTGGGCGGCGGTGAATTTTTTGATGACGGCGATTTTTTCGCGGAAGACTTTTTCGCGGGTCTGCCAGGTGGAGGCTTTGCCGCCGCCGTAGGGGATTTCGCAGATGAATTGCGAACAGTCCGCCGTGACCACCGCCATGTTGGGCGCAAAGCCGCCTTCGTCCGGGCCGTTGAACCCCTGTTTCACGGCGTCCGGTACCTTGCCCAGTTCATCCTCATGCCGCACGAACACGAGCACCATGCTGTCCTTGAAGGCGGCGTAAAAATGGGCCAGCCCGCTGTTGCTGCCGTCGTCACCCATGGGTTGCGCGGGGGGGAGCATGCTGTCCCATTCCATGATGAAGCCGAGCAGCTTTTTTTCGGCTTTGGCTTTGGCCTTGGCGGCTTCGAGCTGATCCAGGGAGAAGGCCAGTTTTTTGGTCAGATTGACCAGCGGAACCTGACGTGCGGCCAGGAGGCCCATTTCGTAGGGGTCGTAATGATATTTTTCCTTGAGCGCATCCGGCAGGTTGGTGAAGGCCACGGTCACCCCCTTGATCGAAGTGCCCGAGCCGGCGACGAAGAAGAGTCCCTTCGGTTTCAAGGTCACAGTCCGGACATCGGTATAGGTTTGTCCGTCGAGGGTGGTGATGTCCTCGGCGAGGGCGGGGAGGAGGAGGCAGCCGAAGAACGCGAGGGTGAAAATGGATCTGGTGTTCATGGTTGTTGCGGAAATTATGGGTTGGAGAAATCGTGCCGGTGTCATGCCGCCTAACAGTTATATTGCGCAGCAGGGTTGCGTTTACCGCTTTCACTGGGTTTGACCTTAAATGGGGGTTTTAGAGTTGTCCAGCCATGACAGCGGGAAAACTTCGCTTCCTGCCATCCCCCTTTGGCGCGAATCCGGTTTATCCACGCGAACCAGCCGCTTCGTCGCTGGCCTGAAAACGCCCGGACTATTCCTGTTCCAACCGGGCGCGGTCCACGATCACCGATGTCACGGTCATGAGTGCGGTGGTGATGAGGCTGAAGACGGCGCAGAGAAAGAGCAGGAAGGAGGCGATCCGCAGGGCTGGTCCATAGCCGCTGTACAGGGCGCCCATGCCACAATAGATGAGGCCCAGGAACAGCGCCAAAAAAGCGGTGATGCCAAGGGTGGCTTGGGAGGGATGATCTTGTTCCCGTACGCGCCAGCCGGCCAGTCCCAAGACCAAGCCGGCCAGCAGATCAAACACCACGGTGAGGCCCAGAAAAATTCCGTTCGTATGCGCGGAAGTGCCATGGGCGGCATCGGCCATGACCGACGGAATCACGCCGATGGGAATCACGAGGGCGACCGCCGCCAGGAACAGGAGACCGGCCCGGAGACAGCAGTGACAGTTGCGGGCGCGATTGCCGAGGCGGGCCGTCGGCATTTCGCGTCTTGGCCGGGCGATGAGGCGCTGCGCCATCACGGCTCCGGCCACGCCGCCAAGGCAGCCGGATGCCAGCCAGGGAAGGCCCTGATGCCATGGGGTCCAAGGGACGACGGCCACCAGCAACGGGGCGGTCACGGCGATCAAGGTGGGTAAAGTTGCCGCAAACCCGCGGCCATCCCTCGGGGCGACCCAGAATTCGCAAAACGCGAGATATAGCGCCGTGGTGATGCACGCGGCGCCAATTTCCCGGATCGAGGTGGTGCCGGGAGTTTCAAAAGCCGACGCGGCCGCGAAAGCGACGATCAGTGCGGTCATCCCCAGAAACAAGGCGATGGCGATCTGGTCGCACTGGTGAATAAACGGGACCGCCGGAGTTTTATGTTGTGGCTGCCCCGCCGGACCGGTTTTGGCAAACGCTCTCATCCCGTTTCGATTTGCTCACCGATTCCAAATTTCGTCAATCCAACAATATTGGCCCGGCGGGAGCAAAATAGGTCGAAGAGATAAATGGGTGAGAGGTGGCCGACCTTGTCTGGTTGATCCGGATAGAAATTGTTTTTAACCAACGCTGCGTCCGCGTACTCTATCGGCATAACCATGAAAATTTTAGCCATCCTTTTCTGCCTCGGCCTTTCGCAAGTTTTTTCCAGTGCCGCACCGGAAGGCGCGCCGGAGGCGGTGGATCCCTTGGCGGCGGGGTTTGCCTCGCCGCCGGCCTCGGCCCGGCCGCAGACGTGGTGGCATTGGATGAATGGCAATGTGACCAAGGCGGGCATCACGGCCGACCTGGAGGCGATGCAGCGCGTGGGCATCGGCGGGGCGCAGATCTTCAACGCGGGCGAGGGGATTCCGGCGGGGCCGGTGAAGTTCAACAGCCCGGAATGGCACGAGATGTTCAAATTCGCGGTGTCCGAGGCCGACCGGTTGGGGCTGGAACTGTGCATCCACAACTGCGCGGGCTGGTCCAGCAGCGGCGGGCCATGGAACACGTACGAACACTCGATGATGCATGTGGTCACGAGCGAGATCAAAGTGTCCGGCGGGCAGAAGTTTTCCGGCACGCTGCCGCAGCCGCCCGTGAAATGGGATTTTTACCGGGACATCGAGGTGCTCGCGTTCCGCACGATGGACGGGGAAGGGGCGCGCATGAAGGCGCTCGCGCCGAAGATCACCGCGAGCGTCAAGAACATCGACGGCGACCTGTTGCTGGACGGAAAAGTCAACACGACCGTCCGCCTGCCGACGAACGAGTTTCCGCAGCACATCCAGTTTGAATTTGCGCAGCCGTTCGTCACGCGCTCGGCCTCGCTGAGCTTCGCCCAGGAATCGGGCGACATCAAAGGCGTCATCCAGGCATCAGATGATGGCAAAACGTTTCGCGACCTGCGCACGTTCATGACGCCGCGCCGGCCGACGCGGCCAATCACGTTTTCGCTGGGCAACGCGCCGGTGTCCGCGCGGTTTTTCCGGGTGACCTTCACCGGCATGACGGCGCGGACGCGGGGGTTGAGCGTGGCGGACATTGATTTGAGCCCGCGCCTGAGCATCGAGAACGCGGACACCAAGGACGGCGACACCGGCGGTTTTATTGCGTCGTCACCGGCGGAAAGTTCCGCCGATGACAGTTTGCTCATCAAGCGGGATGAGCTGATCGATCTCACCGGCAGCGTGGATGCGTCGGGGCATCTGGACTGGGATGCGCCCGCCGGCAACTGGACGGTGCTGCGCATCGGCTACACGCCGCAGGGCCGCGAGAATCATCCCGCGCCGCCGGAAGGCACGGGGCCGGAGTGCGACAAGTTCAGCCCGGAGGCGCTGGACGCGCATTGGGCGGGCTTTGTGCAGAAGGCGATCGAGGATGCCGGCCCGCTGGCGGGCAAGGGCAAGGCGTTCAACAATGTGTTGATCGACAGCTACGAGGTCGGCGGCCAGAACTGGTCGGCCAATTTCCGCGAGGAATTCACGAAGCATCGCGGTTATGATCCGTTGAAATATCTGCCGACGTTCACCGGCCGCGTGGTGGACAGCCCGGAGATTTCCGAACGTTTCCTGTGGGACGTGCGCCGCACCATCGCCGACCTGTTCGCGGAAAAATATTACGGCCATTTCACGGAATTGTGCGATGCGCACAACATGCTGTCCTCCATCGAGCCGTACACGGGGCCGTATGAATCATTGCAGTCCGGTGCGCCGGCGGAAATTCCGATGGGCGAATTCTGGGTGGGCGGCGGCGCGGTGGACCAGTCCGTGAAACTGGCGTCCTCGGTGGGCCACATCTACGGACGGAATGTCATCGGCGCGGAATCGTTCACGGCCGCGCCCGGCGCGCACGGCCGCTGGCTGGATGATCCGTACGCCATCAAGGCGCTCGGCGACCAGGTGTTTTGCGAGGGCATCAACCGCTACATTTTTCATCGTTACGCGATGCAGCCGTGGACGAACCGCTGGCCGGGCATGACGATGGGGCAGTGGGGCACGCACTTCGACCGCACCAGCACGTGGTGGGAGCAGGGTCGCGCGTGGTTGAAATATGTCACCCGCAGCCAGTTCCTGCTGCAGCAGGGCCGCTTCGTGGCGGATGCCGCGTATTTCGACGGCGAAAATTGTCCCGCCGAAAGGCGCGATGGCGATCCGGCGCTGCCGCCGGGCTACGACTTCGATACCGTGGGCGGAACGGTGCTGGCCGACGCGACGGTCGAGGATCATCAGCTCGTTTTGAAGAGCGGCATGAGCTATCGCGTGCTCATCCTGCCGCCCAGCGACCGCAATATGACGCCGAAGCTGCTCCAGAAAATCCGTTCGCTCGTCGAGGGCGGGCTGACGGTCGTGGGCGCGCCGCCGGAAAGTTCGCCGAGCCTGGCGGATTTTCCGAACTGCGACCAGGAGGTGAAATCGCTGGCAACGGCGATGTGGGGGAATTGCGACGGCACAAATGTGACTGAACACGCCTTCGGCCAGGGCAAAACCGTGTGGGGTGAACCGCTGGCGACCGTGCTGGCCGGGCTGGGGGCGCAGCCGGATTTTGAATTTGCAACGAACAACCGGGCGCGGCTGTCGTACATCCACCGCCAGGCGGGCGCGGCGGAAATTTATTTCGTCTCCAACCAACGCGACCGGTTTGAAACGGTGGAAGGCACGTTCCGCGTGACGGGCAGGGAACCGGAGCTCTGGCATCCGGAAACGGGAGTCATCGAGCCCGCCCCGGTCTGGCGCGAGGAGAACGGCCGCACGATCGTGCCGCTGCAGTTTGACCCGGTGGGCTCGGTGTTCGTGATTTTCCGGCAGCCGGCGCGCGGCGACCATGCGGTGGCGGTGACGCCTACGGGTTTTCTCCCGGCAAAAACGCAGGCGCCGCCGGCAAAGCTGGTCATTCACCGCGCGGTTTATGGCGCGGTCGCCGGGCGCAAGCCGCACTGGGTGGATGTGACGGCCAAGGTGAAGTCGCTGGTGGCCGGTGGCCAGCAGGAAATTGAAGCCAACAACGACCTGGCCGGACAGGACCCGGCGCTGAACATCGTCAAATGCCTGCGTGTGGAATTCACCCTCAACGGCCGGCACCAGACGGAGGAGACCGCTGAAAATGAAACGCTCGAGCTGGCGCCCAGCGTGAAAATCACCAAGGCCATTTACGGCGACCTGCCGGGGAAGGCGGCGGCGGCGAAGCCCGTGGATGTCACCAAGAAACTGGCGGGGTTGGTGGAAGACGGCGCGCTGACCGTGCAGGTGGGAAATGAAATTGTCGGCGGCGATCCCGGCTTCGGCCGGCCGAAGGAATTGCGCGTGGATTATTCGCTGAACGGCGTGCGGCGAAAGGTCGCGGTCGCGGAAAATGAAACCTTGAGCATCGGCCGGTCCGGCGTGCTGGGCGAGCCGCCATCGTTTGGCCTGCATGCGGATGCGGCGGGCAATGTATCCGTGACGGCCGCCACGCCGGGCGAAGTCGCGCTGACCACCGCCGCCGGAAAGACATTGCGGGCGGAGGTGCAGGATGTGCCGCCGCCGGCGGAGATTTTGGGCGCGTGGAACTTGACCTTCCCGCCGAACTGGGGCGCACCCCCGCAGGTGACGTTGCCGGCGTTGATGTCGTGGACGGATTACGCGGACAAAGGCGTGAAGTACTTTTCCGGCACGGCGACGTACACGAAGGGGATTGAGATTCCGGCGCAGGATTTGGAGGCGGGGCGTTCAGTCTGGCTGGATTTGGGCCGGGTGAAAAATCTGGCGGAAGTTTCCTTGAACGGCCGGCCGCTGGGTATTTTGTGGAAGCCGCCGTTCCGCGTGGAACTGACCGGCGCGGCGCAGCCCGGCAAAAACAAGCTGGAGGTCAAGGTCACCAACCTGTGGCCGAACCGTTTGATTGGTGATGAGCAACTGCCCGCCGATCGCGAGTGGGAAGGCAAGCGGCTCAAAGCCTGGCCGCAATGGGTTCTGGACGGCAAGCCCAGCCCGACCGGCCGGTTCACGTTCACGACCTGGCATCACTGGACGAAGGACGAGCCCCTGTTGGAGTCCGGGTTGATCGGGCCGGTGAAGATTATTTGTGCCGCGGAGAAAGACGCGAAATAAATATCGTCAGGGAAATTCTGAGCGGGTGCGGTAGAACCGGCCGGTGGCGGCGGGGGCGTTGGTGTCGAAGAATTCCGCCGCACCGATGTCGTTGGCCGAAACCGGACCTAGTACGGTCCAGTGAACCAGATCATCCGATGTCTCGATGGTGGTTGTGCCGCACTGAAGATCATTGGCCAGCACCCGGAAGCCGGATGATGGGAGCGGGTCCAGTTCCGGCAGATGGTACGAGGGAATGATTTCAAGCGCCGAGGTGGCGAGCCAGCCCAAGCCGCAGCTGCCGGGCACTGCATGGTCAAACATGGGCAGCGCCGCGGCGAGGTTGGTGAAGCAGGTGCCGTCTGCGGATTGCAGCGCCTGCGGGTTGCGGAATTGTTGCAGCGTGACCTGGGCGCGGGTGTATTGGGTTCCATCGGCGAGAAGCACGGTGATCTTGCCGTCACTATTGAAGGCGAACGCCAAAAGGGGGACCGAGCCGTCTTCCCACACCGGTCCTTGAGCCGCATCGATGACGAGGTCGCCGGACACCGCCAAGCCCGGGTTGGAAAAGCCCTGAACCCGCCAACCGTTCGTGGTCACGAGCCGGCCGGTGGCATCCAAGGTAAAGTGGCCGCACCTGGTGGCGTAAAATGAATTGTCGGCCGGATTCCGGACGATCAAAAAGCCATTGCCATTGATGGCCAGGTCGGTCGCGGCGCCGGTGCTCACCAAGGGCCCCAGGCCGAAGAAATTCAAGTTGCGGCGCACTGACAAAAGGCTGGCATCGAATGCCTTCACCTCAATGTTTCCCGGGGCGATCCAGCCGGCGCCATTTCGGTTGCAGGCGGTGGCCAAGGTCTCGGGCGCGCAATTGGTGTTGACCCGAAACAGGCTGAAATTTGTGCGGACAAGCTGCGTGGGTTGGAGGGAATTGCACAACATGATGACACCACCGTAGGCGACAGTTCCATCCGGCCAGGCGACAGTGATGTCGCCATTCCGGGAAATATTGGACCACTGGATGGGCGGGTCCATCGGCACGCGCACATCGCCGAACTTCAAGGCGGTGGCATCGTAACCTTGCACCCGCAGGCCGGAGTAGTTGACGAGATAACCATCGGGATCGAAGAGAAAAGCGCCGACGCGCGTGACGAAGAGCGCCTGGCTGAGCGGGTCGCGCAAGATGAAATATCCGTCGCCCTCGATGCCCAAATCAGTCGGTACGCCGGTCGCATGGAGCAGTCCGTGTGCGAACAGCGGTGCCGGGCCGTGAACTTTGGTCAATTCCACGGTGGTGACCGGCGGCTCCAAGCTGCCGGATTGCAATGATCCAAGGCGGCCCGTTCCCGGTGGTTGCGGCGGCAGGGGATCCGCCGCGGGAGCCGGGCCGTACGTAAACATGCCGGACTTTTTCAAGGCTTCCGGCTGGCCGAAATTTTGCAACAGGATTTGACCGCGCACGAACTGGCAGCCGTCGGCCAAGGTAACCCAAATCACGCCGCTGGAGCCGATGGTAAAATTCTGGACCGGTGCGGTATCGCCATCCGGGGACGTGGTGGAGTTGATTTGGATGTCGCCATGATTTGTGAGGGTGGAATCGGAGTTTCCTTGCACGCGCATACCTTCGGCCGAAACCAGATATCCGCACGAATCAACCGTGAAATTTCCATAACGCGTCACGTGCAGGGTGAACGACTCCGGATCACGGAGGATGAAGTAACCGGGGCCGGCGATGGAAAGATCCGTTTGGATGCCGGTGGCGACCGGCGGGGCTGGGGTGGAAGTGATGGAAATCACCGATTGCGCCGGCAGCAGGCGGGCGAGCATCAGAAAAACAGTGCAAGCCAGAAAATACCATGCTCCCCGGGCAACTCTTACCCGAACCCAGCCATTATTGCCGGAAAACCGGCCCGTAATCTTCATCTCGTTGATTTAGCATCGGCCGTGCCACCAACCAGGAAGAAGAGAAAAATGGTGCGCACGAGAGGACTTGAACCTAATTCTGGTGTATTCACAGGGTTGCTCATAGTTGCGTTTTTGTGCGATTGACTACCCGCAGTGAAGCACACAAAACATAGATATACCAATCATTATTTCGCATCTCCGGGCAATCACAGGCAAAATTTATTGTGCGATTCTGTGCGGCAATCCTGATCCTGTGCGGTAACTGTGCGGTAAAATTTACTGGCTGAAATCTGTGCGTGATTTGTGCGGCAAATTCGGACGTATAGACGCCAACATCTTCGGACGGGACGAAACACGGTTTCCGTTCTCCGGACTGTCCAGAGGGACGCCAGAGCGTGTTCTGGACGGATTGCGTGGAAGCATCGCCGGACGTATTTCCCGACAAGGAAACCCGGAAGCATTATCTTCTCGCACAATTTGAGGCGGAGAGCGGAAGGACTCCGCCCTGGTGGACGGACTCGGCTTCCGGCTTCCGTTCCTGAATGGCGTCCGCTTTCGTGTCCAGAGCCTCCGGGACGCTCTTTTTTGCTTCCGTCCGTGATTCCCCACGGCGGGAAAAACGCACGTATCCGGGAATCATCTTTGCACGGGCAATTTGCCGCACATCGGACGAGACACGGCGTGAACGACGCACGGGCCGGACAAGCCAGCACGTCGCACCAGACACCCTCAGACGAGCCTTTTTGACGCGAACAACTCACTTACCGTGCGCCACCTTGCTGACCGCCCCCATGCGGCTGGCATTCAAATCGTGCTGTGCAACCGTGCGCCGATTGCTACAAAGCTGCCAAGCCAGCCCGCTAACCAAACAAGCTCCCGTAGCTCTTGCTGGTGGTTTGCTTGAATTGATTTTGCTTCCAGCTAAAGGGACAAAATTGCTTTATTCATTCGGTTTTCAGCTTGTCTTGCTTGGCTCGATTTTGCTCCAAGCTATTGCTTCCGGCATTGCTGCAAGCAACGGTAGCAAAATTGCTTGGCTTCCGACGTTTCCGTGAGATGTCAGTTAGTCGGATGTTATCATGTCACCCTGTCAGGCCCGTAATTCCGCAATACTCGATGGATGCTTGGATTACGCTCGACAATCATGCGATACAACTCCAACCAATACGCGGTCGCGCGTGGGCGACCCTGCATCTGGCCACGAATGAAGCCCGCAGAACACACAACTTTGCTATTTCGCATCTCTTCAAGATGCAAAGGTGCATCAAGTGTGCAAACCCGCCGGATTTTAGCCGCATAATCGCTGCCAAGCTTCCAGCCAGCCTTCTTCATATGGACGACGGGACTCACTACGCGGAAAATATCGCGGACGCAACTCTTTGGTTTAATGGCCTTGCGAGTGCGATAGTAAAGCAGCAGATCACCGGGCATGGCTAACGAGGGAACAGACCAATAGGCACTAGATTTTTTACCCGCCAATTTCTCCGCATAGTCTGTACCATTTACCTTGCCTACCGGTTGAAACCAGACATTAAAGCCAAGCCCGAACTCCCGGCGAAGCTCCACCACTCGCAGATGTTTTGGTACACCCGGCCAATTGTGTTCCCAGCAGACGAGCCAATCACAGGCTTTGCCGGGGAGGTGAGTTTTGAAACTCCTAGATTTAAACTCAAATTCAATCCTGATACGTTTGGTGCCCTGATAGGCGATGCAGTCGGGAAATCCAGCCCGAATTAGCTCTACCCGCAAACCGTATTTTTTACGCAAACCGGCAAACAAAAATACTACGCCCTGCTCATTTTCTGGCGCGTATTCCAGCGATGCTCCATCAAGTCGATCCGGACGATGTTTGGGTAATTTGTGATTCTTTTTCATATGGTCTTTCTGATACCAGTGGCGTGAACCGCGACAGCGGAACTGACCGCACCAACGGCGGTTGGCTCCGACGACTTAGGCATCGTTTGGGTCTGTATGAAATCCAAGCTTCCGATGTTCGGCAACCTCTTCTGGCGACAAAAATGCCAAAACGCTCGTCCGAAGTGTCTCGGCCATGACCAAAATATCCACCGGACTCGACGACTCGGAAATCGTTGGCAAATCTGTCAAAACTCGACCTGTACAAATAGACGCAAAATCTGCTTTGAGCTTCTTCAAAATAGCGACCGACTCTTTACCGGGTGACAAGCCATGTGGAACCGTCAAACGAAGTCCCATGCACAAGCCCTCAAGCTGATACGAGACGATGAATAATGAACCTCGCTCAATAATCTTCTCTGATTTGTTTGGTTGGGTTGCTGCCATGTACTTATGAAAGCGGACTTGCGAATTTCTATCAAGGATTATTCCCGAAGTAAAAACTCCGAAATCCACCTTGGAAAACATTTGGAAATCAAACGCTGGCAAAAAATGACCGGCGGCTCGCAAGCCGCCGATGATTCGGGCCGCACACCGTTATTTTTAGGCCGTATCATCACTGGCTTTTTTCCATTGCGACGGAACCGCGAGCCGGTGAACCCTTAGAGCTAGGCGACATACGCAACGTCCTCTGGTGAATCACGAACATCGGCGAAGCGCCGCCGAAGCTCAGACAAAAATGTCATGTCGTCGGTGATCACAACGAACTCTGAACCGTCAACCGCACGAATCACGCACCAAGGTCTCTCCGATGAGAGATACGCGCTGAACGCGCCGTCAATCGTCTGGTCGATCCCGTCTGCAAGATCGAGAAGCCTGCCACCCGGCAACTCCGCGCCAGACTCGCTCGCTGAATGGATATCGCCAGAAGTCCGCCCAATGCACTCCACATGATCACATACCCACGTTGATGCGTTCACTCGGTCTCGCGCGAGGCTGAGAATATCGCGCAAGTCGAAACCAAGGAACTGGACTTTCTCGCGAATAATCGTGTCGTGAATGGTGACGGCGTGCATAGGCGTAGCTTTTGTGGTCATCTAACTAAAATCTGCTCGACGTGTGTTTTGCCGTCGAACTCAACTGTAACATACCGATTGTTGCCGTTGGTGGAACAAAAACTAAAAAGCCACTCACCATCTGGTGAAAATGAAATGGCCAAACCTGCTCCGACACAATGAAAATCATTCGTGGCCTGTCCCAAGGTCGTCATGGCAATCTTATATGCCGAATCAAGTGGAAGCCGCGGCGTGATGGAATGGTTGTAGAGCATGTTTCGTGCAAATAAAACCCCAGCACAAATCAGCGTCGCAAAGAGAATAATGCGAATTTTCATAAAATGTGGTGCTACGCCTAACTATTGATATACGACTGGCCATGCACAGAGTCGTGCACAGGTGACTTTTTTAGCCCGATTGCTACCATGAACTTATGAGACCGGACTCGCGAATTTCTATCAAGGATTATCCCAAAATAAAAACCTCGAAATCCAGCTTGGAAAAATTGGGAATCAAATGGCAAAAAATGACCGGCGGCTCGCAAGCCGCCGGTGTTTCGGGTCGCACACCTTTTTTGTCAGGCGGCATCGTCACCGGCATTTTTTCCCGATGCGACGGGATACGCGAGCCGGTGAACCCTTAAATTTGTCGGAAAAAGCGGAATAAGTACGGCACCCTCACGAAAGCCCAGTGAAAACACGCGAATTTGCCCAAACATTTCCCGCAATGGCTTTCGGAAAAAGTCGAAAAAAGGAGGAAAAAGGGACCGGCATTTTCCGGCATTTTCCGACTTTTCCCGCACTTGTTCCACAACTGGTAAAACGTGAATATATGGTTTGTTTGCAATGGTTTTTGAATGTTGCGGAAACTTCTTCCGCTTTTTCCGAAAGTTTCATCGGCAGAGGCGAAAAATTGTCGCCGTCCGGCCAGTGGTGGTCTTCATCACTGACATGACTTCACCGCTGGAAATCATTTTGTCCACCTCCGCGCTAATTTCATCAGCGGCGATGCGCCCGCCGAGCGCGTTATTAAGCTGCGAGCGCGTCAAACCGGCATCGCCCGCGCCCGTAAGCGCGATGCGGATTTTTTCGGCGAGTCCGCCTTGCGCGAAGTCTCCCCAGATGTACTGCGCCGAGTCCTGGGAGTACCGCCAGCACTCCAGCGCGGCCTTCAGGTGGCAAAGGTCGATCTGGGAACTGCCGTCAAATAGCGCGTAGATGATTGATAGGCGCAAAACGTGTGCCTCTGCCCGGCTGGTGATTGCGCCAAAGCTGCCGGGACGGTCGCCAGAGAGTTTTGGATAAACTTCGTGCCATAGTTTGCGCGCCTCCTCGCTGCGCGTCAGGCGTCCAATTATGCGCGCGGCGTCAATGGCCTTGGCCAGCCGGTCTGCCAACATGGAAAAACTTTCATCGGTCAAATTACCGCCGTCAGGCAAAAGCCGCGCTCGTTTGGCGCAAACCACCAAAAAGCGGTTTCCGAAGCCGTTAAAAATGGCGTTGTTATCCATCTTTTTTCCAAGCTCGGTTTCTGTGATATGGCCGATGATGGAAATGTGCGCGTCAGTCGCCCGGAGTGAGTTGTTTTTTGTGACGGTCTGAATGTTGCCGGAGTCCCAAGCGTTGCGCAGCACCTCCGAAAGCGTGCTGCCATCCCGTCCGGACACGGAAAGCACACTGGCGAATTCAGATTCAACCACCATTAGCCGTTTGTCGACTGCGCCTGCAACTGTTGTTTCCCGGCCATGCTCGTCACGCTCGGTTTGCGGGTCGCGCACACAATTCACAACGCCCTCACCGCTGCCGAGTCCGCCGACAATTCGCTTTTTTGACCAGCCTTCGTCCGCCAGCCGGAAAATTTCTTTGATGATGTTCCAGCTCGTGCCTTTTCGTGCCTTCGCGCTCTTGCCGACGATCAAAGTAAATTCGCGGGCATGATGACGCGTCCATTCGTGCCGATAAAATGCCGATGTGCCGACGCAGTTGCCAAAGCAAACCATCATTTGAAAAAGCAGTGCGGCGGGGTCTGCTTCCGTGTGGTGTTGAACGGCCAAGACAAATTCACCGGCAAAGCCGATATAGGCATCTTCGCCTAAAGGTTTCGGCCATTGCTTTTTGCCCGGCTCGGTTTGCGGTTCACTCACGCCACACCTCCAACCTGTTTGCGCAGCAAAGCCGCCTCCACAGACGGCCAGTGAAACAGGACGCGACGGCCTCCGGGGAGGCGTACGCAAGGGATTTTGCCAGACTCACGCCATGCAAACAGCGTGCGACGTGAAACGGGGAGACGTTTCAACAGTTCTTTTTCGTTAATGAAGCTCGCCTCGCCCGGCGATGCTTGTTGTGATGCGTTAGCAATCATGCCTGCACTTTAGGGCAGGCATGAGCGTGCAATAATGGGCAGTCAGATTATAAAATAATCCGGATTAACCTATTTTGACAGTGTCCGTATTCTTTTTCGGCCTTCCTGATTTACCTGTTGGCAATCCAATTTCCCTGAAAAACCGTGAAGTTTCGCCCCGGTCAGTATTTGGCGATATGATTTTATGATCTAAAAGCCATTGGTGAGTTTTTGCTTGGCTACCGAGCGCGGCAATTTGCCGCCAAGCGCAGGCGATAATTAAAAAAACCAGTAGTCGTTCTGACGGATTTTTCAATTTTTCAATTTTATTTGGTGTAGCGACTCGCGCATCGGCATATTTTTTTAATTCATCGGCGGATAAATTTGCTGACTCCATTTTGATGGATTGCACGACATTTTTTATTGCCGGTGTCGTCTCCGGTGATAAATCGTTGCCGCTTATTGGCATTAAATTCATAAACTCCACAAAATTGCCAAGGTCTGCGGACTGGAGCTTTTCCAAATTGATTAAAAAATCCAACCCGGATGATTGCCAGTATTTTTCCGATGCTTTTTTAGCAAATTCGGGAAGTGATGCGCCTAAATCCAAGCCTGCCCCCCAAAATAATCCAGCAAATGCGCCAATCACATTTTCAGATTCGTCTGATTTAATTGCCTCCGCAAATTTGGGGAAAATCAGGGATATTATTTCAACTGCTGATTTTCCTTCAAATTGCCCGAAAAATTCAAATCCCGGCGGAATTGTTTCGGGTGGAATTGTTTCGGGTGGGATTATTTCGGGTGGGATTATTTCATCCCCAATTTTAATTGAGGTGGTTTGCATTTTATTCGAGACATTTTCCATACTGATTTTAATTCTTTTTTGCCGGTGATATTTCAAACCATTTTTCAGCGTCCAATTGTGTTGCCAATCCCTTGTAATGCGCGTGAATCATTGCGGGTGAGTTACCTGCTTGCGCGGCAGTCAAATTCTCGTTGGAATGAAGCGCAAAATGGTAAGTGCAAAAAGCATGGCGCAGACCGTTTTTCCGTGATGGAATTTTGAGGCTGTCGCGCAGCTCCATAAATTGGGGTTGGTACACATTCACGCCCGCCGGATAAACCTTGCCGGTTGCTTTGCGGTACGATTCAAGCCGCCCGGCGAGGGCAGGGCAGATAACCACAAGACGGCGCTGACGTGTCTTGGCCTGCCGTGCGGTGATTTCAATGTGTCCCTCGACACGCCACACGTCCGCCCAATCCAAACGCATGATTTCTTCACCACGCAAACCAGCAAACCCGGCGATTGCCAGCACGGGGCGCAAATCGGCAGGGGCGTTGTCCAAAAGTTTTTTCAGTTCGGCGGGGCGGAAAAAATCCGTGTCGCCAGACTCGACTGTTTCGCGTGTCATGCCGCTGGCTTCAAATAGGCGATGGTTAACGGTCAAATAATCTTGGCGGACTGCCCAAGCGAGAAACATTTTGACCGCCGCTCGCCGGTCATTCCGATTCTTGGCTGAAACGTCCGTTAGCGGTTTGAAGTAGAGATCAAGGTGGGTTTTCGTGAGGTCACAAACCGCAGTTGCCGTGAATGTTTTGGCAAATCCCCGCAGCCAGCCCGCGACGTGTGTTTCATAGCTAGCGGACAGTTGAGAGCGTTTGCCGTCTTTCTCCTCGGTCTTGTGCTTGCGCCCTTCAATGAATCCCTCGACGGCCTCGGCAACGTCCTTGCGGCTGACAGTGGCAACGGTTTGCAAATAACCGTCAACTGCCTCGCCCATGCTACGCCCCTTCAATTTTTCCAGCGTCTCGACGAATTCCGACACGGCGGCAAGAATTGAATAACGGCGGCCTGTGGACTGGCGGAAATTTTCAAGCCGCTGGAACGCGGCGAGGGCATCGCGTGACTGTGCGCCAGTGAGCGCGGCGGCGAGTGAGCCGCCCGCAATCTCGCGGACTTTCCGCTCGGCCTCGGTTTTGGCTTCTGTGTAGGTTTTGAAGCTGCGCGTGATGCGCTTGCCCGCCACATAGTAAGCGAGCCGGTAAAAGGGATATTTCGGCTTCTTGCCGTAAATCGTCGCCTCAACCTTGCGAAAGCGGATACCCTTGGGAAACCTCACTTTTGGCTTTCCCTTTTGCCTGTCATTTTGTGCGGTAACTGTGCGGTAACTTTCAAAATCCTCAGTTTTATTGGCATTTATGGTGCGCACGAGAGGACTTGAACCTCCACGCCTTACGGCACCAGATCCTAAGTCTGGCGTGTCTGCCATTCCACCACGCGCGCTTGATGATCAACAGCTTATGGCCCGAGTAATTGACCTTGCCATCTTGTATCCCAGTTTTGTATCCCGCGCAAGCAATTCAGGGCTCGGTTAGCCATTCTGAGAGTTGGTTTCATTGGGAAAATCGCTGGCATTTTATGCGCATAGACGCCGAATCTGGCGCGGTTGCGACGTTGTGGTGGTGGCCTGACAATGCGGAATATTTCTCAAGCTGTTTGAAGGCAAACGTTGACATAAAACTTGCGGCCAAGTATTGAGGAATCAATTTGCTCTAAATTGACCGACATGAAAGGCATCCACATTGACAGTTTCTTGCTCGCCTTTTATATGGCTGTTTCAGGTTCCGTTGCCGCCGCGGACAAGCCAATGGAGAATGCCACCCCGCGCCAGCTTTTTATTGGTCAACCCGTGCAGCCAGACGACGAGGGCCGATGGTCCGTGGTGGAAGGCGTTGTGACGTTTGCCGGCAGGCGCGGCGATGGGATCAACTTGGAATTAAGCTCAGGAGCGGGCCATATGGAGGTGTCGGTCGCTGAAGCTGACGCCGCGCTGGCGGCGTTGTTATTGAAGAGCCGGGTCCGGGTGGAGGGACTTTGCATCGGTGTGCATAGCGGCATCAACGGTGAAGTTGTGAGTTCCCTATCATCGCCAAGCCAGAAGAACATCATCATCTTGCAAGTGCCGCAGGAAACCTGGCAGCGCTGGCCGTTGCGGACGGTCGCCGAACTGCCGGGGCCGGCATCGACAAATGTTTCCGGACAAATCCTGCATTTAGGCGGACGGTTTGGCGGAACGAATGCGGATGGTACGCTTGAGCTGACGGACCAGACGGGAAGCCTCAAATTTAAATCAAGCCAGGGGCGGCCAAAGACGGTGGGCCTGGAACTTGAAATTTTGGGGATTGCGGGTCGGGACAGTTCGAATGAACCCGTCGTGACCGGAGTTTTCAAAACAACCAACCTGCGGGAAAAATCGACCTTGCCCGTGCTGACCACCACCGAACAAGTGCGCTGGTTAAAACCCGAGGAAGCGGGCCGGCGTTATCCGGTCAAGGTTCGGGCCGTGGTCACCTTTTTGATTCCGCCACCAGACCCTGCGGACGGCAACCTTCAGGATGGCACGGGCGGCATTTACGCCTGGAACCTGGTCTCGGCGGATGGCGCTGTCGCGGTGCAACCGGGTGATTTCTGCGAGATCGAAGGTGATACTTCGGCGGGAGATTTTTCTCCGGGGATTTACTGTCATAAACTTAAAGTTTTGGGCCGGGGCCAGTTTCCGGAACCAGTCCGTCCGGCGTGGACCGAACTGGCCAGCGGCAGCCTGGATGCCCAATGGGTGGAAATCGAAGGCATTGTGTTGTCGGCCACAAATAACGAGCATCTGGAGATTGGAACTCAAGGAGGCCGCATTGCGTGTTTTGTGGCCAGCGGCAGGAATTTGGACCGGTTGTTGAATGCCATCGTCCGCGTGCGTGGTGTTGTGGTGGCGGATTGGGACAAGTCGCGGCATGTGCAGGGCCTGCATCTTAATCTTCCCTCTGAAGAATTTGTTTCGCTGGAAATGCCGCCGCCGGAAAATCCGTTTGCGATGCCGGGCAAGCAGATCAAGGCGCTATTGTATTATGACCCGGGACAAACGGCTTTCCGCCGCGAAAAGGTCGTGGGCCAGATCATCGGCCGGCGCGACGGGGTCTGTTACTTGACGGACGGAACGAACGGCCTGCGGCTGCGGCTGGAACAGGACGGCCAGCCAGCCGCCGGCGACATGGTGGAGGCGGTTGGCTTTCCCGAAATCGATGATGCCACCGAAACGCCGCTGATCACTTTGCGCGAAGCCATTATTCGCGTGACCGGCCACCAACCTTTGCCGGCGGCAGCCGATCTCGCTCCCGCCAATTTGCTGGACCTCCAGCATGACTCGACGCGGGTGCAGTTGGAGGCGCTATTGATCCGGTCAGGCATGTATGGTGCTGATCAAGTTTTGGAATTACAGTCCGGGGCGCGGACTTTTTTCGCCCGGCTCGAAAAATCATCCGGAACCATCCCGGCTTTGATCGCCGGCAGCCGTGTGCGCGTGACCGGCGTCTATGTATTCAACAACGGCCACGCCAACGGCCGCGCGGAAACCGGGCCGTTCGAGCTGCTGCTCAACTCGCCGGCGGATGTGCGGGTGTTGGCATTGCCGTCATGGTGGACGAGCGAACACGCCATGATGGTGGTGAGCGGAATGGGCGTGGTGATTTTGCTCGGATTGATCTGGATCGGCATGTTGCGTCAGCAAGTGGACCGGCGCACCGCGCAATTGTCGGCGGCCAATAAATCGCTCGAAGCTGAAATCGCCGAACGCAAGCGGACTGAAAACGAGCTGGTGCGGACACGCCTGCAGCACCTGGTGGAACAGGAGAGGACGCGCATCGCCCGCGACATCCATGATGAGCTCGGCAGCACGCTTTCGCAAATCCGGCTGTTAAGCGAAATGACGCTTTCGCAAAACGAATCGCCGCCGGCCATCCAGGACAACAACGCAAAAATCTCCTCCAAGGCATTGGAGGCGACCCGCGTGCTGGACGAGATTGTCTGGGCCGTGGATCCGCACAATGACACGCTGGAAAGTTTGGCGAGTTATCTCTTCAGTTTTGCGTCGGATTATTTCTCGCTGGCCGGCATCCGCTTTCGCATCGACGCGCCCACGCAAATTCCACACCATGTGCTGACCACGCAAATCCGCCACCAGGCTTATATGGCCATCAAAGAAACCCTGACCAACATCGTGAGCCATGCCCGCGCCAGCGAAGTATGGATCCGTCTGCGGCTGGAATCCGGCGCGGCAAGTTTTGTGATCGAAGACAATGGCCGCGGGTTTGATGTGTCTGCAAAGGCGGGGGAAGTTCCCGGTGCCAGCGGATTGAACAACATGCGCAAACGCTTTGAAGAAATTGGCGGCGGTTTTTTTGTGGAAAGCGCGCCGGAACAGGGGACCCGGATTAAATTCAATCTGCCGTTGGCGGGAGAAGCAAAGTTGTGAGCGTGCGTCTGGCCATCGTCGAGGACAACGCCGGCTTTCGTGAGAGCCTGGTGCGGATGCTCAATGACGCCCCGGGCTTTAGTTGCGCTCAGGCCTATCGGACCGCCGAGGAGGCCTTGCGCGGGATTCCCAACGCATCCCCCGACGTCGTGCTCATGGACATCAATCTGCCTGGCATGAGCGGCGTGGAATGCGTCCGGCGTTTGCACGCCGTCGTGCCGCCGGTCCGCGTGATCATGCTGACGGTCTATGAAAACACCGAAAACATCTACGCCGCGCTCAAGGCCGGCGCCAGCGGTTACATCTTGAAGCGCACCTCGCCCGCGAAACTCCTGGAAGCCATCCGTGATGTGGTGGACGGCGGCGCGCCGATGAGCAGCGCGATTGCGCGTAAAGTGGTCCTGTCGTTTCAGGCGCAACCGCCGGTGGGCGGCAACGTGGAAAACCTCTCCAGCCGCGAACAGGAAGTGCTCGACATGCTGGCCAAAGGTTATCTTTACAAGGAAATTTCCGACCAGCTTGATCTCGGGCTTGGCACCATCAAAACTTACGTCCGGCGCATCTACGAAAAGCTGCACGTGCAGTCCCGGACCGAAGCGGTCATCAAATACCTCGGCCAGGAAAACCCTAAAGAGCGTTGAGGCACCACGCTTTTCGCCGGTAAACTTCAGGCGCTCCACGTAACGGCCGCGAAACTGCCGGAATTCTTCGGTCCCGCCTTGTCTATACTTCGGACGACAAGACAAAAGGGGAAAGCTCGGCGAGCATCATCATCGAATCACCCACAACCCATGGCCACTTCGACACAACCAACCATCATGAAAACCCGGATTGTCTTTTTATTGGCAATAAGCCTTAGTTTGGCCTCGGTCCTACCCGTGCTGGCCGCCACTGACACCTGGAGCGGCGGTGCCGCGCCGGACGGAAACTGGAGCAATGCCGCGAACTGGGATATGGCGCCGGCGGCTGGCGATTTCCTGACATTTGACAACGGCAGCGGCACGCAGCCGCTCACCACGAACAATCTGGCTGCCGGAACCATTTTCGGAAACATCGCCTTCAATGCCGGCACTGCGTCGTTCACGGACAGCGGCAACGGGATTGTGCTGACCAACCGGCTTCAGGACGCCAATGGCGTTCTTTTTGGCGGCAGCGTCAGCAATCTTTCGGCGAACGCACAGACAGTGAACCTTCCGGTCACCATTGGCGCCGGGAATCACATCGTCACCACGGCCAGTGGTGCGGGGGCGCTTGATTTTAGCGGGGCTTTTGCGCGCAACACAGGAGCGACGGTGCAATTCGTCAAAAGCGGCGGCAACCTCAATTTCACCGGCTCCGGCCTGGCCAATGTCAACAGCATCCTCGGCGGCTGGGCGGTCCTGGGCGGCACGGATTACGCCGCACTCGATGGCAGCCAGAATGTCGTCGCCCCGGGTTACACCAGCGTCAATTCAGGAGCGATCGCCAACGGCGCCACGGTCAATTACACCTCTTCCGGCAGTGGCACGCTCACTGCGAACAATGTCTCCATCAATTCGCTCCGTGCCGCCTTCAGCAGCAGCAGCCGCAACTTGAACATCACCGGCACGTTGACCGTCAGTGCCGGCGGCGGCATCTTCCGCAACACCGCGTCCAGTGGCACGCTGACCGTGAGCGGCGGCACATTGACCTGTGGTGCCACCGGCGGCGGCGGGGAAATGACCTTCATCAACCTGAATTCCGACAGTGCCAAGCTCATCATTGGTACCACCGTGGCCGACAACGGCGGCGGCGCGGTCAAGGTTAATGAACTGGGGAGCTTGAACTGGAACAACAACAACACTTATTCCGGAGGAACTTGCATCAATTATGGTGATTGTTATCTGAATGGCTCCTCGGTACGGCTTGGAACCGGTCCGGTTTATGTTTATCCCGGCGGGCGGTTTGATGCGGGTGGTGCGAATGGCGCAACATTTGCAAACAACTTTTTCATTGCCGGCACCGGCTATCTCAGCACTTTTAACTCTTCCATCTATCAGGGCGCAATCAAAGGCTCCTACAACGGCACGTTCAGCGGCCTGATTACGCTGATAAGCGATGCGCAGATAGACCCGAATGCCGGAGGGCTGCCGAATACCTGTACGTTTAGTGGCGGCTTTGCCGGCACGGGCAGCTTGACCATTGGCGGCCCGGCAAATTTGACCGCTGGCAACGCCACGTTTGGCGGCAATTGCACTTACACCGGCAACACGATTATTGATGCCAGCGCCAATGCCAACGGAGGCGCCGGCATCATCATCTCCAGCGGCAAGAACAACATCCTGAACAATGGAGGCAACATAAATCTCATCGGCGGCAGCAGCGGCATCGCGTTGCTCGATCTCAATGGCACGACGCAGACCATCAACGGCCTTGCCAGTCCGTCCGGCAACACTGCCAATGCGATCGTGAAAAGTTCAGCGGCCGGTGCGGTGCTCGTCGCAGGCAGCAACAATACGTCATCAACCTTTTCCGGCGGCATCCAGAATGGCAGCGGTACCGTCGGTGTCACCAAGGTCGGCACCGGCACGCTCGTCTTGAACGGCGTGAATACGTTCACCGGCCCGACGGTCGTGAGCAACGGGGTATTGAGCATCGGCAATTCGTTGGTGAGTTCACAGGTTTTCGTTGCCAGCCCGGGTGTGCTCGATGTTTCGCCGTTGGGGACGTTCAATTTGTCCGGCGGGCAGACGCTCGGCGGCAACGGCGCGGTGAACGGTTCCATTTCCGCGGCCAGCGGCTCGATCATCAGCCCGGGTTTTGGTCCGGGCACGCTGATGTTGTCAAACGACCTGACGCTGGCCACCGGCTCGGTTTGTTACTTGGAATTGTCCGCGACCACCAACGGCGCGAATGACCGCATCGTCGTCAACGGCAACCTCAACTTGAGCGGCGGCACAATTCAGATCAGCTCGGGAAGCTTGCAACAGGGCCGGTACAAGCTGATCACCTACGCAGGTGCGGAGAGCGGCACGGCGGCGGCCAACCTTGTTTTGAGCTACGCCGGTTCGCAGGGCGTAAGCCTCGACGATTCTATTGCCGGCGAAATCGATCTCCTCGTCAGTTCCGCGTTCGTGACGAAACTGACGTGGGAGGGTGACGGTTCGCAAAATCTGTGGGACATCACCGCCACCGCAAACTGGCTGAATGGCGCGAGCCCTTCGACCTATTCCAACAGCACGGCGATCACGTTCAATGATTCCGGTTCGAAGTCGCCGGACGTAAATATTACAGCCACGGTGCAACCGCTTTCATTGCTCGTCTCGAACAACACCGGCACCTACACGTTCAGTGGTGGTGGGAACATTGCCGGGGGCACGACGCTAATCAAAAAGGGCTTCGGTGCGCTGGTCTTAAACGACACGGGCGGCGATACGTTCAGCGGTGGCGTGCTTGTGCAAGGCGGCTCGGTGACGTTTTCCAATCGGAGCATGAACATTTCCGGCGGGCTGACGGTGACGAATGGCAGCGCGACGGTCGCAAACAACGGCGCGATTGCGGGCAATCTCACCGTGCAAGCCGGCGGCTTAGTGGTGCTCGACCAGGTTTCCGACGCAACGTTTACCGGCAACACCTTCATCAGCAATGGCGCGGCTTTGCAGCTAGGCAACAATGACGCCACAGGTGTCCTTCCCTCCGGCACCATAACGGCCAACGGCAGCCTAAATTTCGACCAAACAGCCGATAACACCGTGGGTAATAATATCTCTGGCACCGGCACCTTGAATAAGAACACGAATACTGTTCTCACGCTGACCGGTGCGAACAGTTTCGCCGGCAACGTCAATGTGAACGCCGGCACGCTGCAGTCCGCGCTGGCATCGGGCCTGGGTGTCCTTGGCAGCGGCACGATCACGATTGCCAATGGAGCAACACTCGACAAGGGCACCGATGAAGTGAAGCCAATCGTCGCCTCGGGCACGGGTGCCACCGGTGACGGTGCGATTGTCAATTTCACGGGCAACCCCATTTATGACGGCAACGGCGGCTTGACGCCCAGCCTGACACTGACGGGCAATCTCAAGTTCGGTGGCAACACGAGGCAGGATTTGGGCGGCCCCTCCGGCGCGATGCTGAGCACAGGCGGAAACAACTACAACCTGGTCATTTCCAATTCCAACTATGTCGAGTGGCAGCACCTGACGGTCGACACGAACCTCGGAAATATTGATATAATGATGGCGTATTTCGGCTTGAAAGGTTGTGGCGCCGGGCTGGGTAACCCGACCAATACGATCACGGTTCATACCGGCGCGGAACTCCAGTTTTGGGGCGATGGCTCCGGCGGGGCCAACAGTGGCTACAACAAGGAAATTCACGTTCAAACGGGCGCAACGATTTCGTTCCGCCCGGAAAATCCCAACGTATACTACAATTGCCCGCTCACGCTTGACGATGGCTCGACATGGAACATGTTCAATGGCAGCGGGACGACTGGCACGGTGTTGATGGGGCCGGTGACTTTGAACGGACTCGCCCATCTCCAAATTGGCGACAGTGCCTGTACGGTCAGCAATGTCATCAGCGGGCCGGGCGGTTTCTACTGGGATAATTTCAACAACGCGATGACCTTTACCGCCACGAACACCTATCAGGGCGTTACTGACATCCGCGCTGGCCGGACGCTGACATTGCGCGGCGGCGGCTCGATTGCACAAAGCTCGAACCTCATCCTCGCGGCCACGGCAACGCTCACGGCCATCACACGGACGGACGGCACATTGACCCTTGCCGCCGGCCAGACGCTCAACGGCAATGGCACGGTGGACGGCAACCTCGCCGTCGGTGCCGGCGCGACGATCCTGCCGGGCGATTTGGGAAATATCGGCGAGACAACGGTGACCAACGGCAGCCTCACCCTCGCCGGGCTCGCGCTGATGAAGCTCGACAGCACTTTGCTGTCTAACGATGTGCTGTTGGCCGCCAGTCCGTCCGCGAGCATCAACTTTGGCGGCACATTGACTGTGACAACTCTTGCCGGCACGCCGGCACTCGGCAGCAGCTTTACCTTGTTCAGTGCGCCCAGTTACGCCGGAAATTTTGCGGCGACAAACCTGCCCGCGCTCGACACCGGGCTTGCCTGGAACTGGAATCCGGCGAACGGCACCTTGTCGGTCGTGCCGTCGGTAAATCAAAATCCCACGAACATCGCTTTCAGCGTCAGCGGCGATGTGTTGACGCTATCGTGGCCGGCGGATCACACCGGCTGGCGGCTGCAGGCGCAGACCAATTCCCTGAACACCGGCTTGGGAACCAATTGGTATGACGTGGCCGGAGCAACGTCCGTTAACAGCGTCAATATTACCAACAACGCCGCCGACAGCGCGGTTTTCTTCCGGATGGTGTATCCATGAAAAATCAAAAATCCAACTCCCACGGCTTTACTTTGATCGAATTGCTGGTCGTGATTGCCATCATCGCCATTCTGGCGGCGATGTTGCTGCCGGCGCTTTCGGCGGCCAAGGTGCGGGCAAAGCAAATCAGCTGCGCGAGCAATCTCAAGCAGCTTACCCTGGCCGGCATCATGTACCAGAATGACAATGGGCCGATTGGCTATACTGCGTCAACCAACCTGTGGATCCAAACCTTGTCAGATTTATACGCCAATGTCGCCGGAGCCCGGTTTTGTCCGGTGGCAAACGAGGCGCAGACCACCAGCTATGACGGGACGGCTGCGAACGCCTACATCTGGCAGGCAACCAATGCCGTGGGCAGCTATGGCATCAATGGCTGGTTTTACAGTTCATCGGGGGCGAATTCGGCGGCCCAATACGTGCCTGACAACCCGGCTGGCTCCTATTTTAAAAAGGCCGAAAGCGCCAGGCAGCCGACGCAAACACCGATGTTCATCGATTGCACCCAGCCGGATTTATGGCCGTTGCCGACCGACAATCCCGCAAGCATTTCAAGTCCATATGATTTGTTTCATGGTCAAGGCTGGGTCAACGGCCGTGGAACCATGATGCGCGCCGCCATCGCGAGGCATGGGTCAAAAAGCGGCCTCGCTGCTGCACGTGGGGCTGCGGTTAACCAGCCGTTTCCAGGCGCGGTCAACGTGAGTTTTGCCGACGGCCACGTGGAGCTGGTTAAAATTGACAATTTATGGACGCTGACCTGGAACGGTATCACCGCGAACTGGCCGGTGAAACGGCCGGGGCTGCCCTGAAATGGCCTTACCTGCCACCGGCTTTCGAGGCCATTTTCATTTAATGCCAAATTGTATTTATAAAAGCAGGTTGCGCCTGGCGTGCGTCGCGGCGTTGATGGTGGTGGTTCTTTTGCCGCATCAGGCTGAGGCGGTCTTGTTTCAACAAATTGGCAATGTGCTCGTCATGTCCAATGCCAGCGTGACGGTCAATTACAACTTGAACACCGGCACGGCGGATTTTTTCTGGCGCGGCGCCAAAAAAATTTCCGCCTTCTATGCCGGCATCACATTCACCAACGGCTTTTACAACGGCAGCAACTACGGCAACCGTTCTTGGTCGGTCATCACCAGCAACCAAGTCTCCGTGACGCAACACGCGACGGGATTGCCGGACATGATCCAGTATTTCATCCTCGACCGGCCGGACAGCTTCCTTACCCGCGTGGACGCGAGCGGTGTCAACCTCAGCGCCAATTGGATGGGGCCGGTGGTCATGCAGACAACCGGCGGGATGGACCTCGGCATAACGAATGACAATCGCGCGCTGTTCGTGCCGTTCGACAACGACCATTCCGTTGCCTACAACTCCGAAGACATCAACGGTTCTGACACCGGCAACGAGGTCGGGGCGTTTTATGACAACACCTCCCGCAACGGCCTCGTGGTCGGCTCCGTCACGCATGACACCTGGAAGACGGGCGTGCACTGGTCCGGTTCCAACAACAAGCTGGATTACCTCTATGTCTACGGCGGGGTGACCAGCCACTGGACCTGGGACGTGATGCCGCACGGATCGGTTTATGGCAACGTCATTTCATCACCGACCGTTTTTGTGGGCTTTGGCAATGACTGGCGGATCACCATGGAAAATTTCGCGGATGAAAACCGGCTTTTCGCGCCAATGCTTCCGTGGACGGGCGGCGTGCCGTTTGGCTGGAACAGCTGGGGCGTATCCAACTACCGAAACCACATCAGCTACGCCGCTGCCATTGCCGTTGCCGATTCAATCCACACGAATTTGCAGGCGTTTGGGTTCACCAACGGCGGGACGGTTTATGTCAACCTGGATTCCTACTGGAACAATCTCTGGACCGATTCGGACGGCACGCAGTTGCAGAATTTCGTCGCGCACTGCCACGCCAACGGCCAGAAGGCGGGGATTTATTTCACGCCTTTTGCGTTCTGGGGCAGTGCCGCTGACGCGACGAATTACTGGGTGCCCGTCGGTTATCCCCCGGATTATTCGCAATACCGGTTCAGCGACATTTTACTGCGCGATGGCAGTGGCAACCCAATTTCCAATGACGGCGCGCTTGCGCTCGACCCGACGCACCCCGGCACGCAGGGGTACATTGACTATTACACATACTGGTTTACGACGTGGGGCTTTGACTATGTGAAGCTGGATTTTCTCTCCCACGGTTCCCTCGAAGGCGTGCATTGGGATGCGGGCGCGACCACGGGCATCAAGGCTTACAACGAAGGGATGCAATATCTCCTCAGTGATCTGCCAAGTGCGATGTTTGTCAGCGAATCCATAGCGCCCATCTTTCCGTATCAATATGCCCACAGTCGCCGCATCGCCTGCGACGCGGAGGCTTCCAAGATCGGCAACACCGCTTACACGATGAACGCCGTGTCGCTTGGGTGGTGGATCAGCGGCCGGCTGTATGAGTTCAACGACCCCGACATGCTCGTCTTTGACAATGGCCCGAACAACAACGAGGTGCAAAGCCGGCTCATTAACGGTGCCGTCACCGGCCTGATGCTCAATGGCAGCATCCTGACGAACACCGCCAGCGTCAGCCTTGCGCAAACCTGCCTGACGAATGCCGCCATCAACGCCGTGGCCCGGGTCGGGCGGACGTTCCGGCCGGTGGATGGCGCGGGTGGCACGGGCGCAGCGAATATTTTGGCACGGCAGGACGGCAAGAACTGGAGCATCGCCGTCTTTAATTACACCTCCAGTTCCGCCAACCCGGTGGTAAATTTTACAAATGCCGGCCTGCCCGGCGGGATTTTTGTCGCAACGAACCTGTGGGACGGCACGACGAGCACGGTATCCAATTCGATGAGCGTGAGTCTGGGCGCCAAGCAGTCAAAATTATTCAAGCTTGCACTCGCCAGCCCGCCGTCTTCGCCTCTGTTCACCGCGGCCACGGTCACGAGGGGGAGCAATGCCGCTTTCTTCGGAGGCAACGGCATACCGGGCTGGAATTATCTCGTGCTGACCTCAACGAACCTGGCGTTACCCGCCGCGCAATGGCCGGCCATCGCCACGAACACGTTTGATGCCGCGGGTAATTTTTTTTTCACCGCGCAGAACAGCGCGGGCAGTACTAAAGCCTTTTACCGGCTACGGCTCCAATGATTTTCATGAGACTCAAATTCCAACTTGGTAAAATTGCCGGGATCCCGGCGGGGTTGAATACGCCGGCCGTATTGAACCTGGTTATACTGCTTGTTGCCACGGCCGCTGGCCGGGCGGTCGAAACGCCGCGCCCGTTTCCGCATCCGGACCGGATCCATTATGACCGCCAGTGCCTGACAATTGACGGCCGGGATGTGTTCATCTACAGCGGCGCATTTCATTATTTTCGCTGTCCCAAGGCGCTTTGGCCCGACCGGTTTCAAAAGATCAAGGACGCGGGTTTCAATTGTGTCGAAACGTATGTTCCCTGGAATTGGTGTGAACGCCAGATGCCTGCCAACATTGATGATTTCTCCAAAGTTGACCTCACTGAGGCGGATGATTTTCTAAAAATGGCCGAAAACTATGGCCTCTACGTCATCGTCCGGCCCGGCCCGTACATCTGCGCGGAATGGGATACGGGCGGTTTTCCGCAGTGGCTTTTGAAGAAACAACCTGCCGATGGGACGGATGGGAATCACTGGCTGCGCAGTGATGATCCGGCATATCTCGCATGGTGCAAGCACTGGTATGACGCCGTCTGCCCGGTGATTGCAAAACATCAGATCACGCGCAAAGCGCCCGGTCAGCCAGGCGTTATCCTGGTGCAACTGGAAAATGAATACGACTTCGCGCATTTTTCCGACGAGGTGAAACTGAATCAAATCCGCGTCCTGGGCCAGACGGCGCAGGCGGATGGCATCGATGTTCCTTTGATCACATGCTGGACGGCGCAGGTGCGCGGCCAGACCGATCCGTTGATGCGGCAGATTTTTGACTGCTGCAATTTTTATCCGCGCTGGGATGTGGATGGCATCCGCAAGGACATTGAAAAATTGCGGCGCGAGCAGCCCGATGCGCCGCTGGCGACAACCGAGCTGCAAGGCGGCTGGTTTTCCAAGGTCGGCGAAAAATTGAGCGAAGATCAGGACGGCGTCACCGCGTCGCAAATCAACAACCTCACGCTCTTTGCGATCCAAAACGGGGACACAATTCTAAATTATTACATGCTGTTTGGCGGAACGAATCCAGATGACCGGGCGGCGCGTGATTTGACCACGACCTACGACTACAACGCGCCGATCCGCGAATGGGGCGGCATCGGTGACCGTTACCAGCGGGTGTGGGCGCTCGGCCGGATGTTGCAAGAGCATGGGGCCAGGCTGGCGCGTTCCGAAGCGGTCAAATGTGACGCAAACGTGCCGCAAACGGATGTCATGGTGGCGATGCGCCGCACGGTGGATGGCGGACGTTATCTGTTCATCCGCACCTCGCAACACGACGAACCGCGCAAAGGCACGGCCTCCGTAACCGAGGCAGGCCGGAGTACGCAGGCAATTGTCTTTGACTACGACCTTGAACCATTCGGTTCAAAAATCCTTTACCTGCCGCCTGGTGTGAATGACGCCGTCCAAGGCGAATGGCTGCCCAAACCTGCGCCCGCCATCGAACGCCCGTCTGAGTTGCCGCCGCCAGTGAGCATCACCTCCGCCGTCAGCCGCGATGATCCCGGTCCGCGACATTGGCAAAAGGTGAGAGCAGGCGAAAATCTCGCCGCCGCCGGCATCTATGACAGCCGTTTCCTTTTCTACCGGACAACAATTTCCACAACCGTGGCGACAAACCTGCTGGTCGAATTTCCTGACGGCGACGCGGTCCTCGCGGAAGTCAATGGCGAACCGGTGATGCGGATGGGCGGCACGGCGGGCGGTTCCGTCTTTCCGCTGCCGGCCGGCAAGTGTCACGTCGTATTGCTTTACGAAAATCGCGGCCACGGCAACGGCGCACCCGGCATGGGTGAGCCCTGCGGCATCCTGGCAGCACGGTTGACGGGCGGCAAATTTGGCGCCGGCCAGCCGGTTGCCGGCTGGCGGATGCAACTGGTCGATGGCACCAGTGCGGGGCCTGAAGTGAAGCCGGGTTTTGACGATGCCGGTTGGAAATCCGTCGTGGTGAACAGCGAAGACGCGACCCAGTTGACGCCGAACCAGGTTGGCGTGTTCCGCACGGGGATAGATTTGAGCGCCGCTGATGCCAACGGCGCGAACGCGGTCCTTAAATTTGCGCGGATCGATGACCGCGGTTGGATTTTTGTAAACGGGGAAAACATCGGGCAGGCAACGGACTGGTCGCGCGCCTGGGCATTTGACATCACGAAACATTTGCATCCCGGGCACAATGTCATTGCCGTGGTCGTTCAAAACGATGGCGGCGGCGGCGGCATCGGGTTGCCGGAACTCGCCGTGACCTCCGGCGGCGCGGCGGTCGCCCTGGAATCTTTCGGACGTCCCGCTGGCGATGAGCAGAAATGGTGGGCGCCAGAAATGAACGAGCGGGGTTGGAATCCGATGAACATTGGCGAACTGGCGTCGATACCGCCAAAAGACCCGTTGCTGACTTGGTATCGGATGAAGTTTTCGTCGCCGTTACCTCGGGGCGGCGTGTGGGTGCCGTGGCGGTTGCATCTGGTGGCGACCGGCAACGGATTCCTTTATATCAACGGCCACGCGATCGGACGTTACTGGCAGGCCGGGCCGCAACATGATTTCTTCCTGCCGGAATGCTGGCTCCATTTCGGTGTTGGTCAGACGAACCTTGTGACCTTAAGTTTACGCCCGGTGGACGGCAACACGGCCATTCAATCCGTCACCGTCGAACCCTATTCCGACTTTGCCGAAAAAAGATAAATGAGCCTGCCGAAATTGTTGCTGGCAATCGTCCTGCCGTTCACACTGGCGGCGGCGCGCGGAGCGGAAATGGAAACCATCAAGGTTGCGACGGCCCGCGGTGCGCGAGTTCGCCTGGAACGTTGTGAGCAACACGCTCGCCACATCCGGTGCCAGCTATGTGAAGTGGGATGCAAACCGATTTGTCACGCAGCGGGGATCAACGTATCTGGCGCCGGGTGAACAATCCGATCTGCTGGTGGATTACAACTTTGCACTCTACGATGTGATGGCGCGCATGGCGGAAAAGTTTCCCGGCGTCACGGCGATGGCGTGCTCGGGCGGCGGCGGGCGCGCGGACTTTGGCGCGTTGAAATTTTTTCATCTGTTCTGGCCGAGCGACAATACCGACCCGCGCGACCGCGTGAAAATCCAGCGGGGTTTCAGCCACTTCTTCCCGTCAGACACCATCGCCGCGCACGTCACAAAAATGGGCGGACGACCACTAAAGTTCAGTCTCGACGTGGCGATGAGCGGCGCATTGGGGCTGGATCTTGACGCACGCAAGCTGACTGCGGATGAAAAAAAGACCATCTCCTCCGCCATCACGCTCTACAAAAATGAAATTCGTGACGTGGTGGAGCAGGGGGATCTGTACCGGCTCGAATCGCCTTACGATCATCCCCGCATGGCGCTGGATTATGTTTCGGCCGACCGGTCACGTGCGGTGTTGTTTGTTTATCAATTGACGAATGCACCGTCCGCGATGATGAAAGTGAGCGGACTTGATCCGCAAAAAGGATATCTGATACACGAAGTCAATCTGCCAGCCGGTCAAAAATCGGTGCTGGGGATTGATGGTCGGAAGTTTGACGGTGCGATTTTGTTGCGCGAAGGGTTTGTTTCTCCATGCCACAAAGAATGCGATAGTGCGGTTGTTGAATTTTCGGCAGTTAAATAAGCATCTTGACGAAAATTTTTAACGGCCTTTTTCATAGTCTTGCTCCCGCCCTGCTTAACGGCAGCTTTGTATCCCGCGCAAGCAATTCAGGGCTCGGTTAGCCATTCTGAGGGTTAGTTTCATTGGGAAAATCGCTGGTCGTTTAAGCGCCATAGATTTCCGGCCGGGCAACGCTACTGAATTGCGTTGGCAGCTTGTGCGCGAGGGTTTTAGCCGGCTTGATGATGCCGTTAACCGCGTAATGTATTGGTATGGCGCGTATTTTGATCCCGTTCGGGCGCGGGATTGGATGAGCGCGGCGGAGCAGATAATCAGATATAAAATCAACAGTCACCAGAAGAGATAGTTTGAATCTGGCGAGGTGGTGGCATTTTGCGCCAAATCATCGGGGAACTTATAGAATTCGACGTGAGTATCGCCAAACAATACTGCCTCCCCAGG
Organism: Verrucomicrobiia bacterium; assembly: GCA_031290985.1. Taxonomy (GTDB): domain Bacteria; phylum Verrucomicrobiota; class Verrucomicrobiia; order Limisphaerales; family UBA11358; genus UBA11358. The sequence continues at coordinate 64,397 of JARLJW010000043.1, read as the reverse complement.
TTTGCCTTTGTTATTGTGCCAGACCGCCGCCGTTTGATTGGGGTCGCGGTTCCCTTGCCAGCACCAATCGCCTTGAACAATTTTACTGGAAGGCTTTTGGGAAATGGCCGCCAGTTTGAGAGAGGCGACTTTGGACAGATACTTGCCATTGCTGCCAGTCACGTGTTGCACTCGATAGTAGTCATCATGCCATTCGACCAAGTAGCTGTTTCCCCAGCCTTCCCAGCAGGTTGCCGGACCCCCTGCGGAAACTGGATTGAGAGGATCGCCCCTGTCCGCAGGGCAGTGAAAGGCTTGGACGTTGCCGACATACCGGTTCAACGGTCGGTTAGTCTCCCATTCTTGACCGCCATAGACACTCGCAAAACTGCTCGTGCAAGGTGTTTCGGGACGTTGTCCGCCGACGGCAGCAAATCCGTCATGGCTGGGGAAAAAGTCATTGGCATCACCCGCATAAATTTGGAAGGCAATGCCAATTTGACGTTGATTGCTTATGCATTGGGTGCGATAAGCTGCGGCCTTACTACGCGCAAGCGCTGGCAATAACATGGCGGCGAGGATGCTGATTATGGCGATGACAACCAGCAATTCGATCAAGGTAAAGCCTTTGATGGCGACCGAGTGCGAGTTGCTCACGTTGTTCATGAATGACAATTCTCGTTTGGCCGACCAATTCAATACCTGAGGCGATAAAATGCCCTGGCCTTCGTCATGGGTAACGGCACACCGCTGGTGATCCCCAAGGCGGTCGTCCAGGGACCGGACAATTCGTCTGCTTCCTGCAATGTTCCATCGGTCCACTGAAGAATTAAGCCAGCAGGAGAAGTTGAAAAGTTCAACGTTGAAGGAGTAACGAAAGTACCCAGGCGAAATTCATTCCCGCCGATGTTGCTATTGGCCACGGTCGGGTTCTGTTCCACCTTGATCAGAAAATATCGGCCGGTGATGGCGGAAGGCAGGATATACCGGTGCAAAACGGCGGCATCGATCTCAGGAATCGCCATCACCGCGTCCGGTGTGGTTCCGGGATCGGCTGCTGCAAAGGGGGTTGTTTGACTCGCCCATAAATCAAGGGCGGTGATCTTGTCGGTGGGGTCGCCGGGGTTGCTGTTGCGTTGCGCATAATAAATGGCATGCACGTTGTAAATCTGGTCCACTTGAAAGGCGAGATATGCCGGCGCCAGGGCGGATGTCACGCCATCATCGGCCCAATCGTTCCCTGAAAGCGGTGTGCCCAACGCAACGCCGGTCAAATCGGAATCGAACAGATTTGCCCCCACATAATCCGGATCCGGATATTCGCTGCTGGCGTTGACGCTGGTGTAAATGCTTCCGGAGGGACCGATTGGACGCACAAGGTAACTGGTCACGGCCACAGGGATGACAGCGCTGGTGACTACGTTAACTTGGTTGGAAACACTGAGATAATAATTTCCTGCGTTTTCGAGTGTGGCGTTGCTGACCGCGTAAACGTTATTCGTCGCCCCAAGCAGGGGCACCTGCTCCTTAAACCACTGATAGTGCGGATTGAGTCCGTCTACCACCGCAGCGAGGCTGATGGGTTCATTCAGAAATACCGACTGATTGGTTGTTTGACTGGTTATTTGCACGGGCGGCAGGATTCCGGTTCCGGCTGAATAAATGGAATTTATCTCCGTCTTTGAAAGGGCCCGGTCAAAAAACGCCACATCATCAATCATGCCGTTGAACGTGCGGGCTGATTCACCGACATCAATGTCCAACCCGATGAAGGTCGTGTAATCAAAGGCTTGGCCGGCTTGGGAAAATTGGTCGGTGGCCGAAAGAACCAGGCCGTTCGTTGAACCGCAATACAAAGTGGTGGCGTTTGTTGCATAGACCAGTGCGACCAAGGTCCACTGGTTGGTTGGGAGCACCAGGCCTGAATCAAAAAAGTAACGTGTTCCCGCCCATTGATAGCCCAATTTTGTGCCATCGGCTGAGCAGATGAGCCCCGCCGAGGTGGTGCGACCGCGGCAATAAACGATGCCCGTGTAAGGGTTTTGGGGTTCGGAGGAGACATCTGAATAGATCCAGGCCAAAATGGTGACCGCGTTCGTTGGATTCAGATTCAGGGGTGGCAGCGCCACGACGGATTCCGTGTCGAAAGCAGTTGTCTGTACCGCAGTGTTCGCCGGGTCGAATCCGGAGAATGCTGGCGGACGGGGGCCCACAGCGCCCATTCCCGCCGTGGGTCCATAAATGCCGTTGAAACTACCGACCAGATCCAAGGCGGCCGACGAGCCCGAAGTTTCATTCAATTGCCAATAGCCGACAGGCGAACTTGAAATGATGGTCGTCGCTTCCGCATTCGTGGGTGCTGCCACCACGGCCAGGCTTGCGGTGGTGTTGCTGTTTGTGCCATAGGCATTGGCGATGGTGAGTGAATAGGATCCGGCATCTGCCGGAGTGAGGCCCGACACAACCAGGTGTCCCGTGTCGGCACCGGATATGCGTCCGCCATTGGTCAACGCATTGCCGCCGAATGCCCACTTAAAAATCAACGGCGGCGTGCCGGAGGACGTGACGTCAAATCGCGCTCTGCCTCCCACATACACCGTTTTATTTTGAGGGGTTTGCACAATGGCCGGCGGTTGACCCAAACTTGCACCGAGTCGCAATTCTCGCCCCCCTGGATTGCCGGCCAGAACGGTTTGTTCAAGTTTGAGGAGAAAATACTGCCCGGCGATTGTATTGGTGAGCAAGTATTCCGTCCACATGGACCCGGGCGTATGGTTGACGGAAATCACGGAATCAGGCGCGGTTCCCGGATCGGCCGCGGTGAAAGGGACATTGGTGCTGGCCCAGAGGCTGATGGTCCAAACTTTATCCGTCGTCGTGCTGTTTGCTCCCCGTTGCCCGTAAAAAATGGAGGCAACATTGGTATAAATCCGATCCAGTTGAAATGTTACAAAACTGGTGCCTGGACCATTCTTAGCGAAATCGCTGCTGCCGAGATTCGCGCCCAACGGGGCCCCGGTCATGTTTGCGCTGAAAAGGTTGGCCGCCGTATAGGTCTCATCGAAGTGACTGCTGTCGGAGATGCCGGTGTAGCTCGTGCCGGTGGGATCAATGACATCCAGTGCCTTTACATGGGGCGTCAGAAACATGAAGGCAATTGCCAACCAGACAACAGGCTGGTTTACTTCCTTGGGCATCAAGGCTTCCAATCCATAGCATTAGAGCAGGTTTCCACGCATTTGTCAATGGCGCACAACGGTTTTGGCGCACAACGGCTTGAAACAATGCCTGCGATTTATTGTCCATTCGGAGATGAAATTGCGCATTGTAGTTATGACCCGAACGACGCGATTGAGGCGTGGGAGGCGTGGAAGGCAATGAACATGCAATTTTGGCAAGTGATACGTTTCCGTTTGATTTCCAAAATCAAGCAGGGAATGCTACCGATGATTTAATGAACGATTCTCCCAATCGTGAATCGGTGGTTTTTACGGAGGCCATCCATTTGCCCGTTGCCGAACGGGCCGCATATCTGACGCGTGCTTGCGGCGATGATGCAGGGTTGCGTCAGCGTGTCGAATCGTTGTTGCAAGTCCATGAGCGGGTCGGAGATTTTCTGGAGCAACCGCCCCAGAATTTCACCACTGCAGCCAGATCGGATGGGGTTTCCGGTGAAAAACCGGGCGATCGGATCGGGCGCTATAAATTGTTGCAACAAATTGGCGAAGGCGGCTGTGGCGTGGTTTACATGGCCGAACAGGAGGAGCCGGTTCGCCGCCGGGTCGCCCTTAAAATCATCAAGCCGGGCATGGACACCAAAAGCGTGATCGCCCGGTTTGAAGCTGAGCGACAGGCGCTGGCGCTGATGGAGCATCCCAACATTGCCAAGGTTTTCGACGCCGGAGCGACGGGATCCGGCCGGCCATATTTCGTGATGGAACTCGTCCGGGGCGTCAAAATTACGGAATACTGCGACCAAAATTCCCTGACCACCGAGGAGCGGTTAAAGCTGTTCATCGAGGTTTGTCGGGCCGTGCAGCACGCACACCAAAAGGGGATCATTCATCGGGACATCAAACCGTCCAACATTCTGGTGACCACCACTGTCGAAGGAGCGGCCTTGCCCGTGGTGATTGATTTTGGGATCGCCAAGGCCACCACGAATCAACGGTTGACGGATAAGACGCTTTTTACGGCCTTTGAGATGCTCATTGGCACCCCGGCCTACATGAGTCCGGAACAGGCGGCGCTGGCGAGCGTTGAGGTGGACACGCGCACGGACATTTACAGCCTGGGCGTTTTGCTCTACGAATTGCTGACGGGCTCGACACCGTTTGATGCCGGGGAACTGCTGAAAGCGGGGCTCGACGAAATCCGGCGGGTGATCCGTGAGCAAGAACCCGTCTGCCCCTCCACGCGCCTAAGCAAGCTGACGGGCGCAGATTTGACGACTATCGCGCAGTGCCGCCGCGCCCAGCCACCCGCGTTGATCCGCGCAGTTCGCGGAGATTTGGACTGGATCGCCATGAAGGCCCTGGAAAAGGATCGCACCCGCCGTTACGAAACCGCCAATGGCCTGGCGCTGGATGTGCAACGTTTTCTTACGGACGAGACCGTTGCCGCCCGCCCGCCCAGCACGCTCTATCGATTTCAAAAAACGGTGCTGCGCCATAAACTAATATTCGGCGGCATAAGCATCATCGCGCTGCTGCTGGTTACGAGCCTGGTCGTGGTTTCGGGGTCGCTGGCCAAAGAGCGCCAAGCCCGGCGGGAGGCGGATGGCGCGCTAAAACAAGCGGAAGCCGACAAGGCAAAAGCACAAACGGAAGCGGTCAAGAGTGAGCAAGTCACCCAATTTCTGGAAGAGATGCTGCAAGGGGCGGGGCCTTCCATTGCACTGGGGCGCGATACCACGATGCTTCGTGAGATTCTGGACAAGGCCGCGATTCGGGTTGGCAAAGAACTGACCAACCAGCCGGCGACGATGGCGGAGCTGCAAAACAAAATTGGAAATGTTTACGAGCAATTGGCGTGTTACGACCAGGCTGAGGCCATGCATCGCACGGCGTTGGCCGGTGGTCGGAAACTGTTCGGCAATGAGAACCAGGAAGTGGCGGCATCGTTGAGCGGTCTCGGGCTGGTGCTGCTAAAGCAAGGCAAGCTGGCGGAGGCGGAAAAGTCGTATCGCGAAGCCCTGGCAATCCGGCAAAAACTTTTGGGCAACGAGCATCCCGCTGTGGCCACGACCATGAAGGATTTATCCGGCGTATTTTGGAAGGAAGGAAGATTGACGGAAGCGGCCGCCTTGAATCAAGCGGCGCTGGAAATGCGGCGGCGATTGCTGGGAAGTGAAAATCTGGACGTGGCCGATTCATTGAACGCCGTGGGACTCATTTTAGACCAGCAAGGCAAACTGTCCGAAGCCGAGACGACGGAACGCCAGGTGCTGGCGATGCGGCGCAAATTGCTCGGAACCGAGCATCCATTGATCGCCTCCTCGCTGCATAACCTGGCCATGACTTTGGCCGAGGAAGAAAAACTGGACGAGGCTGAAAGCACCTATCGCGAGACGCTGGCAATGCGGTACAAGCTCTACGGGGAAGAACATCCGGACGTGGCCTCAACCCTTTCCGGCCTGGGGCAGGTTCTTTTGCGGGAAGGCAAACTGGACGAGGCCGCGACCGTCAGCAGCAATGCCCTTTCGATCCAACACCAAGTTTTTGGCAATGAGCATCCAGGCTATATCCATGCGCTTTACGACCTGGGTTTGATCCTCGAATCCCGGGGGGAATACCCGAAAGCCGAGACCGCGGATCGGGAAGTATTGGCCTGGCAACGTAAAAACCTTGGCGACGAGGATTCACAAGTGCGCGCCGCGCTCGACCACCTCGTGGCCGTGCTCGTGGCCGAAAAAAAGTTTAAAGCGGCGGAACAACTCTTAAATGATTTCCTGACACCTGCCTTGGTGGCCAAACCCCAAAGCGCCTATTTTCTGGCAGCGCGGGCGAAGTTTCTGGCCCGGCAAAGCCGGTGGCCAGAGGCCGCCGCCGATACGGCCGCAGCGTTGCAATATTGCCCCACGGACCACCAACTTTACCATATGCTGGCACCGCTGTTGGTGGAGGCAAAAAGTTTGGATGCTTACCGGCAGTTATGCCAAAAAATCCTCGGACAATTTCGCGGGACAACGGATCCATTTATAGCCGATCAGATGGCCAAAGATTGCCTGCTGCTTCCTTCGTCCGATGCGGATTTGCGATTGGTTGGAGAATTGGCGGAAACCGCGGTCGCCGCCGGAAGCGACCATCCGGCAATGCCTTATTTTCAATGTTGTAAAGCATTGGCAGAATATCGGCTGGGCCATTTTAACGCGGCCATCGAATGGGCGCAGAAATCCGTCACGGAACCGTACCCGGATGCCCAAGGGATGGCCTGCTTTATATTGGCGATGGCGCAATTCCGGCTAACACACAACGACGAGGCTAAATCGGCCTTGGACATGGGCGCCAAACTGGTGCAAAGCAAACTACCTCAACGTGGCAGTGATGATCTGGGGGTTGATTGGCAGGGGTGGGTTTTCGCCCAGGTTTTAATGGCCGAGGCGACCGGTTTGATTGGCTCCACGCCATCAACAGAGCAGCCATCCACAAAATGATGACAAACGTCCTCGAATTTTACACCCGGCAAATTGCACTTCGAAAAACCTGCGCTGGCAGTCAGCAGACACCCATATTTGAAGTTGCATTGTTCACCTCCAGATGTCACTGATTCTTTCAGAAACGGCCGGGCCTTTGCCCGTAAATATGAGCAATGCCACAGTACTATTGACAGCGATTGAGCAAGGCGACCCCAAGGCCGCCGAAAATTTGCTTAATCTGGTCTATGAGGAACTGCGCCGATTGGCCACGAGCAAGATGGCCCGCGAGGCGCCCGGCCAGACGCTTCAGCCTACGGCCTTGGTTCATGAGGCATGGTTGCGATTGGTGGGCAGCCAGAACCCAAAATTTGAAAACAAGGCCCATTTCTTTTCTGCTGCCGCCGAGGCGATGCGCCGCATTCTCATTGATCGTGCCCGTCGCAAGCTTGCGCTGCGTCATGGCGGAGAGTGTGAACATGTTCATCTGGATGGATTTGAGCCGGCCGCTCCGGAAGCTGACCAGCAATTATTGGCCGTGCATGAGGCGCTGGACAAACTTTCGGCAGACCATCCCGTGGAGGCGGAGGTGGTGAAACTGCGCTATTTCGCAAGCATGACGAATGAGGAAACGGCCCAAGTTTTAAATATGTCCGCCTCTTCGGTGAAAAATTATTGGAACTTCGCCCGCACCTGGCTTTTCCGCGAAATTGAGCGCTCCCGCTCCTAGAGCAGTTAAAGAAAAGTGGTAGCCATTCGGTTGGGAAAGAGGGCGGGCGGTCTTTTTGGGTTTTGGCTTCGTTTTGGCTCGGTCACGGGGTTGTTTAAACCCGCTCCTTCGCCAAAGGCCGATGATCGGCACCGCTCGCCAAAACCCAAAAATCCTCGCTCCGAATGGCTACAACTTTTCTTTAACCGCTCTAGCCGCTCGCGGTGGATTGTAAGCCGGACCATTTACCCGGTCCTCTTTGTTTCGGAAAAACCCCGCAGTTTCCGGGCCGCCTTTTCAAATTGGGTAAAACAGTCAAGCTGACGCGCAGCCGCCAGCGTCTTAAAATACTTCGCAATTTTTTGTCCTTTCACCTGCTTCGCTACGCATTGGTTAGTGACGGTTAAAAATTGGAGAGCACAGGCCGGCGTTAATTAAAGCCTGAATCCGATTCAATCGTCTAAACCCAATCTATTCAAAACAGCATGATTTTAACAATCTACACTTTGATTCATGTCCTGATAAGTCTGCTGAGCATTCTGTCGGGTCTAATTGTCGTGGTTGGATGGCTGACGGCCAAACGGCTCAACGGTTGGACCGCGGTCTTTTTGACAACCGCGGTTTTAACCAGCCTCACCGGTTTCTTTTTTCCGGTCCGCCACATATTGCCGTCGCATGTCGTCGGCTTCATTTCTTTGGTTGTTTTGGCGGTGGCAATCTACGCGCGGCATGTCCGTCATCTCAAAGGCGCCTGGCGCAAGGTGTATGTAGCGGGTGCCATGCTGGCCCTGTATCTGAACGTGTTTGTGGCAATCTTCCAGGCTTTTCTGAAGGTGGCTGTCCTCCATACCCTGGCGCCAACGCAGACCGAAGCGCCATTCAAGCTCACGCAACTTGTTGTTTTAGCATTATTTGTTGGGCTGGCCATTGTCGCCGCCATCCGATTTCAAGATAAACCAGCGCCCACAACTTGATCACCTAAAGGAAATACAAACAACCCGATAAATTTATGAACCATACACTCAAAAACAAATGCGCGCTGGTCACCGGTGGCAGTCGTGGAATTGGCGCGGCAATCGTCAAACGTCTGGCCCAGGAAGGCGCTCATGTCGCGCTGACTTACACCAGTTCACAAAAACGGGCGGACGAAACAGTCAAAGCGGCGCAGGCGCACGGGGTTAAAGCGATCGCGATCAAGGCTGATAGCGCCGATGCGGGCGCCGTCGTTGCCGCCGTCGCGCAAACCGTAAAGGAATTTGGAGGGATAGACATCCTGGTCAACAACGCCGGCGTGTTGGTCGTTGGTCCCCTGGATGCTTTTTCCCTCGCAGACTTTGATCGCACCCTTGCCATCAATGTGCGTGCGGTATTTGTGGCGACGCAAGCCGCGGTAAAGCACATGCAAGACGGGGGGCGAATCATCAATGTCGGGAGCTGCAATGCGGAGCGGATGCCCTTCCCGGGCGGCGGTGTTTATGCGATGAGCAAATCTGCCCTGGTGGGGCTGGTCAAAGGATTAGCGCGTGATCTTGGCGGTCGCGGAATCACCATAAACAACGTCCAGCCCGGTCCCATTGATACTGAAATGAACCCGGCCAGCAGCGAATTTGCCGGGATGCTGAGAAAGCAGGTGCTGGCATTACCTCGCTACGGCAGAGCTGAGGAAGTAGCCGGACTGGTGGCATATCTGGCCGGCCCGGAAGCGGGATATGTCACCGGCGCCAGCCTGACCATTGACGGCGGGTTCAACGCATAACAGATGAATCATGATCCCAACAGGCGCTTAATTTTATGAATCTGGAATTAATTGACAAGACCGCGCTCGTTTCTGGTTCCACCAAAGGAATCGGATTTGCCATCGCCTGCCAACTCGCGAGTGAAGGCGTGCAAGTCATCATCAATGGACGTTCGGAAAGCGCCGTGGACGACGCTTTGGAAAAGCTCGGGCAGTTCGTTCCGGCGGCCAAAGCCCATGGCTTCGTGGGGGACCTTTCAACAACAGCTGCAGTCGAAGCTTTGGTCCAGCGTTTCCCGGCGGTGGACATTCTCGTCAACAACCTCGGAATTTTTGAGCCGAAACCCTTTGAGGACATTTCCGACGAGGATTGGCGGCGGTTCTTCGATGTCAATGTGCTTACCGGCGCGCGGCTCAGCCGCACTTATGTCCCAGGCATGAAGCAGCGGCGGTGGGGGCGGATTATTTTCATCAGCAGCGAGAGCGGCATTCAGATTCCCGTGGAGATGATCCACTACGGGGTCACGAAAACGGCCCTGCTCGGGCTATCGCGCGGCCTCGCGGAATCCTGCGCCGGGACCGGTGTAACTGTGAACGCGATCCTGCCCGGTCCGACCCGCTCGGCTGGCGTGGAGGAATTTGTCACGAAGTTAAGCGGCGGCCAGACGTTCGAGGCGTTTGAGAGAGAATTTTTCTCAAAGGTCCGGCCCAGTTCCCTGATCCAGCGTTTTGCGACGCCCCAAGAGGCCGCCAGTTTGGTGACCTTCGTTTGCAGTCCGGTCGCTTCCGCCATCACCGGCGCTGCTTTACGGGTGGATGGCGGAGTTGTTCGCGCCTGTTTCTGACCCTGAACGCAAAAACCGAAACCAAAATCAACCTAGAAAGAAAAAAGACCATGAACCAATACCACAAACTCTATACGCCGGCGGATTCTGTCATCGTGTTCATTGACCAGCAGCCACAGATGACTTTTGGGGTGGCCAGCGCCGATCGCGCGACGCTGATCAACAACACCACGCTTCTCGCCAAGGTGGCAAAAGAGTTCAACGTGCCGGCCGTGCTGACGGCGGTGGAAACTGAATCGTTCAGCGGTTACGTCTGGCCGCAACTCCTCGACATATTTCCAGGCCAAACGGTAATTGAGCGCACGTCGATGAATTCTTGGGATTCCATGGAATTTCGCAAGGCCATCGAAGCCACGGGCCGGAAAAACATCATCATGACCGGCCTGTGGACGGAAGTTTGCATCACCTGGCCGACGATCGAAATGCTGGGCGCGGGCTATAACGTCTTCGTTGTCGAGGATTGCTGCGGCGCAACTTCGCCGGCGGCCCAGGAAGCGGCGCTTTCACGCATGGTGCAAGCGGGGGCGGTGCGCTTGACGACCATTGGGGCACTGCTCGAATGGCAGCGAGATTGGAAGAACAAGGAACACTACAACGCACTCATGGGCCTGCTCAAGCAACAGGGGGGAGCATACGGCAGCGGTGTCGAATATGCCTACACCATGGTCCATCACGCGCCACAATCGGCACACAAACCACAAATCGTCCCCAAGGCGGCGCACTAACCCGAAGCACCATAACCCTGGAAACAAATGATCACTCACCCAATAAAGTCACAGCGCAGCTTAATCAGCGGTTGGCGGCAACTGGCCATCGCGTGGCTTGTTACGTGCTGCTCGCTGCCATCAATCGCCGGCCAAGTTCCGGCAGGATTTACCGAGCAGTTTGCCGACGTCAACGGAGTTCATCTGCATTACTTCATTGGCGGGACGGGCAGCCCGGTCGTCTTGTTACATGGCTATGCGGAAACAAGCCACATGTGGCTGCCCATCATGCCGCGGCTGGCGGAGCATCATACGGTCATCGTCCCCGATCTTCGCGGGGCGGGTGATTCTTCCAAAGCGGAGTCGGGCTATGACAAGAAGAACATGGCCAAAGACATCCATGATCTCGTCCTATCGCTGGGTTTTGACCATGTGAGCATGGTCGGGCATGACATTGGATTAATGGTTGCGTATGCGTACGCGGCACAATTTCCCCAAACCACGGACCGGCTCGTTCTGATGGATGCCTTTTTGCCGGGCATCGGCAAATGGAAGGAGGTTTGGTTGAGCGAGACGTGGCACTTTCATTTTTACGGCGAAATTCCGCTGGCCCTGGTGAAGGGGCGTGAGCGGATTTACTTCGAACATTTTTGGAATGATTTTGCGGCGGACCCGAAGCATTCCGTCCCCGAAGCGGACCGGCGATTTTATGCAAAGGCCTATGCAAAGCCCGGCGGCATGCGGGCGGGTTTCAATTATTTCAGCAACTTCAAACAGGACGCGAAGGATTTTGCCGAACTGAGCCGGACACCGCTTCCCATGCCGGTGCTGGTACTGGCCGGAGAAAAAGCCGGCGGCAATTTTCTGATCGAGCAAGCCAAACTGGTGGCAACCAATGTGCAGGGAAAGGTGGTGGCTGCTGCAGGCCATTGGCTGATGGAAGAGGCGCCGCAAACAGTTTTTCCAGCCCTCACGGCGTTTCTCCAATAATTTGAAAGAGCGCCATGCCAACGCATAACCAAAATGAACAAAACGACATGAAACATTTCCCCAACCACCATTTAAGCCGGCGTGGTATTTGTACCGCCCTGATGCTGGCCGTTATCGCCGGGAACAACATCACCAGCGCTGGGCCAATAAAGTCGGTCGGCCAGATGACATTCGCTGATGCCAACACGGTTATAATCGCCGACTGGCGCGCCGGCGAAATTCACGCACTGCAACTCCCGCCCGCCGCCAATGCCGCCACAAGGCCTTTCAACCTTAAAAATATTTCGACGCCAATCGCTCACGCACTGCACACCCGTCCGGAAAAGATCCATTTCGAGGACATGGCTTTTCGCCCGGGCGCGGAGCTGGCCTACCTCACCATTTCGGTTGACCAAGGTGACAAAGCCCCGCGTCCGGCACTCGTGTCGGTGGCTGCCGCAGGAAAAGTGGAGGTCGTGGATCTGGTCAAAACGCCGCAAACCTCGGTTGAAATCAAAAGCCGTCCCATGGCGGATGCGCGCTTCTGGCGTGATGTGCCCGAAGCAACCTATACCGTGACAGATCTGGTTTGCTACGAGGGGAAACTCTACGTGGCGGGTCTATCTGGTGAAAGCTTCGCGTCAACTTTACGGGTCTATGACTTTCCTTTCACGGGGGTCGGGACTGCAACCAGCATCGAGATATATCACGCGGTCCACAATCAAATGGAGACTCGTGCACCCATCCGAAAAATGGCCATTGTTGCGTTAAATGGTGAGCCGACGTTGGTTGCGGCTTATACTTGCACGCCGCTCGTCACCATCCCCTTGAAAGATTTGAAGGACGGTGCGCACATCACCGGCAAGACTATCGCGGAGCTTGGCTGGGGCAGCGCGCCGGTCGACATGGTGACATTTGACGTGGGCCAGGGGCCGATGGTTCTGCTGGTCAATTCCCACAAGTCAGCCGATTTGATGACCGTCTCAGCCATCGCTGAAGCATCGGCCCAACCGGGACTTTCGACACCCATCAAGTGGCCGAGCGAACCGCTTTTGGGGCTCAAATCCACGCCGATTCCGCTTGCGGGCATCGTGCAACTCAGCAATGAAAATAAAGATTTCTTCGGGGGATTGCGGCCCGATGCAACCTCCGGCGCCATGGAGCTGTTATCGATTCGGAAAGGGGCCTTTCTACGCTTGAGCGATTTCATCAATGAATACGACTTTGCGGATTATAAATACGCCCCCACGGACACGTGGCATGGCGTTCATCAAATGCTGCGCACGGACGAAGGTTACCCTGATCTCGCCAGGAGGGCTGTTCTCCCGTGAGCACGCTTCAGGCAACGATAGCGGCGCTGATTTTTGCAACCGGAGGTCGGGTGCTCGGTGCTGAGATGTCAGTCTTGATTTGCCCTTCGGGGCCAACGGTCCCGGAAAACCTGTTGCGCGTTGAGCTTCGTTTTTCGGCACCACTCTGGCCCCAACTGAGAATGGATCAGGTGGCACTGACGGATGCCACCGGGACTGAGATCAAAGACCCGTTTCTTGATCTGGGACTGCCCAGTTCCGATGGCAGAAGCATGATAATTCTATTCCATCCAGCCAGGGTCAAAACCGGGGTCGGCGCGAATCTTGCCCTTGGTCGGGCGTTACACGTTGGTGACACGGTCACCTTGACCATTGAACATCCAGCCCTGGCGAAGCCGGTTCGTAAAAGCTGGCTGATCACGGAGCCCGACACCAAATCGCCACAGCCTGCCCATTGGACATTTGCACCGCCTCAAAGCGGAAGCCGATCACCACTGCTGGTACATCTTGATAAGCCGATTAGTTTGTCGGCTGAGCATCTGATCGCGATTCGCGGCCCTGATGGAAGCCGTCTTGCGGGTGACGCCCGGCTCGAAAATGGCGAAACCGAATGGTGTTTTACCCCAGAGCGGCCGTGGCATGAAGGTGCCTATGCCGTGGTCACGCATCCAGACCTAGAGGATTTTGCGGGAAATCGGCCGGGTGCACCGTTCGAGACCACAGTTGCGGGCCAGGTTCGGGACGGGCAAGGGACGGTCCAGCCATTTCAGTTAACCAACTAAGCAGTCAAAAATCATCCATGAATCAACCAAGCGCCATGACGGTGGCCATTACCCGCACGGCAAAACCTGGATTTGAGACGGAATTTGAGAAGGCATTGCATGATTTCGTCCAACGCTCCTTCACTTTGCCGGGCCAGCTAGGCGTGCATATCATGCGACCGGCTCCCGGCAGCAACTCGCGTGAATATGGGATCATTCGGAAATTTGAGAATCGCGAAGCCCTCAACGAATTCCGCACGTCGCCGGAATATCTGGAATGGAATCAGCTCGCGCAAAATTTAACCGAGGGTTCAGGACGGACGGAAGAACTGTGCGGACTGGAAAGCTGGTTCACGCTTCCCGGCGCCGCCTTGCACCCGCTGCCAAAGTGGAAGATGGCTTCGGTCACATTCGTGGGAGTTTATCTCATCACCCTCATCCTCACTATTTTGATGGGGCCCGCCATACGCAACTGGCCATTACCCATCCGGAACGCGGCTTTCAACCTCGTGGTCGTCGGTTGTTTGACTTGGCTCGTAATGCCGGTGCTGACGCGAGCACTGCATGGCTGGCTGCGGGGTAATGAAAGGAAACCATCCATATGAAAACCGACTCGGCGCCCGATCTGATTCTTCACAATGGCCGGATCACCACGCTTGATCCGCAACATCCAACGGCAACCAATCTGGCCATCAAGAATGGCCGGATCATGGCGGTTGACGACGCAGAAAGTTACGAGCGCGGGCCGAATACCAAGGAGATTGATCTAAAAGGCCGCCGCCTCATCCCCGGGCTCAACGACTCACACCTTCACGTGATTCGAGGAGGTCTGAACTACAACATGGAATTGCGCTGGGACGGCGTGCCTTCATTGGCGGATGCGCTGCGGATGTTGCGCGAACAGGCCCGGCGCACCCCCCCTGGTCAATGGGTTCGGGTGGTGGGCGGTTGGAGCGAATTCCAATTTGCGGAACGCCGGATGCCGACGCTGGATGAAATTAATGCTGCGGCTCCCGAAACGCCCGTGTTCATTTTACACCTTTATTGCCGGGCGTTGCTGAACCAGGCCGCCCTCCGGGCTTGTGGGTACACGAAAGCCACGCCCAATCCACCGGGCGGAGAAATTCAACGCGACCACAGTGGCCAGCCGACAGGAATGCTCATCGCCCGCCCCAATGCCACCCTGCTTTATGCCACGCTTGCCAAGGGGCCGAAATTGCCGCCGGAACATCAGCTGAACTCAACGCGCCACTTCATGCGTGAACTGAACCGGCTGGGGCTGACGAGCATCATCGACGCGGGCGGTGGATTTCAAAATTATCCCGAGGATTACGTCATCATTAACGAATTGCATAGCAAAGGCGAGATGACCGTCCGTATCGCTTACAATCTTTTCACCCAAAAGCCGAAGGCGGAGAAGGAAGATTTTGCACGTTGGATCAGGATGACGGGGCCGGGCAAAGGCGATGATTATCTCCGCTGCAATGGCGCAGGCGAAATGCTGGTTTTCTCCGCTGCTGATTTTGAAGATTTTCTTGAGCCCCGCCCTGACCTAGCGTCGTCCTTGGAGAATGATCTCAAGGAAGTTGTGGGATTGCTCGCGGCGAACAAATGGCCGTTCCGCTTGCACGCCACCTATGACGAAAGCATCACCCGCTTTCTCAATGTCTTCGAGGAAGTGAATCGCAATGTGCCGTTTAAGGGTCTTAACTGGTTTTTCGATCACTGCGAGACCATTTCCGATCGTAACTTGGAGCGGGTGAAAGCGCTTGGCGGCGGCATAGCCGTCCAGCATCGGATGGCCTTTCAAGGGGAATATTTCATGGAACGCTACGGTAAAAGGGCGGCGGAACGCACGCCGCCGGTCAGGAAAATGTTGGAACTGGGCATCCCGGTCGGTGCCGGCACCGATGCGACGCGAGTGGCCAGCTACAATCCGTGGGTTTCCCTCTATTGGCTGACGACGGGCAAAACCGTCGGCGGCACTTCGATGTATCCTGAACCGAATTGCCTTAGTCGCGAAGAAGCGTTGCGTCTTTACACGCAAGGGAGCAGTTGGTTTTCGAGCGAAAGCGGAAAGAAGGGAACCATTGCACCCGGCCAGTTGGCAGATTTGGTCGCACTCACCGATGACTATTTTGCCGTGGCGGACGAACAAATCAAAAGCATCGAATCCGTGCTGACAATCGTTGGTGGAAAGATGGTGCACGCGGCGGGCGAATTTAATCAGCATTCGCCCGCCCCGCTGCCAGTGCTGCCAGAATGGTCGCCCAACAAAGTGTTTGGCGGTTATGGTGCGCCATTGGACCTGCGCAAGGCCGCCCGCTTTGGCGTGCCGGTTGCGCAGACTCATGATCACAGTGCCGGGTGCCACCAACACGGCTGCAATCACTCGGCAAACCTGCTGCACGCCGGCATCGAAGCCGCCCGCAACCGCTACGACAGGTTCTTCGGTCCGGGCTGCGACTGTTTTGCGTTTTGAAAGTTGACGCTTATTTCCTTCGCCATAAAAACATGAATGATTTTCGCAAATCTCCAAGTGTTGATTCGGAGAGCACGCCTGTCAGATGGGGGCATTTCTGCCTCCGGGTCTCCAGCGGATTGATGATTTTTTACATCCACGGCTGGCATAAACTGGAGGGCTGGATCGCCTATGAACAGCATGGCACACCATGGAAGCTGGTGGAGGACGTCGCCGAGATGCATTTCCCGGCACCGTTAGCTTCGGCAGTCGCCGCCACCCTGGTGCAGTTCATATGCGCACCGCTGATCGTGGTTGGATTATTTACGAGGCTCAATGCCGTTTTGCTGGCCGGCGCGTTAAGCGGAGCAGTGCTTCAAAACCTAATCGCCGGTCGCGACCCGCAACTGGCGATTCTTTACACGCTCGTGGTCCTAACACTGGCCATGATGGGCGGCGGAAGCATCTCACTGGATGCGAAGCTTTTTCAGAGGACGGAATCTAAATGAAACCTCCACGGCATCACAAAAATCTTTCCAGGTGCAAAATGGTCTCGATTTTGGTGCTGGCCGGAGCTTTCCAAAGCCACGCCGCTGACCCGGTGGTCGTAAGTCCTCCGGGTTTTAAGCAGCTTCGTTACGATGAAAATTATGCGTACCTAAAGGATCCGTCGCGCCATGCGGACTATCTGGATGCGATTAAATTTATTCCACTTAATCCCGAGGGAGACTGGTATTTGACTTTAGGCGGGGAGATCAGGGAGCGCTACGAATATTATAACAACAGTCTTTGGGGCAAAGGCCCGCAGGATGAAAACGGCTATTTGCTGCAGCGTTACATGGTTCATGCCGACGCGCACTTTGGTGACTATTTCCGAATCTTTGTCCAATTCAAGAGCGGACTGGAAGATGGCCGCAATGGGGGGCCGCGTCCGACGGATGAAGATGAGTTCGATTTACACCAGGCATTCCTCGACATTCGCCTTCCGCTGTCAGGCGCAGATTCGCTCACCTTCCGGGCAGGAAGGCAGGAACTCGGCTACGGGTCGTCACGGCTGGTTTCTTATCGTGAATCGCCCAATGTCCGCTTAGCTTTTGACGGGGTGAAAGCAATTTACAAAGGGGCCGGCTGGCAGGTGGATGTGTTCGCCGTCAAGCCGGTGCGGACAACGAGCGGCGTGTTCGATGATGACTCTGACCCGAATCAGACTTTTTGGGGAGTTTATGCCACCACGCCAGTTTCATGGCTGCCTGGCGGTAACGTCGATCTTTACTATTTTGGCTTGGATCGCAAAGACGCGCATTTTGATCAGGGCACCAACCACGAAATGCGACATTCACTCGGCTCGAGATTATGGGGGGGGAAATCAGGTTGGGACTACAATTTGGAGTCCGTGTATCAGTTCGGCAGTTTTGGGAACGGAGATATTCAGGCCTGGACCGCCGCCGCAGAGGCTGGGTTCACGTTCGTAAGCGCCTCATTCACTCCGCGGCTCGGATTGAAAGTGGGCGTCACCAGCGGCGACGACAACCCGAACAACCCCAAGCTTGAAACTTTCAACCCCCTCTTTCCAAGGGGTGCATATTTTGGTGAACCAGCCCTGATCGGACCGGCGAACCACTTTGACGTTCATCCACAACTCGACCTGGCCTTGCTAAAGAATCTAAATCTAACCGTGGACTGGGATTGCTTCTGGCGTGAGAACATCCACGACGGCATCTACGGACCGGCGGTAAATCTGCTCCAATCTGGGAAGAACAGTGCGGCCCGTTACGTGGGCAACCAGGCGGAAGCGATGCTGGAGTGGCATTTCGGGAGGCATATCACCTTGGCGGCTGATTACGCACACTTTTTTGCCGGGGAATTCCTGAAACAAACTACACCGGGAAAGGATGTGGACTATTTCTCAACTTGGGTCACTTTTCGTTTTTAAAGATCACAACCAGCGGATTCAGGCTGCCAAAAATTCTTTGGCCTTCGACTTTTTGAAGCAGACAGTGGCAAAAGCGGATCAAGAAAACCACGGTTCCGGCACCTTTGTCTGCATTGACAAAACTTGTTTCGCGGGAACTTCGCCGATGATACCTAAACTCTTTCAAACGTTGGGATTTAGCAGCTACCGAGGATCGCGGCTGGCTTGCTATCATTGGCGATTCTCCGTTGTATCCCGTGTTCGTATGGTATCCCGCACGGCGAAAAGGCAGGCCAAACGAGGCCAAAGAGGCCGCTTGGCAGAAAAACGCTGGCCAACTTAGTCCAGTCACGGACAGTTGTTTACCTCTAAGTCCTTGACGTTGAATCAAATCCTAAGTCCGGCGGGCCCCCCAATTTCACCGCGCGCGCTTGATAAGCAACAGCTTGCGACTTGAGCATTTGACCTTGTCATCTTGTATTCCAGTTTTGTATTCCGCGCAAGCGGTTCAGATAAGTCCGTTGTCGTTCAGTACTTTATGCATGAGGTAAATCGCGCAATATTTTGACGAACCAGACTTTTAGTCTGGCGACGTTACTGAATTGCCTTGGCGGCTTCTGATCGAGAATGTCAGGCGGCTTGAGGATGCCGTTAACAGCGTAATGCGTTTGTTTGGCGTGTATTTTGATTGCGGGTGTCTTTGGAGAGAAGTTTGCGGTTGCTTCCAGTAATAGATTGCGCTGGATCAGCAAAAATCTGACAGGGGGTTGCACACAAAAACCACAGCAGGAGCGGAAGTTCGGCAGGATTGGAACATTCACCAAGTTTGAAATCCCCGGCGTACATCTCCAACCTAATGCGACCTTGTGAAATATGAGCCAACTCGGTCCCAGCGGACGCAATGAGTCGTCGCTGGCACCGGCCAGGCAAAAACGATCCATTTCAAATGACCATGCGCTTTTTATCGATGTGCCTCGTGCTCGCGGCCTCCGCCGCGATCTGTCCGGGGCAAACCAATTTGACCCTCTGGCCCGGCCGTCAACCGGATGGCTCCATGCTCCTGCCCAATCAATGGTCGTTGCGACCGGCGGGTTCCCAGCAGATTGACTTGGGCGACTTCCCGGTCAATATCGCGTTGACACCGGATGGCCGCTACGCGGCGGTGCTTCATTGTGGCTACGGGCACCATGAGGTGGAACTGGTCGACTTGAACAAAGGGGTGGTGACCTGTCGGACCAATGTGGCGGAGGCGTTTTATGGGCTGACATTTTCGTCTGACGGACGGAAGCTATATTGCAGCGGTGCCAGCGGCGAAGACATCCACGTTTTCCGGTTTCACGACGGCCAGTTGCAGGGGGCCGGCATCCTGCGTTTGCGCAAGGCCACCGACACGGGTGTTCCCTGCGGTCTCGCCATCAATCCTTCCGGGAAAATTTTGTATGCGGCCGATTTGTGGAGCAGCCGGATCTCCTGCCTGGATTTGACCACCAAATCCGTTTGCGATGTGGCCTTGGATACCAACGAGGCGCCGGCGATGCTGGCACCGCAGAAGGGAGCGGATGATTTCGATTCCCGGGCCGCCACCAAGCGCGCGCGGGCCGCTGAAATGTCCAAACATGGCGAGGTCGCGGGCGCGTTCCCTTATGCCTGTGTGCTGGATGCCAAACGTAACCGGCTTTATGTGAGTTTGTGGGGGGCGGCAAAGGTTGCGGTGCTGGACACGAAAGCCACCAATATCATCGCCCGCTGGGATGCCGGGCAGCATCCATGCGAGATGGTTTTGACCCGCGACGGCAGGCGGCTGTTTGTCGCCAATGCGAATGATAACACCGTATCCGTGCTGGATACGGCCACCGGTCGCGCCATGGAGACGCTGTGGGCGACGTCTTATCCTGATTCTCCGCGCGGTGCCACGCCGAACAGCGTGGCCCTGTCGCCGGATGAAAAGACCCTGTTCGTGGCCAATGCCAACATCAATGCCATTGCGGTGTTTGATGTCTCCGATCCCGGCCACGGCAGCAGTCTTGGATTCATTCCGAGCGGTTGGTATCCCACCTGCGTGCGAGTGACACCCGATGGCAAAAAGCTCCTCATCACCAATGGCAAGGGCAACACCGCCCTGGCCAATCCGGATGGTCCGGAGCCCATCCCTGGCCGCACAAAGAAGGAAGGCGCCCAATATATCGCCGGCCTGCTGAAGGGCACCCTGAGCGTGGTGGACCTGCCGGCGAAGAATGATTTTTCAAGGCAGATGGCAGCGTGGACGGCCGACGTCCTCAAATGCACGCCGCTGCGGCCGGACGCCTCAGTGGTGACGCAGCGGCCCGCAGGCAATCCCGTTCCCCAGCAACCGGGTGAGTCCGGTCCGATCACGCATTGCATCTATATCATCAAGGAGAACCGGACTTACGACCAGGTGTTTGGCGACAAGCCGGAGGGCAACGGAGATCCCAAGCTGTGCCTGTTTCCCGAGCGGGTGACGCCAAACCTGCATAAACTGACCAGTCAGTTCGTTTTGCTGGATAATTTTTATGCCGATGCGGAAGTCAGTGCGGACGGTCATGAATGGTCCATGGCTGCCTATGCGTCGGATTTTGCGGAAAAGACCTGGCCGCTGAATTACGGGCACAAGAAATCGAAATTTCCCTATCCGAGCGAGGGTGTTTTTCCCATTGCGTCGCCCGCCAGCGGTTATCTGTGGGATCAGGCGGCGGCGGCCGGGGTGAGCTACCGGAGTTATGGTGAATTTGTCCAGAACGGCACCACCACCAACGACCCCGTCACGACGAAGCTCAAGGCGCTGCAAGGCCATTTTGATCCCGGTTTTAACAGCTTCGCACTGGAGTATCCCGATGCGGCCCGCGCCGAGCGCTTCATCAGCGAAATGCACCGGTTCGAACGCGAAGGCGACATGCCGCATCTGCAAATCGTCCGCCTGCCCAACGATCACACGCATGGCGTGACCGCCGGCCAACGGACGCCCACCGCCTATGTCGCGGAAAATGATGCGGCCCTCGGCAAGCTGGTGCAGGCGGTGAGCGAATCCAAATTCTGGACCAACACGGCGATTTTTGTGGTTGAGGACGATGCCCAGAACGGCTCGGACCATGTGGATGCCCACCGCACCGAAGCGCTGGTCATCAGTCCGTACACGAAACACGGCGCGGTCGATTCCACCCTTTACTCGACCACCAGCATGCTGCGGACGATGGAATTGATCCTGGGCTTGAAGCCCATGACGCAATTTGACGCGGCGGCGACGCCGATGTTCAACTCGTTCCAGCCCGTCGCGGATGCGAGCCCGTACCGCGCGCTGCCCGCCAAGGTGGACGTGCATGAAACCAACAGCCTGGCGGCGTGGGGCGCCAAGGAGAAATTCAATTTTGCCAAGGAAGATGCGAACGACGATCTCAAGTTTGGCGAAGTTGTCTGGCGCTCGGTGAAGGGCGCTGATTCCCCCATGCCCGCGCCGGTTCACGCCGGGTTTGTCATGGCCACCAAGTCAACGGACGAGGATGATTGAGATGGAGGCCGTTAAAATTTCAACGCGGTTATGATGAATCCAGCCAGCGTCTTAAAGAGTTGGGGAATGACGGCATTCGGCCCGTTGGCGCTGGCTTTTGTCTGCTCCACAGGCACGGCGGTGGCGCAGGTGGCGCATCACATTGCGGCGGCCAATATCACGGTGGTGCAAAACGATACGGGCAATACCTCCAGCTCGGTGACCGTCACCACCGCTCTTGCCATCAATGATTTCCGCATCCGGTCCGGTTCGAACCGGGCGGATTATGACGTGCAGATCGGGGATGCTTCCACGGATGATGTGGCCAACGGGATTTTGATCAGCTCGATCGATCAGAATGGCCGTGATAATGGCGAAGAGACGAATTTTCCGGGAATGAACTATGGCACCAGTGCGATTGACAGCAACGCCTCGTCTTCGCCGGGTTCCAGCGGTGAATACTGGATACCGGTGTTTCAAGCTCCTTCGGACAGCGAATATAATTTTAATGTCGCCGCGGCCTACTTTCCCTATGCCTACGGTTGGTACGGCGGCTGGCTGAACAATGCGAGCGGCGTGAATGGCGGCGCCAACAATCATCTCATCGGCCATCCCAGCCTGGTGCTGGGCACGCATGTCATCGATCTTGGCGGTGGCAAAACGACCGTCGATCTGCGCCCGTTTGGATTGGATTCGCGCAGCAACGCCGTGCTGCTGGCGGTGGGGGGCAAAAACGAAGCCAATTTCGCGTTATCCGGCGCCAATACAAACGGCACCTGGACGGTCTATTGCCACGATGATAACGGCAGCTATGAACAGGATTACATCGGATTCGTCTGCGTGCCCTTGACCAACCACACCGTGGTCTCCGGGAAATTCTTGGGCAACGCGAGTATCGCGATGCAGAGCGCTCCGCTGAATGTCACAGTCACCGGCAACGGCACTTATCATCTGACGATTCCGGGGGTCAACCCGGCCAACGGCGTGCTGATCGTTTCGCCGGAAGGCGGCGGGGCAAACAACGGCGATAACATCGTGAGCTACCAGCTCAACGGTGACGGCTGGGACATCCAGACCCGTGACATCACGGCGGGTTTCACCCCGGCGTTGCAAAATTTGCCGGACACTGACGCGGTGGCGTCTTTTGTGTACATTCCCGGGCCGACGCCCGGTTCCACGAACTTGATCTGGACCGGCACTGCGGCCAACACGTGGGATTTGTCCGGGAGCAATGTGTGGAAACTGGCCGACAGCAACACCCCCGCAAGTTATCTGGACGGCAGCCAGACCGTTTTCAATGATTCAGCCGCCAATTTTCTGGTCAACCTGGGCGCCGTGGTCACCCCGTATGCGGTAACCGTGTCCAATGTGGCGAACAGTTATTTTCTGGGCGGCACCGGTTCCATTGTCGGCGTCACCGGCCTGCTCAAACAGGGCGCCGGCACATTGATTTTGGCGGAGTCCAACGGCTACGCCGGGGACACGGTCATCGCACAAGGAACCCTCTCACTGGGGACCGCCGGCGCGCTCCCGGGCGGACCGGGCTACGGCAATGTCACTGTCAATGGGACGCTCGATCTGGCGGGATTCAGCCCGGCCATCAACAATTTGTCAGGTAACGGCACGGTGGACAATGCTGCGCCGGGCGCGGTCAATTTGAGCGTGGTTGAAACCACGAACACCACCTTTGCGGGCGGCCTCAAAAATACGGCCGGGTCGGTCGCGTTGTCGGTCAGTGGCGGCGGCATTTTGACCCTCACCGGCGCCAACACCATCAGCGGCCTTTGCACGGTGAGCAACGCAACGCTCATGGTCAATGGCTCGTTGCGTTCCAATGGCGTTGCAATCTTGGCCGGGGCCGGGCTGGGCGGCACCGGAGCCATCAGCGGCCCGGTCGCATTGGCCGGCGGTTCCATGCTGGTGCTCAAGGCCAATGTTCCCCTGACTGCGGGCCCGCTGACACTGAACGGGGCGGTGCGGGTGACGGTCGATGGCAATTATTCCCTGATCAATGCCGGCACATACGTTTTGCTGAAACATGGCGCCACCAACGGTCCCGGTCAATTTGTCCTGACCCCTCCGGTGGGACTGCAATGCTATGGCTTCACCGCGGCCTTGCAGGACACGGGAGCCCAATTGCAACTGGTCGTTTCACCAGCCGGCGTCACCGGGTCGATCGCGGATGTCCGGCACGTGGTTATTCTCATGAATGAAAACCGCTCGTTCGATCATTACTTCGGCTCGTTCCATAATGTGCGCGGATTCAATGATCGCAACGCCCTGGTTTTCACGAACCAGAACAGCGATTTCTACCAGCCAACGAGCCCGGGTTACGAGCTGCCGTTCCACACCTCCATCCAGTGCATCAGTGATCTGAATCACACCTGGCCGGTCACCCACAGCACCGTGGATGGCGGCAAGAACGACGGGTGGATCGCCAACAAGACGCCGCCAACCATGGCCTTCATGAACCGCAGTGACCTGCCGTTCTACTATGCACTGGCGGACGCCTATACGATCTGTGACGAATATCACTGCTCCGTGCTGTCTTCCACTTATCCCAACCGCCTTTCGTTGATGACCGGAATGATTGATCCCACCGGGTCCGGGGGCGGGCCGGAGATTGACAACAGCGAACCGGCAAACGGTTTCCACTGGCTGACCTATCCGGAGATGCTGCAGCAGGGCGGCGTCAGTTGGAAGATCTATCAAGTTGCGGGCAACAACTCGGACAACGTGCTGCAACTGTTTGCGAGCTTCCAGCAGGCCAAGTCCGGAAACCCGCTGCATGATCGCGGCATGGTCGCCTCGGCGAACCTGACTGACATGGTCACTGCGTTCCAGACGGATGTCGCCAACAATACGCTGCCCAGCGTTTCCTGGATCATCGGGCCGGACGACTACACGGAGCATCCTCCGTGGTCGCCGGCCAACGGCCAGGTGCTGACCAAGCAGCTTCTGGACGCGGTCGCCGCCAATCCGGCCATCTATAATTCAACGGTTTTCATCGTCAACTACGACGAAAATGACGGTTTTTTTGATCATGCCATGCCCATCTTGCCCCCGGGCGTAACGACCAATGATTATGTGGGCGGCCTGCCGATCGGTTTGGGCATCCGGGTGCCGTGCATCATCGTCTCGCCCTGGACGCGCGGCGGACGGGTTTGTTCACAGGTGTTTGATCATACCTCCATCATCCGCTTGCTCGAAAACTGGACGGGAGTCGCAGACCCGAACATCAGTGCCTGGCGGCGCCAGGTCTGCGGGGACCTGACCAGTGCATTCGATTTCGCCCACCCCAACACCAACTACCCCGCGCTGCCCACGGTTTCCGGAATCACCTGCGGCAGCGGCACCACCCCGACGGTGCCGTCATCACAGACTTTCCCCACGCAGGAAAGCGGCAGCATCATCTGGCTGCCATTGCCCTACCAACCCGAGGCTGCGTGTGTGCTCAATACCAACGCGAACACCCTCGGCATCACCATGACCAATTCCGGCACGGCCTCAGTCCATTTCGCAATCTATCCAGAGGCATATCGCAATGACGGACCGTGGGCGTCTGATGTTCCGGCTGGGACGACGGCGGGCAACACGTTCAGCCTGTCGGCGAGCGGCGGCAGGTACGATTTTAGCTGCTATGGGCCCAACGGTTTTCAACGGCGGTTTGCCGGCAATATAAACCAGGACTTTCAGCAGATCGAAGCGATGCCGTTCCTGAACCCCGCGATCGCCGGGCTCAAGGTCGAACTGGTCAACGCTTCGGCCTCCGCCGTCACCTTCACGGTGACCAACGGATACGTGGCCGGCAGTCCGGCGTATTATGTGGTGCCCGCCCATGGCACCAATGTGGTGAACGTGTTCAGTGAAACCAATAATGGCTTCTATGATGTCACGGTCATGGCCAGTTCCGACACCAGTTTCTTGCGCCGCTTTTTGGGACGGGTTGAGGTTAAGACCGGCCTGGCGCCGATGATCTCATCGAAGAACCCCAGCATCCTGGATGACACCGTGACTTTCACAGCCAGTTTTGGCGGCTACGGCACGCCGACCGGGACCGTGCAGTTCCGGACCAACGGGATTGCCGCGGGCGGCCCGGTTCCGCTCATCAATGGCAGCGCCGCCATCAGCGCCGCCGCCTTCGCATGCGGCGGCAACGTGGTCACCGCCGAATATTCCGGCGATCTGCTCAATGGAGCGCTGACCAACACCCTGACCCAAATCGTGTCACCACCGCCACCTATCATCACGCTGTACGGGCCCAACCCCTTGACCAACTGGCTGGGAACAACCTTTGCCGATCCCGGTGTCCTGGCGATCGACCGGTGCGCCGGGCTGCTGGCGGTGACGACGAATGGAGCGGTAAATTCCCTCTCGGCCGGCACCTATTTCATCCAGTACACCGCGGGAGTCCCGCCCGACCACTCGGCCACCAACATCCGCACCGTGCAGGTGCTGGCTGAAACGGCACCCGTCGTTTCTGGAGCCGGCCTTTTGGGCGGCACCAATTTTCAATTCAATTTCGGCGGCCCGGCCGGCCAGCCCTACAAAATATTGACGACCTCCAATCTGGCCGCGCCCGGCGTGTGGAGCGTGCTGTACACGGGGATACTCGGGACGCTGCCGTCGACTCTGGCGGACACCAATGTTTCCGGAACGCCCGCGCGATTCTATCGCGTGGTCTCGCCATAAGCCTTCAGTCGCGATTTCTTCAGCGTGCCGGCCTGGCCCGAAACCCTGTTACATTTCGGTTAAATCACTTCCGCGAAATGAACGGCGCCACGTTAAGGAAGGCAGAAAGGGAACATCAGGTGTCATTGTTTACCCCGGCACGCTGACTAGACTTGTGGTCTTGGTTTAGAAACCAATCGAACCAAGAAGCGAAAGATTTATTGCATGAAAAACAATTCCTACCCTGAAACCTGTCCCGGGCAGACCGCCGCCCGGTCGTCTGTTTTTGCCCGTGCGTGGCGTTTTAAAAAAGTGGTTGCCGTCCTGACCGGGCTGGCCGCCGCGCTGGCCGGGCCGGCGTCCGCCGCCCCGGTCAACCACGGGATTTCCGCCGCCAATGTCACCGTGCAGCAAAACGACACCGCGAACACCGCGGCGTCAGTCACACTGATTCCCACGTTGACGATCAACCAATTTCAGGTCCTGAACGGGTCCGCCAGCGGCAACAGCCGGGCGGATTATTTCATCCAGATCGGCACGAACGCCACGGACGACGTGACCAACGGCATCCTGATCAGTTCCATCACGGACAACGGCCGCAACAATGGCGAGGGAGACGGCACCAATTACGGCACCAGTGGCGTGGACAGCGGCCCCTCCTCCAACCCGGGTGCCAGCGGCCAATGGTGGGTGCCGGTTTTCGGATCGCCCACGAAGACCAGCGCCACCTTCCCGGAATATAACTTTGATTTTGCCGCCGCCTATTTCCCGTATGGCAAAGGCTGGTATGGCGGCTGGCTGGTGAACAAAGGCGGCACCAACAATGCCACGACCAATACCTTGTCCGAGCATTGGATTGGCAATCCGAACATGATCCTCGGAACCGATGTTTATAGCACCAACGGAGCCAGAACCATCGTGGACCTGCGCCGGTTCGGTCTGGATTCCCGGAGCAACGCCGTCATGATCTGCTGCGGCGGCAAGAATGAGGAAAACTTCGCCGATTCCCAAACCAATGCTGATGGCACCTGGACCGTGACGACCCGTGATGATGTCTCCGGTGGCGCCGAGCCGGACCCCAACGCTTTTGTCTGCATCCCGCTGACCAACCACACGGTCATTTCCGGCCGTTTCATGGGCGATGGCAAGATCGCCCTGCAAAGTGCGCCCTTTTCTGTCACCAACACCTATGTGGGCACCTACCATCTGGTGATCCCGGGGGCCACGCCCGGCCATGGTGTGTTGATCATATCCGGCGAGGAAGGCGGAACTTATAACGGTGATAATATCGTCAGCTACCAGGCGACAGCCGACGGTTGGGACATTCAAACCCGGGATTCGGGCAGCACGGGGACGGCCGCCGCTCCCAACCTGCAGAACCTTCCGGGGACTGACGCGGTGGTCTCCTTTGTTTACATCCCGGCCCCGACGCCCGGTTTCACGGTCACGCCCACCAACGGTTTGCTGACCAGCGAAAGCGGCGCCGCCGCCAGCTTTTCGGTGGTGCTGGATGCGCCGCCGACGGCGGATGTGACCGTCACGGTGAACTCCAGCCTGCCGGCCGTGGGCACGGTCTCAACCAACCTGCTGGATTTCAACGCCACCAACTGGAATGTCCCGCAAGTGGTGACCGTCACCGGGGTGACGAATACGATCGCCAACGGCGGCCTGCAACCGTATACGATCCTTTTGGGCACGGCGGTCAGCACCGATGGCAATTACAACGGCCTGCAACCGCCGGGCGTCAGCGTGGCCAATGTCAACAGCGATGTCCCGGGCATCTCCGTCTGGCCCACCAGCGGCCTGGTCACCACCGAGTCGGGGGGCACGGCCACGTTCTATGTCCTGTTGAACAGCCCGCCCGCGAGCAATGTGGCCATCGGCCTGTCATCGAGCAACACGGGTGAGGGCACCGTTGCGCCGGCGTCCTTGACGTTTACGGCCAACAATTGGAATACGCCGCAAGCCGTCACCCTGACGGGCGTGGATGACACGGTGTTGGACGGGCCGGTCACCTATAACATCATCACGGCTCCGGCGGTGAGCGCCGACCTGAATTACAATGGTTTGGATGCCGCCGATGCGGGCGCGGTCAACCTCGACAACGAGATCGCCGGCGTCAATATCACGCCGGGCACGACGCTCTCCGTCGTCGAAGGCGCCAGCACCAACTTCAGCGTCTCACTCGCCGCTCAACCGGTGGCCAATGTTTCAATCACATTTACCTCGGGAAATCCATCGGTCGGCACGCTTTCGCCGCCGACACTGAATTTTACCCCGGCCAACTGGAACGTGCCGCAGTCGGTCATACTCAGCGGTGTGGATAACTCCGTGAATTCCGGCAGCGTCACTTACCCGATCAGTGCGTCGGTGACCTCGGTCAACCCGGGTTATTCGACCCTCGTGATCTCCAATCTCACGGCCACGACGCTGGTCAAAACCGCCGTGCTGTTGACATCCAATCAATGTGTCTACGGCTTTGGCATGCCGCCGGTGGGCTTGGACGGCCAGGCGCTGGTCTTGGAAACTGCGGTCACCAGCTTCACCGGCGCCAGCCTGTCGGCGCAGGTGGTTTCCAACGCCGATGCCGGTGATGTTCTGGCCATCCGCAATGACGGCATCAATCCCGGGCAGATCGGTGTCAGCGGAAACGTCATCAGCTACGGCGGTTCCGCGATCGGTTCATTCAGCGGCGGCGCGAGTGGCGCAGCCCTGTCCATCACCCTGTCCAACGGGGTGGCCATCGATGCCGTGCAGGCCCTGGTCCGGGCCGTCGCCTTCGGCACGGTCACCAATAAATCGTACGCGCAGCGCACGGTGCGCGTTACGCTGAACGATGGGCAGGGGGCCATCGTGAGTGCCGGCAAAAATATCCGGGTGGGCCTGTTGCGGGCGACGCAATATCAGGACGGTGCCGATTATGGGTATGGCGCCTACGCCGGCGAATGTGACATTGAATTGAGCCAGCTCAATGCGAACACGGCGTATCCCGCCGGCGATAATCCCGCCAACGGTCTGTTCGTAGATACGGCCACGGCGGGGGTTCCCGTGGAGGATCAGGCGTTGATGCGGTTTGACGGCTTGATTGGGACCAATGCCAACCAGATCCCGCCGGGTGCCATCATCGTATCAGCGGAACTGCACATCAATGTCCTCAACAGCGGCAACGGCTGCCGGCTCAACCGGATGCTGATTCCGTGGGATGGAACCAATTCGGTCTGGAATTCCTTCGCCGACGGCTTTGGCGACAACGGGATATATGCCGACGACATGACGGCCCGTTCGGAATATGATTCGCAGCTCGGTGCGTATGTCGTCGATCCCAACACGGGCGTGGTCAGCGGAGGCACCACCGGAACCGGGAATATCTCCATCGGCGTGACCCCGGACGTCCAGGCCTGGGCGAATGGCGATACCAACTGCGGTTGGGCCATGCTCGGATTACCGCAGGAAACCGACGGGTTTGGTTTCTCGCCGTCCGAAGATGCGACCGTGGCGAACCGTCCGCGCTTGACGGTATATTGGGTGCCGGCCGGCACCGCCAGTGTCAGTTTCCGTTCGGGCGTCAACGGCTATGCCGGCGCCTTTGACACCAACCTGCGGCAAGCCGCAGGCGACACCAATTACGCCACGGAAATCACGATCTGGAGCGATGCCACCGATGTCGGCCAGGCGGATCAGACCGAGGGATTGTTGCAGTTCGACAATATTGTCGGCAGCGATACGGGCCTCATCCCGCCGAATGCGCACGTCGATGTGGCCATGCTGGACCTGGCCAGCGTCAACTCCTCCGCCGCGATGGGCAATGGCGGCCGGTTCTTCGCCATGCTTCAGCCATGGCAGGATACCACCACCACTTGGAATGCCTGGGGTTCCAACGGCATCATGACGGATGGCGTGCAAGCGGCGGTCAACCCGACTGCCACGGCCGGCACCGCGGCGCTGGCGGTCAAAGTCCAGGCTGGCTACCACTCATTTGAAGTCACACCTGACGTGCAAAACTGGGTCAGCGGCACGCTGCCGGATTACGGTTGGGCGGTCATCCCGTGGCCCGGCGGCAGTGATGGCTGGGGCATGGACAGCGCGGAGGATTCCGTGACCAACAACCGGCCGCAACTCCGTGTTTTCTATACGATATCCACCAGCACACCGCCGCGGTTCAAAAGCTTGAGCATGATCTCCGGACAGGTCCAGCTCAACCTCAGCGGCGCACCGAACACGGCCTATACGGTGCTGCGTTCCTCCACGGTGAGCGGCAGCTGGTCGCCCGTGGGCATGACTACGACCGACAGCAGCGGCGCGGCCACCTACACGGACACTTCGCCGTTGCCGGGCGCTGGATTCTACCGGCTTTCAAACTAGACCGTGGGGTCATTTCCCAAGCGCGGGCCTCGGCCCGCGCTTTTTTTGTCGGGTGATCCGGCCGTGAACCTGTGCAGGAATCGCTGAATCGTGTCAATTGTGTGTCAGGACTGTGCCTGCCTTGTGACATCTGCGCCCAACCATCAATAATGATGATAGGCGGCCCGGCCGGGCTTGTTAGAGTGCCTGCGTTCGAACCGCCATCCGGCGCCGGGGCACCGCAGCGGGCGGAAAAACAAGGTTGCAATATTTGATGCGCAATTTTTTGGGGCGAGCCGGTGAAAGGTTGGACGATCCATCTGATTATGTTTTTAGAATCTGTCATCACGCCGTTGAGCCGCCTCGGCAAAGGCCAGGGCGAGCCGTCATCTGAATGCACCTTCTGGACCGGGCGGGACGGTCAATTGTGTGTGCAATACTTTCGCCCGGGGGCGGATGTTTGTTACCAGCCACACTCGCATTCCGAGTACACGGTGACCGTCTGCCTGGCCGGCGAAGTCAGGGTGCGGCAATTGGGCCAGGCACAGATCATCGGGCCGGGGGAAGCCTTGATGGGGAATTACGGCGTGGAGCATTCGAGCGGTTACCGCTCCCAAAACGGCCAGCCCTGCGAGGCCGTGAGCATCGCCTTTGATCCGCGGCTCCTGTCCGCGCTGGCCGCCAATTTGAAGCTTCCGGCTTTCACCGGTGAAACCTGCCCGGCGTTCATCGGCAAGGTCAACAGCCCGGTCTTTGAGGATTGCGCCCGGGGGATGATCGAGGAGTTCAAAGGCGGAACGCTGGGGCACAAGATCATCATCGAGATCCAGACGATGCGGCTGCTGGTGGAAACGATCCGCTCCTGGCCGCGCGATGGTGTGGGGGTGGTGGCGACGGACACCTCGCCCCGGCTGCCGCGACGTGAATTTGTGCGCGCCTATGAATTCATGCGCTGGTGCCGCAAGGAGGATTTCCGGCTGCGTCATCTTTGCCGGTTTTTGGGGAGCAGCGAGGAGCGGTTCACCCGGTTGTTTCTGGCGTCCACCCGGCAAACGCCGGCGAGTTTCTATAACCGGATGCTGTTGGAACAGGCGCGCGACCGGTTGCGCAATTCCAAGTTGTCCGTCAAGGAAGTGGGCTTTGAACTGGGGTTCCGGACCAGCAGCCATTTCAACGCGGCCTTCCGGCGTGAGTTCGGGCATTCCCCGCAGGAGTGCCGGCTGCGAGATTTTGGCAGCCGGGGTGGCGGCCATCCTGGGAGCGCCATTCCGCAAAGCCCGGCGCGCCTGATGAACGAAGCCGTCAGCGCCATTCCTCAATTGTTCAAACACATGACCCTCCAACCGGCCTGATAATTTTATGATCAAACATTCATCCATTTCCCGTCACCGCCGCCTTCCGCCGGGGAAGCCGCTCCCCGCAACCGACGCGGGATTCACGCTCATCGAACTGTTGGTGGTCATCGCCATCATCGCCATCCTGGCGGCGATGCTCCTGCCGGCCTTGAGCAAGGCCAAGGAACGCGCCAAGCGGATCGGGTGCATCAATAATCTGAAACAGTTGATGATGGGCAGTTCCATGTACGCCCAGGATTTTAACGGCAATTATACCGCGCCCTCATGGATCTCCACCGAAGTCAGTCACACCTCCGCCACCTGTGACCGCGCCGGTTCGGATGACGATGCGAGCTGGCTGTACCCGAGCCCCATGCCCGCGCTCGAGACGTTCATCTGCCCGGCGACCCAGAACACCATCCGCCAGAATGTGACGGAACCCGGCCCGCACGGGTCGACGGTCCTGGTGGATCTCACCAATAACGGGCAGAACACGCATACGCCCGGCACCAGTTATGAGATTTTCGGGAGCTGGCGCAATAACACGATCAAGAAGACGGAAAAAACGGTTTCGAGTTTTACCTTGCAGAGTTACGTCGGTCATATCGGCGCCAAGCCGGGGCCGTCGGCGATCGTCCTGTTTTTGGATGGTGACGATAACAGCACGGGGGCCGATCCAAACAATCCAAACAATAACTGGCCTGATCCCGGGAACAATCACGGTGCCGCCGGCACCTGCATGAATTTCTGCGACGGGCATGCCCAATGGATCCGCACCATCGAGTATGAGGACGTGTTGAATCTCAGCGGGGATTCGAACAACACCCCGCCTTGAACGGCGGTTTCCCGGACCGATTTGCTAACCAGTTTTTGGCGGCTGGCCGGGAGAACGCAAGAACCACGTGGCCGCCTCCACCCGGGAGCGGACGTGAAGTTTTTCAAAAATTTTGGCCACGTGGCTGCGCACCGTGGGAAACTTGATTTGCAGGCGGTCGGCGATTTCCTTGTCCGAGTAACCCTGGGCGAGCAATTCAATCACTTCCTTTTCCCGGTCACTCAGGGCGCAACTGTCGCTCGGGGCCGGCGCGGGCCGGCTAAAGGATTCAATGACCCGCCGGGCGATTTCTCCGGTCATGGGCGCCCCGCCGTTCAAAATATCGTGGATGCCGGCAATCAATTCCGCGGCCGTGGCCCGTTTCAACAGATAGCCCGTCGCTCCGGCTTGAAAGGCCCGGAACAGGTTGTCGTTGTCCGAGTGCACGGTCACCATCAGGAACGCCGTCCGTGGCAGGAGGGGTTTCAGCCGGGCGACGCATTCGATACCCGACATGCCGGGCAGACTGATGTCCATCAGCACCACGTCGGGCTGCAAGGGTGGGATCTGCTGGAGGGCGTCCTCGCCCCTTGGGAACGCGCCCACCAACTGAAGGTCGGGCTGGCTCCGGATCACCTGGATCCAATTGTTGCGAATGGAAACGCCATCCTCGACGATGCCGATTTTTATGTTCATATGAAGGTGGGTGCGCCTTTTTTGTCCGGGGTGTTTCGCGGTGGTGCCAGGTTCAGGGTGAAGGTGACGACGGTGCCGCCTGCGGGCGGGGAGGTGAAGGCGGTGTGGCCGCCGAGCATTTGGAGGCGTTCCCGCATGTTGGTGAGGCCTTCTCCGTCACGCCCGGTGCCGGGGGTGAATCCGCGGCCGTTGTCCTCCACTGAGATGCGCAACACCTGGTCCACGAAATGCGCGCGCAGGATGACCTCGGCCGCCCCGGAATGTTTGGCGGCATTATTCAATGCTTCCTTCATCGCGAGATAGAGGTTATGCCGTTTTTGGGAATCCACCACCACCTCCGGCAGGGTGGTGGAGATGTCGAGGCGGCAGCGGATGCTGGAATAGCGGAAGAATTCCTGGGCATGATTGGACATGTATCCCACGAGGCTCCGCAACGTGTCATTGCGCGAGCTCATGGTCCAGACAATCTCATCCACGGTGATGCTGAGGCGACGCACCCGGTCCGTGATGGTGCTCATCTTGCTGCGCAAGATTTCCGGCTCCGGGTTTGGCTCGATGGTCAGGTCGCTGATCTGCATGATTTCGGTGATGGCGCTGCCCAGTTGATCGTGCAGATCACGGGTGATGCGCTGGCGGACCTGTTCCACGGCGCGCTGTGCTTCCATCCGCTCCACCGACCGTTGGGCCCGCCGCCGGAAATGCATGGCCACACTGCCGGAAATCAAGAGAATGGCCGCGGCGATGACCAGCGCCTGGAACCACCATGTCTGCCAGAAAAAGGGGACCACTTGCAGATGGATCTGGCGATCGGCCTCGCGCCAGTAGCCATCACCACCACAGACCATCACCTGGAAATGATACCGGCCCGGCGGCAACCGGTTGTACACCGCCGTCCGTTCCTTGCCGGCTTCGGTCCAGGACTGTTCCGCACCTTCGAGGCGGTATCGAAAATGAAGTTTTTGGGGGGCGACCAGTTCCGGGGCCGCGTACTGGAATTCAAAATGCCGGGCATCGCTGGAAACGCTGAGGGTGTCGGCGGCGGAGATGCGACCGTCGACATTGAGGGTTTCGATGAAACATTTTGGGGAGGACGTTCCTTGGGACACCTCGGCGGGTGTGAATCTGGCCGCGCCTGCCGTGGTCGCAACGCCATAATATCCGGCGGAATCTCTGGAGATCACCGGTTGTCCCGCGCCGGTGCATTCGCGGTCAGCCATCCCTTCATCCACACCCAAGGGCAGGCACACCAACGGCGCGGTCGTCAGGCGGTCATAACCGTTTAGCTGGCGCAGCGAGCAGCCAAAGATGCCGTTTCGACTGCTCATCCAGAGATTGCCGCGGTCATCCCCGGCCACGCCGAGGATGCCATTGTCCGTCAACCCGTCGTCGACCGTGAATTGTTGCAGCCGGGCGCCGTTCCAGTAGAGCAGCCCGTTGCCCAGCGTGCTGATCCAGACGCCGTTGGTTTCGTCGCAAAAGACGCCGGTGGCGGTGGTGTCGCCACTGATCTCGGGACCGACCGCGTCAATGGCGGCCAGATGTTTTTGGTTTACCTGCCACAAGCCGCCCGCCCGGGAGAGCACCCAGATTTTTCCCCGGCCATCCTCCGCGAGGCAGCAGATGGCCAGATTTTTTTTCCTGGGCGGACGACAGATGAAGTCGTTCGTCCCGTCATGAAAGTGGTATAACGCACCATGAAATCCGCCGGCCCAGATATTACCGGCCCGGTCCTCGAACAGCGCCAGGAAGCCGCCGTTCGTCGCCGTCAAAATCTTTTCGAACACATCATTGGTCCGTAAAAAGAGGCCGCTGCGGGCACCCACCCACACGTTGCTGCGTGAATCCTCCAGCACCGAGTAGATATCCTGTTTGCCGAGTGTTTCGACGCTGGATGCGGGCTCCGCGGCATCTTTATTCTGGGTGTACAGCCCCCGGTCGGTGCCCATCCAGACGTTATCTTGTCCGAGGCTGACCGAAGTCACGTGCACTTCACCCGCCGCGGTGGGAAGCATGTTCATTTTGATCAGGGGATCGAGGACCTGATGCAATCCTTTCCCCTCGGTTCCCACCCAGATGCCGCCGTCTTTGTCCTCGAAGAGGCAGCGCACGGAACATTTTTCCAGCGGCCCCCGGGTCTGCACCTTGGTCCACACTTTGCCGGCGGTCATCACCGAGAGTCCTTCCGTGGAGAAGGCCAGCCAGAACCGGCCCAGATGATCTTGCAGAAAGGCCGCTGCTGGATGATTAAACGGGTCCTTGGGCAGTGGTTGGGTGGTGACCGTCCATTGATCGTTTGTCTTACAAATCCGGCTGGCATACGACTTGGCCGGGGTTTTGTGCGCGGTCCAAAATCCATGGTCCGTCGCCGGGCACAACAATTTTCCCGGATAGCTGATGGGGCCGTTCGTGCAAACCGTCCAATGGCCATTTTCCAGCGTGACGGCGTTGGTGCCCTTCAACAGCCACAATTGCCCGGCGGGGTCGCCGGCCAGGCCGGTGATCAGGCCGGGCGGGAGGCCGTCCATGAGGATCTTCTCCGGCTTGCCTTGGCCGTCAAAACGGACCACTTCTTCGGCGATGGTGAGGGCGCAGACCCGGCCCTTTTCATCCAGCGCGAAGATCGAATCAAGCCCGCGCCAGTTTCGCATGATCACGCTGCCGCCGGCGATTTTATAGGCATCGGTGGCTTCCGGCGGGCGGTAGCGGACGGCAAACCGTCCGGCGGACAATTCGGTGATCAAGCCTGACGCGCTGGCGATCCAAAGATCCCCGCCGTGAGCCACGGCCAAGGCCACCACGTTGGAGTCTTCCAGTGAACTGGTGAAACCCGCCGCCGCCACCGATTTGATGTGTTCACCGTCGAAACGGACCAGCCCGGCGGGCGTCCCGATCCAGAGATAGCCGTCGGGGGTCTGGGCCAGAGCCGTGATCACGTTGTCCGGCAGGCCATTGTCCTTGTACCAGCTCCGCACTTGAAAATTATCCGCGCGAACCAGCAGCGGACCCGCCAAAATCATCGTGAAAAACAGGGTGAGCAGGCAGCTTTTCAACCCGCGCGCCGCCATGGGCAAAACGGCGGCCGGGCGGTTTGAGAAAAAAGCCGCCCGCGTCAAAATCGCCGGTAAATTACAGAGTGCTTGGTGATGGGGAAAAAAACTGAAACTGCGCTGCTGGTTAAGGTGCATTCACAATCCTGAAATTTCTGTCATGCGGATATTCAAGTCAAAGTCTTTCAATGACACTCTGGAGACAAATACATTTGCATGATCCTTCATGGGTTGAGCCAAGCAATACGTTCAAAATGGGCGCGGATGGAGCGGTTAAAGAAAAACTGCAGCCATTTGGCGGGCGAGGAAAGAGGGGGCGGTTTTTTTGGGGTTTTGGCTTCGTTTCGGCCCGGTCACAGGGTTAGGCAAACCTGCTCTTTCGCCAAAGGCCGCCGACCGGCACCGCACACCCAAACTCAAAAATCCCCGCTCCCAATGGCCACGGATTTGCTTTAACCGCTCGAATTCAAATGCCGGCTGGCGCTGTTGGACATGGCCTGGGGCGCAGCTTGACACTGTCCTAGTTCGGAGTTCCGCCTTTAGGCGGTTCCGGTAAAATGACGCGCCTGACCGCCTAAAGGCGGAACTCCAAACGGGCGGGCACCCTGCGTTTAAGGACAGTGTTGAGCTGCGCCCCATGGCCCGGCGCTGCGGCTGCACTGCTTGCGCAGCCGGAATCTTCAGGCATAATTCGGGGTGGTAACCGCAAATGAAATTCAGCGATCTCAATGAGCGACAACTTCTGGCCCTGGCGATCTCCGCGGAAGAGGAGGACAGCCGTATTTACCGCGACTTCGCCGACACGTTGCGCGGGGATTTTCCCGCGACGGCCGAGTTGTTCGACAAAATGGCACAGGAGGAGGACGGGCACAGGCATCGGTTGACGGAGTTGTATCAGCGGAAATTTGGCGAACACATCCCCTTGATCCGGCGTCAGGACGTCAAAGGGTTTCTGGTGCACCGCCCCTCCTGGATCACCCGCAATATCCGCCCGGAAAAGGCGCGGCAGGAAGCGGCGCTGATGGAAATTCAATCGCGCCGGTTCTACGAGGCGGCGGCGCGGAGGACCACCGAGGCGGCGGCGCGTCAACTGCTCAATGATCTGGCCCAGGAAGAACAACGGCATGAGCATGCGGCGGAGGAGATCAACCACCAGCAGGCCGCCGCTGGCGAGCTGGCGCTGGAACGGGAAGCGTCGAGGCGTTTTTTTGTGCTGCGTTTTGTGCAGCCCGGCTTGGCGGGGCTGATGGACGGCTCGGTATCGACGCTGGCCCCGCTTTTTGCCGCCGCTTTCGCCACCAGCAGCACGCTGGCGACATTCAAAGTGGGACTGGCGGCGGCGGTGGGCGCGGGTATCAGCATGGGGTTCGCGGAAGCGCTCTCGGATGATGGAAAACTGAGCGGCCGGGGCACGCCTTGGTTACGCGGCTTGATTTGCGGCCTGATGACGACCATCGGAGGACTAGGTCACACACTGCCTTACCTGATTCCCCATTTTCACATCGCCACGAATATCGCCATCGCAGTGGTGGCGGTGGAACTGGCGGTCATTGCGTGGATTCGCAAACACTACATGGACACGGCATTGGTGTCCGCGATTTTCCAAGTGGTGGTCGGCGGAGTTCTGGTGTTCATCGCCGGTTGGGTGATTGGTTCCGGCTAAAATAGATTCGCGGGGAGAACGGCTCCAGAACTGGGAGCCATGCCGAAGCCAAGCGAGTCATTCATTTCGGACCAGGCGCCCACATTAATTGGGCCGCCTGCCTTTGCCCTGGGGAATTCCCGCTGCGGTTAGGCTCCAGGATGACTTGCCATCATTGGCGATTCCCCTTGCATCCCGACGTTGAAAAAGCAGGCCGAAAGAGTCCAAACAGGCTGTATCGCAGAAAAACGTTGCCGGTTCCCCGCTGTTTTTGGGGGCAGGGCGAAGGGGCCAAAGGATTGGCTTGCGCAACGTTCCTGACCCGGTGCAAGCAGTGGGTCGGCTGAAATAAATTGAGGTGGAAATTAGCGCCTACGGCATGGTTGCCGCGCAATGCGGCAGGTGCTTTTAAATCTTCCGCCCGTCTTGTCGAGCCAAATATCGACTGCGTCATTCGGCGGGGCGCAGCTTGACACTGTCCTTAAACGCGGGGCGTCTGCCCGTTTGGAGTTCCGCCTTTCGGCGACCAAGCGCGTCATTTCACCCGAACCGCCTAAAGGCGGAACTCCAAACAGGGACAGTGTCAAGCTGCGCCCAGCGTGTTCCAATCGTCAAAGTTGCGCTGGTGGCGGGGTTTGATAGCCGCTACATTCGCGCCCGAATTGCATGACGCGCCAAGCTTCAGATTTGCCGGAGGGGCAGCCCCTCCCGCCGTTGCACTTGCCTGAATCTCAGCCGGCCCCGGTAATTCCCGATCATGTGCTGCTGCACCTTTTAGGCAGGGGAGCCTATGGCGAGGTTTGGCTGGGGCGCAACGCGGTGGGCACTTTGCGGGCGGTGAAGGTGGTGCGGCGGGCAACCTTCAAAAGTGAACGTCCCTATGAGCGCGAGTTTTCGGGGATGCTCAAATTTGAACCGGTCTCGCGCGCGCATGAGGGCCTGATGGACATCCTGCAGGTGGGGCGCAATGATGTTGCAGGCTATTTCTATTACGTCATGGAGCTGGCCGATGATGCGCGGCAGCGGATTCCGGAGCTGGCAACAACGGCAGCGGAGCGCGAAGCGTTGCATCGTCGTTTGACAGGGGTGGAAGAGGGGGGCGGTCCCGGCGCCGGGGTGGCAAAAAACTATTCGCCGCTGACGTTGGGGGTGGAGCGCGCACTGCGCGGGCGGCTGCCGGTGTCCGAATGCCTGCGGCATTTCGCCGTGCTGACGAATGGTTTGGAGGCGCTTCACGGAGCGGGATTGGTCCATCGCGATATCAAGCCCAGCAATACCATCATTGTGGGAGGCGTGGCCAAACTGGCGGACATCGGGTTGGTGGCGGACATGGATGAGACCCGGAGTTTTGTCGGCACCGAAGGTTTCATTCCGCCGGAAGGACCGGGCACACCCCAGGCGGACATCTACTCGCTGGGCAAGGTTTTTTATGAACTCGCCACCGGCCGCGACCGCAATGAGTATCCCTCGTTACCGGAGGATATGGAGGGGAAGATTCCGCCGGAGGATTTCTTTGAGCTGAACGCCATCATAGCGCGGGCGTGCGCTTCCGACCGGGAGGAACGTTACGCGAATGCCCGCGAACTGCGGGCGGATCTGGCGTTGCTCCAGGGCGGACGCAGTGTGCGCCGGCAACGGGTGGCCGAGCGTAATTTTCGCATCGCGCAAAAAGTGGGCGTGGCCGCGATGCTGCTGGCGCTGGTGGGGGTGCTGGCGGCGGTTTTTTTCATCCAGAAGGCGCGGCTGGAGCGGGACAATTTTCAACGATCGGAACAGTTGCGGCACCAATTGCAGGCGGCCTTGAACGACCGTGAACTGGCGCTGGGGGAGGAGTACCGTGCGCGGGCCGCGGCCGAACTGCTGACCGATCACGCCGGGCATCGCGCGGCCGCCTTGAGCGCGGTGACCCGGGCGGCGAAACTTGGCGGGGCGGTGGTTCCGGTTCGCAGCGAGGCGATCGCCGCGCTGGCGCTGATTGATCTGGAGCCGGGCGAACGGTCGCCGGCGCCGGCGTTGTTAAAGACCGTGGAGAGCGCCCTGGCCCCGGGATTTCAGCACTATGCCACCACGGCGACCAATGGTGACATCGTCCTCCGGCGGTACCCCGATGGCGCGGAACTGGATCGCTGGCACGGGGAAGCGCGCGCGCCCCAATGGTTGGGGCCGTTCAGTCCTGATGGCCGGTGGTTTTCATATTTCTCTGATTCCTTGGAAGTGGTGGTACGGGATGCCCACGCCGAAATCTTGCGCGTGCCAAATGATCCGACGTGGAATGGCCCGGCCGATCCGGGTTGGTGGGTGGCCCGCGGATTTAGTCCCGACAGCCGCGTGCTGGCTGTCGCCCGGGCACAGGGGGTGACTTTGTTTGAGCTGGCGGGGGGCGGGTCACGGACCATCCCGCTGCCGTGGGTTGCCAGCACCCTGGCGTTCCGTCCCGACGGCCAGGTTTTGTTGCTGGGCGCGAAAGCGGCCACGAACCAGATCGCCTGGGTTGATTTGCGTGATGATTCCGTGCGGACGCTCAGCCTGCCGGTGCCGACGGGGGTCTTTTCGCTGGCGTGGAGCAAGGATGGCCGGCAGTTTGCGGCCGGCGCGGGGGATTGGAACATTTATCTTTTTGAGGCGAACCAGCCGGAACGGTTGCCGGCGGTTTTAAGCGGGCACCAGGAAGTGCCGATTGCGCTGGCGTTTCATCCGGATGGACAGTTGTTGGTTTCAAGCTCATGGGATTGCACCACCCGACTCTGGAGCTTGAGCCGGCACCAAGTCGTCACCCAATTGCCGGGTTGGGGCTGGGATATCCAGTTCGATGCCGATGGCCGGCGGTTTTCGTGCTATGATGCCATTTCCGGGGCCCTGTGCACGTATCGTTTGACGGGGCAGGCGGTGTGCCGCCAGATGGCGACGCCGCTGAACTCGTTGCGCCAAACTGCCTTTGCGCCCGATGGCACCTGGCTGGCGGCGGCAGATGGGGAAGCGGTGCATTTTTTTGACACGCACAACGGGCATGAGCTGGGCCAGATAACTGGCTTGGCCAATGGGGTGGTAATGCTCGGTAGTGCTGCGACCAACGGAGCCGCGCCCGGCTTGGTGATCATGGGTGCCGATTGTCAGCGGTGGCCGCTCCAACGGGACCCGGATGGCTCGTGGCAGATTGGTCCGCCGACCGGGCTTGCGCCCCAGACCGGGCGGGTCCTGATGGATTCGGCCGGGGGAGAGACCTTTGGGCTGTGTGCGGATGGTAAAGGGATCACCATTTACCGGCCTGGCCAGGCGCCGAAATTGTTGGATCGATCCCGGGCCCAGCAACAGCCGGCGCTGAGCCGCGACGGGACCCGGGCAGCGGTGACGCGGCTGATGGATGCGCCGCGTGGTCCGACCTTGTTTGTCTGGAATACCCAGTCAGGCAAGGTCATTTGGTCGACGGCCGTTCATGATCGCGGTGGTGTGGCCTTCAGCCCGGATGGCCGGGAACTTGCCGCGACGACGGATGCGGGCGTGACGGTTTGGGATTTGGCCAGTTCCAACGTGGTCTGGCACGCGACCGATTGCGGGGGAACGGTGCGCGAAGATG
The DNA here is from genome assembly GCA_031290985.1 of Verrucomicrobiia bacterium. Taxonomy (GTDB): domain Bacteria; phylum Verrucomicrobiota; class Verrucomicrobiia; order Limisphaerales; family UBA11358; genus UBA11358. The sequence goes on along the minus strand of JARLJW010000043.1, from coordinate 22,757 downwards.
CCATCGTCTGGTCGCCGGATGGTCGCCTCCTCGCGGCGACCCATGGCCGTTTTGCGACGGATCTGCTGGCGGCGGCCACGGGGGAGCTGCTCGCGCGCATCGAACATCCTGAGCCGCAATTGATCAGTTCGCTGGGTTTCAGTCCGGATGGCACGCAACTGGCCGTGGGTTGCCTGTCGGGCCGCGTGCAGGTGTGGGACCTGCCCGAATTGCGCCGGCAACTGGCGGCCTTGGGCCTGGATTGGCAGCAGCGGGCATGGCCGCCGTCCAAGGAGGCGACCCCGGTTAAATTACATTTGATTTTCTGATGTCACCTTTTTGTAAATATCAGGCCGATGGACGCGAATATCCTTTGAAATGACGGCCACGGAACCAACTGAATTATTGCCCACCCGGCGCAGTCTGCTTTCCAAGCTGAAAAGCTGGGATAATCAGGATTCCTGGCGCGAATTTTTCGAAACCTACAAGAAATTGGTTTATGGCGTGGCGCGCAAGGCCGGCTTGGCGGAGGCGGAAGCGCAAGAAGCCGTGCAGGAAACCTTTATCTGCGTGGCCAAGGAAATGAAGGAATTCCGGTATGACCCGGCCAAGGGTGGATTCAAACGGTGGCTGCTCACCATCACCCGCCGGCGGATTTTGGATCAGATGCGGAAGCGCTACCGCAGCCGCTCCACCAATGCGCTCAACCCGGCGGACACCTCGGTGGACGAGGAGATTTCCCTGCTGTCCGAGGAGAGCGTGGCCAGTGAGAATTTGTGGGACGCCGAATGGAAAGAGCATTTGCTCAAGGCCGCCCTGGCCCGCGTGCGCACGCAGGCAAAGGCCGAGCATTTCCAGATCTTCGAGCAGATGACCATGCATGGCTGGTCCGTGGCGGCCACGGCCCAGGCGTTCAATATTTCCCGGATCAATGCGCATGTCATCCGGCATCGGGTGGCGGGTTTGGTCAAAAAGGAGCTGAAGCGGTTGGAAGCCCTGGCGGCCTGAGGTGGCAGGGCGGATAATTAGAGCGGGTTTTCTTCGGGCTGCCGCGGCGCTTTGAGCCGCCGGAAAAAAATCACTTTGTTTGTAAATCTCCATCGGGCCGGAGCGAACTCCTCACAGCATGAAAACAAAAGTGCGGTTTCCATCCGGGGCGGCGGGTGGTCTTGCGGGCCAAAACCACAGCAGCAACGGCGGTTGTCACTTGGAATAGACATTATCAATAACCGGGATCACACCATGAATCGTAACATGACCTTACACCACGGCTGGGGCATTTCATTCCGGATCCGGCGACCGGGCTGGATGATGCGAGGAGCGCTCTGGCTCATATTGTTGTCCAGCGCGCCGCATCTCCGGGCGGGCACGCTGACTGTCACCACGCTGGCGGACAGCGGGGCAGGGAGCCTGCGGGCACAGTTGGCCGCCGCTGGCGGCGGTGACACCATCGACTTTGCGCCGGCCTTGACCGCGGGCGGCCCGGCCATCATCACGCTCACTTCATCAAACCTTGCGCCGAATTCCAATGTGACCATCAGCGGGCCGGGGGCGGACCGGCTGTCAATTTCCGGCAACGGCCAAAACCGGGTTTTTTTCTCAACGCCGGCGGCGGCGGCCGCGCTCTTTATCTCCGGCTTGACCATCACCAATGGTTTTGCGGGCAATGGCGGGGTTCAAGACGCTTTCGGCGGGGGTGGCGTCTGCAGCTTTGCCGCGTTGACCCTGTCCAACTGCGTGGTGGCCGGCTGCTCCGATCCCGGGGGATACACCGGCGGCGGCGTCTACGCCTACGGCAGCGATCCGCTCGTGCTGGTCAACTGCACCGTGGCGAACAACACTTCCGCGAGCGCGGGCGGCGGGGTGGCGATTTCCGACTTCAATTTCAATGTCAGCCGGGTCATCAACTGCACCATTGTCAATAACACCGCCAATGTCGATGCCGCCAGTTACGGCAGCCCGATTGGCGGCGGCGGCATTTTTACGCGGGGATTTTTGGAGGTCACGGCTTCCACCATCGCCAGCAACTCCGCGCCGAACAGCTACGGCGGCGGCATTTTTGCCAGCTCCACGGCGATTGGAAATCTGGAATTGGAGAACAACATCGTGGCCGGCAACACCGCGCAAACGAACCAGGATGTGCGATGCCCCGGCCAGATCATCTCGATCGGGGGAAATGTCATCGGCGTGAGCGACGGGGTCTTTGGCTATACCGGCTTGGATGCGACCGGCACGCTGGCCGCGCCGCTGAACCCGTTGCTGGGACCGTTGCAAAGCAACGGCGGTCCGCTGCCCACCATGGCCTTGCCGGCCGTCAGCCCGGCCGTCGACTTCGGGCGCAATACCAACTCCTACAACTTCGGGACCGGCCAGCCGCTGGCTTATGACGAGCGGGGGCCGGGGTTCGCGCGCATTTTCAACGGCACCGTGGATGCCGGCGCCTTCGAGTTTTCCGCCACGGCTGAAATCCCCAGCCTGGTTGTGACCACCACGAACGACATCGTGAACGCCTACGATAACCAAACCAGCCTGCGCGAAGCGCTCAACTATTCGGAAATCCTCGGCGGCACGAACTTGATCACCTTTTCCGGCGCGGCGACCAACGGCGCGGTCAATTTCTACGATGGGTCGGCACATGTCCTGACGCTTGCACAAGGCGAGTTGTCCGTCATCACCAGCGTCGTCATTCAGGGGCCCGGAGCCGACCGGCTGACGGTTGCCGGTGGCGGCACGAGCCAGGTTTTCTACATCGCCGCCTCGGCGGATCCGAATTTCATCGTGACGCTCAATGACCTGACGGTGGCGGATGGGATCAGTGACACCGGCGGCGGGATCGAGAACTTTGGCAACCTGTTTCTGAACAACTGCGTGTTGACCAACAATGCCGCGACCGACGGTGGTGGCATGATCAATGAAGGCAGTGCGGTATTGCAGAATTGCACCGTGGCCGGCAATGTTGCCGCGGGAAATGGCGGCGGTCTTTGCAACGACCCCGGCTCGACGTTGTCACTCTACAACTGCACCCTGGCCGGGAACATTGCCACCAATAATACCTTTACCACCAACGTCCTGTTGCTTTTCACCACCACCGGCCATGGCAGCGGAATCGTGAATTTCGGCCAGCTCCTGCTGGCCCAGTCCTCCGTCATTTCAAACTACAGCACGGAGTACGGCTATGGGGTGGATAACATCAGCGCCGGCACAAATATTTTTGCCAATGACCTGGTGGCCGGTAATCTCGCGTATTTCATCTCTCCCGACCCCAGTAATCCGACGTATCCTTCCGACTTCTCCTCCTATGCCCAGGCAGGCACGAATATAACCAGGGGCGGAAATTGTTTTGGGTCCGATTCAGGCATCAATCCCGGCTGGTTGCAGGAATCTGATCATGTCGGCAGCTTTGGTGATCCGCTCAATGCCCTGATCGGCCCATTGCAAAACAACGGCGGGCATGTCCCCACCATGGCCTTGATGGTCGGTGGCGACGCCATCAACAACGGTTTGGATGTGAATGCGGTGGACTTCAATGGTGCGCCGCTCGCGTTCGACCAACGCGGGAGCGGCTTTCCCCGCCGTCTGGCTGGCCGCGTGGATGCCGGCGCTTATGAATCGCCCTTCATCACGGAGACGCCAAGCCTCGTCGTCACCACGACCAACGACCTCGTGAGCCGCTTCGATTTCCAGACCAGCTTGCGTGAAGCGATTGCCTATGCAGAAACATTGGGTGGCACGAATACAATTACGTTTTCCGGCGCGGCCACCAATGGCGCGGTGAATTTTTATGACGGCCAGCCACATGCCGTTCTCCTGACCAATGGCACTCTCTATGTGTCCTCCAGCATTGTCATCCAGGGCCCGGGTGCGGATATTTTCGCGATTGATGGCGCTGGCTCCGACCGGTATGGCGTAATTGACACCTCCTTCGGCGTCACGCAGACACCCGACGTGGATACGAACCAGATCCTTGGCCTGTACAATCTCACCATCACCAACGGTTCCGGCATCCATGGCGGTGGTCTTGAGGTCGGATGTCAGTTCACCATGAGCAACTGCGTCATCACCGCCTGCAGTTCGCAGGAAGGCGGCGCCTTGCGTAATTTCATGGGCGGCAATGCCGTGCTGGTGAACTGCGCTTTGTATGGCAATGATGCCGATCATAATGGCGGCGCTTGTTACAATGATGACGGGGCGGCGTTGTCGCTCTTTAACTGCACCATCTTCAGCAATAACGTGGCGGGCTCCAACGTTTTCTCCAGCGGTGCATTGGGCAATTCCGGGCTGATGAAACTGGTGAATTGCTCGGTGGTATCCAACTATAGCTTCGGGCCGATGTACGCGGTGTCCATGTACGGTGACACGGCGACCAATTTTCTCGCCAACACCATCGTGGCCGGCAATGTGGGCAGCGGGCAGCCCGCGGACATCAATGTGGATGTCGGGGCCTGGGTTTCGCTGGGCGGCAACCTGATCGGGGTGCAAGCCGGCTCGACGCCCTGGCAATTGGCCTCCGACCAGATTGGAACGGCGGCTGTGCCGATTGATCCTTTAGTCGGGACATTGCAAAACAACGGCGGCGTAATTCCCACCGTAGCTTTGTTGGCCGGCAGCCCGGCCATCAATGCCGGTGTGAATGCCAGCGCACTGGACGACACGGGAAATCCGCTGACGACGGATGGCCGGGGCATTGGCTTCGCGCGGGTCAAAGGCGGCCGGGTGGATGTCGGGGCCTTCGAATCCGCCGCGGTTCCGGTGACGACCAAATTTTTAGTGGCCGCGCCGGCCAAGGTTACGGCCGGCACCTCCTTTAATTTCACCGTCACCGCCGTGGATAATGCCACCAACATCATAACCGGGTACAATGGCGTGCTGCATTTCACCAGCAGTGATGGCGGCGCGGTGTTGCCGCCCAACCTGGCTTTGACCAACGGCAGCGGCGTATTCAGCGCCATCCTCAAGGCCGTCGGTTTGCGTTCGCTGAACGCGACGGACAGCGCATCCAATGCCATCACCGGTGGCACGAACGTGACCGTTGTGGCTGGCAAGGCCACCCACTTCCTTGTGGGAGCGCCGGCCAATGTCACCTCGGGCGCGGCCTTTAATTTCACGGTGACGGCACTGGATGCCTTCAACAACCCGGCCATCGGCTACGGCGGCACGGCGCATTTCACCAGCAGTGATGCCCTGGGCGTGCTGCCCGCCGACTCCACGTTGACATCCGGGGCGGGCATGTTCAGTGCCACGCTTAAAACTGCGGGCGTCCGTTCCTTGACCGCGACGGACATCGTCTCCAATTCCGTCACGGGGACGACCAACATCTCCGTTGGTTCTGCGAATGCGGTGCGCTTCCTTGTCGCCGCTCCGCAGACCGCAACGGCGGGCGCGGCCTTCAACTTTACCGTCACCGCGGTGGATGCCAGCACGAACACCGTGACCGGCTATGCCGGCACCGTTCATTTTAGCAGCACTGATCCCAATGCGATATTGCCGGCGAATTCGACCCTCACATCCGGCGTCGGCACTTTGAGCGCAACCCTGAAGACAGCCGGAGTCCGCTCGCTCACCGCCGTGGACGCGGTGAGCACCTCCATCATGGGCGGCACCAACGTGATTGTGGTGCCGGGCAATGCCACGCACTTCGCAGTGGGGGCGCCGGCAAATGTGGTCGCCAGCGCGGCCTTCAACTTCACCGTGACGGCGTTGGATGCCTTCAATAACACCGCCATTGGCTATGGCGGCAAGGCGCATTTCACCAGTAGTGATGCGCAGGGTGTGTTGCCGGCTGACTCTGCCCTGGTGTCCGGCGCGGGCACGTTCAGCGCCACGTTGAAAACCGCCGGGGTCCGTTCGTTGACCGCCACCGATAGCGTCTCCAACTCGGTTACGGGAACGACCAATGTGACAGTTGGCGCTTCAAGCGTGGCGCATTTCGTCATCGCCGCCCCCCCGTCAACCACCGCCGGGTCAGCCTTCAACTTCGCGGTCACGGCGGTGGACGCGAGCAGCAATATCGTCACGGGCTACGGTGGCACGGTTCATTTCAGCAGCAGCGATGCCAGTGCGGTTCTGCCTGCGAATTCGACCCTGACTTCGGGTGTCGGTGTCTTCAGCGCCACGCTGAAAACCGCCGGTGCGCGTTCCATCGTGGCGACGGACGCAGTGACCAACGCCATCACTGGCAGCACGAATGTGGCCGTGGTCGCCTCCAATGCCACGCACTTTGCGGTCGGGGCGCCGGCGAATGTCGCGGCAGGATCGGCATTCAATTTCACCGTGACGGCACTGGACGCCTTCAACAACCCGGCGGCGGGCTACGGTGGCAAGGCGCATTTTACGAGCAGCGATGCGCAGGCGGTTTTACCCGCTGATTCCATCCTGGTTTCGGGTGCCGGAGTATTCAGCGCCACCCTGAAGACAACCGGCCTCCGTTCCCTGACGGCGGCGGATATTGTCTCCAATTCTGTCACCGGATCTACGAATGTCACCGTCGGCTCCGGGGTGGCCACGCATCTGGCGGTGACCGTGCCCGCGACGATGAAAGCGCGCATCCCCTCGTCTTTCACCGTCACCGCCCTGGATGCTTCCGGCAATGTCGCGGCGGGGTATGGCGGAACGGTTCATTTTAGCAGCAGTGATGGGGTGGCAACCTTGCCGGGCAATGCACCGCTGACCAACGGCATCGGCACCTTCATGGTGATCATGCAGACCGCCGGGATGCAGAACCTCACGGGCACCGATGTGGTGTCGAACTCCGTGACCGGCACCTCGGCGCCATTTGAGGTGCTGGATCTGCAGATAGTGCTGCCGCCGGTGGACCAGGATGTGCTGCTGGCAAGCAATGCCAGCTTCACGGTCGGCGTATCCGGGACCGCGCCGTTTGCGTATCAGTGGCGCGCCAACGGAACGGCCATCGCCGGCGCGACGGGCGCATCGCTCACAGTCGCGAATGTCTCGCTGGCCACGCCCACCAATTATACCGTGGTGGTCAGCAACGCCTGGGGCATGGTCACCAGCAGCGTGGCACATTTGGTGATTTGCGGGGTGTTCAACTATGCCGGCTTGCAGGCGCATACGGCGGTGCTCAACCCGGTGACCGGGTTGTATGAGGAGAAGATCGGAGTGACCAACGCCGCCGGGCCGGTCAGCGGATTACAACTGCTTGTCGGCGGGCTGCCGTCAAATGTGTCGCTGTATAACGTCGCCGGCACAAACAACGGCCTGCCCTACGCGCAATTTGATGCGGTGATGCTGCCGGGGGCCGCGAATACGTTCCTGCTGCAATTCTACAACCCCACGCGCCGGGGGTTCACCAACACGGTCACGGTGATCGCGCTGGCGGCCGGCACCAATGGAGTCCCGGGGTCGGCGAACAACGCAGCCAGCATCCCAATTTCAAAAGTGCTGATGGATAACAGCCTTCCGGGCAGCCCGCGCTTCTCCCTGGGATTCACCTCGCTGGCGGGCCGGCACTACCAGGTGCTTTATAGTGATGATGATCTCAGCACCTGGCAGGTTGCCGACACCCTCACCGCCGGTTCAAATTGGACCATTTGGACGGAGCTTCTCCCGCCGGCACCGGGTGAACGCTTCTTTAAAGTCATCCTATTGCCGTGATTAATCCTGAAACAAAACCGATGTGAAATGCACGCCATGAAAAAATATCTGAATCCCTCCCAATGTCGCGCGGTGTTGTTTGGCCTGGCCGCTTTTTCCGCCTGGGGCGCTCATGCCGCCGAGGGCCTCACCAAAGTGGAGCCGGATGATGCCGGGTGGCGGGTGAGCGCTTCCGCGAGCCTGTTGTTCAATGTGTCCACCAGTTTCAAGGGGCATCCCGCCGGGCCTTTGTTGACCGGGGCCAACGATCATGCTGGCGCGGCCAATTATGACAATGGCTTCGTGGGCCGGGATGTCTCCAACGATCCCAATCTCAGCACCTACTGGGGTTACGGTTCGTCCAGCCAGCAGGTTGTTGCCGGTGACAACGTGACGGGGCTGAATTTCGCACGGACCTCGGCGCAAGCCAGCGCCGGATCGCCGTCAAAAGATGCGGATGTGGGAGTCGGCGAAGAAATCACCCTGCGGCGCGAATTGATGGGAAACCGGCACGTTCGGGGCGGATTGGAACTGGGCTTCGCGATTCACAAGGTGGAGTTTCGGGATACGTCCAGCTACCGGCAGTCAGCCGTGCGCACAAGCTATTCGTACAACATGGCGGGACCGATTCCCTCCGCGCTGTTTCCCCCGGGCGGCTACCAAGGGCCCTATGCCGGAGCGGGGCCGGTCATTAATCCGACGGAAAATGAAGGCGGTTCTTCATTGATCCCCAACGCAGTGCTCGTTTCCGGCTCCCGGGAAGCGGACGCGGGTATTTTTGGGTTCCGGCTGGGACCTTACGTGGAACTGCCGCTGACCAAGAACTTGTCGGCCAGCGTCTCGGCTGGCGGTCTGCTGGTCGTGGTCGTTGATAGCGTGACTTGGTCGGAAAACCTGTCCGTGGATTCAGCGTCAACTCCGGGATACTGGACCGGGTCAAGCCGGGCTTCGGATACGTCTTGTGGCGCGGTCGGCGGATTTTATGCGGGGCTGGACTTGAATTGGGAGTTCACCAAAGACTGGAGCCTGGTTGTCGGGGCGCATTTTCAAGATGCCGGCACCTACGCTCATCATCTGGGTGCCGGCCAGATGGATTGGAACCTTGGCCAGATGGTCACGGCCAATGTCGGAGTCGCATTTAGTTTTTAACAGACCGGGGGAAATTCGTTGGTGGGCCTTTTGGCTGACCTTGGACATGTCCTTCGGTGAAGCTCGGGCAGGCGATGAAATCCGCCGCATGATCGGAGATTTTGAGCATAATTTCCATGAACTGAAAAAGCCGGGTTGTCCCAGAGAACCGGATTATTGAATGGGGGGCTGAACAACAGGCACGCCAAGCTTTAGTCGGGAAATGTTTTTGGATGTTCTTTGCAGACGGCACAACCCAAAAGAGGGCCAAAGCCGGCCAGTTCGGCCGGCAGGGCCTGGGCGAGGTGCGCGTATTGGGGCAGGGAATTATAAAGCTGGGCGGAGAGGCGCAGCAAGCGGTGTGGTGGCGCGGGCCAGGCGATGAGGGGGACTTCGATCCGGTGTTTTATTCGCAAGGCATCCTGCAGCGGATATTCATTGCCGGGCAGGCGCGGGCCGGCCTCCGGCGGGGCGTCGGGGAGCGGGATGGCGGCGAGCGCGCCGATGAATTCTGCCGGGCACGGTTCGGGGATGCCGAGGCTTGCGCAGAGGAGCTTGCGCGCGGCCAAAACCAGCCCGCGATTGTGCGCCATGACGGCGGGCCAGCCGCCGGGCAGCAGCGCGGCCATGAAATCGATGGCGGCCGGGACACTTAAAAGGGCGGAAGGGTCGCTGGTTCCCTGCCAGCCAAATTCAAGCTGGAAGCGCGAGCGGTCACGGCGCGGGGAGTTGGCGCCATGGCTGATGGTCAGCGGCCGGATGAGTTTTTGCCGGTCCGGTTGGACATGGAGGAAGGCCGCGCTCTTGGGGCCGCAGAGCCATTTGTGGCAATTGCCGGTGTAATACGTGGCACCGAGGCGGTTCAGATCCAGCGGCACCATGCCCGGCGCGTGGGCGCCATCAACCAAGGTGTCCACGCCGCGCCGGTTGAGTTCCGCCACCAGTGGCGCGACGGGCAGGATGATGCCGGTCTGGCTGGTGACATGGTCGAGCAGGACGAGCCGGGTGCGCGGGGTGACGTTGGCCAGGATCGGGGCGGCCAGGTCGTCGGCAGTGCGGAAGGGGAAGGGGATTTTGGCGACGACCACGCCGGCCCCGGAGCGTTCGGCGACAAAGTTGAGGGCGTTGCGGCTGGCGTTATATTCCTGGTCGGTGACGAGGAGTTCATCGCCGGAGGTGAAGGACAATGACCGCAACACGGCGTTGAGGCCGGTGGTGGCGTTGGGAAGGAAGACCAGGTCGTCGGCGTTGGCCCCGATGAATTGCGCGAGGCGGGCGCGGGTGGCATCGAGGTGCGCCTCGAGTTCCCGCACGAGGAATTGCAATGGCTGGCGTTCGACGCGCAATCGCCAGTCGTTTTGGATTTCCAGAACCCGGCGCGGACAGGCCCCGAAGGAGCCATGGTTCAGGAAGATGAGGTCCGGATCCAGCAACCAGTTCTCCGGGCTGGCGGCCGGGAGGGCCCACGGATTTTCGGTGGCGGTCATCGGCAGGAGGCTAAACCACCGGCGGGAAAAATGAAGTGGATTCAACGGCGGGGGACGGCAAGACCGTGCTTGGGGTTTGACAGCGTTGCGCGGGGATGGTGAAGTACGGTCTCGCCATGAAGGCGTTCACCTAAAATAATTATGCACGTTGAACAGAAGCACAACCTGGGGAAAGTGGAAGCCATCCGCCGGATCGATGCGATGATGGAAGAGGCGATGCGCAAAGGCCCCCCGGCCGGGGTGGTGGTGACGGATTTTTCCAAGACGTGGTCGGCGGACACGCTGCGGCTTTCGTTGACGGCTAAAAAGGGTTTCTTCGGCGTGAACATTGCCGCGGCGGCGCAGGTGACGGATGAACTGGTCACGGTGGATGCCGATTTGCCGGGGCTGCTGACGGCGTTTGTGTCCGAGGAAAAAATCCGGGGCGACCTGCAAAAGCAGATCCAGCAGATTCTGGCGGCAGGGTGACGGGGGCGAAGGCGGAGGGGTGGATGGGAAAAACCCGGGGCAGATGGGGGATGATTACGCCCGGCCATTTCGACCTCATAGTTATAGCAGTTCTTGGCAGGATTGGCACAAGCAGGGCGCGTCACTTCTGGGCGCCGTCGCGGTGAACCAGCGCGCGTTGGTTGGCAATCGCGGCGGGCAGGGGACTGCCCGCCCCACCGGCCGCGGTGCCAATATCGAGTTTAACTGTTATAGGTGGTTTCCGGGTGTTCAAAGCCGCAGTAATGGGGCGGTTACACAGATTTCAGACCACCATGACCGGCAAGGTTTTAGAACGGCGATTGCACGGGGGGGATATTTCGTTTAGTTTCGCTCCATGTCGTTCTGGCGCCGATTGATTCCGGGTGCGTGGGCGGCGATGTTACTCATCGCCGTCAACGGCTGCTCGCCGGCGGAGCAATCGCAGGAGGATGAGGAGAAGGAGCCGCACTTCGTGCTCGGGACCAGCCGGTTCAACGGCTACGAATATGACGGGGCGATCGAGGCCTTCCAGGAGTCGCTGGAGATCAATCCGCATTCGGCGCAGGCGCATTACCGGCTGGCGCAGATCTACGACACCAAACGGCCGGATCCGGCGGCGGCGATCTATCATTATCAGGAATATCTGCGGCTGGACAAGAGCGCGGAAAATGCCGAGACCATCCGGGAACGCATCATGACCTGCAAACAGCAACTGGCGCAGGACGTCATGACGATGCCGACCGCGCCGCGGACGATGCGGCAGATCGAGGATCTCACCGAGACCAACCGGCTGTTGCAGGCGCAGGTGGAGCGGCTGACTGATTCTGTGAAGCAGTGGAGCGTCTATGCCGCGACCTTGCAGGCGGCGGCGGCCAGAAACAACACCGTGCCGCTGAACAATAACTCCACCGCGCCGCCGGCGGGCGGCAGCCCCACGCCGGATGACGTCTCGACAGCGGTGACGGCTCCAGCGCACGGAACCACCACGGCCAGCCGGTCGTCCGTCCCGCATGCCGCCCAGGCCCGCACGCACGTGGTGGCCTGGGGCGAGACGCTGGCCAGCATCGCGCGCAAGCACGGGGTGAGCCTCACGGCGTTGCAGGCGGCCAACCCGGGGGTCTCGCCGCGAAAGCTGCGCGTCGGGCAGACGCTGAACCTGCCGTGACGCATGACCAACCGCCTGACATTTTGTGCGATCGTGGTGTTCTGGGTGACGATGAACGTCTTTCTTTGGCGCGCGGAATATGGCGTGCGCGGCGGGGACACGCCGGTGCCGTTCGAGCTGGTCTGGCGCAAGATCCTGACGGCGCCGGACGCGTCGTCGCTGAGCGTTTACCAGAACCGCGAACGGATGGGCTATGCGGAATTTTCCACGAGCGTGGGGCAGTCGATGGCGGCGCTGGATGAGGACAAGCTGCCGCCGGAGGGGCTGGTCAAACGCGCGGGCTACCAGGTGCACCTGGCCGGCAACGTGGCGCTGGGGGATTTCACGAACCGGCTCAAGTTCGACGGCCGGGTGCTGTTCACCTCGGCGCGGCAGTGGCAGGAATTCACCCTGAAAATCACCTCGCGCTATTCCGTGGTGGAATTGCATTCGATCGCCACCAACCAGGTGGTCCATGTCAAGATCAGCGGCGAGGCGATGGCGATGGAGCGGGACCTGACGTTTGCCGAGTTGGAGAATCCCGGCGCGCTGGTGCGGGCCTTCATGGGAAATTTTGCCGATGCGCTGCTGGGCACGGTGGATTTTCCCGAAATATCGCCGGCGGACGAGGCGCAGAAGCTCACATGGGACGCACGCCGCACGCGGGTGAAGATCGGCACGGAGGCGGTGCCCGTCTACCGCCTCGAAACGAGCGCGCTGGGGCATACCATCGTCGTGGATGTGAGCACGCTGGGCGAAGTTTTACGCGTGGACCTGCCCGGAGGCATCAGCGCGCGCATCGATGAGTGGAGCAAGCCATGATTGAACTGGAACATCTCGTAAAAAAATTCGGCGACCTGACCGCGGTGAACGATGTTTCGCTCACGATCGGGCGGGGTGAATTTTTTTCGATGCTCGGGCCGAACGCCGCCGGGAAGACCACGACCATCAAGCTGCTCACCGGCCTGATCAAGCCCACTTCCGGCCGCGCGCGCATCTGCGGTTTTGACGTCCAGGCGCAGCCGCTGGAAGCGCGGCGGCGGATGGCCTACGTCCCGGATTTTCCGTTCCTGTACGACAAGCTGACGGCCTGGGAGTTTTTCCGTTTCACGGGCCAGTTGTTCCAACTGGACGCGGGGCGCATCGAAAAAAATGCGCAGGAACTGGTCAAACGTTTTCACCTCACGGAATTCGCGGACCGCGCGCTGGAGGGGCTTTCGCACGGCACGCGCCAGCGGGTGGCGATCGTGTCGGCGCTGCTGCATGATCCGGAGGTGTTTGTGATCGATGAACCGATGGTGGGTTTGGACCCGCAGCACGCGCGGGTGGTGAAGGACGTGCTGAAGGAACGCTCGCTGGCGGGGGTGACGGTGCTGGTGTCCACGCACCAGTTGAGCATCGCGGAGGAGATGTCCGACCGGATCGGGATCATCAACGACGGCAAACTCATCGCCGTGGGCACGCGGGAGGAATTGCGGCAGTGGAGCGGGTCGGCGGGCGCGCTGGAGGAGGTCTACCTGTCGCTGACGGCGGAGGTGAAATAGGGCGCGGCGGCGATCAGGTTTTCGCGGCGACCAATTTCTGCCAGCCGAACAGTTTTTTGGTCTTGATGACTTCGGCGATGGCGGGCGGGATCAGCTGGGCGACGGATTCATCTCCGGAATGGATCTTGGCAAGGACTTCGCCGGAATAGATCTTGAGGGAATCCACGTTGAAACTGGTGATGTCCACGATGAACTGGTTGTCGACGAGATGCTGGTAGAGGTGGCGCAGGTTCGGCGCGACTTCAAGATTCTGCACGGTGGTCAGCCGCCCGGTCTTTTTGTCCAGGGAGGGGTAGACGTACATCTTCGCGCCATTCTTGAACAACTGGCCGAGCGATTCCATGAGGCCGCCGGGGAGGTCGGTGTAAAATTTCTCGTCCAGCACGTCGCGCAGCCGCACGAGGCCGATGGGCAGGCCGATGGGTTTCTGGGTGTAGCGGGAGAGGTAGGTGACGAGGCGGTGATAGCGGAGGAAATTGGAGATCAGCACGGGCTTGCCCAGCGCGCCGAGGGTGTCCACGCGGTCGAGGAAGTCCTGATGGTCGATGGCATCGCCGACCTGCAACTGGCGCAGGGTCATTTCAAACATGGCGACGGGCGATTCGCCGAGGAGGGCGGGCTCCTTGACGAACATTTCCTGGGCGCGCTCCATCATGTCGAGCATGGGGTTGGTGAGCGGGCGGAAGCTGCCGCGTTCGAGGAGCACGGGTTTTTTGTAGAGCAGTTCGCTGGGGATGATGGTTTCACCGTTGGCGGTGAACATGGCGGCCTCGGTGAGCCATTGCTCGACGAGCTGCAGCGCCATGAGCCGGTTGTCCACCTGGAGAAAGGCAGGGCCGGAAAATTTGATCATGTCCACCTCGGCGCGCTGGTTGGTGATACCGTCAAGCAGCGAGCCGATGAGGGTGATGGGGTCGCCGGTCTGGTAAAACGCGGCGTGGACCAGGTTGACGCCGAGGAGGCCGATGGCTTCCTGCTGGCGCGGTGTCTCCCAGTCAAGCATGCGCGCATGGATGATGATCTGGGAGGGTTCGGCGTGCGGGGTGGTCTGGAATTTGACCCCGAGCCACCCTTGGCCGCCGTCTTCACCGGGCTTGGAGATGTGCTTGGTGGTGACGGTGTCGGCAAAGGTGAAGAAGGTGCATTTTTCGCCGCGGGTCTTGCCGAGGCGCTCGACGAGGAGGTTGAATTCGAGGTCGAGCATCGCCTGCAGGCGCTGGCGGCTGACGTAGCGGGCGGCCTGGCCGTAGATCGCATCGCTGACGGCCATGTCGTAGGCGGAAATGGTCTTGGCGACGGTGCCGGAGGCCTTGCCGACGCTGAAAAACCAGCGGGCGACTTCCTGCCCGGCGCCGATCTCGGCGAAGGTGCCGTATTTTTTTGCGTCCAGGTTGATCTGGAGCGCTTTCTGGGCGGTATTGAGCTTTTCTTTGATCATTTTTACCTCGCGCGGCACGATACACAAAATTTGGTGCATGTCCAACAAATCGAGGCCAGTCTGGTAGCCGGGGGCACCCGGCAAGAGTCAAGATCTCCGCTCCGAACGGATAGAGCACTTCTGGAAGCGCTCCGAGGCGGTTTTCAAAATCAAAAAATTCTGCTTCCGGAGCATGCCCGTCCGCAGGCGGAGTAATCGCGCTGCGAGCGAGGATCTCGCGGCTGAAAAGTCAGTTGGGGTTTGGTCTTGCGGCCGGGCTCCGACTGGCTTGATTGCGTCCGCGTAGGTGTCTAGCCAGACGCCACGTCCGCGCTGCCAATGGAAATTCAGACGGAACGCTTCGTTGCTTGGACGTTGAACGGAAAAATAAAAACTTTTCCGGCACGGATGCTTTTTCCCTGTTGACCGTTCGGGCCTAATAGGTGTCAGGTGGCAACATGGTCACGTCTCAACTTTCTGTTCAATCGTACGACTAGCGAAGCAACATATGCTGGCAGCAGATACCACCTAATCACATCTGGCACGGCAAGGACGTAATCGAACCAGTCCTCGCCGTACCGATATGCTGCCAGAATACCGGGATGGGAGAACAGCCACCATGCACGGTCGTAATATTGCGAGAACATGAACAAGCCAACGCCACAGACAAAACCCAAAATGCTGGACAGGACAACGGATCGGCGGCGCATCAGCTCGTCGATGAGCAGGGCACCAAGGCAGGTAAACAGATAGAACAGCACGAAGGTCGTGGTCGGAAATGGTCTGTAAATAGATGCGAGCATCGATGCTGCCTAACGCCAGAGCTCAGGCACCGCCACCGGAGCCTGACGCTGACTGCAATGATGATGTTCAAATTTCATGGTCCCGTCAAAACTGAAGGCGCGGTGGCCGTTGCCTGCAGCGATTTTGTTAGGCGGGGTGATCGTCATGATCTCTGATCAACTCCTCGACTCTATCCCAACGTGTGATATCACGGTGAACCGGCCAAAGACTGACTGCTCGCGTCGAAAGTGCTATCCCGGTGAAAACATTGCCCCACGCAATCGAAATCAAAATGCACCCGAGGATGGTAGAACCGGAAACAAACTCCCAAACACCAAAACCCGCGAGCGGTATAGCCAATAACCAAGCCTTTCTGACTGACCAGAATGTCTGTCCGAAAGTAGGTCGCAGGTCTTTATTGCGGAACGAATTCTTTAGCCAGGCTATCTGTGTCTTGGTGAGTTTCATATTTTGTGGTGCTTCGTCACTTGTTCGTTGCCCCCTTAAAGATCTCCGGTGCCGGCTGCATGTGCTGCATGGTGACACTTAGAATCTCGCCCAAATCCGCCGGTTTCACGTCATCAAAGTCCTTGTCAGCGTCAACTATTCTCCCGCCTCGAATCAAAACCAGAAAGAAGCTGATATGCTGTTGGTCGCCTTGCAAGAACCTGAAGTCAGGACTATCCACGCTGATCGTCTTGGCGATCTCCGGCGTCAACTCGCGGGAGTAAATCTTGAGGCCGCTCTTGGTAGTGTGGTCCAGCTTGAAATCTGGCGAAGCCGCGACCCCGGCGGCGGTGTTGGGAACAAGTCCATTTGATTTGCCACCCATGCCGCCCTGCCTGGAGCAACTGATAATGCAGAGCAATGCAAAGAGTGAAATAATAATGGTTCCGATTTTCATAAAGCGTATTTAGTCGCCAACGAAACAAGCTGAGCCGCGCCACATCAAAAGGCAACAACAACCTGATGCCTCCCGCCAACCTAAAGATGCCCTGGGCACCGGCATCCCTACGGTGTCGCTCGATGGGGAATAGTAGGCTGCTTTCATGCCGAGCTTGATGGCTGGCTGTTGCGGCATACCGGCTACGATCTCCGCCGCCTCGGTAACGGCAAAGGAGTTGGTGTCCCCCTCCGGGACATTCTTCAATCCCTCACACTGGGCAACGTTGAAGACGAAGTACTGATGCGACAATGTCAGGGCTAGCCGGTATTTGCGAGCCTCCGCCAGAATCGAGGCAAACGCATCCGTCGAGAAGTTCTGGAACTCGTCGATGAACAGATAGAAGTCACGACGTTCGGATTCCGGCCGGGTGGACCGGGCCATTGCTCCAAGCTGGAACTGCGTCACCAGAAGCGATCCGAGCAGGTTCGCTTTGTCATGCCCAAGCTGGCCCTTGGACAAGTTGGCGATGAACAGGGGAGGCGTTGCGGTTTGTCGGCCTGCCCAATGGGGTTGCTGCCAACCTGCGCCAGATTATTTACGGTAGTTTGCTGGTCATCATGATGACGTTCCGATCACGTGGACTTGTCGGCAAATATGGCTTCAACAAATGATTTTGCACTGCGAAAACTTAATTATGTCATTCGACGGCACACATGCGTTGGCCGGTGTAACTGTTGAATTTCCGATATCGGGCGTCGTTGCCATCATTGGCCCGAACGGGGCTGGTAAAACGACGTTTCTCAATGTTCTAACGGGCTTCCTGAAGCCGGAGGTTGGTAGATTCTTCCTCGGCAAGCGTGAGTTGACCGGGCTTGCGCCGCACAACGTCGCGTGTTCGACCACGCGGCCCAATATTCATTGGACAGCGTGTTGCCGTGGATGATCCGTGTGGGAATACCCCAGAGTGTCGTGTTGATGAATGCCATGTCGCAGGCGGTGCGGCTGATGTCTATAGCCGTGACCCGCAACCGCCGCCGGATTTCCGGTGAACATGCCTGGCCCACCGACAGAATCATTGCTCCCGCACCGCAAGCCGGCTCACAGATGGTGATAGGGCCTTCGGTGGGGAACGATTCCATGTCTCCAAGGTTCATTCGAGCCATCAGATCACAGATGGTCTTCGGCGTGTGATACTCGCCGTTCCATTGCTGGCCTTTTGAGGACAAGGCGAACTCCATGTAGTGTCCGCCAAGAACGTCCTCAAACGGTTTTGATTCCATTTCATTGACCAGAGTGCCGAGGGCTTCCGCGAACAAATCCAAGTCCGGCCTTTCCCAATGTTTGACTTCTTCAAGGTATTCCACCTCGCGGGTCTGTACGGCAAGCGCACAGGCCGCAAAACGGGTGAAGGCATCAAAGACACGCCGGGTGTCATGACGATGGGAAATCCACGATGGTTTCAAGCGAAAGGCCCCGTTCCTGCATGAGATACGGATGCTCCCGTTCCAGCTTGTCCAACCGGAATTTCAATGGCGTGTTGGGTACGCTCTTTTCCGCTGCGGCTGCCGCTGGAGTAATCGGACGCTTGACTGTCGGCTTCGGGGCCGGAGTGTTGTCCGTGTCGGGCGCATCCTCCTGGTGATCCTTTGCGGTCATGGCCTCGGTATCGAGGCTGAACCACTCAATGGCCTTGAGCGCCGCTGCATGGATGCTCACTTGCTCCATTTCCGAAATAAAATCGAGGACGTTCCCCCCGTGTTTACATTCCGAAAAGCAGTTCCAGATGTTCTTGCTGATGCTCACCCGGAACTGCGTCGGGTTGCTGCCCTTGTGGATCGGACACGGCCCGTTCAGGCTGTCGGTGCCGCGCTTGAATTTGTCCATGATGCCGTAATGGCCCAAGACTTGTTCCATGGTGATGGCCGCTTTGACGGCCTTGAAGTCAACGAACTGTGATTTTGGCATATATGCTCCTGTGGTTGTGAAGAACGGTGCGGTTCAGGAATTGAACCGCATCCACAGGCCATCCTACGGATTGCTAGGAATCTTTGGAGACGGCAGAACTTGCCAAATCTGGCAAGTCCAGGAGCGGGGACAATGCGCCGGTTTTACCGTTGCGCCAGACAGAATCGAACGGATCTTTTTCCAAAACGGACTGGTCGGCGAAAAGAAACAGCCCGTGACCGCGCTTCAATTGGGAACAGGCAGCAAGCAGCGATGTGACGCGCATGGCATTCGTCGTGACCGTGAGAACACGGAAGCGCAGGATGCCAAGATGCCGCTGGTGGACCTTGTTGGTCCAGGTCGCTTCGTATGCGAGCAACTTGCGGTAAAATGAAGTCTGCGCCAGTCCCTTGCGGACAACGGGCATGGTGCCCCGATCGGCCTCAAGGAAGAAATATGCCCGCTGCACCTGGCCGCTTTGATCTGTGTATTCCAGCGCAAACACCCGGTCGGGAACGACACCGAGCTTCACGCCATCGTTGACTTTCACCCGCCATTGAAGTGATTTCTCTCCACCCGGCAGTCCAAGTTCGTCTTCGTACAGAAGCCGGACACCGCCGCGTTTCCGGCAGGAAAGCTCAAGGGACACCATGACATCAGAAACCAAAAGGGTGTGTTCAAGGAACATCCCGCCAACCTCCCGGTTTTTCTCGCTCCACAGTGCGCTGTCGCCAAGCTCCGGTTTCAACATCATCCCGCTTTTGTTGCTCAAGCCGTACACCATCGGGCGTGTGCCGCTGAAGGAGTAATATGCAAGCTGGGCGCGGGGACGCTCCAAAAAACCGTGATGATAGAGTAGCTTCAACCGGCGCAGCACTTGCAGCGAACTGTCCCCGATGAGGGCAATAATCTGGCGGGAACTGAGAAAACGATGCCGGTGGACGAGCCGGATGATATTGCGGTCGCGCTCCGTGAGTTGCATCGGGGCAACGGCGGAAGCGCGGTTAAATCGGGGAAGGCGTGTTTTCTCCATTCCGCCACAATGACGGAAACATAAAAAATATGAGAGACGGTAGAACTTGCCATTTGGGCAAGTACGTCACGCAGGTTTGATGCTTGAATTCCGCCTGTTTCCAGCCACATAATCTTTTTCGTGGCACAGTCAGGGGACATCGGCATCAACTGGAATCAAATTCTTGGAATGATGGTCGGGGCGGCTTCAACCGCCTCTATCTTCATCGCTTACGCTTGGACAAGACGCCGTCGCAAGATTGCGCGGAACGAACGCCCGCCTCAGCAAACGAAGATTTTAAGACCGCCAGGATATTCACTCCACTGCCAGATTGATGACCTTTCCGAAAAGTTCTCTTTTGCGGTGATGCAGTCAGTGTTGGCGGGGGCAACCTTCGGCATGATATGTAGCGGCTTCTATCCGCTCATTGAAGGGCTTGTTCTCCAGCGTTTCACCTATGCGCAAATGAGCGCACCCCCCCGTTTCTATCTCATTTATGCGAGTTTGCTATTGGCAATGTCCACGCTCGCCTGGCTGATTGCGTCCGTCGTCAAAGCTGTTCAACATCATCGCCTGATACAAAATTATCGTTTTGGGTTGCGAGGCGAACAAGCGGTTGCCGAAGCACTAGCTGACGCAAGCGTGGCCGAAGCAGGCTACGTCGTATTCCACGATGTCCCGGGAGATGGGGCATGGAATGTCGATCACATTGTCATCGGCCCTGGCGGCATTTTTGTACTGGAAACAAAAACGCGACCCCGCCGAACCCCCACCCGCAAACAGCCGGACCAACAGGTTTGGTTTGACGGCAAGAAGTTGCAGTTCCCATGGTGTTATGACTGCAAGGCCGTTGGTCAGGCGGAGCGGAACGCTGGATGGGTCAAAGAGTTTGTCGCCGGCTTTGCACCAAAGAATATCGTTGTTCAGCCAGTGGTTGTAGTGCCGGGGTGGTTTGTGGAACCGCCAGATGGAAACTGGCCTGTAAAGGCAATGAACGCAGCATATCTGGCGAAGCATCTGGCCATTTATAGCAAGCGCCGGTTTACTTCGGCGGAATTGCAGCCGTTGATACGCCGCTTCGACGAGCGTTGCCGCGATTTAGAGTTTTAACAAAATTGATTTTCCTCTATGCCACATCTAATCAACAACATCCCGACCATACTAAAATATACAAGCAAGACATGCGCCTTGCCGCTTCGATTTTACTACACAAAGCAAAAGTTGGATTCCTATTTAATCTTTGATTTTTCTGCAAGTGGTGAGCCAATCAACTACCAGCATTGCACTCAAGACGCAAATTGTTGTCTGGATATCTATAATTTATCTCCTTTTGACTACACCATTGATCGCATTAAAGTCGAAGTCCAAGTTGATGGAGGTGCTAGCTTTTCATGCACCAATACGTCACCTTACCTCATAGCGGGCACCAGCCATCAAAAAATATACGTCAAAAGCCAATGCCCAATGACTGCCGATTCTGCACGTCTATCAAAAGATAGCAAAAAGGCATGGGTCAACATTGAGGCTTATATTATCACTTCGATCCATCAGTTCACGCTTCGGAGAACCATGAATGATATTAAATGCGTCCGTGTACTCATTTAACCTAATTGGATGATTTGGTGGAATTGGTCTGGTTAACATCCTGAATAAAAAGTGGGCATAATTCTCGAACACACCCATTCGTTCCGTGGTAAGCGTCCGCTGTAGCACCTCTTGAAAAGGCTCTGATAGATGTCATAACTATGAGAGTTATGACATCTACGAACCGGTCCGATGCAGTTCCCGCCGTTGCTTCTTCAATGATAACCAAAGTGCCCGTCACCCTGAACACGAAGGGGCGGGTACGAATGTCCAAGGAACAACGGCGCATCATTTTGGACGAGTTTGAACGGAGTGGGGAGTCGGCCGCTGGGTTTGCCAAGCGGACTGGCCTCAAGTATTCGACGCTGGCGGGGTGGTTGGTGCGTTATCGGCGGCCCAACCTGGTTCGACCAAACGGGATACACGACGAATACGCCCACGATAGCGCAGAAAACTGCACAGATAATTGGGGTGGATATTTTTCTCATAGAGGAATGACGGTTTTTAAATTAAAGACCCTCGCTGTGGCAAGTGCAGCGTAATCATTGCTGGCAGGCATGTCCTTGGTTTTGTCACAACTCGCTGATCAGAAGCTTTTTGCCAATTCTTGGCAAAATGCGTTAACGAAGTCAAAACAGGGCCGGGGGATAATGACCTCGTAACAAAAAGCATACCCGGAAAGCCTCCATACCCAATCAGAGGCCCTTTCCACCCTCGCCCATACCAAGCGCAAGTAACAACAATATGTCCCTTTAGTTGCACAGTTCCCACCCAAAAATATCGATACCTTTTTAGCACTCGTGAGCAGGTTGTCAATTAATTTTCAAAATTTCTTTATTCGCAAAATTATTTAGTAAAATATCCGAAACACTGCATTCATGGGCTGGATTCAGTTGGGAGACCTGGACGAACCGACCTACCAAGACTCGCCGCACACCGGCACGAGTACCGATGACCACGCTCCCGCTGGCATCAGTGACGGCCAGGAATTTCTCATGCAGGTTTACAAGGCAGTGACCGCAAGTCCGGCTTTTTGGAAAAACTCGCTCATGATCGTTGACTATGACGAGCATGGGGGATTTTTCGACCACGTTCCGCCGCCGATCATTCCAACCAATCCGCCTGATGGTGCCAAATGGTCAGTTCCGTTCAAGTCGCTTGGGATTCGCACGCCTGCCTTTATCATTTCACCCTTTGTTGAGGCGGGTGCCGTGAGCCACAATTTGCTGGATCACACTTCCGTGCTCAAACTGCTCGGTGAGAAGTTCGGCAGCGGCTCGTACTCAGCGGAAGTGGATTCCCGGCCTGTGGGCAGTATTTCTCACGTTCTTGATTTTACGAATCCCATACTGCAAGCACCGGCACCGCCACCATTGGACGCCTATCTGAATCTCCGACCGCCGGCTCCAACTCCTGGTGTTGTGACGATACCGCCACGAGATACTGCCTTGCAAAAGGCTTTCAGCGATGCCGTTGCCAGCATGAAACAGCACGGAGCCGATTCCAGTCACCCGAAGTTCGGACAACTGCTGGGGTAATGAATGTTATCCGCCTTCACTATGAAAACAAAATATCTGATCAAGTTGCCGATTGCGGCTTTGGTGGTGGCTTGTGGGCTGCCCACGAGCGGTTGCTGGCCCGCTCATCCCCATATCCGCCCGCTGGAAGCTGGCGGTTGCCACTTCGATCCAGCCCAGCAACAAGCGGCCAAACCAGACTTCCAGCCGCCCGCAAGGCGACGGCTTCAGGCCCACCGACCAGCCCGCCAAACTGGTGCTGATAAAGAACGTG
>JARLJW010000007.1 GCA_031290985.1 Verrucomicrobiia bacterium | reverse complement strand
GTTGCAGGAGGCCGGCACGCTGATGAAACGGGTCGGGGCGGACGCGGCGGCCTTGGCCGGGGCGGCGAAGGAGCCGATGACGGAGACGTTGGCGACGTGGCTGACGGCGCGATATTTGGTGGCGGCGAAGTCGGCGGAGGGTTTTGGGGATGATAAAGTGTCAGCTTGGGACCGGATGCGGGAGTTTTCCCATGACATAATGGCGCTGAGGCGTGGTGAACAGCAGGCGCAGCGGTTGGAATTGGATTGGGAAAGACTGGCCTTAGAGCGGTTAAAGAAAAACTATGGCCATTCGGCTTGCAAGGAAGGAGAGGGCGGTCTTTTTGGGCTTTGGCTTCGTTTTGGCTCAGTCACAGGGTTATGCAAACCTGCTCTTTCGCCAAAGCCTCGCCAAAACCCAAAAATCTTCGCTCCGAATGGCCATAGTTTTTCTTTAACCGCTCTGAGCCGCAAAAAGCTCGGGTTGGAGCAAGCGCGGAAAGAGCCTTTGCCGGGCGCCATACTTTCTTGCCACACCGCTGAAAATTTTGCTTACTATGCCGACTTTGATTTCGCCATGCCGCCACTGAACGCAGAAAAACTCGCCCAAGCCAAGTCGCTCGGATTTTCCGACCGGCAGATCGCCCATTTGACCGGTACCACCGAGGACGCCATCCGCGCCGAACGCAAACGCATCGGCCTGGTGCCCAGCTACCGCTTGGTGGACACCTGCGCCGCCGAGTTCGAGGCGTACACGCCGTATTATTATTCCACCTACGACCGCGGCGATGACGAAGTGAAGGGTAATGTGGCCAAGAAAGTCATGATTCTCGGCGGCGGGCCCAACCGCATCGGGCAGGGGATCGAGTTCGATTATTGCTGCGTCCATGCCGCGTTTGCGCTCAAGGCGGACGGTTTCGAGACCATCATGGTGAACTCGAATCCGGAGACGGTTTCGACGGATTACGACACGAGCGACAAGTTGTTTTTTGAGCCGCTCACGCTGGAGGATGTGTTGCACATCTATGAACGTGAAAAATGCTGGGGCGCCATCGCGCAATTCGGCGGGCAGACGCCGCTGAACCTGGCGCTTGGCCTGCAGAAGAACGGCGTGAACATCATCGGCACGTCGCCGCAGAGCATCGAGATCGCGGAGGACCGCAAGCTGTTCGCGGCGATGCTGAACAAACTGGAAATTCCGCAGCCGCCGAACGGGCTGGCGACGAATGCCGAGGAGGCGCTGGTCATCTCCAAGCGCCTGACGTATCCGGTGCTGGTGCGGCCGAGCTTCGTGCTGGGCGGCCGCGCGATGCAGATCGTTTATTCGGATGCCGAGCTGGCGCACTACATGAAGTTCGCCGTGGAGGCCTCGCCCGAGCGCCCGGTGCTGGTGGACAAATTTCTTGAGGACGCCACGGAAGTGGATGTGGACTGCATCGCGGATGTCGGATTGCCGAATGGCGGCACGATCGTCATCGGCGGGATGCTGGAGCATATCGAGTTCGCCGGGGTCCATTCCGGTGATGCGGCGATGGTGCTGCCGCCGCACACGCTTTCGCCGGGCGTCATCGACACCATCCGCAAATACACGCACGCAATGGCGACGGAACTCAAGGTCGTCGGCCTGATGAACGTGCAATACGCCGTCAAGGGCGACATGGTGTATGTGCTGGAAGTGAACCCGCGCGCGTCGCGCACGGTGCCGTTCGTGAGCAAGGCCATCGGCCAGCCGCTCGCCAAGATCGCCGCGCGCGTGATGGCGGGGAAAACCTTGAAGGAACTTAACTTCACCCAGGAAATCTGGACCAAGTATTGGGCGGTGAAGGAATCGGTTTTCCCGTTCAACAAATTTATCGGCCAGGACATTTTGCTGTCGCCGGAGATGCGCTCCACCGGTGAAGTCATGGGCCTGGACGCCGACCTGGGCGTGGCGTATGCCAAGTCGCAGATGGCGGCGAACTCGCCGTTGCCGCTGGGCGGAAAAGTTTTCATCAGCGTGAGCGACATGCACAAGAAGCACGTCGTGGAAGTCGGCAAGCTGTTTGCCGACCTGGGCTTCGAACTGGTCGCCACGACCGGCACGGCCGTGATCTTGCAGCAGGCCGGGCTGAAGGTTCAGCGCATCAACAAATTGAAGGAAGGCCGGCCCAACGTGATCGACTTGTTGAAGAACAAGGAGATCCAGTTTGTCATCAACACGCCGAGCGGTGCCGCGCCGCGCGAGGACGAGATCAAGATCCGCACGACGGCGGTGTACACCGGCACGCCCATCGCCACGACGTTGAGCGGTGCGAAGGCCGCCGCGCTGGGCATCGCCGCGCTGAGGAAATCCGGTTACGCGGTGAAGACGGTGCAGGAATATCATTGAGCTGCGTTTTCAACATAAGGAGTGCGCCCGTCCCCGGGCGCAGCAATATCCAAAGGTAAGAGAGGCGTGGTGAATTCATTGCGTCCTGGCTGGTGAAAGTTGCTGCGGCCGGGGACGGCCGCACTCCGTAAACCGGCTTGGAAACCACCCGAGAGAGTTGTAACGGTCGGCGGACGAATTTCGTCCAATGTATTTGTGAAATCCCCAATTGTACCATCCTTGGCACTCATTTTGAGCGGCGGTTTGCTGGCAGTTTCCGCCGTGGCGGAGCCCAAGGCATCGCTGGCTTTTGCCGGCGCGGAAGGGTTTGGACAGTTCGCCAGCGGTGGCAACGGCGGCGAAGTTTTTCATGTGACCACGCTGGAGGATTCCGGTGCGGGCTCGTTTCGCGAGGCCGTGAGCAAACCCAACCGCCTGGTGGTCTTTGATGTCAGCGGCATCATCCACTTGAAATCCAACGTATCCGTCAGCAGCGACCTCACGCTCGCCGGTCAGACCGCGCCGGGCGATGGCATCATGTTGTACGGACGGTCCGTTTCCTTCAGCACCCAGCATAACGTCATCGTGCGCTACCTGCGCTTTCGCGAGGGCATCGCGGGCGACAAGGGCAAGTGTTCGGTGAACCTTTCCGGCGGGCGCGACATGATCTTTGACCATTGCAGCATCGAGTGGGGTCGCTGGGATTGCCTCGGCCTCACGCAGGGCAGTCACGACATCACGTTTCAGAACTGCATCATCGGCGAGGGCGTGGACCCGCAGCGCTTCGGCTCGCTCTCAGATACCGTGACGAACATCACTTATACGCACAATCTCTGGATCAACAACCAAAGCCGCAACCCCAAGGCCAAGGGTCGCATCCAATATATCAACAACGTCGTGTACAACTGGGGCGTGTGCGGTTTAGTTGGCGGCCATTCCGGCGCGGATCATTTTCAGGATGTCGTGGGCAACTATTTCATCGCCGGGCCGAATTCCAACAAGCATGCCGTGGGTGAATGTGCCGCTACTGACCACATGTATCTAAAGGGCAACCTGGTGGATACGGACAAGGACGGAAAATTGAATGGCCGCGAGCTTGTTCCCGCCGATTTCGGTAGCGGCGAGGGAGCGCCAACCTTTGTCGACAAACCCAGCGTCGGACCGCTAGAAGGGTTGAAGATCGAATCCGCCGAGGATGCGGTGAAGAGTGTCCTGGCGAATGCCGGCTGCTCGCTGCATCGCGATTCGGTGGATGCGCGGTTGATCGACGCGGTGCAGTCCTACGGCACGCGCGGGAAAATCATCCACAGCGAAGAAGAGGCGGGCGGGTCCGGGGAATTGAAAGAAGTGCATGCCGGCGCGAAGTGAGCGATCATGCCTCGCCCGCACCGGCCTCAGTATTTATTGAAACGCCCTAGTGACCGGCCGCTTTCTCTTTTGCCCGGTTTGTGATCCGGTCACGCACAAAATCAATATGCTGTCGCAGGCTGTAAAACAGGTTTGCAAATGATGCGGGCACCTTCATTTGCCGCACCACCGTTTCAATCTCGTTCAGGCGCTGTAAATAATCGCCCTGATGGGCGTGCGACGGATCCATGACCACCTCCCGTTCCAGCACCAGGAGTTTCCGATACCACCGGTAGATCCTGAGCTGGCTCCGCCACCGGTAAAGCGCCGGGATCACTTTGAACCCCGGAATGAGCACCAACAACACGGGCACAAAAGCCATCGCGAACCGGTTGATCAGGCTGGCAATCCAGAAGGGCAGGAAATTGTACAGGCCCTTCCGGCCGGACTTATAGTAACGTTGCGCGTCCTGGCTGATGGTGAATTCATGGACCAGTGGCGCTGGAAATTCGCCTTGGTTTTGAAAAATGCCCGCGTTCTTATGCGCCACCGTGGCGGCCTCCAACACCAGGTCAGATATCGCCGAATTCAATCCCGGCCGGGCCACTAATTCCACGGTCGGTCCGATCAACCAGACATCCTGCGGCGGCAGGTTCTTTCCAAGATCAAGCGAACCTTCCGGCAGGAGCAGCTTGTTCAAAAAATTGAACCGCCGGGTGTACGCATCCGCCTGCTCAAAACTCATCAACTGTACGCCCGGTGACCGCAACAAGGTGCGGATCGTCTGGATTGAGGCCGAGTCGCTCATGAGGAAGACCGCGTCCACCTTGCCTGCCAGCAAGGCATCCGCCGCCCCGGCCCCGTTCAGGTTCTCCAGATCAGTCGTTCCACCTGGTGCGATGCCATTGGTTTGCAGCAGCAGCAGCGCCAGCGCATGTGTCCCGCTGCCTTCTGATCCAATGGCCAGACGTTTCCCCTCAAATTGGGACAGCATCGTCACGGAGTTGGTCCCGCGATAGAAAATCAACAACGGCTCATAACCGACGCTTCCAAGCGATACCAGCTTGTGGGCCGTCATCTGGTCCGCAATCCCACCTTGCACGAATCCGATATCCACTTTCTCCGTCAGGTTCGTCAGGCGATCCAAATTTTCCAGTGAGCCCTCCGACGGCAGGATTTTCAGGCTCACGCCGTTGCTATGCAGATAGCCGCCGTATTTGGCCGCATTGCTTTCAAAAGGACTTCCCGCCGGCCCGGAGGTGATTGTGATGACCTTCGGCGGCGACGAATAAATGAACCAGAAAATGCCCGAACAAATCACGACTCCGATCAGGCAAACTGTCAAAAATGACAGAAGACGGTTCAATCCAAAATACTCGGAAAACATCGATGTTAAACGCAACATATCCGAGTTTGACCTACATCGACCGGACGAATCAAGTTCTCTCCCATCTCAAGCTAAAGCTTGAACTCCAACGGGGTTTTCCTACCGTGTACGCATTGAAACCCGGCCCGCAAAATCTGCTCCCGCTGCTGAAACAATACTTCGGCTTCACGTCCTTTCGTCCGTTGCAGGAGGAGATCATCCGCGATTCGCTGGCGGGCAAGGATGTCTTTGCGCTGCTGCCCACGGGCGGCGGCAAGTCGCTCTGTTTCCAACTGCCTGCGCTGGCGCGGGACGGGCTCACGGTGGTGGTCTCACCGCTCATCGCGCTGATGAAGGACCAGGTGGATGCGCTGCAAGCCAGTGGCGTCGCGGCGACCTTCCTGAATTCCTCGCTTACCGCCGATGAATCGCGGAAGCGTCTGCGCGGGCTGCACACCGGCCAGTACCGTCTGCTGTACGCGGCGCCGGAACGGTTGATGTTGTCCGGTTTTCTGGCCGACCTGCAAAAATGGAACGTCAAGCTGATCGCGGTGGACGAGGCGCATTGCATCAGCGAGTGGGGGCATGATTTCCGTCCCGAATACCGGCAGATCGCCGATTTGCGCGGGCTGTTTCCGAACGTCCCGTTTATGGCGCTCACGGCCACGGCCACGGGGCGCGTGCGCGAGGACATCATTGCGCACCTGAAGCTGCGCGAGCCGCGGACGTACGTCGCGAGTTTCAACCGGCCCAATCTCACGTATCGCGTGCTGGCCAAGAGCAAGCCGTATGATCAGGTGCTGGATTTTCTGCGCGCGCGGCCGAATGACAGCGGCATCGTGTATTGCCAGTCGCGCAAGTCCGCCGAGAGCGTCGCGGCCAATCTCACCGAAGATGGTGTGAAGGCGAAACCGTACCACGCCGGCCTCACGCCGGACGAACGCAGCCGGCATCAGGAACTTTTTCTGCGCGACGACGTGCGGGTCATCTGCGCGACCATCGCGTTCGGCATGGGGATCAACAAGCCGAACGTGCGGTTCGTCATTCACCATGACCTGCCGAAGAACATCGAGGGCTATTATCAGGAGACCGGCCGCGCGGGCCGCGACGGGTTGCCGAGCGAATGCGTGCTGCTTTTCAGCGCCGGCGATGTGGTGAAACAGACGGGGTTTATTGATGAAAAGCCCGATCCGGGCGAGCAGCAGATCGCGCGGGCGCAGTTGCAGCAGATGGTGCATTATGCGGAGTGCGCCGTGTGCCGGCGGAAGGAATTGCTCGCGTATTTTGGCGAAGATTCCGACGTCGAGAATTGCGGCGGGTGCGACAACTGCCTTTCCCCGCGGCAGACGTTTGACGGGACGCTGGCGGCGCAGAAATTTCTTTCGTGCGTCTTTCGCATCCGCGAGAAGAACGGTTTTGGCGTGGGGCTGAACCATGTGGTCGAGGTGCTGACGGGTGCGGACACGGAAAAGATCCGGAAGTGGGAACATACGACGCTTTCCACCTACGGCATTGGCAAGGAACACAACCGTCCCGAATGGGCGGCGATCGGCCGCGAGCTGGTGCGGCTGGGACATCTGCGGCAGACCACGGAGAAATTCAGCGTGCTGGAACTGACGCAGGCTGGCGCGACGGTGCTGAAATCGCGCGCCAAGGTCACGCTGACCAAGCCGGTGACCGTGCCGGAGAAGTCCGTCAGCCATGTTGGGGAAATTTCCTGCGATGAGGTTTTGTTTGCGCGTTTGCGGCAGTTGCGCAAGCAGCTGGCGGACGAGCGCGATGTGCCGGCGTACATTGTTTTCTCCGACGTCGCTTTGCGCCAGATGGCGCGGAATTATCCGGCCAACGAACGCGATTTCGCCCGTATCAGCGGTGTCGGCGAGAAGAAGCTCAATGAGTTTGGCGCGGCTTTCCTGGGCGAGATCAATGATCATTTGCAGACGAACGCGCGCCAGATCTTTGCGGATGATTCCTTTGCCGCACCCGCCGCGCCGCCGCCGCGCAAAAGCAAAGGCCTGGGCGATTCCGCCCGCGAAACGCTGCGGCGCTTCCGTGCCGGCATCAGTGTTGAGCAGATCGCGCGCGAACGCGAGGTGACCACCGGCACCATCATGGGACATCTCGCCGAGGGCATCGAACGCGGCGAGCCGGTGGATTTGGGCAAGTTTTTTACCGGCGAAGAAAAGCAGCAGGTTGCCGCCGCGTTTGACCGGAACGGCTATGGCAATATTGTGGGCGTTTTTGAATCGCTTGGGGGCAAAATTGATTATGGACGGCTGCGCATTTTTCGGGCGGCGGAGAATGCGAAGAAGCAATAAGGGTGGGCAGCTATTTGGATACCGTTCACCCCTCACCCAACCCGCTCCCCTCCGAGGGGAGAGGGGATGGCCTTTGTACCGTTGCTTAAAATTCCTGGTCGATGAGCAGAAGTCCGCTGCGGTTCTTCTGCCTCTACAACTCAGCGGCTCATGGAGGGCGGGGCATCGTCGCGAGCGCTGCCCCATGCAAGGTTCGGCTTCGGGCCCATCTGGAAGATGAATTTCCCGCCGTTGGCGATGTCCGCGTGGCTGAACCACGGCTTGTTCCACGGCTGGCCGTTCAGGGTCGCGGACTGGATGTAGAGATTTTTCTCCGAGTTATGCTTCGCCTCGATGACCAGACATTTGCCGTTGCCCAGGTGCAGCGTGACCTGGTCAAAAATCGGCGAGCCGATGATGTAATCAGGGCTGGAAGGATCGACGGTGTAAAATCCCATCGCCCCGAAGACGTACCATGACGAGGTGGAACCCTGGTCATCCATGCCGGGGTAGGCGAGGCCGAATTTATCGCTGCCGTACATGAGCGCCAAAACTTTGCGGACGATCGCCTGCGTCTTCCATGGTTGCCCGGCGTAGTCATAGTAGTACGGCACCTGCTGATCCGGCTGATTACCCTGGCAGTAGAGTCCGACCATGCCGGTGACGTCGCGGGCGATGCCTTTCGGGTGGTAAGGCGTGTTGAAGAACGTATCGAGCTTGGCGGTAAATTTATCCCGGCCACCGAGCAGGTTGATAAGGCCCTGTACATCATGCGGCACGAGCCAGAAGTTTTGCCAGCCGGAGGCCTCCTTGGACATGTAATTGTAGTAAGGCTCAAACGGGTCGTATGGCGAAATCCAGGAACCATCCTCCTGCCGGCCGCGCATGAAGCCGGTCGTGGCATCGAACACATTCGTATAGTTGTGCGCGCGGGCGAGGAACATCTGGTAGTCGTCCACCTTGCCGAGCTTTTTGGCGAACTGCGCGAGGGCGTAATCGTCCCAACTGTACTCGAGAGTTTTGTCGACGCCGGCGTGGCCATCGGCATTGGGCGGGCTGGGGTGTTCCTGAAAATCTTCATGCACCCAGCCGCGTTGCAGATATTCCGCCAGGTCGCCGCGCGGGCCGGCGGGATCCATGGCGTTCTTGCGGAGATATTCGTAGACGGAGGCGTAATCGAAGGGCAGTCCGCGTTCCCAATCGCCAAGGTACATGAACACCGCGTGGTCGCCGTAGAAGGAGGTGTGCATCCAGCCGGATTCCCTGGCCATCTCCAGGTGCGTACGCAGGATGTTCGTTTTGACGTCGGGTTCCAGCAATGTGAGCAGCACGATCTGGTTGCGGCCGGTATCCCAGAAGGCAATCGGGCTGTAGCGGTCGTATTCGGCGACGCGGCCATCGGCATTGCGACCGTGCAAGGGCGCGCCCTGTTTGGTGATCAGCCGCGGCGTGAGCAGTGAGTTGTACAGCGTGGAGTAAAACAGTTCACGTTGATGTTCCGTGCCGCCGGTGACCTCGATGAGATTCAGTTTTTCGCTCCACGCCTGCCGGGCCGTTTCCCGGACGATGTCGAATTTCTTGGGCTCGTCCTCAAGCTGCTGTTGGGCGGCTTCGTAACTATGTCCGGTGGTGATGCGGACCACAACTGATTCACCGGCCGTCGTGGAGAAGTTCACGTACGTTCCCGCATAGCTGCCGGAGCTGTTGCGCGCATCGGCCCAGATGGCGTCATCGCGGTGGACGCGGGAGCCGTCCAGGCGCGGCGGATTTTGGTGGAAGGTGCCGAAGCGCGCGAACGGCTTGGAAAATTCAGCCACGAAACTGCGGCCCCGGCCCTGGCTGTGGCCGCGAATGGTATGGTCGTCCAAGATCTCGATGTTGTTATCGCCCGCGCCGAGGTCGATCAACACCGTGGCGCGGTCGGTCTGGGGAAAAGTGAAGCGGTAATATCCAGTGCGTTCCGTGGTGGTTAATTCGGTCCGCACGCCGCTGTCGGGGAAGAACACCGAGTAATAGCCGGGCGACGCTTTTTCAGAAGCCTTGTCATAGGGCGATGCGTAGCTGCGGTCGGGCGGCACGTTCCAATCGCCGACCACCGGCATGATGGTGAGGCCGGGCATCGGCGCGGAAAAGCCGATCATGGTGCGGCGCGAATGGACGTAGGGAAAAATGATGCCGTGGTTGCCGGCGGCTTCGGTCAGGTCCTTGTTGATGGGGCCAAGGATGCAATCGCGATGTGGGAGGGTTGGCCCGGGAAACGTGAAGCCGGTGTAGGCCTCCTCGCCCGGCGGCGGGGCGTTGCCCAGCAGTTTCGGATCGTCCAGCGAGGCCGTGCCCACGAGCGGGTTGGCGTAGTCGACCGGGCTTTTGGCGGCGACCGATCCGGCGAGGCCGCAAGCCAACAGGATGGCAAACGGCCATCGTACATCACAAATCATGGGATAAGGTTAACGGTTGAATATGAGCGGTAGAAATGATTTCTATCTCAGATGGGTAAAAATTTGGTTACAGAAAATTTTTAGGCGGGCGAAGATTTTTGGATGTGAGTAAGTTTTCTTTGCAGTCGAAAGCGGTGCTGAAGCGGCCGCAGCCCAGACGCTTTGCGTTGTTGGAGGCAACGGAGTTGTGATCCGCGGGCGGTGAGCACTTTGTTTCGGTTGGCAGACGACGGCGCGCGCGGAGCGACGCGCCCTACCACTTTGGTTGGCAAATGCGGGCTGCTTGCAAGCAAGGTCGCGATGCAGCGGTCATTCGCAGCTTACTTTTTCTCCGGCGTTATAAATGTCGGACTGTTCGTGTCCGCGAAATTGATGGAGGCGGAGTTGATGCAGTAGCGGAGGCCTTTGGGGCCGGGGCCGTCGTCGAAGACGTGGCCGAGGTGGCTGCCGCAGTTGGCGCACAACACCTCGGTGCGGTGCATGCCGTAGGTGGTGTCGTCGCGCTCGATGACCTTGCCTTGGGCGGCGATCTCGGAAAAGCTCGGCCAGCCGCAGTGGGAATCGAATTTGTCATCTGATTTGAACAGGATTTCGCCGCAGGCGGCGCAGCGGTAGATGCCGGGTTCCGTCGTGGCATAATATTTGCCGGTGAAGGCGCGTTCGGTGCCGGCTTCGCGCAGGACATGGTATTGTTCGGGCGTCAAAATCTTGCGCCATTCTTCTTCGGTGCGTTGCAACGGAAATTTCATGGTGTTGGTGCTGCTTAAACTGTTTCTGGCCGCCGGGCTGTCGGCCGCGATGCCTCCGCAACCGGCGGTGAACAAAGTGCCTCCTATTGCGGCTAAAATCAAAAAATGTTTCATGTTACTTGTGTGTGGACGGACACCTGGGCGTTGTTTTCAGAATCCCTCTGCCCGGGCCGCCTAGAGGCGGAACTCCGAACTGCGGAACTCCGAACCCCGCAGTTCAAGATACACTCTCTTCGGTTTTGGCGGCGCGCAGGACGCGGAACTCATGCGTCCACGGGTCGATCCGGCAGGCGGCACGGTAATCGCAATACTCGCAGGGCGTCGACTTGCCCTTGCGATAGGGATCCACGGCCGCCGACCCGGTGAAAATCTTCGTGCCGAGACTGCGCAACTGCTCTTCCACTTGGTCGAGCAGGCCGGTGAATTCCTTACAACTGATCGCTTCCGCAGAATTGGAAGGCAAACCGCCGTCTTTGTTCAATCGGAAGTTGAACTGGTCGCCCTTGGTCACGCCGGGACGCCGGTCGAATTTCCGCAACTGGCTGGCGTCGAAGCGTCCGTTGTGGCGGTAGGCCAGCTTTTTGGAGTCGGTGTCACCGAGAATCTCATCGCGCGTGTCGCCGCCCTTGAACTCGCCGCGCAGGTTGACGTAAAACGCCCCGGCGGGGATGAGTTTCGCCGCGCCGAAAATTAGTTTCGGATTCGGCCAGTGCCGCAGTGCGCCAAGATAGGCGAGCAATTGCAGTTGGACTCCGTGCTCGACCAGCAATGGATCGAGCTTCTTGCCGCCGGACTTGTAATCGGTCACCACGACGAGCGCGGAGTCGCCGGCGGGGTCGCGCCACAGGTCCACGCGGTCGATGCGGCCTTGCAGGGCGAAGCGGTGGCCATTGCCGAGGTCGATCTCCCACGCAGGTGTCGCGTCCGTCCGGCCGCCGAAGCCGAGTTCCACCTGGGCGGGGTCGAAGTCGTATTGCTCGCGCATCCAGGTGACGATGACCTCGACGAAATCCTGCAACGCCGCGGCCATCGTGCGGGCGCTGAAAATGGATTCGGCGGAATCGCGCAGCAGGCCATGGCCGAAGCTTTCCATCTGCGCGTCGGCAATGTCGTGGATGCGTGTGCGCGCTTCGACGGGGGTGAGGTCGCGCCAGCGTTTGCCTTCGGCCAGCAACTGTTCGTGGAATATTTTCAGGACATCGTGCTGGAAATTGCCGCGTTCGCGGGCGTCCAGTTCGAAGACCTTCCGCTCGCCGGCGCGCAGGCCGGATTTCACAAAGAACTTAAAGGGGCACTGCGCAAACTCTTCCAGCCGGCTGACGGAGGAACGCAGGGTCGGGCCGTACAGCCGGTCCACCACGGCCGAGGTGAGGCCTTCGCGCTCGTCCGGTTCATGCAACTGTGACAGCCGGTCGGTGAGCGATTGCAGAGCGGGCGGGATGGACTGAGGATGGAGGATGGAGGATGGAGGATGGATGCCAGACAACAGCGGCACCAGCTCGATGGCGTGTTCGGCCTGGCTCCAGTCTTGGGCATGGATGAACTCCGCCACTTCCAAGTCCGGGAAAATGTTTTTCAACTGCGTGATGAACGGGGAGGGGTTCAGCGTGGTGCCGTCGTCGCTCTGACGGGAAAAGCTCACGGCGAGCTTTTCATTGGCCCGGGTGCAGGCGATGTAGCCGAGGTAATGCTCGCGCGCGACCTGGTCGAAGAGGTTGGGGCCGAGCGCGGCGTCGTGGTTCTCCAGGTCGTCGCGGTCGGAGTTGGTGAGGATGGCCGGGGCGGCGGGCGTGGCGGGGAAAATGGATTCGTTGACGCCGAGGAGCAGCGTGAATTTCAGGTCGGGATTGCGGGCGCGGTCGATGGCGCCGACGAGCACCTGGTCGAGCGCAGGCGGGATGACGCCGACGGTCAGCCCGGCGAGCCCGGTCTCAAGCACCGGCAACCAGTCGCGCAGGGACATGGGTTCATCAGGGAAAGCGAGCGCGAGATTTTCCAGCCACAGGTTCATCTGCTCGAAGACGGTGGCATGTAAAGTGGCGGGTGGCGTGGGACGGGTGACGTGGGGCGAGTCCTGGGGGGGATCGTTCTCTGCGGGCAGGCTCCAGCGTTCCAGGGTCGGCTCCACATCCAGCCGCTGCCAAAGACCGCGAATGGCATTGGCCAGTTGAATGCCATTCGGACGCAAATCAATCTTCTTCAGCTCCTGCCAGAATTTTTCAAAAGGCGGAAGGATGCTGGTCAGGGTTTTGTCGAAGGATTCGTCGGCGAGCGGTTCTCGCCATTTTTTGCCGCGCCAGCCGAATTCGAGGGCGGCGTTTTCCAGGCGGTCGATCTCGGTTTCGGTGGCGGGGGAGAAGCCGGCCTTGAGCGCGGCGAACCAGTCATCGTGCTGCCAGTCGAAGGTCACGGTGCGGAGGGCGCTGCGGGTGACCTCGGCGAGGGGGTGATGC
This sequence comes from Verrucomicrobiia bacterium, assembly GCA_031290985.1. Lineage (GTDB taxonomy): Bacteria > Verrucomicrobiota > Verrucomicrobiia > Limisphaerales > UBA11358 > UBA11358. The sequence goes on along the minus strand of JARLJW010000007.1, from coordinate 46,081 downwards.
GTCACGGCTTCGCGGCGGTCGAGAAAGAACGGAATGCCGTATCGGCGGAACACGCGGGCGAGCGGCTGATGATGCGCGCCGAGCGAGCGGACGAGCACGGCACAATCGCGGTAGCGCCGGCCGCCGCCGGGGGCGCCATCGGCGCGGACGAATTTTAGGACCTCGCGCGCGGCGTGGATGGCCTCGGCTTCGGGGCTGGTGCAGGAAACCAGTTGCAACGGCGAGGATGGAGGATGGAGGATGGAGGATGGAGCGCCGGGCTCCGGCCCGGCATGAGCCGGAATTTGCCGGGGCGGTGCCCGGCGCTCCGCGGGCTTCGCCCAGTTCGCTTCGAGCAATGCGAGGTCGGAACCCGCCGGGAAACGGTTTTGGCCCGGAGTGCGCGGGAGGTTCTCGATCTTGATTTCGCAGTCCGGCAGGTTGGCCAGGCGGGCGCGGCATTGTTGGAAGGTTTTGCTGATGGCGGACCAGATGGACAGGCGCGCAGGCGCGGGGGCGTCCGTCTGGTCGCCGGCTTCCTCGCGTTCCAGACAGAAGGCGAGCGTGGCGCTTTGGCAAAAGGGGAGGGTGACGGCGAGAAAATCCAGTTCCTGCGGGGTCATCTCGGCGAAGCCATCGAGCCACAGGTTTTCGATCGCGATGGCGGGATTTTTCTTTTTGGATGCGGCGCGCAGGGCACTGGTGGCGAAATCCAGCAGGCGGTCGGCGTCCTGGAGATCGTGTTTGGTAAGCCAGGCGGCGTAGCTTTCGTGGAGCAGGGCGAGGTCGAGGAGCTTGTGTTGGAGTTCCGGGCGGAGCCGGGCCGACGCGGCGAGGGTGCGGAGCCGGGCGGGCGTGAACTGGTGCCGTTGCAGTTCGGAGAGCAGCGTGCTGAGTTCCGCCGCGAAGCCGGGCCGCCGGGCGCTGCGGCCGAAGAGCGACAACTGTTTTTCGTGCCGCATCAGGAGCGCGCGCAGGACCATGACGCGGCCTTCGGGCGAGAGCTGCCGGGGCGGCGCGAGGTTGAGTTGGTCGAAGACAAAGCGCGCGAGCTTGTCGAAGGAGAAGATGTTCAGGCGGGTGAAGCCGGAGATTTCGCCGGTGGCGAGGAGCTGGCGTTCGATCTGGAAGGTGGCCTGCTTGGGGGCGAGGAGCACGAGCGGCGGGCCGTCGGGCGCGGCCTGCAGGGCGGCGCGGATCTCCGCGAGGCAGCGGAAGGTCTTGCCGCTGCCGGCGGGGCCGAGGAGGAAACGCACTTGCACGGGGAAATTTTCGCGCAGGGAGAGCGGAAAGGCCAGACACGAATTTCAGGAAGGTACTGGCGTACGGCCATCAGCCGCACCGGGCAACACGAATGGGGGCGGGGTGTTGGCTGAAAGTTTGGGAGCGTCGATTTGAGTTTCCGGCACCCCTCATCCTAACATTCTCCCCTCCGAGGGGAGAAGGGACCGCGTTTTGCAGGATGATTACCTGGGGTGGTTTGGTGCGACCTCGCAACCCCGCTGAATGATGGCAACCCTTTCAGGATTTTCGGAGCGCGATGATTGCGCCGCTTCACCTTGCGCGAATGAGGTGGCGTTAAGATGTTTCCATGCATTTGCATATCCGTGTATTGAAGCGACCTGAAGGTCGCGCGCCGGTGGAGGACCATGGACGGCAGAACACAATGGAGTGGCGGCCTGCTTGGTGCTTTGTAGAAAACTTGTTAGCAAAACAAAGGCGGGTTGAGAAACGGCCCAGTGTTCGAGCAAGTGATTTGCTCCACCTCTCCCCAGCCCTCTCCCCCGTTGCACGGCGGAGAGGGAGCCAGAGGCGTCAGGTTTAATAAAGGTTTCTACAGAGCGGTCAGCTTGGCTGCCGTGCCGGGCGGCATCCCTACCTTCCGGAAAGAGACGTGGCTGTGAAAGGCGCTAAAGGTTGTTCTGATGGTGTGGGAAAATATGCGGTTTCATCCACCTGGCTGGAAGCCCGGCTCTACGTCAGGCAGGATGCCTGACACTACAAGGGCTGGCGCGTTTGCGATGATGTTTGGCGTGGTGGTGGGGCGGGCCTTCAGCCCTCAGGGCGTTTTTGGGCCGGTTCCTGGGGCGTTGCCCCAGGCTGGGATGGCGCGCGCCGTTGGCGCTGGGGGGCGGGAAAGCGGTGGCACGATTGCGGTTTGAGCTGCTCACGTCGGCTGCGACAGGGGGCGAGCGTTTTCGCGCCGTGCCGGAGGCCGGCGCTCCGAGCGGAGGGCGTTCGTTCGGCCGGTCAGCAATGGGGGTCGCCGAGAAATTTTGCGTGGATGGCGGCGAGGCGTTGTTCGAGGGAGGGCAGGGTGGCGCTGACAAATTTATGTTTGTCCTCCGCCGCTGTTTCCGGCCGGCGCGGTTCCCATCCGTGAGATTTCCCGGCAGGAATGCCGCAGCGTTTTTGTCGGACTGAATTTTTCATGGTGCCCCCCGTTTGGGGACTTTCTTCAATTTCGGCCATGCGGTGAAATTGACTGCCCCGATTTTGTGAATTGGTGAACGTGGCGGGCAATCACTGAGGTTGAAAATTAGTGAATCAGTGAATTGGGGGGCGGGTTTTTTAAAAACAGGTGTCGCGACTACATGGCGCTTTTTTTGAAGGCGGGGCATTATTAATTTGTGAGTTCATGAATCAGTGAGTTAGTGAATTGAGAAAGGTGAAACAGGCAGTTTTTTGATGAGAGTTGAGAGGGGGCGGCGGGACGGATGAAGCCGGTCGGAAATTGAACCACCGGCAGGATGCGACGATACGTCCGAGGATGGACGCCTTAGACAACCGTTAACGATATAGTGTTCACGACTATTTTTGCGTCTAATCGGGGCCGATTGGACGTAAACTTAAATCTGGTTTTTAAATCGGAGGGGGGTTAAATGGATAGCGGCAGAAAGGGGTCGTGAAAACGGCCGGGGGCGTTCTTTGACATCGGGAACAGGCAGCGCGATGCCGCACGAGCCGGCCTTTGCCTTCGTTTATCGGCGTGCATTTGCGGTTGAATTGAATGGTTACGGGTTAAATCAGTTCGGCGGCATCAAGGTCCATCAAGGTGAATCAAGGTGAATCAAGGTGAATCAAGGTGAATCAAGGTGAATCAAGGTGAATCAAGGTGAAAACCTGGGAGCCGGGCTGGAATTGAACATCTGGCGGCAGGATGCCGCCCGAACCCGCAGGCAAGATGCCTGCGCTACGGCGGTGACGCTGACGCGGAGGATCAAGGTGCATCAAGGTGCATCAAGGTGAAAACCCGGGAGCCGGCCGGGAATTGAAGGTCTGGCGGCAGGATGCCGCCGGAACCCGCAGGCAAGACGCCTGCACTACGGCGGTGATGCAGACGCGGAGGATCAAGGGCCGAGCCACATACAGCAGCCTTGGTTCAAGAGGAAAAACCGCTTTCGTCAACATCGCCCATGGGGTGTTCACCCCATGTCACTTGTTCGGGCGGCAACGTATGGTCAGGCGCATGAGCTACCAAAGTATCAATCCCGCCACTGGCAAAGTCCTGAAGAAGTTCAAGGAACTCACCAATAAACAACTGGAAACGGCGCTGAAAACGGCGGCAACTTGTTTCGAGACTTGGCGGGACCAGACCTTTGCAGAGCGGGCGGTGGTGGTGGCAAAAGCCGCCGCGATCCTGCGGGCGCGGGTGGATGATTTTGCCAGGCCGGTGACGCTCGAAATGGGCAAGCTGATTGCCGAGTCGCGCGGCGAAGTGGAACTGAGCGCGGACATCCTGGATTATTACGCCAAAAATGCCGAAATTTTTCTCGCCCCGCAAACGCTCAAACCGAGTTCGGGCGAGGCAGTGATTGAAAACGCGCCGTTGGGTGTGCTCTTTGGCGTCCAACCGTGGAATTTCCCCTATTATCAGTTGGCACGTTTTGCCGCGCCAAATTTGATGGCGGGCAATGTGGTGATGGTGAAGCACGCGGGCTGTGTGCCGCAATGCGCCATCGCCTTTGAAAAACTTTGGCGGGAGGCGGGCGCGCCGGCGGGAGCTTACACCAATCTGCTCATTTCTTATGATCAGGTGAACCGCGTGATTGACGATCCCCGGATCAAAGGTGTGGCGTTGACTGGCAGTGCGGATGCGGGGAGACACGTCGCCGCCCAGGCCGGAAAAAATCTTAAAAAATCCACGATGGAACTGGGCGGCAGCGACGCCTTCATCGTGCTGGAAGACGCCGATCTCGAGAAGACGGTCAAATGGGCGGTTTGGGCGAAGATGAACAACATGGGCCAGTGTTGTGTCGCGGGCAAACGCTTCATCGTCGTCGAAGCCCTGGCGGACAAGTTTCTGGAAAAATTTCAAACCGCGCTCGCGTCGTTCAAACCGGGCGACCCGATGGATCAGGCGACGACGCTCGGGCCGCTGTCCACCGAAGCGGCCCTGGTGCAACTGCTGGGCCAGATCAAACGCGCGGTCGCCAAAGGCGCCAAGCTCGTGATGGGCGGCAAACGGATTGAGCGCCCCGGCTCTTTTATGGAGACGACAATTTTGACGAATATCAAACCAAGCAATCCTGCTTACCGGGAAGAATTTTTCGGGCCGGTTGCGCTGTTCTTTCGCGTCAAGGACGAGGATGAAGCCGTGGCGCTCGCGAATGATTCGGAATTCGGTTTGGGCGGCTCGGTCTTCACGGCGGAGGTTGCGCGTGGCAAACGCGTGGCGAGCCGCATTGACACCGGCATGGTGTTCATCAACCACCCGACGTGGACGACGGCGGACCTGCCGTTCGGCGGCATCAAAAATTCCGGTTACGGACGCGAGCTCTCGAGTCTGGGCATTCAAGAGTTCGTGAACAAAAAATTGGTGCGCGTGAGTTCCATTGATGCGCCAGCCTGACGGCGGTTTCCTGATGCCTTTGAAAAGTTTATTGCCATGACCACAAAAAATAAAAAATCCACCAATGGCGAACGACCGGTTTGGTTTATCACCGGCTGTTCAACCGGCTTCGGTCGCGAGCTGGCGTCGCAGGTGCTTCGGCTCGGCTATCGCACGGTGGTCACGGCCCGAAAACCCGATGCGGTGAAGGATCTGGCCGAGCAGGGCGAGGCTCTGGTGCTCAAGCTCGATGTCACTGATCAAGGGCAGATTAATGCGGCCATCAAAGCCGCGGAGAAAAAGTTCGGGGGCATTGATGTGCTCGTGAACAACGCGGGCATCGGCTATTTCGCGGCGATTGAAGAGGGCGAAGACAAAGAGATCCGCCGGCTGTTCGAGATCAATGTGTTTGGCATGGGCCGGATGATTCAAGCGGCGTTGCCGGGGATGCGTCGGCGGCGCAAAGGAACCATTGTCAATATATCTTCACTCGCCGGTTTGCGTTCCGCTCCCGCGCTCGGATTTTATAACGCAACCAAGTTTGCGGTCGAAGGTTTGTCTGGCGCGCTTTTGCAGGAAGTTGAACCCCTGGGCATCAAAGTCATGGTTGTTGAGCCCAGCGGCTTCCGCACCGATTGGGCCGGCCGGTCGGCGAATGAAAGTAAAAAGCAGATTGCGGACTACGCAAAAACGGCCGGCGAATGGCGCCGCGAGATCCGGGCGGACTCGGGCAGGCAGCCGGGCGATCCGGTTCGCGCCGCGCAAGCCATCATCAAAGCGGTGGAGTCGCCGAAACCGCCCCGTCATCTGCTGCTGGGCAACGATGCCTACGAAGGGGCCATGGCGAAGCTGGCAGAGTTGCGCAAGGGTTTTGCGGCCGTCGAAAAAATTGCGCGCGGAGCTGACTTTCCGAAAGAAAAAGCAATAAAAGCCAAATAAGCCAACCAACAACCAACAACCAACAAACCAAAATCGAAAAATCATGAAGCGTTCTTTACTTGCCGTGGTGATAACCGGACTCGCGTTAACCTCGCTGTCCTCCGCCCGGGCGGCCATCGAAACCTATAACATTGATCCCGTGCACACGTGGGTCGGATTCTCCGTTGCCCATTTCTTCACCAAGGTGCCCGGCTATTTCAGCAAGGTGAAAGGAACCATCGTCGTGGATCGTGACCACCTGGAAAACAGCACGGTCGAAACCGTCATTGAAGTGGCCAGCATCACAACGAATACGAAGATGCGGGATGACGATCTGCGCTCCACCAATTTCTTTGCCGCCGCCCAGTTCCCGTCCATGACCTTCAAGAGCGAGGCGTGGAAAAGCACCGGCGACAAGACCTACGACGTAACGGGCAGGCTCACGATGAAGAACATCTCGAAGGAGGTCGTGCTGAAGGTCACGTCGCTGGGCTTTGGGCCAGGCATGAAAGGCGCCGCGATTTCCGGTTGGGAAGCCGCCCTGACGCTGGACCGGCGCGATTTTGGCATCACCGCAGATCAGGGCGCCGTCGGCAACAACGTGGATGTGGTGATCAATGTTGAGGCCGACTTGGTGAAACCAGCACCGGTGGCCCCATGAGCATGATTCCTGGCAAACGGCCTGTCGGCGACGCAAGGTTCTCCCACCTTGGATGGCACCTGGCAGCATGATGGGCACTTTGTGAAATGACGACGAAATCGGACATGCAAACGGGTCAGGCGGAAATGCATCGCAGCGGCCGAACGGGTTGGTTGCGCGCGGCCGTGCTGGGATCGGATGATGCCATCGTCTCAACGGCGAGCCTCATGATTGGTGTCGCGGCGGCCTCGGCCTCGAAGGGAGCCATCCTGGTCGCTGGGGTGGCGGGTCTGGTGGCGGGTGCGATGTCGATGGCGGTGGGCGAATATGTGTCGGTCAGCTCACAACGAGATGCGGAACAGGCGGACATCGGGCTTGAAACCCACGAATTGGAGTCCGAACCGGAAGCCGAATTGCAGGAGCTGGCGATGATTTATGTGAAACGAGGACTTGATATGGATCTGGCCCTGAAAGTTGCGAAGCAACTCAGCGCGCATGACCGGCTGGGCGCACATATGCACGATGAGCTGGGCATTGATCAGGCATCCCTTGCGCGTCCGCTGCAGGCGGCGTGGATCTCCGCCGCCAGCTTTGCCGCCTTCGCCGTGGTCCCGATTGTGGCTTTGCTCATCGCGCCCGTTACGCTGCGCATTGGCATGATCGCGGCGTTCTCGCTGGCAAGTCTGGCGGTGCTGGGTGCGTTTGGTGGTTATCTCGGCGGGGCGCCGCGCGGACGGGCGGCTTTAAGAGTCACCATTGGGGGCGCTCTGGCCATGACGGTGACGGCCTTGATCGGTCGAATCCTCGGCGTTTCTGTGGGGTGATCTGGCATGAACATACAAACCGCGTTACTTGAGGACGGCCAGATGGGCGAAGCCCGCTGGCTGCGACTGCATCACTGGAGTGCGTCATGAATGCGATGGTGCTAAAGAAAATTGGGACGGAGCTTGAATGGACTGAACTCGCTGACCCGCATCCCGGACCGGGCGAGATTCGCGTAAAGGTGTCTGCCTGCGGTGTCTGCCGGACGGATTTGCATGTCGTGGATGGCGAATTGCCCGACCAGAAAGTGCCGATCATTCCCGGCCACGAAATTGTCGGTCGGATTGATTTGGTCGGAGCTGGAGTCGAAGGTTTAAGCCTGGGTGAACGGGTTGGTATTCCATGGCTTGGTCATACGTGTGGTGTGTGTCCCTATTGCCGGAGCGGACATGAAAACCTCTGTGACCATCCGATCTTCACCGGTTACACTCGCAACGGCGGTTTTGCCACGGCGACCATCGCCGACGCGCGTTTCGCATTTCCGCTCGGCGAGACCGGCAGCGATGTGGCGCTGGCGCCTTTACTTTGTGCGGGTTTGATCGGCTGGCGTTCGTTGGTCATCGCCGGCGAAGGAAAAAAACTTGGACTATACGGCTTTGGTGCAGCGGCTCATATCATGGCACAGGTCGCCCAGCGGCAAGGCCGGTCGGTGTTTGCCTTCACCCGGCCGGGCGATGTGGCCACCCAGGCTTTCGCCCGCCAGCTCGGCGCAATTTGGGCGGGCGGTTCAGATGAGCTGCCATTGGAACCGCTGGATGCGACAATAATTTTTGCGACCGTGGGTGAACTTGTGCCCCGCGCGCTAAAGGCCGTTCGCAAGGGTGGCCGCGTGGTATGCGCCGGCATTCATATGAGCGACATCCCCAGTTTCGCGTATCAACTGCTTTGGGAGGAGCGTCAGCTTGTATCCGTTGCCAATCTCACGCGGCAAGATGGCGTTGATTTCCTGCGTTTGGCGCCGGCGATGAGCATTGTCACTAAAACCACCAGCTATCCGCTGCGGCAGGCCAATCAAGCGCTCGCCGATCTCCGCGCCGGCCGGTTTGAAGGCGCGGCCGTGCTCGTGCCATGAGCGATCCGCAACCAAATCTGGCACCTGAGCCGCACGGCTGCGGCGATGATTGGGAAGACAATGTTCGACGGCGCAATCAAGTCCCCGTTCGCTTCGATCATGCATTTCTTTGATCAAATCAAAACTGATCGTTGCGATGTGATTTGTGGGAGCAAGCCGCCGAACATTTTGGCGTGGAAGGAATCCGCATTCCGATTTCGCAGATGATGGTGCTCTGGAAAGATGCCCGCATTTTACCGGCCAGCAGGACCGGCCATAGGTTGGGGTGAACACCCCATGGCGCCCGCAAGTTTGGCAGGCGATGCTCATGGGCGTGGACAATAAAACATCGCTCATAGAAGCAGAAGTTGCGGCCTGGATTTTGACGGGAACCATCATCGCATTAACTTTAATGGTGGTTCATGCCGTATGGATGAGCATTTTTCGCAAGAAACACATTTCCCGTCGCGTCGTCGGGAAATACAAAAACTAAACTAAATATTATGAACACACTCGAAATCAAAGGTGACTGGAACATCACCAAGGGCAAGCTCAAACAGAAATGGGCGAAACTCACAGATAATGATCTCCGTTACACCGAAGGCCAGCAGGAAGAACTGATTGGCCGGATTCAAAAGCTCACCGGGGAAACCCGGGAGGTGGTCGAGAACACGATCAAGGAGTACTCCGCCGCGTGCGGTTGCAAGTAAGCCGGCCTCGTTACGCCGTAAATGCCGAACCTTTAACCTGAGGAAGAGCGCTTGAACAAACAGCAGGGAGTCAGGTTGTCAGTCCGTGGGCTGCGCAAAAGCTACCATGGAATCGAAGTGCTCAAGGGCATCGATTTCGAGGTCAACCCCGGAGAAATTTTTGTCATCATGGGGCCGAGCGGCAGCGGCAAATCGGTGTTGCTCCGGCAGCTCATTGGCCTGGAGGACCCGGATCAAGGGGAAGTTTTGATCGAAGGCCAGCCGATTCAACCACCGGATGTCGCCACGCGCTACCGGGTGGCCATGGTTTTCCAGTCCGGCGCGCTGCTGACTTCGATGACCGTGGGAGAAAATGTGGGTTTCTATCTGGCCGAGCATCATTTGAAACCGCCCGGCGAAATCGCCGGGATTGTTGCCAAGGATTTGGAGGAAGTCGGACTGAAGGGCACCGAAAACAAAATGCCGGACGAACTTTCTGGCGGCATGCGGAAGCGCGTGGCCATCGCCCGGGCGTTGGTCGTGGAGCCGCAGTTGATCCTCTACGACGAACCGACCAGCGAACTTGACCCCGTTTCAGCGGTGAACATTGCTGAAGAGATTGTTAAACTTAATGAGCGGATCCATGTCACCACCCTGATTGTCTCGCATGATCGCGACCTGGCTTTCGGCATCGCCCATCGCATCGCGATGCTTGATGAGGGGCGGATCGTTGCCATCGGCACCCCCGAGGAGATCAAGCGCAACCCTGACCCGCGCGTGCAGCAATTTTTAAGTGCCCACATTGCCCAAAGGCCGGCTGTGCTCAGCTCTTTGCGGCCGGTTGGCCAGGTTGAAACTGTCACCGGATGAAGCCCATGCAATCAAACCAAGCTGCAAATTTTATGCATAAAACAACCAATTCGTCTGAAAAGAAACTGGTCGAACAGTCGGACGCCCCGGAACACTTGAGTCCCGCCTTCATCGCGGCCTGTCATTGCTCGACTGACAAAGGGCTGCTGGAACAGGAACTCGAATACCTCTGGGACGATAATGACGCCGCCGGAAAGGCATACGAGATCTATTTGGGGAAGATCAGCCGGAACCCCATCGTGAAAAGCAAAAGCACCGGCAAATATTTTGCCCTGCCGTGGCCCGTAATTATCAAGCTTGCCTTGGCGAAGGGAATTGACAAGTGACGGTTCATTACGGAACGTCCGGCCAAACGCAACCGCCAAAAAAAATCAGGGATTCGGATCTGTTTTTTAGAATGTGAATTTTATGAAACCAACTGGCGCCACCCCAGCCGACAAGCGCAGCCAACCTAAGCCAGTTCCCCAAGGGCAACTTACTGACCGAACCACACTCGGCGTCATCGCACGTCAGGCAATGCTTGAGCGTGGTTTGGAACCGGACTTTTCATTGGCGGCACAGCAATAGTTGGCCGCTCTCGTTGGACCAGCCAAGCCGACGGAAAACGTCCGCGACCTGCGTGACCGGCTTTGGGCGTCCATTGATAACGACAATTCCCGCGACCTCGACCAGCTCTGTGGCATGACATTGGGGGTGTCAATTAACACGGTTGCGTCAACGACCCGCTGAATTAGGAAGCCTGGCACCATCAAAGCCGGGCAAAGTTATTGCTTGCGTCCAGCGTCAAGTCTGGCTCCGGGAAAAGGAAGCGGCATGAAGTTGATTGAATGGGGTGAACACCCCATGGCACCGGCAAATTCTTGGGCTCAAAATAGGGACGTGAAACAAAACATGTTGATGAATCAAAAGTCAACCAACCCGATATTTCACCAATGATTCAAAATAACCAAACCCCAGGCAACGCTCACGGCATCAATGCGAAGCGGATGCCTGTCCACTTTGCGTTCGCAGATCCGAAGGCCACCACCGTTTGCATCGCGGGAACCTTCAATCACTGGCAACCTGAAGCCAAGCCGCTGCACTCCTCTGGTGCCGGCAACTGGTGGAAGGAGATGTTTCTCGACCCCGGCACCTACGAATACTGCCTTGTGGTGGATGGCAAATGGATGACCGATCCGCTGGCCAGGGAATCCGTGCCGAATCCGTTTGGCGGCAGAAATTCAATTTTGAGAGTGGCCACTTCACCGGAAGCTGCGCATCTGGCTGACGCCGAAAACGTACCGCTGAATAACGACCGCTTTGGCGAATCCATCACCGGGGATCATCTCATCGCTGGCGAAGATTCGCCGGTGCCGAGTGGAAACAATCAAAAATAAAAAATTATGAACAAAGAAACACAAGCAGTTAAGAATGACATTGGGCAACTGGCCGCGGACGCGCACGCGTTGATGACCGCCACCGCTGACGTGGCGGGCGAAAAAGTCGGGGAAGCCCGCAAGCGTCTCGCCGCCGCGCTGGAACGAGCCAAGGAAATGGCGGGCACTGTGCGTGACAAAGCGGTTGCCGGTGCGAAAGCCACCGACGCGGCAGTGCATGAGCATCCGTATAAAGCCATAGCGATCGGGGTCGGAATCGGGGCGATTTTCGGCTTTCTCCTCGCCCGCCGGTGCTCCCGTAACCGCGACTGATTCCCTTATGGACGCAGCCGCAGCAGAGTCGCGGTAAAATCCAAATCCACAAAAGGCAAATTTATGTTACGAAGCATCCACAAACTATACGGAAGCAAACTCGGCGCGTCGGATGGCGACATCGGTCAGGTGAAAGATTTTTATTTCAATGACCTCACTTGGGCGGTGCGTTATGTGGTCGCGGACACGGGAAGCTGGTTGCCAGGACGACAGGTGCTGATCTCGCCGCACGCTTTCGGCAGCGTCTATCCCGCCGGTAAAGCCATGCTCGTGAGGCTGACCCGGAAGCAGATTGAGGACAGCCCGGCGATTGAAACACATAAGCCGGTGTCGCGCCAATACGAAGAAGATTATCACCACTATTACGGCTGGCCTTGCTACTGGGAGGGCGACGGGCTTTGGGGTGGAACGCGCGGCTTTCCGATTTTGGAACAGCCGCCCAAGTTTGCCACCGTCGAGCCCCCGGCGGCGACCGGTCCCAAAACCGAACGTGCCGACGCGCATCTGCGCAGCACGCAGGCCGTGAACGGGTACAGCCTGCAAGCCACCGACGGGTTCGCCGGCCATGTCTGTGATTTTTTGATGGACGACAAGAACTGGGCCATCCAGCAACTGGTCATCAAGGTCGGCCACCGTTTCACCGGCAAAGAGGTGCAGGTTCCGATGAGCCAGATTGACCGGATCAGTTATCAGGATTCCACCGTTTTCGTGAAGCTCACCAAAGAAGCCGTCGAAAAAAGCCTCGAACAACATCTCTCTCCAAACGGAACGGTCATTCTCGCCGAACCGATTCTCGCCTTATGAAACACCACAAATTATCCAAAACCCAACAAGCGGTCATCGCGCCCCGGCCAACTTCGGGCGGGAGCGGAGGCCAAGGTGAAAGCAGTTTTACGCCCGCGCCGGACGAAGTGGCCAGAAGGGCTTACTTCGCATATGAAAACGAACGCTCACAACCCGGTCATGACGTGGAACATTGGCTGAAAGCGGAGGCGGATTTGATCGCGGAACGCAACCTCACGCGGGTCCATGGTTTCCACAACCAGACATGAAATAAATTTCCAGACCAACAACCAAAAATCGAAAGCATTACAATTATGAAAACTTTAAATGGCACCCGCGCGGAAACCCCTGAAATGTATGAAACTGAAAACGACATCCCGCTGCAGCGGCGGACGCAATTGAACACGCTTATGAACCAGCGGCTGGCCTCGGCCGTGGATCTGCAAATGCAGATGAAGCAGGCGCACTGGAACGTAAAAGGGCCAAGCTTCATCGGCCTGCACGAACTTTTCGACAAGGTGGCCGAAGCGGTGGAAGGCCATGTGGATCAGATCGCCGAACGCATTGTGCAGCTCGGCGGCGTGGCCGAAGGCACGGTGCGCATGGCGGCATCACGCACCCGGCTCACCGAGTATTCGCCGGAGATTTCCGAGGGGATGGCGCATGTCGAAGGCGTGGCCCGCGCGCTTTCCACCTTTGGCCAGGAAGCCCGCAACACAATCAATGAAGCGGACGAACTGGAAGACGCCGACACGGCGGACCTGTTCACCGAGATTTCGCGAGACATTGATAAATGGCTGTGGTTTGTCGAAGCCCATTCGCAGGCAACGAAATAAAAAACATGAAACCCGCCATCACCAAATTCGCCGCCACCGTGCAGACGCCGGTTTTTCCGAAAACGATGCATCAGTTTCGGCCTGCTTCCGAGTCAATCGCGAGTCCCAAGCCGTCGAAACGGGACAATACGTTTTCCAAATCCCGCGACGTGCGGGAGGATCGCGGCACGCGCGAGATGAAGACGTCGCATAACGACCAAACAAATCACGCGAAGTAACTTTTAACTTATGAAAACAAATCCACTGAAAGACGGCGTCATCTCGGAAAATTCTGCCGGCATCGGCACGGTGACCCGCCAGATGGTGCGTACCCGCGCGGCGGAACTGGCGGTCATGGACGGCCTTTTGTCGAGCGCCGCGACCCAAGCTCATTTTACGCAGGCGAAACGGGAATTAACCGGTGTTCAGGATGAGGATCCGGTCGACGTGATTCTTGAATCTGCGCCCGAGTCGGAACGTTGGGATCCGGTGCCCGGCTCGACCGGACACAGAGCACGGGTTGCTCCGAGCGAAGACGAAGACGAGGAAGGCCGAAGTGACAATGAAAGGCTGGTTGAAGGCGGTATCGCCGAAGCGGAGATCGAGCAAAGTTTCGAAGCCACCAGGGCGGCCACCAAAAAGGATCTATGAATCCACCGGCAGTCACTGTGCCGAAGCCGGGGCATTGCACACCAGTGTCCGGGCCATCAGGTCATGAAGCGAATCGCCGAGGTACGCCCCAATCGCTCCGGGCCACCCGGCGACGCCTGGTGCAATACGTGGAGAAGAACTTTCCCGAGCAACCCTGAAGCCCTGATGTTCGCAAAATGAAAACCGCAGTGAAGGATAAAGCATTGCCCGAACCAACTTGGAAACCTTATAGACCGGCAACGCATGGCCGCCTTTCCACGGCGGAGAAAGCTTCGCTGCCCGACACTGCCTTCGCCTTTCCCCGCGCCCGCAAAGAGCCGATGACCGATGCGGCGCATGTGCGCGACGCGATGGCGCGGTTCAATCAGGTGAGTGGCGTCACGGATGCCGAGCGAGATCTGGCGTTGGCCAATTTTAAAAAAGCCGCCAGCCATTTCGATATTCAGATGAAAGAAACGGACAGGCAACCTACATGAATTTGGCAAACCAGATTAACATTATGTCAAAAATTGAGAGCCGGGAAATCCGGCTGGCCTCCCGTCCTAAAGGGATTCCCACCGCCGCCAACTTTTCCCGCGCGCAGACCGAACTTGAAGCGCTGCCGGACCAGCAGGTGCTGGTTCGCAATTTGTTCATGTCGGTGGATCCTTACATGCGCGGGCGCATGAATGACCGGGAATCTTATGTGCCGCCGTTCGAGATTGGCAAAGTGCTCGAAGGCGGTGCGGTCGGCGAAGTCGTTGAGTCGCGCGCCAAAGAATTCAAAGCGGGCGATGCCGTCGTCTCCAACTTTGGCTGGCGGGAATATTTTATTGCCTCGCCGAAAGACCTCCATGCGGTCAGCCGCTCGGTTCAGCCACTCTCGGTTTATCTCGGTGCGCTCGGCATGACGGGCATGACCGCCTGGGCCGGGTTGCATCTGGTGAAGGTCGAGGCGGGTGACGTCATTTATATTTCCGGTGCCGCCGGTGCCGTGGGCAATGTCGCCGGCCAGTTGGCGAAGCTGCGCGGCTGCAAAGTCATCGGGTCGGCCGGTTCGATGGCGAAGGTTAAATTTCTGCGCGAGGAATGCGGCTTTGACATCGCGTTCGATTACCACACCGGGCCGGTCGTTGAACAACTGAAAGTGGAGGCACCAGACGGCATTGATGTGTATTTCGACAATGTGGGTGGCGAAGCGCTGGAGGCCGCGCTCTCGGCACTACGAGTGCATGGCCGGATCATCGCGTGTGGCGGCATCTCCGGTTATAACGAGGAGAAACCGCGTCCCGGCCCCAACAATCTGTTTAACATAACCACCAAACGACTCACGATGAAGGGGCTGATCGTCCGTGATTGGCTGGATCGCCAGGGCGAATTTGAAAAGGAAGTGGGCGGGTATCTGCAATCAGGCAAACTAAAGAACAAAGAGACAATCGTCGAAGGGCTCGACCAGGCCGAGAGTGCCTTCATCGGCCTCTTCAAAGGGAAAAATATTGGCAAAATGGTGGTGAAGCTGGCTTGAACCAAAATCCAAAAAAGATCCAGTGAAGAAGACCTTTCCCTTGTCCGAAGTCTATCGGTTGTTGGAACCCGGCCCGGTCGTGCTGCTCACCACCGCGAGCGCCGGGCGGCTGAACGTCATGCCCATGTCCTGGCACCTCATGATGGAATTCACACCGCCGCTGGTGGGCTGCGTGGTCAGCAACGGTGATTACTCGTTTGCAACATTGAAGCAAGCCAAGCAATGTGTGATTAATATTCCCACCGTGGAACTGGCCAAGATTGTGGTGGCTTGCGGGAACACTTCCGGTGGCAGCGTGGATAAGTTCAAGCAATTTAGACTCACGGCCCGGCCCGCCAAGTTCGTCAAAGCCCCGCTCATCGCCGAATGTTATGCCAGCTTGGAATGCAAGGTCGTGGATGTGAAGCTGGTCACTAAATACAACTTCTTTGTCCTTGAAGTCGTCCAAGCCTGGATTGATCCGGCGCGGAAAAACCCCCGGACGATTCATCATCAAGGTGAGGGTGAATTCATGGTGGCAGGCCGGACGCTCCATCTGCCTTCGCCAAAAACCACGCTCGGCGGAAAGTAAATCTCATCAACATCCGACGCGCTGACAGATATTTGTGGGGTGTTCACCCCATTGCCCGTGCCGGCCAAAAAGGACACTTTGGGGTCATGGCCGAAGTTGTCCTCGAAATCAACAACCTGACCCGCCGGTTCGGCGCATTTACGGCGGTGGATAAACTGACGCTTTCGGTCAATGCGAGCGAAGTTTTCAGCCTGCTCGGCTCCAATGGGGCGGGCAAGACGACGACGATCAAGATGCTCACCACACTGTTGCCGCCCACATCGGGCGAGGCGCGCGTGGCGGGTTTCTCGATCATCACCCAAGCGGTGGGAGTGCGTCGGGCCATTGGCTACGTGCCGCAAGCGGTATCCGTGGACGGTTCACTCACCGGTTACGAAAACCTGCTCATTTTCGCCAAGCTTTACGACCTGCCGCACCGCGAGCAGAAGGGGCGCATCAAGGAAGCCCTGGAATTTATGAATCTTACCGCCGATGGTGGCCGCTTGGTAAGCGAATACTCCGGCGGCATGGTGCGCCGTCTGGAAATCGCCCAATCCACGCTGCATCGGCCAAAGGTGTTGTTTTTGGATGAGCCAACCGTCGGGCTGGATCCGATTGCGCGTGATGCGGTCTGGAAACATCTTATGGATTTAAGAACCAACTACGGCACGACCCTTTTTTTCACCACCCATTATCTGGAGGAGGCCGAGAGCCATTGCGACCGCATCGCCATCATGCACCAAGGCAAGCTGGATGCCCTCGGCACGTGCAAAGAACTCGAAGCCTCGCTTGGCCCGGGGCATACACTCAATGATGTCTTCGTGCACTACGCTGGCAACGCGCTGGATGCCGGCAACAATTTCCGTGCTGTCTCCGCCGAACGGGCCACGGCCGGGCGCCTTGGTTAAGTTATGACCGCCGCTTTCATCCGTCCTTTAACCGGCTTCGTGGAGAAGACGTTCGTCATCGCCGAGTTTGAGCTGCGCAAACTGCGCCACGATTTCACGGAACTGATCACCCGCGCCCTGCAACCCGCGCTGTGGCTGCTCATCTTCGGACAGGTGTTTGCGCGCAGCGGGGCGATCCATACAGGTGGCATTCCATATCTGGACTTCATCGCGCCTGGCATCCTGGCCCAAAGCGTTTTGTTCGTGGCCATATTTTACGGCATCAACGTCATCTGGGAGCGCGACCTTGGCATCGTGCAGAAATTTCTCGCCAGCCCGACGCCGCGCGCGGCGTTGGTGCTCGGCAAGGGCTTTTCCGCCGGCGTCCGCACGCTGTCGCAAGCGGTCATTGTTTACAGTCTTTCGTTGCTGCTCGGGGTGAAGCTGAATTGGGCTCCGCCCGCGCTGCTCAACGTGCTGGTCACCGTGATTCTGGCGGCGACCTTGTTTTCAACCTTCTCGCTGGTGATTGCGTGCATCGTGAAGACGCGGGAACGCTTCATGGGCGTCGGCCAGGTGCTGACCATGCCGCTGTTCTTTGCGAGCAATGCGATTTATCCCACGGACATCATGCCGGGCTGGTTGAAGCTGGTTTCGCATCTGAATCCGTTGACCTACGTTGTCGATGCACTGCGCACTTGCATGTTGGCCGGCAGCACGAGCGACTTCGGCCTGACGGTTGATTACGTGGTTATGCTGGCGACCACGACCGTTCTGGTCTTGATGGGAGCTAAATTATATCCGCGTTTGGCAACTTGAAAAAAAGCCGCCAAGAATCGAACCCGCCACGATTCACTTTGCGGGCTTTTCCAAATGCCCGCCAAACCCGTAACGCATGGCGGAAAGGAGCTTGTCCTGAAAATCGGAATCACCGCGCGAACTGAAACGCGCATAGAGCGCCGTGGTCAACACCGGTGCGGGCACGTCTTCATCAATGGCGGCCTTGATGGTCCAGCGGCCTTCGCCTGAATCAGAAACGCGACCGGCAAATCCGGCCAGGGCCGGATCTTTGGCCAAGGCATCCGCCGTCAGATCGAGCAACCACGAGGCGATCACGCTTCCGCGCCGCCAGACTTCCGTAATATCGGCGAGGTTGAGGTCAAATTGATAATGTTCAGGATCGCGCAGGGGCGTGGTCTCGGCATTACTTTCGCCCGGCTGTCTGCCAATGTTGGCGCTGTGCAAGACGCCCAAGCCCTCAGCGTAAGCGGCCATGATGCCATATTCGATGCCGTTGTGAACCATCTTGACGAAATGGCCGGCGCCACTCGCGCCACAATACAGATAGCCCCGCTCAGCCGTGCTGCCGGGTTGTTCGCGGCCCGGCGTGCGTGTGACATTACCGCTGCCGGGTGCCAGCGTGGCAAAAATGGGATCCAGCCGGTTGACCACTTGAAGATCACCGCCGATCATCATGCAATAGCCGCGTTCAAGACCCCAGACGCCGCCGCTGGTTCCCACATCGAGGTAATGAATTCCTTTCGGTGCAAGTTCCTTTGCGCGCCGGATGTCATCGATGTAATAGGAGTTGCCACCGTCAATAAGTGTATCTCCCGCTTCGAGAAAAGGCAGGAGGCCGGCAATAGTTGCATCGACCACGGCGGCGGGAACCATCAGCCAAATGGCGCGCGGCTTGTCCAATTTAAGAATCAAGTCAGCGAGCGAGGCTGCCCCGACCGCTTGATCCTTGACCAAAATCTGCACGGCTTCCGCCAGGTGGTCGAAGACGACGCAACGATGTCCGTCCTGGATAAGGCGGCGCACCATATTGGCCCCCATCCGGCCAAGGCCAATCATGCCCATTTGCAGGGTCGATTTGCGGTTCATGAAAGGAATAAAAGCGGCGCTTAAAATCCAGGCGGCGACTTTCCAAGATTGGTCGCAAGTTATGCCGTCATTACCGAGGCCACATTGCTGATGCGCTTGGGTTGATGTTCCGCCAAGGTTTCGGGATTGATGTTTTTGAGGATTTCCCGGGCGTGAATCGTTTCCATGTCGGAACCGTGGGCGATCAAAACATATTTGCCGCTTTTTACCGCGGTCTCGTACTGGATGATGCTGTTCTTGGGAATGCCCAGGCTGTAGAGCCCGGCACCCAGCGCGGTCATGCCGCCGACCACCACCGCGCCTTCCAGTGCGCCAACGATGTAACTGACGATGGGCCCCGCAAAGAGCAAGGGGCCGACACCGGGAACGAAAAAGAAGGCGGAGCCGAACAGCAACCCCCAAAAGCCGCCCCAAAACGCGCCCAGTTTCCCCCAGTATTTCATGCGATCCCCGGCATTGTAATAACCGACCACATGTTCATCGGTATGATAGTCACGTCCGATGATGGAAAGTTTTTTCATGTCAAAGCCGGCTTGCTGGAGTTCTTTGACGGCGATTTCGGCTTCGGCATGTAATTTGAAAACCGCCACCACGCAATTGTTCTTGGTCATAATGTTAGGTCTTTTAATTTCGCTTGAGGACAACCGACATATTGAACCAGCGCCGGGATTTTGCGATGGGGTGTTCACCCCATTGCTGGCACGGGGTAAAAGAGTCAGTTTCTGCGTGGCAAAATTATGAGCACTCCAGATTTATTTACCCCAGTCCGCTTGGGCGCGGTGGAAACCTCGAACCGCATCATCATGGCCCCGCTTACACGAATGCGCGCGGGGCCGGGGCGCGTGCCTACGGCGTTAATGGCGACATATTACGCCCAGCGCGCCGCTGCCGGACTGATCGTCAGCGAAGCCACATCGGTTTCGCAACAAGGCACGGGCTGTCCCAACGCACCGGGCATTTATACCGATGAACAAACGGCGGGTTGGCAAAAAGTCACGGCGGCGGTGCATCAAGCGGGCGGCCGGATTTTTCTCCAGCTATGGCACATGGGGCGGATTTCGCATCCAAGTTTCCAGCCCGAAGGTGGATTGCCGGTTGCGCCGAGCGCCATCGCCCCGCGAACGGGCCAGGCGCTGACGGAAAAAGGAATGCAGCCTTATGTCACGCCCCGGGCCTTATCCAAGGAAGAGTTGCCGGGAATCGTGACGCAATATGCCGACGCAGCCCAACGCGCGAAATCAGCGGGCTTCGATGGCGTGGAAATCCACAATGCCAACGGGTATCTGCTGGATCAGTTTCTGCGCGATGGCACGAACAAGCGTACGGATGAATATGGCGGTCCCGTCCGCAATCGCGCCCGGCTTACACTGGAGGTGACGGCGGCCGTTGTGCAGGTATGGGGTGCCGACCGCGTAGGCATCCGTTTCTCGCCCGGTGGCGTGTTCAACGACATGTCCGACTCCAATCCACTGGCGACGTTCAGCCATGTATTGCACGAGCTGAATCGCTTCAAGCTTGCCTACGCGCATCTGATTGTTTCCACGGATGATGATTTGAAGCACGGCGCGGTGCCAGTGCCCCTGCCGGCTCTGCGCAAGGAATTTCACGGTCCGCTCATTGTTGCAAACGGCTTCAATCGCGCGACGGCGACCCAGGTTTTGGCGGAGGACCTGGCGGATGCAGTGGCGTTCGGACACCTTTTCATCGCGAACCCGGACCTGCCGGAGCGTTTTCGCCTGGATGCGCCGCTCAACCTGCTCGACGAAGCGCGATTATATGGCGGAGCCGGGCAGGGTTATACGGATTACCCCGCGATGGGTCCTCAACTTGCTCGGAGATGATGAAACTTAACACCATCGCAGAATCGCAGGAAACAACCGCCCTCATTGGCATCGCTGCCGACCATGGCGGTTATGAGTTAAAGGAATACTTGGTGGGGAGGTTTTATGCAGCGGGACGGACCGTGATTGATTTTGGCGATCGCCAGCCAAAACCGGATGATGATTATCCGGATTTTGTCGTGCCGCTGGCCCGGGCCGTTGCCGGCGGGGAGGTGGGGCGTGGCATCGCCATTTGCGGCAGTGGCGTGGGAGCCTCGGTCGCTGCCAATAAAGTGCCGGGTGTCCGCGCCTGTTTGATCCATGAAGCTTATGCGGCTCACCAAGGCGTCGAGGATGATGACCTTAATTTGATATGTCTCGGTGGTCTCGTGGTCGGTCACGCCCTTGCCTGGGAACTGGTGCAAACATTTCTGGGCGCAAAATTCAGCGGCGCGGCAAGACATCTTCGCCGTCTCGCCAAAGTGGCAGAGTTGGAAAACAAGTGCTGAACAATAAGCCATGAAAACAAGCCCCCTTGCCGGCAAACCCGCCACACCAGACATGCTCGTCAACGTGCCCAAGCTCATCACGGCTTACTACACCGACGTTCCTGATGTTTCAGTACCGGAACAGCGTGTGTCATTTGGCACCTCCGGGCATCGGGGATCATCTTTTAACCGGTCATTTAATGAGACTCACATTCTCGCCATTACCCAGGCGATCTGCGCCCATCGAAAAGAGCATGGAATTTCCGGACCGCTGTTTCTTGGCCTGGACACTCACGCCCTGTCGGTCCCAACCGGCGCCACCGTATTGGAAGTGCTCGCCGCCAATGCGGTTGACGTGATGCTCGCGGAACATGACGAATACACGCCGACGCCGGTCATCTCCCACGCGATCCTAAGTTGTAATCGCGGCCGGACAACGGGGCTGGCGGACGGGATTGTCATCACCCCGTCGCATAATCCCCCGCATGACGGCGGCCTGAAATACAATCCGCCCAACGGCGGGCCGGCGGATACGGTGGTCACCGCTTGGATTGAGGGAAAGGCGAACGCACTGCTAAAAGCGCAACTGAAAGGCGTGAAGCGAATCCCGCACGCGCAGGCGCTGCGTGCCCCGACCACCCACCGGCACGACTATCTTACAGCCTACGTCAACGACCTTGGCAACGTGATTGACATGGACATCATCCGCGCCGAGAAGCTCAACCTGGGGGTTGATCCGCTGGGCGGTGCCGGCGTCCATTACTGGGCGCGCATTGCCGAAGAGCACGAGTTGAATCTCACGATCGTCAGCGAGGAGGTTGATCCGACCTTCCGATTTATGACGGTGGATTGGGACGGCCAGATACGCATGGACCCGTCTTCGCCTTACGCCATGCAACGGCTCATGGGCATGAAGGATGATTTCGATCTTTCCTTCGCCTGTGACACGGATCATGACCGCCACGGTATTGTTACGCGCAGCGCGGGGTTGCTGCCGCCGAACCATTACCTGTGCGCGGCCATTGATTATCTTTTTTCGAACCGGCTACGCTGGCCAAAGCCGGCAGCGGTCGGCAAAACGATGGTCAGCAGCCAGATGATTGATCGGGTCGCTGCGAAGCTGGGACGAAAACTCTATGAGGTGCCCGTTGGTTTCAAATGGTTCGTCGCTGGACTGCTTGATAATTCGCTCGCTTTTGGCGGAGAAGAAAGCGCCGGAGCGACGTTCACGCGTCTGGATGGCACTGTTTGGACGACGGACAAGGATGGGATCGTCGCTGCTTTGCTGGCGGCGGAGATGACCGCCCGCAGCGGACGTGATCCGGGCAAACTTTACCAGGAACTCACGGCTGAACTGGGTGAATCTGCCTATGCACGCATTGATGTGTCGGCGACGCCGGAGCAAAAACAACGGCTGGCGAATTTTTCAGCGGAGCAAATAAAATCCACCGAACTGGCCGGCGAGAAAATTCTGACGGTTCTAACCACGGCACCGGGCAACCACGCTCCCTTTGGCGGACTGAAAGTTGTGACGGAGAACGGATGGTTTGCCGCGCGCCCGTCAGGGACGGAAAACATTTACAAGATTTACGCGGAGAGTTTTCAGGGCGTGGATCATTTACATCGCATTCAAGAAGCAGCCCGGACGATTGTCAGCGCGGCGGTGGCGGATTTGGTCTAAAAAACGCCATGAACAAACAAGCTCCTTTGGCCAAACCTGGCTACGGCAATTTACCTGCGGACATCGAAGGCTTCGATTCGCTGGTGGAACTGGCGTTGGATTTGCACTGGTCATGGAACCATGCCACCGACGAAGTGTGGCGGCAGCTTGATCCTGCGCTATGGGAGTTCACGCAAAACCCGTGGGTGGTGCTGCAAACTGTCTCCCAGGACAAGCTCAAGAATGTGCTGGCGGATCCAAACTTCCGCAAAAATATTGACGGACTGCGGCAATCCAGGCGGCAGGCGGTGGAAACCCCCGCGTGGTTTCAGAAAAACCACCCGCAGTCGCCTTTGAAGTGCGTCGCCTATTTCAGCATGGAATATATGTTGAGCGAAGCGCTGCCCATTTACTCAGGCGGCCTGGGCAATGTGGCCGGCGATCAACTCAAAGCCGCCAGCGACCTGGGTGTGCCGGTAATTGGCGTGGGGTTGCTTTACCAAAAGGGCTATTTTCGCCAGTTGATTGACAAGGCCGGAGCGCAACAGGCCCTCTATCCGTATAACGACCCCGGACAGTTGCCGATCACGCCTTTGCGGCAGCCGAATGGCGAGTGGTTGCGTTTGGAGATCGCGTTGCCCGGTTACTCGGTCTGGTTGCGCACATGGGAAGTTCAAGTGGGGCGGGTGAAACTTTACCTGCTGGACAGCAATGACGCGGCGAACTTTCCGGCGCATCGCGGAATCACCAGCGAGTTATACGGCGGTGGCCCGGAATTGCGCCTCAAGCAGGAAATGTTGCTGGGCATTGGCGGCTGGCGGCTGCTGACGGCGCTCGGGATTCAGCCGGACGTCTGCCATTTGAATGAAGGCCATGCGGCCTTGGCCGTGTTGGAGCGCGCCCGCAGCTTCATGCAGGACAAGGCGCAGCCGTTTGCAACGGCCTTGGCCGCAACGCGCGCGGGCAATGTCTTCACCACGCACACGGCCGTGGCCGCCGGCTTTGACCGGTTTACACCGGCGCTCGTTGAACAATATCTTGGCCATTATGCCGTGGACAAGCTCGGCATTTCTCTGCCTGACCTGCTGGCCTTGGGCCGCGAGAATCCGAACGACCCGGCGGAGGGTTTCAACATGGCCTATCTGGCCATTCGCGGCAGCGGCTCGGTAAATGGCGTGAGCCGCTTGCACGGCCAGGTTAGCCGGCAGTTGTTTTCGCCGCTTTTTCCGCGCTGGCCGGTGGACGAGGTTCCCATCGGCCACGTCACTAATGGCGTTCATCACCCGACTTGGGATTCGGCGGCCGCCGACGAGCTGTGGACGAAGGCCTGCGGCAAAGACCGCTGGCTGGGCATGAAGGAAAATCTGGAGCAGGAAGGTATTCGGCAGGTCACCGACGAAAATCTTTGGCAGTTTCGCACCGCTTCGAGGAAGTGTCTCGTTGAATATGCGCGCGAGCGCCTGGCCCGGCACTATGCGGCCGCCGGAGCTTCGGCCGAAACCGTTGAGGAGGCGAAACATCTCTTTGATCCAAAAATATTGACCCTTGGCTTTGCGCGGCGTTTCGCCACTTACAAACGACCGAACTTGCTGCTGCGCGACCCGGAGCGCCTGCTCCGGCTCTTATCCAATCCGCAGCGACCGGTGCAACTCATGATTGCAGGCAAAGCGCACCCGGCAGACGAAGAAGGGCAGGCTTTGATCAAAGAATGGATTCAATTCATTCGCCGACCGGAAGTTCGCCCGCACGCGATCTTTTTAAGTGACTATGACATGCACCTGACCGAGCGTCTCGTGCAAGGCGTGGATGTCTGGCTTAACACCCCCCGCCGGCCTTGGGAGGCCTGTGGCACCAGCGGCATGAAAGTGCTGGTCAATGGCGGTTTAAATCTTTCGGAACTGGACGGCTGGTGGGCCGAAGCGTATGTATCCGATTTGGGCTGGGCGTTGGGCGACGGGAAAGAGCATGGCAATGATCCAAACTGGGATGCGGCAGAAGCCGAAGCGCTCTACGAACGGCTCGAACGCGAGGTGATCCCCGAATTTTATAAGCGTAACGAGAAAGGCATCCCCGCCGCCTGGGTGAACCGGATGCGTGAAAGCATGGCTCGGCTGACCCCGCACTTTGCCGCCGACCGCACCGTGCGCGAATATACCGAACAACATTATCTCCCGGCGGCAATGGCCTGTCAGTCGCGCATGGCCAACCAAGGTGCCATCGGCAGGCAAATGGCAGATTGGCAACACACTTTGGATCAGAAATGGGGCACGCTGCACTTCGGCGAATCCAAGGTGGAAACCAAGGGTGAACAGCATATTTTTGAGATTCAAGTTTGTCTCCAAGGCCTTGACCCGAAGACGGTGCGGGTGGAGCTTTATGCCGATGGAATCAAAGAGGGTTCTTCCGTGCGACAGGAGATGACCCTGCTGCACCCGCTGGCAGACGAGTCCGGCAGCTACATTTACAGCGCAACCGTGTCTGCCGCCCGCCCGTCAGCAGGGTATGCGGCGCGAGTGTTGCCGCGCCATGATGGTGTCGCCATCCCGCTGGAAGATTCAAGAATCCTCTGGCAACGATGAAAAATATGAAAACGCCCATCGATTACATCATTGTCGCGGTACCTTTTCACGCTGATGCCGCCACCCATGACGAATTGGCCCTGAAAGTGAATGAAAAATTAGCCGCCGGATACGAGTTGCTGGGAGCACCCTTTCTGAGCGAGGAAATGATGTATCAGGCGATGACCAGACCGGTCCACCAGAATTCCGCACCGGCGACCTCATGAAAAAGAACACCCCGATCACAACCTTGTTTGTGGATGTTGGCGGCGTCCTGCTCACGAACGGGTGGGATCATCATGCGCGCCGACGGGCGGCGAAACACTTCCAGCTCAACTGGGCTGAGATGCAAGCGCGGCATGAGTTGAACTTTGAAATTCAAGAGGAGGATAAAATCACCTTCCAGGAATATTTGGACCGGGTGGTCTTCTGGAAAAAACGTCCTTTCACGCGGGCGGAGTTTCGTCAGTTCATGTTCGCACAGTCAAAACCATTTACGGAGATGATCGAACTGGTGCGCAGCCTGAAAACTAAATTCAAATTGAAAGTGTTCGTGGTCAGCAACGAGGCGCGCGAAGTGAATGCATATCGGATTCGTCAATTCAAACTGGCTGAGTTTGTAGATGCGTTCATTTCCTCGTGCTTTGTCCGCCTTCGGAAGCCCGACGGGGACATTTTTCGACTGGCGCTGGACATCGCACAGGTGCCGGCCCGCCAAATTGTTTATATCGAAAACACGCCGCTGTTTGTCCAAGTCGCCGAGGGGTTGGGGATTCGGAGCATTCTGCACACGGATTACCAATCCACCTGCGCACAACTTTCTTCGCTGGGATTGCGGCTTGGTGCTGGGATTATTCCACAACTCAAGAAGCCTTCGGCATGACAACGTCAAAAGCAAGACCGGACATGGAACCCGCTGCCGGCGAGCCCATGGCCCCCACATCCAAGCCGGAAGCAAAGCCCGGCACCAAGGCCGATCCGCAGGATGATTTGAAAACGCTGCCGCTGCCGGAGGTGCAGAAAAAATTGGCGTCATCGCCGGAGGGTCTAACTCAGGCGGAGGCGCAGAAACGGCTCGCGCAATACGGTCCGAATGAACTTATCGCGAAGAAGACGAATCTGTTCGTAAAATTCCTTTCCTATTTTTGGGGTCCCATCGCATGGATGATTGAGATTGCGGTGATTCTGTCGGGCGTCGTCGGGCACTGGCCGGATTTTTTCATCATTCTCCTGTTGCTGGTGGCCAACGCCGTCGTGGGCTTCTGGGAGGAGCGCGAGGCGGGCAATGCCATCGCCGCCCTGAAAGCGAAACTGGCCATCAAGGCCCGCGTGAAACGTGACGGGAAGTGGGTCAATCCGCCAGCGCGCGACTTGGTGCCGGGCGACGTCATCCGCATACGCCCCGGCGACATTGTGCCGGCGGATGCGCGCCTGCTTGCCGGCGACCCGGTGGAGGTGGATCAGTCTGCGCTGACCGGCGAGTCGTTGCCCACCGGGCGCAAATCGGGCGAGGCGGTATTTTCTGGTTCGATCATCCGCCAGGGCGAAATTTGCGCCATGGTCTATGCCACGGGTGAGCAAACGTATTTCGGCAAGACCGCGCAGCTGGTGCAGGAGGCGCACACCGTCAGCCATTTTCAAAAGGCGGTATTGAAGATTGGCAATTACCTGATTCTGCTCGCAGTCGTGTTGGTGGTGATCATCATTACGGTCGCAATTTTCCGCGGCGACCCGCTGCTTACGACGTTGCAGTTTGCCTTGGTGTTGACCGTGGCAGCGATTCCTGTGGCGATGCCGACGGTATTGTCGGTCACGATGGCAGTTGGCGCGCGCCGGCTCTCCAAGAAACAGGTGATTGTGAGCAAGCTGGTGGCGATTGAAGAATTGGCGGGCGTCGACGTGCTGTGTGCGGACAAGACCGGCACGCTGACCCAGAACAAGCTGACCTTGGGCGATCCGTTTAGCGTGAATAATGTTCCGGCCGGACAAGTCATCCTCAATGGCGCACTGGCTTCGCGCGGGGAAAACAATGACACCATTGATCTGGCAGTTCTGGGCGGAGTGAAAGACCAGGAGGTGTTGAAGGCTTATGAGGTGGTTCATTTCCAGCCATTCGACCCGGTGCATAAACGCACCGAGTCCACCGTCAAAACCAAGGACGGAAAGACCTTCAAGGTGACGAAGGGCGCCCCGCAGGTGATTTTGGAATTGTCGGCCAATGCCGTGCAGGTGAAGTCCGAAGTCGAGCGGGCGGTCAATGAATTTGCGGGGCGCGGATTTCGTGCGTTAGGCGTGGCGCGGGCGGAGGGTGATGGGGCATGGCAATTTCTTGGGGTGCTGCCTTTGTTCGATCCTCCGCGCGAGGATGCCAAAGCCACCATTGCCACGGCACTCGCGATGGGTGTGAAGATCAAGATGGTTACGGGCGATGCTTTGGCGATTGCGCAAGAGACCGCGAAGAAGCTGGGGCTGGGCGCGAACATTTTGGATGCCAGTGGCCTGGGCGACCCGAAGAAGCAGGAAGCCGCCGCGGTCGCCGAATCCATTGAAAAAGCCGATGGTTTTGCACAGGTATTTCCCGAACACAAATTTCACATCGTGGATGTTTTGCAGCAGCGCGGCCACATCGTCGGCATGACGGGCGACGGGGTAAATGATGCGCCCGCGCTCAAGAAAGCCGACTGCGGAATCGCCGTATCGGGCGCGACAGACGCGGCCCGCGCGGCGGCGGCCATCGTGCTGACGACACCCGGTTTGTCGGTGATCATTGATGCGATCAAGGAGAGCCGGAGAATTTTCCAACGGATGACCAGTTACGCGATCTACCGCATTGCCGAGACGCTGGGCGTGCTGATGTTCATGACGCTGGCGATCCTGATTTTCAATTTTTATCCGTTAACGGCGGTGATGATCGTGATGCTGGCGTTGCTCAACGACGGCGCCATCTTATCCATCGCTTATGACAATGTTCACTACTCAAACAAGCCCGAGTCCTGGAACATGCGCCTGGTGCTGGGCGTCGCCACGGTGGTAAGCATCGTGGGCGTCATGGACTCGTTCGGCCTGTTCTATCTTGGCGACCGGGTTTTTCATCTGGACCGCGCGCTCATCCAAACGCTGATGTATTTGAAGCTGTCAGTGGCGGGACACTTCAAAATTTTTCTCACCCGCACCCGCGGTCCGTTCTGGTCCATCCGCCCCGCGCGGATTCTGCTGGTAATGGTGTTTGGCACACAAATCGTGGCCACGCTGGTGGCGGTCTATGGCGTGTTCATGCCGCCCATCGGCTGGGGCTGGGCAGCCATGGTCTGGGGTTACTCACTGGTGTGGTTCCTGGTGAATGACCGCGTAAAACTGCTCGCTTACCGGATTTTTGATCCGGTGAAAAAGGTTCCGTTGCCCGCCAGAAATGCGCCCGACCTTGCATCTCAGATTGCCCGGCGCGCCTATGAACTTTACGAACAGCAAGGCCGCCGCAACGGTCAGGCTGGTCAACACTGGCTTGAGGCGGAGCGCGAGATTCGGAAAGAGGAGCTCCATGAAAAACCGGATGCGAAAGGCACAGCAGGCATAACCTAAAAAAATCAATGCAAGCCATCCTGACGATCAACGGCGGTTCATCGAGCATCAAGTTCGCGCTGTATGCGGCGGTCAAACCGTTGATGCGCGGGCTATATGGAACGGTTGACCGCATCGGTTTGAGCGGGACGAATTTGACGTTTCACGATGCCAATGGCAAGCCACAGGCCAGTCGCAAGCTCATCGCCGCCGATCACAAATCAGCGGCGAACTCGCTGTTGGACTGGCTTGAAACCCAGCCGGCTTTCGCATCGGTCAAGGCCGTCGGCCATCGCGTGGTTCACGGCATGAAGCACACCGAGCCGGAGATGGTCACGCCGGAATTGTTGGCTGAATTGCATCGGATCAGTCCTTACGACCCGGATCATCTGCCCCGTGAGATTGAACTGATCGAGGCGTTTCGCCAACGCCATCCCAAACTGCCGCAGTTGGCCTGCTTTGACACGGCGTTTCACCAGACCATGCCGCGCGTGGCCAAGCTGCTGCCAATTCCGCGCCGCTTCGATGCCAAAGGAATTCAACGCTACGGGTTTCACGGTTTGTCGTATGCCTATCTGATGGAAGAACTCGCGCGCCTCGGCGATCCGGCGGCAACGAAGGGGCGGGTGATCCTCGCCCACCTCGGCAACGGCGCGAGCCTGGCCGCGGTGCGCGATGGCAAGAGCATTGATACCAGCATGGGCTTCACGCCGACGGCGGGCCTGGTGATGAGCACGCGCTCCGGTGATCTGGATCCCGGTCTCGCGCCGTATCTCGCCCGCACCGAAAAAATGACCACGTCACAGTTTTACACAATGGTGAATCACGAGTCGGGCTTGCTCGGCGTTTCGGAGACCAGTTCGGACATGCGCGACCTGCTGGCGCAGGAAGCCGGCGATGTGCGGGCGGCGGAAGCCGTGGCGCTGTTTTGTTACCAGGCGAAAAAGTGGATCGGCTCGTTTGCCGCCGCGCTTGGAGGATTGGACGCGATGGTCTTCGCCGGAGGCATTGGGGAGAACTGTCCAGCCATTCGCGCCCGGATCTGCGAAGGACTCGGCTTCCTCGGCATCGAACTGAATGAGGCGCGTAATACGGGGAATGAAGCGGTGATTTCGACGGATGCAAGCCGCCCGCGCGTTCGCGTCATTCGCACTGACGAAGAACTGATGATTGCCCGCTCAACTTTGCGATCCTGCCCGCAGTAATCAGCCGGTTTACTCATTAATGCCGTAATGGTTGTAACCGGGGGTTTCTCTCCCATACCCGGTCACCATGTCGGCGCGAATCGTGAAGGATTCTGCCGGCATGCCCGCAGTTAACGGATCGGCGGTAACTGAACATTTCTCGGTTAGCAGTCGTTGCGATACAAAAACCAGCACGTTTTGGGGAAGCTGGCATTTGGGTTGTGGGCTGGCCGGTTCCGCGACCTTAAAATCCATGTATTGTTTCATGCCCTAAGTAAATCGGAATGCGTTGCGAATGCCATGGGGTGTTTACCCCATTGTGAGCCGCGACCAAAGCGGACATTTTCAGGGTGGATTTTTGTGGACCTTAAAATTAATCGACGACCCAATCATGACAACGCCCGTCACACCGACTGCCTCAACCACCGTGCCCGTCGCTCCGCCAGTCACACCGGTTGCGACTGGCGCCGCGCCGATGGCCGCCCCCATTAATCAGAAATTACCGCCATTATCCAAAAAGAAATGGGTGGTGGCGGGCGTCATCGTCGTGGTGGTCATGATGGCAGCAGTGGTTGGGATAAAAATGAAACCATCCGGGCCGGGCGATGGCTTTGTCAGCGGCAACGGGCGGGTGGAGGCCACCGAAATTGACGTTGCGACCAAACTTGCGGGTCGGGTGCAGAGCATCGTGGTGGACGAAGGTGATTTTGTGCAGGCCGGGCAGACGCTGGCGCAGATGCAAGTGGATGTGCTCGATGCGCAGCGTGACGCGGCGAGCGCCCAATCACAGCAGGCCATCACCGCCGTGGCCAGTGCCGAGGCCCAGGTGGTCGCACGCCAGAGCGATACGATTGCCGCGCAGGCCGCGGTCGCCCAGCGCCAGGCGGAACTCGATGCCGCCCAGCGGCGATTTGCGCGCACCAAAACGCTGTCCACCAACGGGGTGGCAACGATGCAGGAACTCGACGATGATCGCGCCAACTTACATGGCACCGAGGCCGCGGTAACGGCCGCGCAGGCCCAGGTGACCGCCGCCCAAGCGGCGATCAAGGCCGCGCAAGCCCAGGTTGTCGGAGCCAACTCCGCGGTGACTGCGAGCCAGGCGACCATCGCCAGCATCGAGGCCGACATCGTGGACAGTCAGCTCAAGTCGCCGCGCGATGGTCGCGTGCAATATCGCGTCGCCCAGCCCGGCGAGGTTCTCGCCCCCGGCGGCAAGGTTCTTAACTTGGTTGATCTCGGCGAGGTTTATCTGACGTTTTTTCTGCCTGAAACGGCGGTGGGCAAAGTGGCGCTGGGCAGCGAGGTGCGGGTCATCCTCGATGCGGCTCCGCAATATGTGATTCCGGCGCAGGTGTCTTATGTCGCCAGCGTGGCGCAGTTCACGCCCAAGACCGTGGAGACAGCGAGCGAACGGCAGAAGCTGATGTTCCGCGTCAAGGCGCAGTTCGGCCGCGAACTGCTGCAAAAAAATTTGAAACTGGTCAAGACGGGCTTGCCCGGTGTGGCCTGGCTTAAGCTCGACGCGAAAGCGGAGTGGCCGGCGAACCTGGCGAGCAAGGTGCCGGAATGAATTCGGAGCAATCCAGTCCCGCGCCGGTTGCTCGCCTGGTTGATGTTGGTCTGCACTACCGCAAAACGGTCGCACTCGCCGCTGTCACACTGGACATTCCCGCGGGGCGAATGGTGGGCTTGATCGGCCCGGATGGCGTGGGCAAATCCAGCCTGCTGGCGCTGCTCGCCGGCGCCCGCAAAGTGCAACAAGGACGCGTCGAAGTCCTCGGTGGCGACATGGCGGATGCGCGACATCGTGAGGCGGTATGCCCGCAGATTGCCTACATGCCGCAAGGGCTCGGCAAAAATCTTTATCCAACGCTGTCGGTGGAGGAGAACTTGCAATTTTTCGGCCGGCTCTTTGGCCATGACGCGGCCGAGCGCCGCCGCCGCATTGACGAACTCACCCGCAGCACCGGACTGACGCCGTTTCTTTCGCGGCCGGCGGGCAAATTGTCCGGCGGCATGAAACAGAAACTGGGTTTGTGCTGCGCGCTGATCCACGACCCGGATTTGTTGATTCTGGACGAACCAACCACCGGAGTTGATCCACTGGCGCGGGCGCAGTTTTGGGATCTGATCAAACACATTCGTGACGAGCGCTCCAACATGAGCGTGCTCGTGGCCACGGCATACATGGAGGAGGCGCAACGCTTCGACTGGCTGGTGGCGATGGATGCCGGCAAGGTGCTGGCCACCGGTTCACCCGCCGAGCTGCTGGCCCGTTCCCAAAGCGAATCGCTCGACGCCGCGTTCATTGCGCTGCTGCCGGAGGAGCGTCGCCGCGGCCATCGCGCCGTCACGATTCCGCCGCCAGCGGACGAAGCCAATGCCCAGATTGCCATTGAAGCCACGAATCTCACCAAGCGGTTCGGCGATTTCACCGCGGTTGACCACGTCAGTTTTCGCATCCGGCGCGGCGAGATTTTTGGCTTCATCGGTTCCAATGGCTGCGGCAAATCCACCACCATGAAGATGCTGACCGGCTTGCTGCCGGCCACCGAGGGCCGCGCCTCATTGCTCGGGCACGAGGTCAATCCCAAGGACATCGCCACGCGCCGGCGCGTCGGTTACATGTCGCAGGGATTCTCGTTGTATTCGGAACTGTCGGTGCAGCAAAACCTCGTGCTGCACGCCCGGCTGTTCTCGGTGCCGGAAGCGGAAATTCCCGGGCGCGTCGCCGAAATGGTTCAGCGGTTCAGCCTCGCCGCGGTGCGCGAGGCGATGCCGGATAATTTGCCGCTCGGCATTCGTCAGCGCCTGTCGCTCGCCGTGGCGATGGTGCACAAACCGGAGTTGTTGATTTTGGACGAGCCGACTTCCGGCGTGGATCCCATCGCCCGCGACGTCCTCTGGCAATTGATGATTGATCTCTCGCGCAATGATCAGGTCACGATTTTCATTTCCACCCATTTCATGAATGAAGCCGGACGTTGCGACCGCATCTCGCTGATGAATGCGGGCAAAGTCTTGGTCACTGATGTGCCCGCCGAACTCGTCCGGAAGCGTGGGGCCGCGTCGCTGGAAGAAGCGTTCATCGGCTATCTGAAAGAAAGCGAAACGCAGGAAAGCCGGACGACGGTTGTCAGTGCGAAGACGCCACGGCCTTCGACTGCGCCGGTTGCACCCGTTCAGCGAAAGCTTTTCAGCTGGCGTCGTGCTGGGAGTTACAGCCTGCGCGAGGCCTTGGAGCTCAAACGCGACCCGGTGCGCGCCACCATGGCCTTGCTCGGATCGGTGCTCCTGATGTTTGTGTTCGGTTATGGCATGAGCCTGGATGTGGAAAACCTCACCTATGCTGTATTGGATCGTGACCAGACCGGCTTGAGCCAGAACTACGTGCTAAACTTGTCCGGCTCGCGCTACTTCGTCGAACGCCCGCCCATCACTGACTACGCGGATCTGGATCAGCGGATGCGCGCGGGCGAGCTCGCGTTGGCCATCGAGATTCCGCCGAACTTTGCGCGCAACATGGAGCGCGGCGATCCCGTGCAGATCGCGGCCTGGGTGGACGGCTCCATGCCGGCCCGCGCCGAGACGGTGCAGGGCTATGTGCAGGGCATGCATCAAGGCTGGTTGCTGGACATGGCCCAGCGCCGGCTCGGCCAGAACACCGGGTATGGTCCGGCCACAATCGAGACGCGCTTTCGCTACAACCCCGATGTGGAAAGCCTGCCTTCCATGGTGCCGGCAGTAATCCCGATGCTGCTGCTGATGATCCCGGCGATGCTCACCGCGTTGTCCGTGGTGCGAGAAAAGGAGCTGGGGTCAATCATCAATCTCTATGTCACCCCGGTGACGCGCAGTGAATTTCTGCTCGGCAAACAACTGCCGTACGTTCTGTTGGCGATGCTGAACTTCGGACTGCTCACGCTGCTGGCGGTGACAATTTTTGGCGTGCCGATCAAGGGCAGTTTTCTGACCTTCGCCGCGGCTGCACTTTTGTTCGTGATGTTTTCGACCGGCTTTGGCCTGTTCTGCTCCACTTTCACCCGCAGTCAGATTGCGGCCATCTTCGTCACCATCATCGGGACCATGATCCCCGTCGTTCAGTTTGCCGGCCTGTTGAACCCGGTTTCCTCGCTGGAAGGCGTGGGTTTGTTCATCGGCCGGATTGAGCCGGCCACCTACTTTCTGAACATCAGCCGGGGTGTGTTCAACAAGGCCTTAGGCTTCGACGGCCTGCAGAATTCCTTCTGGCCGCTGCTGCTGGCCGTGGTGTTCATTCTCGGTTTGTCCATCGTGCTGCTGAAGAAGCAGGAGACTTGAGCATGCTGTTTGCCACCAACATCTACCGGCTCGGCGTAAAGGAACTGTGGAGCCTGGCGCGCGATCCGGTCATGCTCGTGTTGATCGCCTACACCTTCACGATTTCGATCTACGTGGCCGCCACGGCGATGCCGGATACGCTGCACAAAGCGCCGATCGCCATCGTGGACGAGGACGGCTCACCGCTGTCCGGCCGCATCGCCTCGGCTTTTTTCATGCCCCATTTTAATCCGCCGGCGATGATACCGCTGTCGGCCATGGATGCGGGCATGGACAATGGCGATTACACCTTCGTGCTCGACGTGCCACCGGATTTCCAGCGCGACGTGCTGGCGGGCAAATCGCCGGCCCTCCAGTTAAATGTGGACGCCACGCGCATGACCCAGGCCTTCACCGGCAGCAGCTACGTCCAGCAAATGGTCACGGACGAGGTCAATGAATTCGTGGCGCGCCACCGCGGCACGGCCCCGCCGCCGGTGGAACTGGTCCTGCGCGAACGGTTCAACCCCAATCTGGAGCAATCCTGGTTCGGCGCGTTGATGGAAGTCATCAACAATGTCACCATGTTGTCCATCATCCTGACGGGCGCGGCGCTGATTCGCGAACGCGAGCACGGCACCATCGAGCATTTGCTGGTGATGCCGGTCACGCCGTTCGAAATCATGCTCGCCAAAATTTGGTCCATGGGCCTAGTCGTGCTGGTGGCGGCCACCATGGCCTTGCTCATCGTGG
The DNA here is from genome assembly GCA_031290985.1 of Verrucomicrobiia bacterium. Taxonomy (GTDB): domain Bacteria; phylum Verrucomicrobiota; class Verrucomicrobiia; order Limisphaerales; family UBA11358; genus UBA11358. Next base: position 11,193 of record JARLJW010000007.1, on the reverse strand, counting down.
TGCAAGGGATTTTGCGCGTGCCCATTGAGGGCTCGGTCGCGCTTTTTTTGCTCGGTGCGGCGCTGCATCTGTTTGCCACCACCTCGCTGGGGATCTTCATGGCCACGCTGGCACGCTCCATGCCGCAGTTTGGGATTCTCACGGTGCTGATCCTGCTGCCGATGCAGTTGCTTTCCGGCGGCTTCACCCCCCGCGAAAGCATGCCGGGTTTTGTGCAGCACCTGATGCTCTTCGCGCCGACCACGCATTTCGTCGCGCTCGGCAAGGCGATTCTATTTCGCGGCGCCGGCCTCAACGTGGTGTGGCCGCAATTTCTTGCCCTGATCGCCATCGGCGCAGCCTTCTTTGTGATCGCCCTGGCCCGCTTTCGCAAAACCATCAGCGAAATGGCCTGAAACATTTGGTTTACGCCAAAGCGCATCACAAAACGCGCTCCAAAGGCAAGGCGGTTTGATTTTCATGGGGTGTTTACCCCATATCGAAACCATCCTCCCCGCCGCAATATGAAGGCAGGTCAACCGTGCCGACACCAGTGGAATTGGACTTTCGAATTCGCTGTCCCCCGGCACCAAAAGACACCCAGCCCGAAACAATTATTATGTTGAGCAAGCTCAAAGCATTAAAGGGTTATAAATTAAGCGGCCTCGATGGCGAAATCGGGAAGGTCAAAGAATTCTACTTCGATGACCGGCATTGGACGATCCGCTACCTCGTTGCCGACACGGGAAACTGGCTGATCGGCAGGCAGGTGCTGATTTCCCCGTATGCACTGATGGCCGTAAACCGCGAAGAGCAAAATATCGAGATTGATTTGACCAAAAAGCAGATCGAGGACAGTCCCTCGCTGAACACGGACAAGCCCGTCTCCCGCCAATTTGAGGAGGAATATTATGGTTATTATCGTTGGCCGACGTACTGGCGCGGTCCAAATCCGTGGGGGAGCTATGCCTTCATCATTCGTGACCGCGATAAATGGAATCTATCCAATAAGGGTCAGAAGGAGTGGGATCATCACTTGCGCAGCACGCTCGCGGTGAATGATTACAAGGTTCAAGCCGCAGACGGGGAACTTGGTCAGATCGAAGATTTTATCCTGGATGATGAGACGTGGGCGATTCGCTATCTCATCGTCAATACGGGCAGTTGGTGGTCGGGAAAAAAAGTCCTGATTTCAACAGGCTGGATCCAGCGGGTGAGTTGGAGTGATTCGAAAGTCTTCGTTGATCTTTCTCGCGAAAGTATCCAGCAGTCCCCGGAATACACAGAGGACTCGCTGCTCACGCGGGATTACGAAATCACACTACATCAACATTACAATTGCAAAGGTCACTGGGATGACCAATTGGTGGACGTGTAGCACAAAATGAAAACCATCCAAGTTTATGACCCGCCGATGTGCTGCTCCACCGGCATCTACGGCACTGAAATTGATCCCGCGCTCATCAGCTTTGCGGCGATGCTCACTGAGTTGAGCCAGCAGGGCGTGCAAGTGGAGCGCTACAACCTCGCGGAGCAGCCGATGGCGTTCGTCCATAATCCGACGGTGAAAGAGCTGCTGGAAAAGGAAAGCACGGAAGTGCTGCCCTTGATCTTGCTCGACGGCGACGTTTACCTAAAAGGCCGCTACCTGACCAAAGCGGAGTGCGTGACTTTCTCCCGTGCCGCCCTCGGCCAGGGGGTTGTGGTGCCGTCGTGAAACCGCCGCTCCACAACGGCAGGTGCAATGCACTGCTCCAGCGCCGCGAGGAAGCGGCGCTTGGTCACCTGCGCGAAGGCATGAAGAAGCCAGCCACCCGCATCATCGGGCGGCCGTGGCAATGGCAGGGACCCGCCGGCCCGGTGGCATCGGCCTGGTTTGGCCGCACACAGCCTCGAACCGGCATTGCCCTGAACGCGCCAGCCGCCAAGCCCGCCGGGTGGCAGGGCAGCGCTTGCGAAATTATTTAAGAACCATGAATCCTTCCACGCTCACACCGGAACTGCTCGCCAAGATGGACGCCTACTGGCGCGCGGCCAATTACCTCTCGGTCGGCCAGATTTATCTCTTTGCCAACCCGCTGCTGAAGCGGCCGCTCGTGCTGGCAGATGTGAAGCACATGCTGCTGGGACACTGGGGCACCACGCCCGGACAGAATTTTATTTATGCCCACCTGAACCGGGTCATCCAGAAATATGACCTCGACATGATATATGTTTCCGGCCCGGGACATGGCGGGCCGGCGGTCGTGGGGAACACTTACCTTGAGGGGACATACAGCGAGATTTATCCGGACATCAGCCAGGACGAAGCTGGTTTGCAAAAACTGTTTCTCCAGTTTTCATTTCCCGGCGGCATTCCCAGCCACGCTTCGCCGGAATGCCCCGGCTCGATCCATGAGGGCGGCGAGCTGGGTTACTCGCTCAGCCATGCGTTCGGCGCGGTGTTCGACAACCCGGATCTGGTGGTTGCCTGCGTTGTCGGTGACGGCGAGGCCGAGACCGGCCCGCTGGCCACCGCCTGGCATTCCAACAAATTTCTCAATCCCATCACCGACGGCGCGGTGCTGCCGATTTTGCATCTCAACGGCTACAAGATTTCCAATCCCACGGTGCTCGCCCGGATTCCGCGCGATGAATTGGAACAATTGCTGCGCGGCTATGGCTGGACGCCCTATTTTGTCGAGGGTTACGAGCCCGGCCCGATGCACCTGGCCATGGCGACGACGCTGGATCTCGTGATTGAGGAGATCAAGCGCATCCAGTCCGAGGCTCGCGCCGGCGGCAACGGCGAGCGTCCGCGCTGGCCGATGATCGTGCTCAATTCACCCAAGGGCTGGACCGGGCCGGCGGTGGTTGATGGCCTGCAAGTGGAGGGAACATTTCGCGCGCACCAGGTGCCGCTCGCCGATCCGGCCACGCACCCCGGGCATCTCAAACTTTTGGAAGACTGGTTGAAAAGTTACCGGCCGGAGGAGCTGTTTGACGATGCGGGCCGCTTGAAGGCTGAACTGGCCGAACTCGCGCCCAAAGGGGCGCGGCGCATGGGCGCGAATCCCCATGCCAACGGCGGCATTTTGCTGCGTGATCTGCGGATGCCGGATTTCCGTGATTACGCGGAGGCCGTGCCCACGCCGGGGATTCGCGGAATCGGCGATGTGCATGTGCTGGGGCCTTTCCTGCGCGATGTGGCCAAGCTGAACCAAACGCAGAGAAATTTCCGCATCTTTGGTCCGGATGAAACGCTGTCCAACGGTTTGGAAGCGGTTTTTGAAACGACGAAACGCCAATGGGACGCTGCGACCGTGCCGAATGACGAATTTCTGGCCCCGGCCGGACGCGTGATGGAGATGCTGAGCGAACACCAATGCGAAGGCTGGCTGGAAGGTTATCTGCTCACCGGCCGCCATGGCCTGTTCAACTGCTACGAGGCGTTCATCCACATCATCGATTCCATGTTCAACCAGCATGCGAAGTGGCTGAAGGTCACCGCCGGCCTGCCGTGGCGGCGGAAAATCGCCTCGCTGAACTATCTGCTCGCCTCGCATGTCTGGCGGCAGGATCACAATGGGTTCACGCATCAAGACCCGGGTTTCATTGATCACGTTGTGAACAAGAAGGCGAGCATCGTGCGCGTCTATCTGCCGCCGGATGCCAACTGCCTGCTTTCGGTGATGGATCACTGCCTGCGCAGCCGGCACTACGTCAACGTGGTGATTGCGGGCAAACATCCGGCCCCGCAGTGGTTGACGATGGACGCGGCCGTCAAACACTGCACGGAGGGCATCGGCATCTGGCAATGGGCCAGCAATGACCAGAACACCACGCCCGACGTGGTCATGGCCTGCTGCGGCGACGTGCCCACGCTGGAGACGCTCGCCGCGGTTGCGATCCTGCGCGAACATCTGCCCGATTTAAAAATCCGGGTGGTCAATGTTGTTGACCTGATGAGGTTGCAGCCGCAAACCGAGCATCCGCATGGATTGAGCGACCGGGATTTCGACGAGCTTTTTACCAGGAGCAAGCCGGTCATCTTTGCGTTCCATGCCTACCCGTGGTTGATCCACCGGCTGACATACCGCCGCACCAACCACGACAACATCCACGTCCGCGGCTACAAAGAAGAAGGCACCATCACGACGCCGTTCGACATGACGGTTTTGAACGACCTAGACCGGTTTCACCTCGTCATGGATGCGATTGATCGTCTGCCGCAAACCGGTGACAAGGGCATCTACTTGAAACAGCAGCTCAAGGACAAGCTGGTTGAGCACAAGCAGTACATTGATAAGAACGGCCAGGACCTGCCGGAAATCCGCAACTGGAAGTGGCCGATGACGAGCTTATGAACAGAGACATTCCGAATCATCGGCCTTACTGGCGAAGGGCGCATCGCGACTGGCGCATCTGGTTTTGCGTAATCGTGATGCTGGCGGCCATGGCGGTCTATTTGGGGACCGGTGACTTGCGGTGGCGGATTCAGGCACAGCCACAACAGCCAATTTCCGCACCGCCGGCAAATCCAACGCGCCTATGAGTTCCGATGGTACAGGGCCAATCACTGAGGCCATCGTCGCGACTGATTTGACCAAAACATTCGGCGAAGGCGAGGCCAAGGTGACGGCCGTGAACAAGGTGGGACTGGTCGCGCACTTTGGTGAGATGCTGTTCATTGTCGGCCCATCCGGCAGCGGCAAGACCACGATGCTGAGCATGATTTCGGGCATCCTGCGACCCAACGCCGGCAACGTCAAAGTCAAGGGAGCCGATATCTGGACCCTAAATAATGACCAGTTGGCGGATTTTCGTCTGAACACCATCGGTTTCGTCTTTCAGGACTACCATTTGTTTCCGCGATTGACCACGGCTGAGAACGTCGCCATCCCGCTGATTCTGAAGCAGCGAAACTGGGATGAATCCATCGCCGAGGCTGAAAAATACCTTGAAATTGTGGGCCTGAAAAACCGGAGTGAAATATTGCCGGTGAAGCTATCGGGTGGCGAACAGCAACGCGTGGCGATTGCACGGGCAATCATCAGCCAGCCGGAGATTCTGATTCTCGACGAGCCGACGGCCTCCTTGGATGGCGACACCGGGAGGATGATCATCGCCTTCGTCAAAGAAAAAATTCTTAATGAAAAGCGCTGCATTTTGATTGTCACCCATGATGCGCGCATCAACGAATACGCGGACCGGATCCTCCACATGGAAGATGGACAGCTCACCGCCGAAGACAAGGGAACCGAATGAATGCAGACGAAGCTAATTCGGAAGTTAAAGCCGCCGAGCCAAAGCCGGAAACGGCCATACCCAGGCCCGATCCGAAAGCCATCGAACTGACACAGGACAACAAGCAGGCTGAGGCACCGCCTGAAATCAAAACTCCGCCGAAAGCCGAAGTTAAGCCGGCGGCCAAATCCGAACTTAAACCTGAAGTCAAAACCGACGAGAGCAAGCCTGTAACCAAAGCCGGAGCCCCCAAGCGGGCCATCGGAAACAAAATCATCTTTACCGCCGCCCTCCTTGGGATCCTGGCCGGACTGGTGGCGGCTTACATTTTTGGCAGGGAGCGGAAAGCCCAACCGCCCGTGTTCAAGCCCGTCAGCAATCCTTTTGATTCGGCAATCTTTGCCAACGGCATGATCGAAAGCGACCTGCCGAGCGGTGAAAACATCAATATTTTTCCGGAGGTGTTTGGCCCGGTCACCCGGGTGTTCGTGCAGGAAGGCCAGCCGGTGACGGCCGGTGCACCGTTGTTCGCGATTGAAGATTCTGCCCAGCGGGCAAACACAGAGCTGGCGGCAGCAAATTTAAAAGTGGCCCGAGATCAATATGACAAGCGCCTGGCCGCCCATGACATGGATCCGAAATCGGTCAGCAAGGACGTGCTGGACACGGCGGAAGACACCGTTATTCAAGCGGCGGCGGCACTGAAGGCCGCCAAAGCATTGCTCCAATATTATTCGGTCAAAGCGCCGATCGACGGCGTCGTGCTGGCCGTTAACGCGACCGTCGGCGGCTATGTGTCGTCGCAGGGCAACTATGACACTTACACCGGATTATTCGATCCGCTCGTGGTCATGAGCGGGCCGCAAGAGTATATGGACGTGCGCTGCTATGTGGACGAGATACTGGTTTCACGCCTGCCGTCGCACTGGCATATCCAGGCGCAGATGCAAATCACCGGAACCGACATCAAAGTGCCGCTGGAGTTCGTCCGGGTGCAGCCCTACATCTCGCCCAAAATCGAGCTTTCCAATCAACGTCAGGAGAAAGTCGATCTGCGGGTTCTGCCGGTGATTTTCCGGTTCGAGAAGAAAGATGCCCCGGTCTATCCCGGTCAGTTGGTGGATGTCTTTATCGGGCAAGAAGCAACCGGAGCACACACCACGAACAATTTTTGACATGAGATACAGCGGCATCCTGCGGATTGGCTTCAAGCTGCTGGTCAATGACCGGGGCAAGTTCACCGCGCTGTTGATCGGGATCACCTTCGCGGTGTTCCTGATGATGCAAATGACCGCGATGTTCGCCGGCATTCTCAACCGGGCTTTTTCGACGGTGACCAACATCGGGGCCGGGATGTGGGTGATGGACCCCGCGGTCAATACAGCCACCAGCGCGATTCCGCTGCCCGACTACCTGCTCGACGCGGTGCGCAGCATGGATGGAGTCGACTATGCAGTACCGCTCTTCATTGGGGGCGCCCAGGTCAAGCTTGCAAGCGGCGCCTATCAATCGGTAACGGTCGTCGGCCTGGATGACAGCAGCCTGTTTGGCCGGCCCGAACTGCTGCAAGGCAACATCCAGGACATTTATGCCGACAATTCATTCGTGGTCGTAAACGACGCTGAATTTGCCAAGCTGGAAAACCCGAAGATTGGCACTTCATTCGAACTCAATGATCACCGGGGCACGATCGTTGGCATTGCCCGGGTCGCCGCGAACGGATTGAACGGGGTGCCGACACTCTACACGACTTACAGCCGCGCGATTGAATATCTCCCGACGACGCGCTTCACGATTTCCTATGTCCTGGTGCAGCCGAAGAGCGCGGCGGCCGTGGCCGGCATCAAGCAGCAAGTCGCCAAACTCGGGTACGTCGCTTTTACCAAGGATGAATTCAACCAGCGCATTTCGGATTATTACACCTATAAAACCGGCATCGGCACCAACATTCTATTGATGACCGTGATCAGTTTTATTGTGGGATTGTCAATTTCAGGCCAGACCTTCTATACCTTCATCCTGGAAAACCTGGAGAAATTTGGCGCGTTGAAAGCCATCGGGGCGAAGGGGCGCGAGCTGGTTTATATGATCCTGTTCATGGCGTTCTTTACGGCCATGATCGGCTATGGGCTGGGCATCGGTTTGGTGACGCTGATGATCTCGATTGCCCGTTACCGGCTGCCCAACTACGCGGCGATGATCACGTTTGGGAACTTGGGGCTGGCCTTCGGCATGGTCCTGCTCATTGCCGGAATCTCAAGCTATATCGGGATACGCAAGGTTCTCAAAATCGAGCCGTTTGACATCTTCCGCGGGTAACCATGAACCATGCAATGAACAACCGCATCCCTCCATTCAAAGCAACAGCCGGAATGTCGGTTGTTTTCTTGGCGTGCATGGCTCTGATCAGCGGTTGCAGCTTCGCACCTAAATATGCGAAACCAGCCGTTGAAACGCCGGCGGCTTTCAAAGAAATGACGCTGGCACAATCATCGGAAACGGACGGCTGGAAAACCGCCGAGCCAAAGGATGAGGCGCTGCGCGGCGATTGGTGGAAAATGTTTCACGAGCCGGAGCTGGACGCGCTTGAAAGCCAGGTAAATGTTTCCAACCAGACGGTCGCAGTGGCGCTCGCGAATTTCCTTGCGGCCCGGGCCGTCGTCAAACAAGCCCGTTCGCAGTATTTCCCAACCGTGACCGCCACCCCATCGGTTGTCCGAACCCGGCAGGCGTCGGCTCAAAATGAATCCGGTTCATCATCCGCCTTAAACTTTACCGAATATGCGCTGCCATTGGACGCTTCCTGGGAGCCGGATTTCTGGGGGCGGATTCGCAACACCGTGAAAGCCAATTCACTCGAAGCGCAAGCCACGCTGGCCGACGTTGAAAGCGTGCGGCTGACGGCGCAGGCGGAGGTGGCGGTTGATTATTTTCAGCTTCGCGTGTCGGATACGCAGAGACAGCTTTTGGACGCGACGGTGCTGGCGGATGAGGAATCACTTAAACTGACCCAAGCTCAGTATGGCGCGGGTCTGACGTCTGACCAGGACGTCGCGCAGGCTGAAATGCAGCTTAATACCGTGCTCGCGCAGGCCACCGACCTCGGCATCCAGCGCGCCCAACTGGAGCATGCCATTGCGACGCTCCTCGGGAAAACGGCTTCGACCTTTTTCGTGGCCACCAGTCCACTGACCACAAAACCAATCGCCATTCCCTTCGGTGTTCCGTCGGCACTCCTCGAGCGTCGTCCTGACATTGCCGCCGCCGAACGGCGCGTGGCGGAGGCGAACGCGAGGATCGGCGTGGCGCGCGCGGCTTATTATCCGGCCATTACTTTGAGCGGCGCGGCGGGATACCAGAACACCTCCGTGAAAGACCTTTTTTCCGGGCCGGGCCTGGTTTGGTCCGTCGGCACGACGCTGGCGCAAACGCTTTTTGATGGCGGCTTGCGCAAAGCGGTCACGGAACAGTCTCAGGCGGTCTACCAAGGCACCGTTGCAAACTACCGGCAGACCGTATTGGCCGCCTTTCAGGAGGTCGAAGACAATTTATCAACACTGCGAAGCTTGTCGGTTGAACTCCAAGAACAGAACGCCGCCGTCAGGTCGTCGCAGCGTTATCTGGCGCTTGCCAATGTCCGTTATCATTCCGGCATCGAGCTCTACCTCAATGTGATCACTGCGCAGACGACGCTATTGAGCAACCAGCGGACGGCGCTCGGCCTGCAGATGCAACAATTGACGGCGAGCGTCCAATTGATCAAGGCGCTGGGTGGCGGCTGGGATGCATCGCCGGTTGCAGATATGGCCATGCCTTAACCTGAAGGAATCCGTCCAATGAACGCAAAACCAGGCGGGGCGCGGCGTTTACACCGCTTCAATGTCCCAAACGCCAGCGCGCTGGGTGTTTTACGCGCGCTGCCGCCTTGGACATTGAAGCGGGCTAAAGCCCGCGCGCCGTCACCGTATTGCGCGCGCCTCAATAGTAGGGTTATACCCCATAGCTGGCGCAGAACTTTGAACGCATTTTAAGCCGGTGAGAATTGAGGCCCCAAAACGGGGCGGGCGGCAGGTCTGCCCGCTCATTTAAATCTCCCAAATAAATATGAAATCTACGCTGCCGTTCACGGGTTCGCATCTGCGAACTTATGATACGATCTTTCAACATCCGGTTTCTCACAATCTGAACTGGCACGAGGTGCTGGCCATGTTTCGCCACCTTGGACAAGTCGTGGAGGAACCCAACGGACACCTGAAGGTGACGCGCAATGGTCAGACTTTGATGCTGCATCCGCCCCATACGAAGGATGTATCCGAAACTTCCCAGGTCATGTCGTTGCGCCATTTTCTTGAAAAATCCGAGGCGGCGGCACCCGCACCCGACGGAATGGAAGCGCATTGGTTGCTCGTCATTGATCATCAGGATGCCCGGATTTATCATTCGGAAATACACGGTGCGATTCCCCAGAAGATCACGCCGCACGAGCCGGAAGCCCGGATGCGCCAGGCGAAAGACGCAAAGGATTTTACACGCGGCAAAGCCAAGCCAGACCCGGACAGTTTCTTTAAACCAGTGGCCAGTGTGCTTGCAGGCGGCGGGCAGATTCTCATTTTCGGCACCGGCACCGGCACCAGCAGCGAGATGGAACAGTTCGTTGCGTGGTTTAAATTGCACCATCCCGACGAGGCGAAGCGGATTATCGGCACGCTGGTTGTGGACGAGCATCATTTGACCGAGGATCAGTTGCTGGCGAAGGCGCGCGATTTTTACGCGAAGGCGGCAAGCGAAACCAAAGGAAAGGAATAAAAATGCCAATTAAATTTGAGGATGAAGACGAAGGCAAAGTGCTCGCCATTCAAGTCAGCGGAAAATTAACCATGGCGGATTATGTTTATTTTGCACCTGAGTTTGAAAGGCTGGTCCAGCTCAACGGGAACGTGCGCGTGCTGTTTGACCTGGCCGGCTTCGATGGCTGGGAAACGAGTGCGCTGTGGGAGGGCATCAAGTTCGACGTCAAACATTTTGCCGACGTCGAACGGATCGCGATGATCGGTGAAACGAGGTGGGAGAAAGGCATGGCGACCTTCGCCAAACCATTTACGAAAGCGACCATTCGCTACTTTGATCATGCCAAAACTGCTGAGGCACGAAAATGGTTGGGCGAACCGTAGCCGCTTTGCGCTGAAGCGATGGGCGTTCATCCGCGACGATGACGCGGTCGGCCCACTTTTTTAAGGGCTTGCCGGGCGGCTGCTTTTCCTTCTTTCCGCCGACCAAATATACAGACAGTTTTTTTGGGAAAACGTTCAATAAAATACCTGGATTTATTTGCGGGGCGGGGGTTGCCGGGAGGGCGGGGAGGCTGCTATTGTCAGTCAGTTTGGGCGGAGGTAGTGAATGGTTAAATGGTTAAATGGTTGCATGGGAAGCGGCGGGCGCCGGGTGGCGGGTAGCAAGGTGAAGGCGGGGTTCCCGAGGCAAAGCCTTGGGAATCAAGGTCCGTTAGCCCTTGTTAGCCTTTATTAGCCCAAAGAAATTTTGTGCGAGCTGCACGGGGTCCGTGTCGGACTGGCCAGTGAATTAAGGTAAATTAAAGCAAATTAAACCTCATGAATTTGCGATACCGGATTTACGATTTACGGGCGCAGGGTGCGACTGATGGCTGCGGGTCATGCGAATGGTCCGGTGCGGGCGAAAGCGGCAGAGGGCTGCCGCACTCCAAGACGCTGGCGCGTTCGCGGGGCGTAACGCGAATTCACCCGGATTTACGGGTGATGGAAATTTGCAAAAAGGCCAATGAAAACGCAAAAATTAAAGTACTGGCGTACGGCCACCCTGCGTACGGGCGACCAGCCACTTTTTCGATATGCGATGGACGATTTATGATGGCGAAGCGGCGGGGCTGGCTGGCATGGCTGACTTCGGTTGCAAGCGAAAGCGGTGTCGCGGCTGCCGCCTTGCCACCGCAGTCCATGACGCGAGCGGGCT
>JARLJW010000006.1 GCA_031290985.1 Verrucomicrobiia bacterium | reverse complement strand
TTTTTTTTTTTTTTTTGTGCGCGGCGCGCGTGTGATGGTGTGTTTTATTTTATTAATGGCGCGCCCCCGGGCGGCCCCCCCCCCCCCCTCCGATCACCCTGCTCCACGCACGCCTTCGATTGCTCCACCGCCGGATACTTCAAAAACCATTGCTCGCTCAAACGCGGCTCGATTGGCACATCCGCGCGCTGGCTGAAACCCACGTTGTTCTCGTAAGGCTTTTCCTCCACGAGCATTTCGGATTCGCGCAGTTTTTCCACGGCGACTTTCCGCGCCTTGAAACGGTCCAAACCGCACAGATCGGCGCCCGCAAGGTCGTTCATCGTGCCGTCGGCAGCGATGACTTCGATGAGCGGCAGCTTATGGCGCTGGCCGATGTCAAAGTCCGCCTTGTCATGCGCCGGCGTCACCTTCAACACGCCCGTGCCGAATTCAAAATCCACATGCTCGTCCCCGATGATCGGGATGAGCTTCTGCGCCAGCGGCAATTCCGCCGGCAACGGCCGCACGATATGCTTGCCGATGAGCTGCGCATACCGCGGATCCTTCGGGTTCACGGCCACCGCCGTATCCCCCGGAATTGTCTCCGGCCGCGTCGTCGCGATGGTCAGCCAGACCCGACCGGTTGAATCAACCTCCGGACCGATCTTCTTCACCGTTGCCGCTTCTCCCTCGCCCCCCCCGGGAGAGAAGGTCGGGGTGAGGGGGTGGCCGGGTAAACCTTTGACCGGCGAACCATCCACCTCCACCGCTTCCACCCGGAAAAGATACATGAAACCCTTCTGCGGCTTCATCTCCACCTCTTCATCCGACAACGCCGTCTGCGACACGGGGCACCAGTTCACCATGCGCTTGCCACGATAAATCAGGCCCTTCTTGTACAACTCCACGAACACCTTCTGCACGCAGCGCGAATACTCCGGGTCCATCGTGAACCGCTCCCGCGTCCAGTCGCACGAGCAGCCCAGCTTCTTGAGCTGGTTGATGATGATGTCGCCGTGCTTCTCCTTCCACGCCCAGACGCGCTTCAAAAATTCCTCGCGCCCCAGGTCGTGGCGGGATTTCTTCTCCTCCTTCTTGAGCGCCTTCTCCACCATCATCTGCGTGGCGATGCCCGCGTGATCGGTGCCCGGCAGCCAGAGCACTTCCTTGCCGTCCATGCGCGCCTTGCGGCTCAGGATGTCCTGGATGGTGTTGTTCAGCACATGCCCCATGTGGAGCATGCCCGTGACATTCGGCGGCGGAATGACGATGGAATACGCCGGCTTGGCCGACGTCGCATCGGCCGTGAAGCACCCCTGCTTCAGCCAGAATTCATACCATTTATCCTCAACCGACTGCGGTTCGTAAGCTTTTGGAATCTCGGACATAAAAATCTTGACGCGAATTACGCGAATTTTCGCTAATTAGTTAAAGGCGGAAATCTTTCGACAATGGTTCAGGTTTGTTTTTTTGACTTAACACGACGCGCTTCCATTCCAAGGAACCGCCGCCAAAATTGACCAGCAAACCAAGTTCCAGTTTTGACGCTGCCAGATAATTTAAAACCTGCTTCACATGGGCCTCGGTCAGTTGTTCCACAGCCTTGGCTTCAAAAAGAATCTTTTCTCTCACCACAAAATCAGCGTAATAAAAATGCGGCAAAACTACGCCCTTATAATCAACTTCATATTTCTGCTCGCGCACAAACTGAATTTGGGCGCGTTGCAACTCAATCACGAACGCATCCTTATAAATCGCCTCATCATGGCCTTTGCCAAGTTCGCGATGAATCTCCATGCAAAGGCCAACGAGCTTGAACACCTCATCCTTGTAAAGTAATTCACTCATGCTTTGTCTTAAAATTCGCGCCAATTAGCGTAATTCGCGTCAAGTCTTCACTTTTTGAGCAGCGCATACTCCATCGAGTCCACCAGCGCCTGCAAGGACGCTTCGATGATGTTCTCGCTCACGCCGACCGTGCCCCATTCGCGTTTGCCGTCGCTGGATTCGATCAGCACCCGCGTCTTCGCCGCCGTGCCGGCCACGCCGTCGAGGATGCGCACCTTGTAATCGGTCAGCGTCACTTTTTTTAGCTGCGGATAAAATTTGGTCAAAGCGCTTCTCAGCGCAGAATCCAGCGCGTTGACCGGACCATCTCCGGTCCCTTCGGACTCATGCGAATTCAGATCTTTTAGTCTGGAAAACCGGCTATGCTTTCCATCTGCATTTACTTTAAATATTCCCCGATCGACACTGACCTTTACTGACGCCTCGCACAAGGCGGCTTTTCCATGCGTCCGGCTCACCGAGACTTGGTAAGAGTCAACTTTGAAAGGCAGTTCTTTACGCGTTAATATTTTTTCTATTAACAGCGCCATCGAGCCTTCCGCCGCTTCAAACTCAAAACCTTCGTGCTCGCGCTGTTTGATCGTGTCAAGGATCTGGCGCAGCTCCGGCGTGTCATTCGTGAGCTTAAATCCCAGCTCCTGCGCCTTGATGACGATGTTGCTGCGGCCGGACAGGTCGCTGATCAGGATGTTGCGCTCATTGCCGACGAGTTCCGGATTGATGTGCTCGTAGCTCGACGCCAGCTTCTGCACGGCGTTCACATGCGCACCACCCTTGTGCGCAAACGCGGCGGAACCCACCCAGGGCAACCGCGGATTATGACGCAAATTCGCCACTTCATCCACGAACATGGAAAGCTCTTTCAGCTTCGCCAGCGACTTCGCCGGCACGCAGGTCTTCTTCATCTTCAACGCCACGCAGGGGATCACGCTGGTCAGGTTGCAATTGCCTGTGCGCTCGCCATAGCCGTTGATGGTGCCTTGGACATGGACCGCGCCCGCAGCCAATGACGCCAAGGCGTTCGCCACCCCCATGCCGATGTCGTCGTGCGTATGGATGCCGATCTTGCAGTTCAACCTGCCCACGGCCGTCTTGGTGATCGCCGCAATCTCCGCCGGCAGACAGCCGCCGTTCGTATCGCACAACACCACAAAATCCGCGCCCGCCTTCTCCGCCGCCTGCCACGTCGCCAGCGCGTAATCCGCGTTCAACTTGTAGCCGTCGAACGCATGTTCACAGTCATAGATCACGAACTTGCCGTGGTCCTTCAAATATTTCACCGTGTCGCCGATCATCCCCAGATTTTCCTCCGGCGTGCAGCGGAGCACCTCCGTCACATGCAACATCGAGGTCTTGCCATAGATCGTGACCACCGGCGTCCCCGCCTCGATCAGCAGACGCACCTGGTCATCCTGCTCCACCGGCACCCCCTTCTTGCGCGTGGAGCCAAAGGCCGCCAAGCGGGCGTGCTTGAACTTCCGCTTCTTCGCCTGGGCAAAAAACTCGATGTCCTTGGGATTGCTCCCCGGCCAGCCGCCCTCGATGTAATGCACCCCGAACGCATCCAGCTTCTCGGCAATGCGCAGCTTGTCCGCCACCGAGAAATTGATGCCTTCGCCCTGCGAACCATCGCGCAGCGTCGTGTCGTAGATTTCGACTTGGGGTTTCATAGATTTTCCGCAAAAACGGACGTCCACTATCCCTGAATTCAAGGCCAAGGGCAAACCGGAAAACAAAGCCCAGCGACCTCACTACGCAGCAACCCGCCAGAATTTGCTTGAGTGAATCACCGCCTCAGGTTTCACTATGCCTCCGGTGGAGAGATGGCCGAGTGGCTGAAGGCGCTGGTTTGCTAAACCGGTATACGGCCAAAAGCCGTATCGGGGGTTCGAATCCCCCTCTCTCCGCCATTTCGATTTTTGCGAAAATGCGCGCTTAGGCGCGTTTTCGTTTGTCAGGTCAGAATTGAATTCAGCCAATAGATTCCACGGTTTTTTGAACTCCACAGCCAACGATTTATCCGCCATCTGTAAGTTCGAACCGATTTTCTTGAGAAAATCGCGCTTTTGTTCCAAATTTCCCTCGGCGAGCAAAAAAGTGCCCATTTTAGCCTCTAAAATGAAGGAAATTGCCGGTTCGAACCGATTGAGGCGGTTATTTTCAAACGCCTCCAATTTGCCTTTCAACTCCGCCTTTTGATTGACCAGAATAGATTTCTTGGAAATGTATTCTGGTTCGCTGATCTGCTCGTTAAGACGCATATCCAGCAACAGGTCGGTTTGTTTCTCACAGGTCGTCGCTCGGCACAACAATAAAAGCGCCATCAGAAAGCTTTTATTCGAGAAGAAGGCTCAAATTCTTTCGGATGTGGCAAAAATTCATGAAGAGCATTTTCAGGCGTTCTACAAATACAGCCTTCATCTCTGTTTCATAGCAGGGGCTTCAACGCAAAAAATGTCCAATGAGCACGCGCAGGCAATTCACGGAGCGCTTTTGGTAAATCAACTTAACGAAGCCACGCATCTGCGCTTACTGATGGCACAAAAAATTCCGGAAACAATCTATGCGCAATCTCAATTGATGCTTCTAGGAGATGTAACCCGTCCGTGGGTGAACCCGTTGTTGTCGCGTGAGCGACGAGGGAGGTTTTTGGCGAGCGCGGCTTCCATGACAAATGTCAGCAGCCGCGCGAGCCATAAAACCGACCGAAGTCGGGGATGGAGCCAAACTCAAAAAAGCGACAAAGCGCTTGTGAACACAGGAGGGGGTGAATTGCGAACCCTTCCCCGTGTGGGGAGGGGGGTGGGGATACCCTAAACGGTTGGATTTTCTTCAAAAAAGGTTCGAACTTTGACCGATAGCCACCGCCAGTTTTCTTTTTGCGAAAATTCACGCTGACGCGTGTTTTGGGTTGTGAGGTCGAAATTGAATTCGACCAATAGATTCCAGGGCTTTTTGAACTCCACCGCCAACGATTTATTCGCCATCTGAAAGTTCGAACCGATTTTTTTGAGAAAATCGCGCTTCTGTTCTGAATTTCCTTCGGCGAGCAAAATAGTGGCCTGTTTGGCCTCTTTTATGAAGGCGATAGCCGGTTCGAACCGATTGAGGCGGTTCTGTGCAAACGCCTCCAATTCCTCCGTTCCTTTGCCTCGTTCCTTGGCCGCCGTCCAAAGGTCGCTCAAGAGGAGGGTGGCAAACAGCGACGCATCTTCTTCCGATACACGCGCACCTTCGGTGGAAAGATTGGCAATGATAATTTGGCCTTCTTCCATCGCTTTGCCAAGATCGAGCGACGATCCATTCTGGCCGAACATGAGACGGAGCTTTTCAGCATCAAGGAAGTTGTAGAAACGGTTTACGGTACTGGAAAACAGCGTGATAAAATCCTTGATTGAAAGTTGGTTGGAAGTCTTCCACCCTCGTTTAGCAGAATCTTTTGAAAGCCCATCGGTGAGCTCACTGCGGATACGTTTATGCGACCGCCACACGTCTGCTTTCATGTTCAAAACATAATGATTCCGCATTCAAACGCAAGCGTCTGGCTTCATCGCTCCATGAAAAGTTTCGCGTTGGGAACTTTGACGCCACTAGCCTCCCACCATTCCCGCTGCTTGGGGGCAAAATCGGTTGCCAGATTGAAAATCCTGCCTCGGACTGCCGTGCGGGAACGCTTTAATTTCTGGCTGTAACCGCCGCCAGTCATTTTCTCGCCGTCGGCGGAATACCACGTTTTCTTGGGAACGGTCTTGAAGCTGTGCTCAAAGTGGTAGCTGACGACATTCAAACCCTCAATCCAGTAGTACACCCGTCCAAAATATGCCGCATGAATCCATTTTTCCCACTGGCGTGGGGTGTACCGCTGTGAATCAAGTTTTGGCGTCCACTGCAAAAGCCAGAGGACGTAAATGCCTCGCTGGTGATAGTCAATCGTCCGGCGCATGATGGTTTCAACCGAAAGCGAACTGATTTGAACCTCAATAGCGACAGGGACGCCATTGATGACGGCGCTCACGTCGGGACGAACGCTGCCATCATGCCGCCGGCGCCAACTCCTCCTTCGCCTGCAATGCTCAAAAGGATTCAGGCGAGGAAAACTATGCTCACCATGAGTCCAATGGGCAGTGGTGGTGCGCCGATGACGCCAAACGTCCAGGATCAGACACCTCTGGGACAGAATTACACATTGATAGATCTTGGGACTCTAGGAGGAACTGGCAGTGGTGCCAGCGGAATTAATGCTAGTGGTCAAATCGTCGGTTCATCTCTTACTACCAATTATGATACGCATGGTTTCATCTGGGATAACGGTGGTATGCGTGATCTGGGCACTCTCGATGGTTCGGAGAGCGCTGCTCTCGGGCTAAATGATCATGGTCAAGTTGTCGGGTATGCATCAAGTTCCAACCCTAACCAACGACATGCTTTTCTCTGGGAAAATGGAGTGATGCATGATCTAGGGTCGCTTGGAGTCAATTACTCCGCAGCCCTCAGTATTAACAATAGCAAGAAAATCGTTGGCTATTCCTCGGGCACTACCAGCGGCTATCGCGTTGCATTTCTGTTTTCCAATAATGGAATGACTAGTATCGGAAGCTTAGGTGGCGACAGCAGCTCAGCTTCTTGTATCAACAATAACGATCAAATTGTCGGGTATGCCTATGTCAGCAATAATGTTAGCTATGTACCTTTCCTGTATCAAGCGGGCACAATGACTAATATTGGAACCTTAGGCGGACTTTATGGTTTGGCCATGAGTATTAATGACAATGGTCAGATAGTCGGTCAATCATATGCACCCCATAAATCTCAACCCGCCGATAGTGTGTGAAACTGTCCGGCGGCGATTCGTTTTTAAAATAGAACCAGAGCCGGACTTTCGTCCGGCTCTGGTTTGATGATAAGGTTTAAACGCCTTCATCCAGGCGCTCAGAAGGGCGGCGCGACCATTGGGGGGGGAGCTGTCCGGATCACGCCGCTGGCAAAACCTCTCTGCCAACCATAAACGGACAGCAAAATAATTGCCCGTTGTCATCCACCAAGCGGACCGTGATTCGTTTCGTGCTTGGTGTTGTCTCACGGGCATTGTCTTTCAATGAACGCCATGACAATGGGGCCGGCGACCCTTTCCGTCCATGGGGTAAACACCCCATGCCCGGCCGTGACATCACACAACGTCATGCACATTTTGATCCGTCAACGGCGACCAGTCGTAATTGCAAGGCGGGATTCCGGGATAGGAAATGGAACTGGGCCGGCAACTGGCGTATTTGGTGAATTGCGCGTGACCATCCACAAACAGCAGGTTGATCCCGCCTCCGGCATGCGCGTCCACAGCGTACGGCGGCAGGTTTTGGGAAAACTCCCGCCCGTCCGGCTCTTCGCATGTGGCTTGGACAGTGATGCGGCTGGATGGTCACGAATTTTCCATGCGCCAAGCCGCCTGCGCCCCAAAAATGGCGGCCGTGACGCAGTCACCGCCGGTCGCCGGCCTGAAACGGCTCCGCCGGCAGCCCCGCGCCATTGAAAAGATTCGGCTGCGCCGTCTCCGCCCACGCAAACCGCACCGCCTTCGGCTCCGCCACCTCCGCCGCTGAAACTTCCACCGTCCCGCCCGTGATCGTCGCGTTTGCGGGCACAAACTTCCCGTCCGCGCCCGCCACTGTGAACCACGTCAACGGCCCGCCGCCCTTGCTCACCAAGCCGCCGTCCGCATGATCAAACTTCACGACCGCCTTGCCCCCCGTGAACTTCACGCTCTTAAACACCGGCCCGGAGCTCACCACTTTTTCGCCGTAGGTCTGGTTCAGCGCCAGCAGCGCCAGCCGGTGGCCCACGCTCGCTTTATCGCGCGGATGAATGTCATCCAGGTTGTCCGCCAGATCCGTCGTCACCGCCATGCCCGTGTGCTTGAGGCGCCGCGCCGCCTGCGATTGCAACGCCCAGAATTCCGCCAGCGTCTCCGGCGATTTCACCCGCTTGATCTTTCCCGCGTAATACTTGAACGGCGCGATCTGCACGAAGTAAAACGGGAACGCCCCCTCGCCCCACACCTTGCGCCAGCCGCCCACCAGCGCCTCCAGCTTGTCCGCGTACGTCAGATAGTCATCATCGTTCGTCCCCATGCAGTTCGATTCGCCCTGGTACCACAACGCCCCGCGCAGCGCGAAGCCCGTGATCGGCGCGATCATCGCGTTGTAGATCGCCAGCGGACGCGTATTGGCCAGCTTGTTTGTGCCCGTGATCGGCTGCGCCAGCTTCGCCAGCGACGGGATCATTTCAAAACCCGCCGGCGGCGTCCACGGCTCGATCCGCGTGCCGCCCCACGACGACTCCACCAGCCCCACCGGCACGTTCAAGTTCGTGTGGATCTCGCGCCCGAAAAAATATGCCGCCGCGGAAAAACTGGCCCCGTCCAGCGAATTGGAACTGCACGCCAGCCAGCCGGTGTTTTTGGGCAGCGTGGTTTGCTCCCTCGCCGCCAGCGTTTTCTCGATCTTGAAGATGCGGATGTTCGGATAATTCGCCGCCGCCAGTTCCGCCTCCGCGTTGAACGTCGGCTTCTGCCCCGGCTGCTTGTTGATCGGCTTCTCCATGTTCGACTGCCCCGAAGCCAGCCACACCTCGCCGACCAGGATGTTCGTGAACGTCTTCGTCCCCTCCCCCGCCACCACCAGCGACCCCGGCACGGATGACGCCTTGAACTTGCCCAGCTTCACCAGCCATTTGCCGTCCGCCGCCGCGTGCGTCGACTTCGTCTGGCCGGCGAACGTCACCGACACCTTCTGGCCCGGCGCCGCCCAGCCCCAGACCGGCACCGGCATCTGCTGCTGCAAAACCATGTTGTCGCCAAAAATCGCGGGCAGCGACAGCTCCGCGCGGGCGGAAACCATGGAAGGCAGCAGTGCGCCCGCCAGCGCCAGGAACAAACGGGGGAACTTCATCCCGCTATTCTGCGCAAGCCCCGTCGCTTGGCAAGCGATGTCTTAAGGCGGGAATATCCGAACCGCATGTCTGGCTCCGCCGCCGCACCCTCCATGCCATTGCGGCAAAACTATTTTGCCACTGCCCCCGCCTTTGCTACTCTGCGGCCATGCGATTTCTTACCTGGCTCCTGGGGTGCCTGCTGACGCTGTCCGCGTCCGCCGCCACGCTCCAATTTAATTTTGGCGATTACGAGTACAACAGCACCCCCACGAATTTTCAATCCCTGCTCGCCGGCGGCGGCGCGCCGCCCGTCTGGAAGATCATCTCCGCCGAGATGCCCTCCGCCTTTTCGACCCTCACCGGCAACACCCCGGCCCTCAACCACGCCAAGGTCCTCGCCCAGACCGGCGAAGACATGACCGATGAACATTTCCCCCTGTTCGTCTACCCCGGCGAAATCTTCCGCAATTTCAAGTTCAGCACCAAGTTCAAGATCGTCAGCGGCATCACCGAGCAGATGGCCGGCCTCGTCTTCCGCTTCCAGAACGTCTCCAACTTCTACGTCGTCCGCGTCAGCGCCGCCGGCCACAACCTCCGCTTCTACAAGGTCGTCAACGGCATCCGCTCCGACCCCATCGGTCCCACCGTCAACGTTCCCGCCGGCGAATGGCACAAGCTCGGCGTCCAATGCGACGGTAACCAGATCACCCTCTACCTCGATGACAAGCTCGTCATGCCCGCCCTGGGCGACAACACCTTCGTCGAGGGCACGGTCGGTTTCTGGACCAAGTCCGATTCCGTCACCTACTTCAGCGAGGCCGAGGTCGATTACACCCCGCGCATCCCGCCCGCCCAGCAGATGATCGATGCCGTCATGAAGAAGGAATCGCGCCTCGTCGGCCTCCGCATCTACACGTTGGACGACACCAACAACAACACCCACATCATCGCCAGCAACGATAAATCCGAGATCGGCCAGACCGGCGGCGATTCCGAACTCGGCGCCATCCGCGACGGCGCCGTCTTCTTCGGCCGCGAAAAAGGCGTCAACAACGTCACCATGCCCCTGCACGACCGCAACGGCGATTTCATCGGCGCCATCCGCGTCAAATCCAAGTCATTCTTTGGCGAGACCCAGGACTCCGCCGTCACCCGCGCCACCATGGTCCGCAAACTCGTCGAACAATTCTGCACCACCGGCGACGAACTCCGCAAATAACACAAATTAAAGGAGCGCGGGCGGCTCGCCCGCGTGACCCTGATTCTTCCAACCTGGGTGGACCGGTGGCAATTGTCGCACTACGCCAGTTTCTGCCGGCGCCGCCGGTACGTTATGGCACGGCTATTCCTTGCGCTTCCGAAACCGCGCAGGCAACCCCGCCTCGTCCATGATCATCATGGACTGCGCCGGCAGAGCGGTGGCGGCGACGGCGCTTTCGAGCGGACGAGGGGTAACTTGGAACAAAAAAACTTTCCGCGCGCACGCAGCGGTGGTAACCCGCACGCGCTCCAAACGCTTCGCGACTCATGCGCGGCTCACAAACCGCGCGCAGGCAACCTTACCATCACCAAATCCGCCGTCAAAGCTTGCAGTCTTGCAGCGGCGCGAAACTTCGCCCGCCTCATTTCCCCGCCGACGGCGGCGCTGGCACTGGCACCGGTGCCGGCGCCGCCGGGGCTTCACCCGGCTTCCCCCGCTTTACCCCGCCCACGACCTCCATGTCGCCATTGTCATTAACCGACAGGCGCGGACGCGAATTCACATCATCATAGGTCTCCCGCAGCACCACCTCGCCCGCCGGATTCACCTGGCAATAGCTGAAACCCTGCGCGCCGGATTGCCAGAGAACATGCAGAACGCTCCGGCGGTCCACCTGCGCCTCCGGCCGGCTGAAGGAAATCGTCTGCCCCAGTTGCGTCGTCTTGTACACGCGCGTATCCGTCACATCGCCCACCTGCACAAACAGGCGCATCGATGAATTCAGGTAGCTCGCCTGCTGCAGGGAAAACTTCCGCATCTCCGGCGCACCGCTCGCCGCCGGCACCCCGAACTCCTGCGTCCATAATTTGGCGCCCGAGATGATGTCAAAAAGCTTCGGCGCGCTCGCCGTCTCCGCCGACAAATCCTTGATGCGCAGGGTGGCGATCACCTTGTACCGCCCCGGCCGCATCATCGAAAAATACGGCGCGATGTCCACGCGCTTCGTCCCCATCTGCGACGATTCCAGGTCGAACTCCCCGCTCACCGGCACGTCCGCGTTTTTGATCACCACAAAACCGTCCAGCGACTCCACGTTGAACGTCAGCCAGTTCGCCTCCGCGCCAAAATGCAGCGGCCGCCCCGAGCGGTTGGTGATCTTCGTGGCCACCACCATCGTCTCCCCCGGCAGAAATTGTTCCTGCCCCAGCTCCAGTTCCAAGGTCACCTGCGCCGAGGCGCGGGAAAAGGCCGTCAATGCCAGCGCCAAAAAGATGGGAAACGTTTTCATTTGATGATCGACAAGTTAATCCGCCCTGCGTTCGAGGCAACTTAAAAGCGTCGGCAGGGACTCATTACCTTACCCACACTTTCATTAAGCCATCATTAAGCCCCTTTTTAACCCGCCGTCGCCGGCTCGCTCTTCCCCCGCAGCAGCGGAAAAACCATGAAGCCCGTCACAATTGAAATTCCACCGCAAATCAGATACGGCAGCATCGGCACATGACCATACAACGTCGCCGCGAACAGCGGCCCCACGATCCGCGCCAGGCTCCCCGCGCTTTGCGCCACCCCGATCGTCGCCCCCTGCTCGTTCGCCGGCGTCAGGTTGGAAAGCATCCCAAACAGCGGCGCGCGCGACAAGCTGGAGCCGACCGACAACAGCACCAGCGCCCCCAGCATCAGCAGCCACGGCTGGTCCGCCAGATGCAGCACCTTCGACCAGCTCAACGGCCCGTCGCCCTTCACCAGCGGCAGCAGCACCAGGCTCGCCCCCGTGATGATCAGGCTCATCGAGATCAGGTTCGGCTCGCCAAACAGCTTCACCAGCCGGCCGATCAACCCGCCTTGGATCAGTGCGGCCAGCACCCCGCAAAACACAAACAGAGAAATGACCGTCGAGGCCGGCTTCGTTTCATCCACCGTGGTACCCAGGTTAAAATTATCACTCACCAGCAGTGGCAGCGTGCTTTCAAAACAACTGAATGCAAACGTCGCCAGGAAAAATATCAGGATCAACAGCCCAATCTTGGGCTGCGACAGCGTATGCCCCCATTGCGCGAAACGCGGACGATTCCCGGCGTGGGTTGAATCCGGTTTCAAGCTCTCTACCAAGATCCTATAGGCGAGTAAAAAATTGAACGCGCACAAACCCGCCGCCGCCCAGCCGGGGCCAGTCGGCCCAAATCCATGAAATACGATTTTTGGTATTCCCCAAAAACCACCAAGGCCAAAACCAACTAAAGCCACGCCGCTGATAATCGGGCCAAAAATGAATCCCAGCCCGAACGCCATGCCGATCAGCCCCATCCGCTTCGACCGTTCCTCCGGCTTGGAAATGTCCGCCACATACGCCTGCGCCACCGTGATGTTCCCGCCGCACGCCCCCGCGAACATCCGCGAGACCAGCATCAGCCACAGCGCCGCCGCATGATTCTCCAGCCCGGATGCCAGCGCGAAGATCACATACGAAACTGAGGCGCCCGCCGTGCTGATCAGCAAAATCGGCCGCCGGCCGTACCGGTCCGACAGCTTGCCCCAGATGGGCGAGAAGATGAACTGCATCGCCGAAAACGACGCGATCACCACGCCGATCATGAACCCGCTCGCCCCATAATGCCGGCTGTACATCGGCACCAGCGGCACGATGATCCCAAAGCCGATCAGGTCGATGAAGACCGTGAGAAAAATGACGAGCAATGACGGTTTGCGGTTCATGTTATAAAACGAGCGCAAAATTTAGCGTAAGCGCGCCGAATTGACAGGTTTTTTCAGGAGGATTAATAACCATCCCAGTAGCAAAACTGCTACTGGCCGGCTCCGCCGCACTGCGACATGATGGCCCGTCCGGCACCGACCAGGCACTTCGTGGCGTGGCAATTTCTGAACTTCGGGAAAAATCTGTCAATGTGGCCCTGCCCAAAACCGTCATGGACTGCGGTGGCAAAGCGGAGCGACGACACCGCTTTCGAACGTGCGCGGGCCAATCTTCATCCGGCAATTCACCACCCGCACCACCCCCCTGCGAATTCTCCACGCCCATTGCTTGTTCTCGTCCTCGTCCTCGTTCTCGTCCTCGGACTTCCCCTCCCCGGATAAAAAATCTCACCTTGATCAACCTTGATCGCCCCCAATTCGGTCGTATTCACACCCATCGCCGGGAGCACTGACCTCTGGCCGGCGAGTTCGGAACGCCGAGCTCTGCCAGTCCGGCTCGGACCTCGGCAGGGACGAGGGCCCCAGCACGCCACCAGCCGCTTGCCCGACTCGCCCGCATCCAGTCGTTGGTTCACCTGCTCGCGGATCTCCCGCGGCAGCCGGTTGATCTTTCCAGCAGCCATATTCCCGCCATTTTTACACCGTCACTTGGACAAAGGCTGTCCAACTGAAAAAATAGTTCAAAATAATCAAACGGGTGAAACACGCTGCCGGATACCCCCTTGCCAGCCCCATCAAGACGAAAAATGGATGGCCCAAGGCATCCGCACACAGCGTGGGCCAAAGGCCCAACCCATCCCAGCCTGGGGGCAACGCCCAGGAAAACCCAAAAAACAAAATCAAGGGCTGAAGGCCCGCCCCATCAATCAAGCCCAGGCCTGTCCTCATCGCACCCGCTCTTCCCCCCAGCGAAAAACTTTGTGAACAACAAAAGCAACTTTCCCTTGCCGGAAATGCCGCTTAAAGCAGAATTGGAAGTGCAGGCCGAGTTGTATTGATGTTGGTGTGTCGTTGAGGTCCAAACTCAATGCGCTGGCAAGGCAACCGACAAAAATCCGTCGGTGTCCAAAACCGCCCTCGGCCTGCATTTAATTTACTTTCCCAAACGGCTTCGAAATTCTCAATTGAAACTTGTTGGAAAAATGCCCACACCCGGACATCCTTGTGCGACTTGTGAAGAACGTGTCATTAACATTTAACAACACAACTTTGCTCAATCAGGAGAAATTTCATTCTGTTGTGCCATGATCGATTCCGTTTCCGAACACGCCGGCAGTGGCGCCGACTTTAAAAAGTCCCGCCGCCAGAAAACGCTCTCCGAGCGCGGCGCCGCCACGCTCGACCGCCTGCCGCCGCACGATCTCCAGATGGAGATGGGCGTCCTCGGCTGCATCATGCTTTCCCCCAATGAATGCCTCGGCGAATGTGTCGAGAAATTGAAGGACGACGGCAAGGAGGCCTTCTACGATCTCCGTCACCAGACCATCTACGAGACGTTGTCCAACATGTTCAACGCCCGCCAGCCCATCGATCTCATCACCTTGCAACAGAACCTCAAGGAGCGCCAGCTCCTCGAACAGATCGGCGGCATCGCTTACCTCTCGCAAGTCCAGGACAGCGTACCGAGCGCAGCGAATCTCTCGTGGTATCTGGAAAAGCTGAAGGAGAAATATCTGCTCCGCCGCATGATCCAGACCTGCACCGGCGTCGTCGGCCGCATTTACGATTACGAGGGCGAAGTGGACCAGCTCCTCGACGAGGTGGAGAAGGAAGTCCTCCGCGTCAACGAATCCCGCGTGCAGACCAACGTCCAGGGCGTCAAAGACCTCGTCAACCACGCCATCACCACCATCGAGCACTTCTTCAACCGCAAAGGCGAGCTCAGCGGCCTCCCCACCGGCTTTGCCGACCTCGACCGCATGACCGATGGCTTCCACGGCGGCGAAATGATCGTCATCGCCGCCAGGCCATCAATGGGGAAAACGTCCCTTGCTATGAATATCGCCGAGCACGTCGTCATCGAGGCCAAGGTTCCCGTCGGCGTCTTCTCGCTGGAAATGAGCGCGGAATCCCTCGTCCTGCGCATGATGTGCTCCGTCGCCCGCGTGAATCTCCGCCAGATTCGCGATGGCTTCATGAGCGAGGCGGATTTCCCCAAGCTCATGACCGCCGCCGGCAAGCTGAGCAACTCAAAATTGTTCATCGACGCCTCCGCCGGCCTCTCCATTCTGCAGCTTCGCGCCCGCGCCCGCCGCATGGCCCAGCAGCACGGCATTAAGCTCTTTGTAATTGACTATTTACAGCTTCTCCATTCTACTGCCCGACGTTCACAAGAGAACCGTCAGCAGGAAATCGCGGAGATTTCCAGCGGCATCAAGGCCTTGGCCAAAGAGTTGAATGTTCCGGTCATCGTTTTGGCGCAGTTGAACCGCGAAATTGAGAAAGATAAAAATCGGAAGCCCCGCATGAGCGATCTGCGCGAGTCCGGCTCGATTGAACAAGATGCCGACCTCGTTGGTCTGCTATACAAGCCGAATGCCGGCGATGACGAAGATGCCACCTCGACCGCCGATGAGGCCGAGGGCATCGCGGTGAACCTGTTGATCGCCAAACAGCGTAACGGCCCGACCGGCGATGTGAACCTGACGTTCTTGAAACCATACACACGATTTGAAAGCGCCGCAAAATTCAGCAACGAAGACGTCCCGGACGGACGTTAACTCATGAAATCCATCATCCGCCCCCTCGGGGTTTCGCTCGCCCTCGGCTGCGCTACCGTCGCGCTTGCTCAAACCACCGGACCCAAGATCGACCGCGTCGACATCAAGTTCGTCGGCCCCTCGTCCATCAGCGAAGATTTCATCCGCTCCAACATCAAGCTCAAGGCCGGCACCACCTACCTGCCCGGCCTCACCCAGGACGACGTCCATTCCCTCTACAGCACCGGCCAGTTTTACAACATCCGCATCGCCATTGACCCCGCGGATGACGGCGGCGTGATCCTCACCTACACCGTCCAAGCCCGCCCCCGCATCACCGAGATCAAGTTCGAGGGCAACAAAAAGCTTTCCGACAACAAGCTCAAGAAAAAGGTCACCGTCAAGGTGGGCGATGCCCTGGATGAACAGAAGCTCTTCTCCAACGTGCAGGAGATGAAGAAGCTTTACGAGAAAAGCGGCCTCGCCGACACCAAGGTCAAATACGTCCTCAGCATTGAGGAAGTCACCGGCCACGGCACCGTCATTTTCCACGTCGACGAAAGCCCCAAGTTCAAGATCACCGATGTCGAGTTCATCGGCGACAAGGCCTTCCCGCAAAAAACCCTGCGCAAACAGCTCAAGACCAAGCGCCGCTGGATGTTTTCCTGGATCACCGGCAGCGGCTACCTCGTGCAGGATGATTTCGACGGCGACCGCGACCTCCTCTCCGATTACTACCGCAACCACGGCTACCTGGATTTTGAGATCAAGGACGTGAAGCTCGACCACCCCGATCCCGGCAAGCTCGTCATCAAATATTACGTTGATGAAGGCCAGCAATACAAGGTCGGCTCCGTCAAGTTCACCGGCGACAAGATTTTTTCCGATCCCGAGCTCTTCAAGGGTCTCCGCGACACCCACGATTTCCAGCACCTGAAGAGCAAGCTCGGGCCCGACGGCCTGCCCATGGATACCGGCGATATTTTCACCCCGGACGGTTGGACCAAGGACACCGAGGCCGTGCAGGATTTCTACGGCAGCAAAGGCTACATCGACATCGCGGATGGCCCCGCCCTCCACCCGTTGCGCGTGCCGAACGTGGACAAGGGCACCATGGACCTCGAATACAAGTTCGAAGAGTCCCAAAAATCCTACGTCCAGAAGGTCGAAATTCGCGGCAACCTCAAGACCAAGGACAAGGTCATCCGCCGCGAGCTCGCCATCTCCCCCGGCGACGTTTTTGACATGGTCCGCGTCAAGATCAGCAAGCAGCGCCTCGAAGGCCTCCAATATTTCGAGAAGGTGGACACCAGCCCGGAACCCACCGACCCGCCCATCCCCGGCAAAAAAAATCTCATCATCAATGTTGCCGAGCAGAACACCGGCAACTTCAGCATCGGCGCCGGGTTCAGCTCCGTGGACTCGCTCGTCGGTTACGCCGAGGTTTCGCAGGGCAACTTTGACCTGTTCCACCCGCCCTATTTCACCGGCGGCGGACAAAAAATCCGCGTCCGCGTCCAGCTCGGCACCAAGCGCCAGGACTATGAGCTGTCCTTCGTCGAACCGTGGTTTCTCAACCGCAAACTCTCGCTCGGCGTTGACCTGTACCGCCACCAGCTCGACTTTGAAAGCCCCAACAACATCTTTGACGAGACCCGCACCGGCGCCCGCGTCAGCCTGACCCGCGCCCTCAACAGCGACTTCCTCATCGGCAGCGTCAACTACACGATTGAAGATGTCGGCATTGCGCTGAATGATCCGTATCATGGATTCATTAACAGTGTCAGTACTCCGGACAACCCCCTTGGAACCATTAGTCCAAACACACCCGATGCCATTCTGAGCCAAGTTGGCGACCACTTGTATCAGCGTTTTGGAGCATCCCTGGCCTACGACACCTTGAACAGTGTGGAGTTGCCCAATCACGGTCAGCGCACCGAGCTTACGGGTGAACTGAGTGTGGGTGACCAGCAGTACTACAAGCTCGAATTGCACACGGCTTGGTATTGGCCCGGTTTCATGAAGGGCCATGTGATCGAGGCCGGCGGTCGCGTCGGCGTCGCCGATTCCATTTCCGGCGGTGATGTGCCGTTCTATGATCGTTATTATTTGGGCGGTCTCTATTCGTTGCGCGGCTTTAAGTTTCGTAATATCGCCCCGCGCGAAGCGAACCAATGGCAGAGCGGAGCTTTCTTCGACGAACCCATCGGCGGCGACAGCTACTGGTTTGGCTCGGTGGAATACAGTGTTCCCATCTTGGAAAAGGACTCCGGCCCCAGCTTGCGCGTGGCCATGTTTTATGACATCGGTGCCGTATCCACCGGCTCGTATTCCTTCGATAGCAGCTACCTCGACAACTGGGGCTTGGGCATCCGCCTGAACATTCCGCACCTCGGCCCCTTGCGGCTGGATTACGGCATTCCCATTACCACGGACAAATACAATGGCACCGGCGGCAAGTTCCAGTTTGGTGTCGGTTACAAGCGTGATTTTTAAGATGAACCTTTCTTCGAAAACTTTTTTGGGAGCCGGTGTGGCCGCCTTGACCGCCGCCTTCGCCTTGTCGGCCCAGGCCGTGAACCCCGGCAATCTGCCGCTCTGGTTTGAGGCCGGCCCTGTTCAAGCCAATGGCGCCTCGGCCTTCATCACGCATGGCCGCGATGCGCAGTTCTCCATCACTCAGACCGGCGCGGAATTCACCCTGCAGCGGGCGGACGGACATCAGGCCACGGCCCGGATGACCTTTCTCGGTGCTGACGGCAATTCCAGTCTCGCGGGCGACAACGCGCTCAGTGGAAAAATCAATTACCTGCTCGGCAGCGATCCCGCCCAGTGGCGTACTGGCATACCGACCTTCGCCAAAGTCCGGCTCGATCAGATCTACCCCGGCGTCAACGTCGTGTATTACGGCAACCAGCAGACGCTGGAGTACGACTTCAACCTCGCCGCCGGCGTGAAGCCGGAAACCATCGCCATCCGTTTCGATGGCGCGGAGAAGATCTCGGTGAACCCGTCCGGCGAACTCGTCATCCAACTCAACGGCGGCCAGGTCATTCAGCGTGAACCGATGGCTTACCAAACCATCTCCGGTGAACGCCACGCCGTGAAGGCCAGCTACCGGATTCTCGACGCGCACACCGTGACGTTTGCGGTCGGCGATTTCAACCATTCGCTGCCGCTCGTCATTGACCCGGTTCTTGGTTATTCCACCTTTTTTGGCGGTAACTATGGCGAAAAAGCGTGGGCCATCGCCATCAACCCTGTGGATAATTCCGTCTTTATCGCCGGCCAGACGTTTTCCACCGTGGTTTCCAATGGCCCGCCGGTGCTCCGGTTCGCCACCACCAATGTTTTGGCCACAAATTACAATGGCGGCGGTTTGTCGGGTGACGCTTTTGTGGCCAAGTTGGATGCCTCAGGATCCACTTTGATTTACTGTACCTATCTGGGCGGCAATGCGGATGATGCCGCCTATGCCTTGACAGTTGATTCTGCCGGCCATGCCTTCGTGGCAGGCACGACTGACTCCACTAACTTTCCCGTTAAAAACTGGGGCGTTTTGGGGTCGTATAGCGGAGCAACCATCAGCGGCATCAAGGATTCCCACACCGGCTTTTTTACGGAGGATGCCTTCGTCACGGAATTGGAGACAAATGGCTCATCGCTGGTTTATTCCACATATTTGGGCGGCAATAGCACGGAATCTGTTTTCGGCATTGTCACGGATCCCGCCACCAATACTTTTGTAACCGGCATTACCTTCTCGACAAATTTCCCGGTCAGTACTGATGCCCTTCAAAAACATTTGATGAGCTCCAACAATTTCTACTTAAATGCCAATGCTTTCGTTGCGAAAATTGGTTTTGGCGGAAATTCGCTGAGCTATTCAACCTATCTCGGCGGCACTAATTTTGATTATGGACGTGCTATTGCCTGCAACCATGGTCAAATCTTTGTCGCCGGTTACACGGCTTCTACAAACTTCCCGTGGCTCAAAGGCCTTGCTGCCTGCACCAACCTGAATGGTTTCACCAACGCCACGGCCGGTTCGGATGCGTTCGTAACCATGTTTACCAATTCGGGGACCGGTTTGACCCTCGGATACTCCACCTTCCTCGGCAGTTCCAACAATGACATCGCCACCGGCATCGCCGCGGATCCCGCCGGCAACGCCTACGTCGTCGGCTGGACCACCTCCACCAACTTCCCCAACTCGACGAACGGGTTGCCGCTCTATTCGTACGTCGCCACCAATGCCTCGGGCTTCGTCTCCGCCACCAACGCGTTCCTGACCAAGATCGCCTGGGATGGCACCAAAGCCACGAATGTCTTCTCGCGCGTCTTCGGCGGTTTTGGCGTGGATGTGGCCAACGGCGTGGCCCTCGACAGCGACAATAATATTTTCGTCGTCGGCTCGGCCTCTTCCACCAACTTCCCGGTCACCAGCGCCAATATTTTTGGCTCGTTGAAGTCCACCAACACCGGCGCGAGCGATGTCTTTGTCACCGCCTTCAAGGCCGATCTGAGCGGCTTGCTGTACTCGACCTATCTCGGCGGCAAACAGGATGATTTCGGCCAGGGCATCGCCGTGGACACGGATGGCAACGCCTGGGTCACCGGCCAGACGCTCTCCACCAACTTCCCGGCGTTTGGTGCTTGGTCCACTAATTTCCCGGCCCTGCATCGCATCATGGTCGGAACCAATGATGCATTCCTGGCTGAGATCGGCTCCCCGGTTTTGAGTGCACACCGCTCTGGCACCAACGTGCTCGTGTTCTGGCCACCGGTTGGTTACGTGAACCCTGCCATCCTCAGTTTGGAGACCACCACCAATTTGCTCATGCAAAACGGTGTATTCACCAACAAGACCCATAATACCAACGGCATCACGATCACTACTAATACTTTTGTGTTCACTAATTTCATCGGCACCACCAACTGGGTCGTGGTCACCAACCCCGTTCCCATTTTCACCAATGGCAATTATATTTACCAGTTCACCCCCACAAATCCGGTCCAGTTCTTCCGTTTCCACAAATATTGAACGCCGCATTTTCTGCTGGTGTCCAAATAAAAATATGATTTCCTTTTCGCCCATGAAAAATTTGCGTTTGCTCGTCATCACCGCCACCCTGTTCGCGGTCGCCCTGTCCGCCTCCGCCCAGACCAAGTTCGCCAGCGTGGACATGAAGAAGCTTTTCAACGGCTACTACAAGACCAAGATGGCCCAGGCCGCCATGGACAAGGAGCGCTCCGACCTCACCAAGGAGATCAAGGACATGTCCGACGCCCTCACCAAAGCCCGCGCCGATTACAAGCAGATGCTCGACCAGGCCAACGACCAGGGCATTTCCGCCGATGAGCGCGACAAGCGCAAGCAGTCCGCCGCCGACAAGGCCAAGGACGTCAACAGCCGCCAGGTCGCCATCGAACAATACTCCCGCCAGGCCGACGCCCAGTTGAACGACAAAAGCCAGCGCATGATCAGCAACCTCGTCGGCGAAATCCAGAAGGCCGTCGCTGACAAGGCCAAGGCCGGCGGCTACACCCTGGTTGTCAACTCCGCCAACAACGAGGCCTTCGTCTATGTCGGCACGGAAACCGACATCAGCGCCGCCGTGCTCGCCCAGTTGAACGCCGGCGCCCCCATCGATGTCGTCCGGCCCGCGGGCATGTTGAACATCAGCACCAACGCCCCGTAAGCACCGGTTTTCAAAAATTTCCTGCTTGCTACCAAACGCGCGGATGCGTATAGTTCGCGCTCTTTTGCTATTGAATTAAATTTTATGCGACGTCCAAAAGGCATCAAAACTAAGAAATCCGCCGCCAAGCGGTTCAAAATCACCGCCACCGGCAAGGTGCTGCGCGCCCACGCGGGTCGCCGCCATCTGGCCCAGACCAAGAACGCCAAGCGCCTCCGCCGCCTCGGCAAGGCCGCCGTGGTCGATCCCACCGACGTTTACCGCATCACCCAAAGCATGCCGTTCAGCCATCGCGGCTGATTTTTTCACCGATCCAAACTTCTAACTCTCAACTAAAATGCGCGTCACCAATTCCCCCGCCTCCCGCAAACGCCGTGGCAGGATGCTCACCGCCGCCAAGGGCTTCCGCCTCAAGCGCTCCAAACTTTACCGCTACGCCTCCGATGCCGTCGACCACGGCCGGGTCTATGCCTACCGCGATCGCCGCACGAAAAAGCGCAATTACCGCTACCTCTGGCAGATTCGCATCAATGCCGCCGTCCGTGAGCTCGGGCTGACCTACAGCCGCTTCATGGAAGGTCTCAAGGCCGCCAAGGTCGGACTCGACCGCAAGGTCCTGGCCGACATCGCCGCGCAGGATACGGCCGCGTTCACCGAACTGGTGAACATCGCCAAGGCCGCGCTCAAGAACAAGCCCGCCGCCACCCTGGCCAAGGCCTGAGCTAAAAAATCAAAAATCTCGTGACGGGCGGCCAGCAATGGCCGCCCGTTTTGCTTTTCTCTGGCCGGGGGCGGAGTTATCTTGGCGCGGCATGAACTTGGAGCATTGGACGGCCGTTGACCGCTACATCACGGACACGCTGGTGACGCCCGACCCGGCCTTGGCAGCCGCGCTGTCGGCCAGCGCCGCCGCCGGCCTGCCGCCGATCAACGTCGCCCCCAACCAGGGCAGGCTGCTGCAACTGCTGGCCCGCATGCAGGGCGCCCGGAACATCCTGGAGATCGGGACGCTGGGCGGCTACAGCACCATCTGGCTCGCGCGCGCCCTGCCGGCGGACGGACGCCTGGTGACCTTGGAAGCGGAAGCCTTGCATGCCAGCATCGCCCGCGAAAATATCGCCCGGGCCGGCCTGGAAAAAATCGTCCAAGTCCGCCTCGGACCGGCGCTCAAAACCTTGCAACAGCTCGTGGCGGAGAAAGCCGGGCCGTTTGATTTCGTCTTCATCGATGCCGACAAGGAAAGTTACCCGGATTATTTCAGGTGGTCGCTCAAGCTCTCCCGGCGCGGCACCTGCATCATCGCGGACAACGTTGTGCGCAACGGCGCGGTGATTGATCCGGCGCACGAAGATCCGCGGGTGCAGGGCGTGCGCCGTTTTAACGAATTGCTGGCCGCCGAACCGCGGGTGAGCGCCACCACCATCCAAACGGTTGGCAGCAAGGGGTATGATGGCTTCACCCTCGCGCTGGTCACCGGTGATTGATGATCGGCGGGCATACGCGTAATGAATTCGCTTTCTGCCTCCCCCGCTTCCGCATAAACTTTTACCTTATCGTATGGCATTTCTCGACGACATCGACCCGCTGAAACAAACCGCCCTGGCCGAACTCAAGGGCGCGCCCGACCTCGCCGCCCTGGAGCAGACCAAGGGCGCCTGGATCGGACCCAACGGCAAATTCACCGCCCTGATGAAGCAGCTTGGCACCCTGTCGAAGGAGGAAAAGCCCGCCGCCGGCAAGCTCATCAATGCCGCCAAAGTCGAACTCGAAGCCGCCCTCGTCGCACGCCGTGAAGAATTGGAGCTGAAAGCCGCGCTCCCGAAGGAGCCCACGGATTTCACCCTGCCCGGCCGCCGCCGCGCCCTCGGCAAACTGCACCCGCTCACCCAGGTCACCGACGACATCGTCCGCGCCTTCCGCAAGATCGGCTTCGCCGTCGCCGACGGCCCCGAGATCGAGGACGAGTACCACTGCTTCGACGCGCTGAACACCCCGGCCGACCACCCGGCGCGTGATTCACAAGACACGTTCTATCTGGCCGCCACCCCGAGCCCCGAGCCCAACACCTCGCGCCTCTTGCGCACACATACGTCTTCGGTCCAAATCCGCGTGATGGAAAAGCAGCCGCCCCCGGTGCGCATCATCGTTCCCGGCCGCGTCTATCGCCGCGACAACGCCGACGCCACGCACAACCCCACCTTCCACCAGATCGAAGGGCTCTACGTGGACAAGAACGTCACCGTCAGCGACCTCAAGGGCACCGTGGAATTCGTCTTCCGCGAACTCATGGGCAGCGATGTGAAGATCCGTTTCCGTCCGCATTATTTCAGCTACACCGAGCCCAGCTACGAGATCGATTTCACCAACGCCCTGGTGAAAAAAATGGGCAAAGACTGGCTGGAGATCGCCGGCTGCGGCATGGTGCATCCACAGGTGTTCGAGACCGTCGGCTACGACCCCGAGGTGTGGACCGGCTGGGCCTTCGGCTTCGGCATCGAACGCATCGCCATGCTCCGCTACGGCATCAACGACATCCGCCTCTTCTATGAGAACGATGCAAGATTTTTGAAGCAGTTTTGATGGCGAAGAATCTTTAAGGTTCCAATTTGGCACCTTAAAGCGTGGGCAACTGCGGCACATGATATGAAAACACATTCAGACGAATCTGTGGCCGAAGTACGCGCCGCCCGCAAATCGTTGTGCGACCGTTTTGGCAACGATCCACGCCGCCTGCTCGCGCACCTGCGTGCCGGGCAACGCAGCTATCACGGGCGGGTTATCAAAAACTGGTCAGAGCTTGAACCGGTTGCCGCCCTGCGTGAAACGCCGGCTGCAAAAAAGAGGAAATAACCATGTTTCGCCATGGCATCAACGACACCCGCCTCTGCTACGAGAACGATGCAAGGTTTTTGAAGCAGTTTTGACCGGTCAAATCACCCGCTCAGGGATTGCTCAGGCGATAGAATTTCTGTTTGGCGGGGAAAATGGTGTTGGTCACGAAATACTGGCCGGCGACGCCTGACCAATTTATGGGTGGCGCAAGATTCGTCGTGGCTTCGAGGTTGTAACCGGGAAAACTGGCCGGCCAGGTGAGAACGACATTTGTTCCCAAACGGGCAATCGTCAATATCGGCTCGACCAGAATGCCGTAGACGACGCCTTCATCATGGTATCCGCCGGCCCAGGTGGTGCCATAAACCACGTTGCTGGCGATCACCACTCCGGAGTAAGGCAGAAATCCATCGCGGTTGGTGAAGGAAACCGGGTCATGCGCGCTGAACGCATGCAAGCTCTCAAAACCGGTGCCGTCGGTGTTGACGACAAAGACCGTGCCGTTGTCAGCGGGTCCACCGGCAGAAGTCGTGCCGTAAAACTTGTTGCCGGCCAGCGCGAGGGTGCATTCCGGATAGGAGCCATCGTAGCCGCTGAAATAATAAACCGGGTTGATCGTGGTGGCGTTGGTGTCCGTCGAGTAGACGAGGCCCCGGTTACCGTAGCCGCCGGAATAGGTCGTCCCGTAAATCGTGTTGCTCACCAAAATCAGTCCGCCGAACGGGCCGTTCCCATCGTAGCCGCTGACAAACGTATGGAGGTTGGTGAACGTCGCGCCGCCGGTGACGCCGATGCGGAAGAAAGTGCCGCAACCGATGCCGCCGCCGTATGCGGTGCCATACAAAACATTGCTGCCGGCCAAAACCAGCGCGCCATAAGGATGGCCGCCTTCGCTGTTGGTGTAATTGATCAGCGCCTCGAAACTATGGAGGTTGGTGAAGTTCAAACCGTTCGTGCCGATGGCGTAAACCGTGCCGGAGCCATAACGTCCGCCGTAGACCGTTGTTCCATAAAGAATCCCGTTGGTCACGATCAATGCCGCGTAAGGGTTCGCGCCATCACTGTTGGTGGTGTTGATCATCCGCGTGAAGGAATAAAGACTCGTGAACCCGGTGCCGTTGGTATTGATCCGGAAGATGGTGCCATTGGTCGAAGTGCCGCCGTTGTACGTCGTCCCATACAACGTGTTGCCGGAAAGCAGCAGCGTGGCGTACGGGTTCTTTCCATCGGTGCCGTTGGTAAAACTGTAAAGGTTCGTAAAACCGGAGCCATCGGTATTGAGGCGGAAAATGGTGCCGCAGTTGGAAGCGCCCCCGGATTCGGCGGCACCAAAAAGTGTATTGCCGGAAAGCACCAGTCCGGCATTGGGTATGGCGCCGTCAAAATTCGTATAATTCGGCCCGCCGCCCGTCGTGAAGCTGTGCAGATTAGTGAACACCTGCGCCCTGGCCGGGGAAATGGCCGCCACCAGCGCCAGCGCGATCAAAAGTTTTCGCATGAATATTTTCATAACTGGAGACTCATTTTAGAGACATTATATTTTAACTTTAAAGGATAAACCCTGTCGAGTTTTCGCGCTCCTGGAAACATTGCCGGGGAGGCTTGGTTTTTGATTTAATGCCGCTCCAAATTTGCGAGGATAAGTCAGGCTGAACCAGCTCAATCAATCCGTTGATTTCCGTTTTGACGCGTGAAGCACTTCTTCCTCACCCTGCCCCGCAACCTCATCGGCTGTTGCTGCGGGCGGATGCTGCTGTGGTGCCTTCTCGCCGTCATGCTCACGCCCATTGTGTTCACCCCCCGCTCGCGCCGGCATCGACAGCCAGCATCGAACATTGGACAACGGGATTCGGTTTGAATAGCCTCACCACCCATGCCGCGTACCCTTTCGCAAAAAGCCGCCGGCGCCCTGGCCAGTTCCCGGTTGCTCCGGCGTGGTCAGACGCTCTATGCCGAAAACCAGAATAACTGGTACCTGCCGCTCTCCCGGGCCGACAAACTCAAGTCCGGCCTGTGGTTGATCTTGCATGATTATTCCCGGGGCGTTTTTCCACCGCAGTTTCTGGACCAGCAGAAGGCCTATCAGGACGAAAAAAATTATCGTTTCTCCATTCCCGGCATCACGGCGGCGGAAGTTTCGCGCAACAACATGACCAAGCCGTTCTGGCGGGGAAATTCCCTCCAGATGTATCTGGCCCACTTCTGCCGGATTGTCCGCTGCTTGGAAGGTGCCGGGGTGCAGCCTCCCGCAAAAGTGCTCGAACTCGGTTGCGGCGGGGGCTGGGCATCGGAATTCCTCGCCACGATTGGCTACGATGTCTGCGGCACCACCATTTCCGAGGATGACATCACCGATGCCCACCGCCGTGTCAAAAGCCTCGAAGCCCGGGGACTTCCCAGCACCCTGAAATTTGCGGCCTCCCCGATGGAATCCGTCCATACGGTCGTGCCTCCGGGCACTTTCGATGCCGTATTCATCTATGAGGCGCTCCATCATGCCTTTGACTGGCGGGCTTCCTTGCATTCCAGTTATGCCTGCCTCAAGCCCGGCGGGTGGATGCTGGTTTGCAATGAACCCAATGTCCTGCATACATACATTTCCTACCGCGTGGCCCGGTTGACCAATACGCATGAGATCGGTTTCAGCAAAAAAGAGCTCATCGCGGAACTTCGCCAAGCCGGATTCCGTAACATCTCCTCCTCCGGGCCAAAATTTCATTGGTGGTTCAGCCCACATTGGTTGCTGGCTCAAAAATAATTTTTTCTCCCGGCGGCACGCCTACGGAATGATGGAATCCCATGAAGCACTTCTTCCTCACCCTGCCCCGCAACATCATCGGGTGTTTCCGCGGGCGGATGATTTTCTGGCATCTCCTCGCCATCCTGCTCACGCTCAGCCTGGTCACGTCCGGTTTTGACTGGTTTTATTTTTCCGCCACGCGCAGCCCGGTATTGTATCAATGGATGATCCCGTCCGCCCCCATCGGCGGCCTCGTGCCCGTCGTCCTGCCCCTGACCCTCATCATCACGGGCTATGTCACCCTGCACTTCAGGATCGCCCGTATCGGCTGGGCCATCGGCCAGGCGGAACTCCTCGGCTCGCTCATCTCCTCCACCTACAAGGCCTTCACCGGCCGGGTTCACCCGTACCTCCATGAAACCAGCACCGTGGACATCACCCATGACTTCCGCTTTGGCCTCCTGCGCGGCGGCATGTTCTGGGGCTGGCCGTCTTCGCACACCACCATCGCCTTCGCCCTGGCCCTCACGGTGTACACCCTCTTCCCCCGGCAACGCTGGCTGGGGTTTATGGCCATCCTTTACGCCCTCTATATCGGCCTCGGCGTCTCCATGACCATCCACTGGTTCTCGGATTTCGCCGCCGGCGCCATCATCGGCTCCGTCATCGGCGTGGTGGTTGGGCGGAGCTTCTCGCCACAGTCAAACGCAAATCTCCGATAAACGCAGAGACGCCGAGGACGCTGAGAGGCGCAGAGATGGATTAACCTCTGCGTTTCTTTGCGTCCTCGGCGCCTCTGCGCTTCTCCACCCGCCCGTCATTCCCTCGCCTTTAATTTTATTTCATCGCGCGGCAATTTATGATTCAATGCCGCACTAATTTTTGCGATGAAAGTCACCCTTAACTGGCTCAAACAATACGTCGATTTCAACTGGTCGCCGGCCGAACTGACCGAACGCCTCACCATGCTCGGCCTCGAGGTCGAGGGCGTGCAGAAGATTTCCGCCGCGTTTGAGGGCATCGTCGTGGCCCAGGTCATCACCCGTGACAAGCATCCGAACGCCGACAAGCTCTCCGTCTGCCGCGTCAACGACGGCACCGGCGAACGCCAGATCGTCTGCGGCGCGCACAATTTCAAGGCCGGCGACAAGGTGCCGCTCATCCTCCCCGGCGCCTCCCTGCCCCTCAAGCCCGGCGAGAAGGAGCCCTTCACCATCAAGGTCGGCAAGATCCGGAGCGTGGAATCCCACGGCATGATGTGCTCGCACGAGGAACTCGGCCTCGACCCCGAAGCCATCGGCCACAAGAAGGAAGACGGCCTGCTCATCCTGCGCGAGGACGCCAAGGTCGGCCAGCCGTTCGCCGAATACCTTGGCCGCAGCGGCAGCGATGTCGTCTACGACCTCGAAGTCACGCCCAACCGCCCGGACCTGAACAGCGTCATCGGCATCGCGCGCGAGGTCGCCGCCATCACCGGCAACGAACTCAAGATTCCCATAATCCAATTTCTTAACACCGAATCCGAGCCGATCAACGGTCTCGTCAGCGTGCAGAATGACGAACCGGAACTATGCCCGCGCTACACCGCGCGCATCATCCGCAAGGTCAAGGTCGGCCCCAGCCCGGATTGGCTGAAGAGCACCCTGGAAAAAGTCGGCATCCGCAGCATCAACAACGTCGTGGACATCACGAACTACGTGATGCTCGAAAGCGGCCAGCCGCTGCACGCCTTCGATTATCACCTGCTCAAGGGCGCCGGCAGCAGCACGCCCAAGATTGTCATCCGCCGCGCCGCGGAAGGCGAAAAATTAACCACGCTCGACGGCAAGGAACGCACCTTGACCAGCCAGATGCTCCTCATCGCCGATGAAACCCGCGCCGTCGCCCTCGCCGGCGTCATGGGCGGCAAAAATTCCGAGATCAACGACCAGACCGTGGACGTGCTCATCGAGAGCGCCAATTTCAAGCCGCAAAACATCCGCGCCACCTCCAAGAAACTTGAGTTGCGCACGGATTCCTCCTACCGCTACGAACGCGGCGGCGACGTCGGCATCTGCGACTGGGCCAGCCGCCGCGCCGCGCAGTTGATCTGCGACCTCGCCAGCGGCCAGGTCCTCGGCCATGCCATCGACAATTATCCGCAACCCGCCGCGCCCAAGCAGATCACCCTGCACTTCGCCAAGTCCAAGGACCTCCTCGGGATCGGCATTTCGCACGCGGAACAGGTTTCGTTCCTTGAAAAGCTTGGCATGAAGATCGTGGAACAGTCGCCCGGCGTCTGCACGTTCAGCCTGCCCACCTGGCGCGTGGACCTGAAGCGCGAGGTCGATTTGATCGAGGAAGTCGGCCGGCTCCACGGCGTGGACAAGATCCCCAGCACGCCGCCGCGCGGCGCGCTCGGCGCCAATGCCTACGATGCCGTCTACGACCAGATCGGCGAAGCCCGCCGCATCCTGGCCGGCCTCGGCCTGAACGAGGCGCAGGGCCAGACCCTCATTTCGCGCGCCGAAGTCCGCAGCACCAAACCGGAAGAGATCGTCGCGCTCGCCAACCCCTTGAGCAGCGACATGGATGTGCTCCGCCCCAGCCTGCTGCCCGGTTTGATCCATTCGCTGCGGCACAATGTGAGCCGCAAGAATTACGACGTCGCCCTGTTCGAAATCGGCCGCGTGTTCACGAACGTCAACGGCCAGACAAAGGAAAATCGCAGCCTCGCCATCGCCGTCACCGGCCAGCGCGCCCTGCCCTTCTGGAACGGCGATGACCGGGATGCCAAGTTCGATGCCTACGACCTGAAGGGTCTGGTCGAGGAGATGCTGGAACAATTCGGCCTGCGCGGCGTGGCCTTCGGCAAACGCGCGGATAGCACGGCCATGTTCCTTGAATCCGCCGCCGTCACCTTGGGCGGCAAACTACCGCTGGGCGAACTCGGCCAGTTGCTCCCGCCGCTGGCAAAAAAATACGATCTGCGCGACGCGGTTTTTCTCGCGGAATTCAACCTGGACCTGCTTTTGTCGAAACGGAATCCGGCCAAGTCATTCAAGGCCCTGCCGCAATTCCCCTCCAGCCGCCGCGACGTCGCGATGCTCGTGCCGGAAACCGTCACCCATGACGCCGTGCTCACCGCCGTGAAACAGGCCAAGGCCGCGAATCTGGAATCGGTCGAGCTCTTTGACGTCTTCCGGGGCCAGGGCGTTCCGGCCGGCCAGAAGAGCTTTGCCTACGCCTTCACCTATCGCGCCGCGGACAAGACCCTGACCGACACCGAGGTGAATTCAGCCCACGAAAAAATCATCAGCTCGCTGAAGACGCAATTGCAGGCCGAAATGCGGGCGTAACCGGAATAGTTTTCGTCCCGTAAATCCGGTCAAGAAATTATTCCGCCCCCCCCAACGGCGGTATCGGGCAATCCAGCGAATCCGCCACCGCCCGCAGCAGTTCGGCCTCATTCTCCAGGATCACGCCGTCCGCGCCCACGACATGCGCGGCGGCTTCCAGCAGGTTTTTCTTGATGATCGGGGCCGCCAGCGCCAGCCGGTCCAACGCGGCGCTGACCTGTTCCACCCCGCATTGCCCCGCCGGGGCCAGCAACAGGCCGGAATCCTCCGGCGCACGCAAGAACGGTGCACCGGTGACGAACGCCTTCTGGATTTCCCCCGCGTCGTCGCTGCCGACATAAGCCAGCGCGGACAAGATCACCGCGCAATCCGGCACCAGCGGCTTCAGCGTGTAAAATTGCACCGTCGTCCGCTGCGCCAGCCCGAACTTTGGTGCCAGGTGCCGCCGCACCATTTTTTGCAGCACAAATTCAAACAGCTCCACCCGCCCGTCGCTGCCGATGAGCCATTCCAGCGTCTGGGAGAACTGGCTGAACTGTCCGGCATCCAGTTGCCGCAACGCCGGCAACGTCAGGTTCACCAGCGGCAGGCGCGCCCGCGTGGCGGCCTGCATGACGGCGGGATACAGCTCACTCACCTTGTCCAAAACGTCCTGCGCCGTGCGGCCGGCCAGGCCCGCGAGCTGCGTTGCCCGCAGCGTTTCGTCATTGCTCAGCAGCATCGCGTAGATCATGGCCATGGCCGCCTGCGGTTCCCGCGCGGCTTGGCGGAGATTTTCCGGCAGAACATCACGCATGGGGTCGGCATACTGCAGCTTCAGCGGCGGCGCATTCACCGGCGGACGCAGGCCGGTGTCCGTGGGGATGGGCGGCGGCGCTTGACTGCCCGCCGCCACGAGGATGCCCGCGAGGGGATTGTTGAAGATGGGCGGACTGCTCCTCGGCTTGGCGCGCTGGAAAAGCTGTTCCACCCGGTCATCAGTCACGTCATCCGGCACCTGCTTGAATTTTCCATCCCAGTTCGGGTCAATGGCCCGGATGCGCTGCTCCAGCGGCGGATGCGTCGCCATCGCGTCCATGAACGAGCTGGTGAGGGCGTTGCCAAAAAACATGTGGCTCGCATCCGAGGCGTGCGGGGATTCAACTTCGGAGCCGAAGCCGCCGAGCTTCTGCAACGCGCCGGAGAGCCCGCCCGGGTTGCGGGTGAACTGCACCGAGGAGGCGTCCGCCAGAAATTCACGCTGCCGGCTGATGGCCGCCTGAATCAGGCGGCCGAAGAACAGCCCCAGCCCGCCGATGATCAAAAGCAAAATTCCGATGAGCGGCAACGGGTTTTTATC
Organism: Verrucomicrobiia bacterium; assembly: GCA_031290985.1. GTDB lineage: Bacteria > Verrucomicrobiota > Verrucomicrobiia > Limisphaerales > UBA11358 > UBA11358. The sequence continues at coordinate 17,127 of JARLJW010000006.1, read as the reverse complement.
CCGGCTGTTGCTGCTGCGCATGTACAGAAGGATGCGCCCGATGGTGGCGATGCAAACAATGCCGAACAGGATGCCCATCAGCCGGATGTTCATCCGCATGTCGCCGTTCAGGATATGACTAAATTCGTGCCCGATCACCCCCTGCAGCTCATCCCGCGACAGCTTGGTCATGCACCCGCGGGTGACGGAGATGGCGGCATCGCTGGTCGAGTGCCCGGCGGCGAAGGCGTTGATGCCCTCCTCGTGATCCATCACGTAGACCTGCGGCATCGGCACCCCTGAGGCGATGGACATCTCCTCCACCACGTTCAGCAGCTTGCGTTCGTTGGGCTCATGCGAATTGGCATCCAGCAGCCGCCCGCCCAGCGATTCCGCCACCGCGCTCCCGCCCGCAGACAGCGCCATGGTTTTATAGGCGCTCCCGCAAAAGATCACCGCCAGCGTGCCCAGCGTCACCACCACGAACAATTCAGGATTCCACACCACCAACGGGGCCTGCTCGACATAATGATGACGGGCCGAATTCTGCCCCACGTAGAAGACCGCCAAGACCGCCACGCCGTAGATCATCACGATCATCGAGATGACGGCGAGCACGAAATAGACGATGAGCGTTTTCGTCTTGCGCCGGGCGTGGTCTTGTTGGGCGAAAAAATCCATCTCGATTTACGATTTCAGATTTGCGATTTACGAGCCGGCTTGAATTTAAGAGGGCTCGCATACCGCAACCCGCAAACATTCCCGTTCACTCCCAATCAAGAAAACGAAACCTTGGGGGCGACCTTCTCCTCGGGTTTGTCGATGACGAACAATTCCGCGGCCGCAAAATTGAACATGCCGGCCAGCAGGTTGCTCGGAAACACCTCGCGGTCCGTGTTGTACGTCATCACCGAATCGTTATACGCCTGGCGCGCGAACGAGATCTTGTTCTCCGTGGAGGTCAGTTCCTCCGTGAGCTGCATCATGTTCTGGTTCGCCTTCAGGTCGGGATACTGTTCGCTGACCATCATCAGGCGGCTCAGCGCCCCGCCCAGGCCGGCTTCGGCGGAAACGAGGTTCTTCATGGCGGAGGCATCGCCCGGGTTGCTCGCGGCGCCCTTGGAGGCGGCATAGGCGATGTTGCGCGCCTCGGTCACGGCGGTGAGCGTGCCACTCTCGTGCTTCATGTAGCCCTTGGCGGTCTCGACCAGATTGGGGATGAGATCGTAACGGCGCTTGAGCTGCACGTCGATCTGCGCGTAGGCGTTCTTGTACCGGTTGCGCATGGTGACCAGCTTGTTGTAGATGCCGATGGCGGCCATGCCGACCACGACGACGACCAACAGGAGCCCGACTAAAACAATAATAAGGATGATTCCAGCAGTCATAATTTTTCTTTCGTTAAGTTCACTGACAGTTTCCCCGAACTACGCCGCCGGGCAATGATAATTTCTTATGAAAAATGGAACCGGCGGCGCCCCGGCCGGCCTCACGGCACGACCTCGACCGGCATTCCAATCCAAACGAGCTTGACCAAATAGGTGGCATCCCAGTTTGCCAGCCGGAAACAGCCGTGCGATTCCGTGCGCCCCACCTGTTCGGGCCCGGGCGTGCCGTGCATCCCATACCCCGGCTTGTCCAAACCGATCCACGCCAGCCCGACCGGATTGTTCGGCCCGGGCGGCAGTATCAATTTATGCCCGATGGCCTGCGCCTCCGGCGATTCGGGGAAAACCTCCGGGTCGAAGGTGTAATTCGGGTTGGGCGCGATCACCGCCACGTGCAGCTCGCCCACGGGACGCTTCTCGACTTTCGCCGCGATGCTGCAGGGGCAGTGCAAAATCAGGTTCGTCGCCGCATCAAACGCCTCCAAATTTTTCGCCGCCAAATGGATGACCACGAACGCCGCCTTGTCCGCCGGTTCGGGATACTCCGATTCCGGAACTTTCAAGACCGTCCCGACGGCGACGTTGGTCCAGTTCACGCCGGGATTCAGCTTCTCGATGAGCAACGGATGCGCATGCGCATGCTCCGCCACCAGCTCCCGTATCGTTTCATAATCCAGCGCGGATTGCTGGGACTTTTCCAGCCAGGTCTTGCCGATCGGCTGCAACCGCTCCAGGTCGTTGGAGGTGACGGTATAAGTCGTCAGCAGCGGCGCATCCAGCGTCAAAACCGCGCGGGTGTTGGTATCGAGCAGGCCGGATCCGGATAATTTCTGCACCCGCTGAAAAGCCGCGAGGGCCGCCCGCGTCTGCGAACCGATAGCGGCATCCAGCGATCCCGGGGAGATCGCCCGCCGCATCAACGCCACCTGGGCCTCGAACACGTCCCGGACAGGCCGGGGAAAATCCGCCGGCGCCTGGGCGGCCACCACGAGTGGTTTTGGTTTCGCCGGGGCAACAGGTTGAACCGCCTGAACTGCCACCTTGGCGGGAATGACTGGTCTGGCCCGGGCGGTTTTTGGGGGATGCTTTTCGTGCCACCACAGCCAGCCCAGGCCGGCGAGGATTGCCAGCAGCAGCAGCACGGCCAGCAGGTCACCGGCGCGGTTGCGACGTTGGGCGGACACTTTTTGCAGAATCGGCACGCCGACAATCTACCCGCCGCCGCCGGGCAGCCAAGGTTGAATTCAAAGCTTCATCCGCATCACGGCGTCACCGATCAGGCGCCCCGCGTTCTCACAGCCCACGCGGCTCGTGTTGATGACCAGATGATAGTGCAGCGGGTCGTTGATATCCGCCTTGAAATAGGTCCGCACATAACGGGTGCGGGCCGCCTCTTCCTGAATACAAAACTGGCGGGCCGCGGCCGGAGATTTATGGTCCGCGAAGCAGATCCGCTCAATCCGGTCTTCGAGCGGCGCGACCAGCCGGACATGCAACACATGCGGCAGTTTTGCCGTGACGATGTTCCCGGCCCGGCCGATGAGGATCACGTTGCCGCAACTGGCCAGTTGCAACATGGTTTCCGCGGTCTGCTTGATGACGGTCTGGGTCTGCGGACGCATGTTGAACATCTCGGCCAGGATGTCTTCAAATTCCGAGACCCGGTCCTCGGCCAGGATGTGCGCCAGGTTCGCCGGCATACAGTGGTCTTCCATCACCTTTTCCATCAGGTTCCGGTCAAACACGGTCCAGTCCACGCCGGGGCGCGGCAGATGTTTTTGCAGATAAGTTGCCAAGGCATCGGCCACCTGGGCGGCCCCGCAACCGGCCTGGCGGGAAATCGTCACCGCCCGTCGCAGCGCCGTGTCCGCCGCCGCCTTGCTTGCGGGGATGGTCTGGCTGTTGATGAAGGAAAGACAATGCTCGAGACTAATGTTAGTCATAAATCACCTCGTATGAGTGACTAACCATACGCCCATTACCGGGCACTTTACAACCGGAGACCGACGATTTGATGAAGCCTAATCCTGCGGATTAAAACTCACTCGCGCTGCAGCACGTCATTGTAGGCCGTGGCGATTTGGTCCACCAGCGGTGACGGCACCACATGCTCGCCGTCAAAGGCGACCACCGGCACGATGCCCAACACGCTCTGGGTGATGAAGATGCCCTCCGCATTGCGCAGGTGCTGCGGCTTGATGACCCGTTTGTTGGTTTCCAGGCCGAGCGCCTGGCAGATCTCCAGCACCACCGCCCGCGTGATGCCCGGCAGCACCCCCCGCCCCGTCGGCACGGTGCAGATGGTGTTCTGATACACCCAGAAGATGTTTCCGCCCGCCGTCTCCGCCACCTCGCCGTTCGTGTTCAACAGCAACGCCTCGTCCGCGCCGCGCTCGCTCGCCTCGATGCGGGCAAAGACGTTCAAAATCTTGCTTGTCGTCTTGAATGAGGAAATCGCCCCGCTCGCTGGGATATGATACGACGAGGTGATCATGCTCCACTGCAAGGGCCCCTCCTCGGGGAGTTTCGGGAGCGGATGCAGGCTCATCACCAAGGTCGGCTCCCCGGCGGCCGATGGCGAATAGCCGCGCTCACCGGCACCGCGGGTCAGGGTCACGCGCAGCACGGCATCGGGCATGGCATTGGCTTCGACCAGTTGCGCGGTAAATTTTTGAATCTCCTTCGGCGTGAACGGCATCCGGATCTTCAAATAGTCCGCGCCGCGCACCATCCGTTCCAAATGCTGCGCCAGGCGAAACGGACGTCCGTTGACAATGCGCGTCGTCTCGAACAAGCCATCGCCATACATGAAGCCCCGGTCGTTGACCGGGACCATGGCCTCCGCCGCCGGCATTAATTTTCCGTTGAGAAATACTACCATGAGAATTCGCCCTTTTCCTAATTGCCTTCTATTTACGCGAGCCGGCGGTTTTTCGCGAGAAAATTTTGAAAAAATGTTGTCCGGTTTCCACGATAATCTGCATTTATAGGTGAATGCACGAAGCCGATGACCTCGCCCTGCTCCGCGAATATGCCGCCCGCGATTCCGAAGCCGCCTTTGCGGAACTGGTGGCCCGCCGCGTCGGCTTCGTCTATTCGGCGGCCCTGCGGCAGGTGCGCGACCCGCACCTGGCCGAGGAGGTCACCCAGGCCGTCTTCATCATCCTTGCGCAAAAGGCCGGGAAGATTTCCGATCAAACCGTCCTGGCCGGCTGGCTGTTTAAAACCACGCGCTATGCCGCCATCGCCCAAACGCGCGACCGGGTAAAACGCCAGCAACGTGAACAGGAGGTCTTGATGCAATCTGAAATCCACTCCGCCGCCCCCGACCCGCTCTGGGATCAGATGTCGCCGCTGCTCGACGAAGCGCTGGCGACGCTTGGCGAAACCGACCGCCAGGCCGTGCTGCTGCGCTTCTTCGAAAACAAATCCTTGGCGCAAGTCGGCCAGGCCCTTGGCACGGGCGAGGACACGGCCCGCAAACGCATCAGCCGCGCCTTGGAAAAAATGCACCGCTACTTCAACCAACGGGGCGTGAGTTCCACCACGGCCATCATCGCCGGCGCGCTGGCCGCCAATTCCGTCCACGCCGCGCCCGTGGCCCTGGCAAAAACCGTGACCGCCGTGGCGCTGGCCAAAGGTGCGGCGGCCGGCGTTTCAACCTTAACCCTCATCAAAGGAGCATTGAAAATTATGGCTTGGACGAAAGCAAAAACAGTGGTCGTTGTCGGCGTAGCCGCGTTGCTTGCCGCCGGAATAACCACCATCACTGTTAAAGAAATTCAGGAACACAGAACCTATCCTTGGGAAGTTCCGAAAGCAGATTTTGATGTTTTTTATAAAGCTTCACCCCAAGTCAAAATCGTTCCGACCAAATTCAAAGAAGATGGCAATGCTTGCAGCGACGGCGGCAGAGGTGCGCTGGGCATTGCACAGCCACTGAAAATAATTATTCAATATGCCTACCAAAAAACCAGTCTGCGCATGACCATCAACACAGACCTGCCGACAGGCCGATATGATTTCCTTGCGAAACTTGTTCCGGCTCAAGAACCACATAAAAAAATACCAATAAATGAAGACTGGACTGTTGAATTACAGAAAGAAATCACAAAAAAGTTTGGGATCAAAGGGCATCTCGAAACGCGAAATGCGGATGCTTTGGTTCTAAAAGCAGGTAATGGTGGCGTGCGAAATTTCAAGGTCAGTCATACGATGCCACATGGCCAGGCAATGCAGTCAATTAAGGAACCAGATCAAGATGGTTTGAGAGCAGGCTATAATTATCATGAACAACCGGTTTCGACCCTGACACGTCTTTTTGAAAGCCGTCTTCAAGTCCCCATCGTTGATGAAACTGGCCTGGCTGAACAATATGACTTTTCGCTTTCGTGGGTTCAATCTACAAGCAAGCATAACTTGGAGTTGCCAAGCGTTAATGAATTAAATCCGATTCTTCTTAACCAACTCGGCCTCGAACTGGTTCCCACCAATATGCCGATCGAAATGCTGGTGGTGGAGAAAGTGAAGTAGGCTGCTTTATTTCGTGGCGGCCAGTTAACCAGGCTCACATTTCAGGACCCGCTGATGAACTTTTTGTCGGAGCCTCCTCACGCCGGCTGCCACAATTCAAAGCGGCGAGAAAACCAGCGGCCTTCGCCAGCGTCTCCTCGTATTCCGCCGCCGGATTGGAATCCGCCACGATGCCGGCGCCGACATTGAAGTGCGCCACGCCATCCTGGCACACCGCCGTGCGGATGGTGATGCTCAACTGGCTCTCCCGGTTGAAGCCCAGATAGCCCAGGCACCCGCAGTAAGGCCCGCGGGAAATAGGCTCAAGTTCATCAATGATCTCCATCGCCCGAAATTTCGGCGCGCCGGTGATGCTCCCGCCGGGAAAAGCTGAGGCGAGCGCGGCAAAATGCGTGACATCCTTCCGCAACCGGCCCTCCACGGTGGAGACCAGATGCTGCACCTGAGCAAATTTCTCCAATCGCGCCAAATCCGGTGTCTGCACCGAGCCGTATTCACAGACTTTCCCCAGATCATTCCGCAACAGGTCCGTGATCATCACCAGCTCGGCCAGTTCCTTGGCGCTGGTCTGCAGTTCATAGGCCAGTTGCGCGTCGCGCGTCGCGTCGGCATGGCGCGGCCGCGTGCCTTTGATGGGGCGGGTGATGATGTGCGAGCCGCTCATGCGCAAAAACTGCTCCGGCGAGGAGGAGGCGACCTGGAACCGGCCCTGCCCGTCCCCGGCATCGCAATCGAGAAACGCGGAAAACGGCGCCGGCGAGACGGCGGAAAGCTTCTGAAACAGCTCCCAGCCCGTGAAATCACATGACAGCGTGAGGCGTTGGGAAAGGTTGACCTGATAAATGTCCCCTGCCCGGATGTACTTTTGGGCGCGTTCGACGGCGGCGATGAAATCGGCGCGGGGAATGTTGGCATGGACGTCCGCCCTCTCCCCCGGGAGAGGGGGAACTGTTTTCCGCGTCTCGTGTAGTTGCGCGGGCATTTCCGTCAAGCGGTTCTGCCAAAAGCCCAACTGCGCTTTCGCGCGGGTTTCACTGCGCGAGCCGTCGGCATCCAAACCGGTGGAAACTATGCTGACTTTTCCCAGATGATGGTCAAACACCACCAGGCTGTCGTAGAAACCGACATGGCAATCCGGCAGTTCCAGGTCGTTGACGGCGCGGCGCGGCAGCTTGGGTTCGGTGAAATTTTTCAGGTCATAACCCCAGTAACCGAACGCGCCGCCGAGCGGAAACGGTGAATCAATCTCGTCCAGCAATTCATGCCGCGCCATGAGCGCGTCCAGCAGATGCCACGGATTGCCGAATTGAACGCGCGGCGGGCCGCCGGCGGCCGGCGGCTGGATTTCGCAGCGCGAGCCGAAGGAACGGAATGTTAAAAACGGATCAGCTGTTACAAACGAATAGCGCGCCGACGGCAGCTCGAACAGCGACGTGCGCAGCAGCACCACCCCGTTTTCGCCCCGCAGATTTTCGACGAGCGTTTCGGGCGTGTGCGCGGTGGCAATTTCCTCGATCAGCGGACGCATGAAATTTAGCGGAACGCCTTCGCCGGCAGTTCCGGCGGGCTGACGCGACGCTGGTATGCGAGGATCAGGTCGATCGCTTCCTGCGGCTCATCGACCAACTGCACCAGGTCAAGGTCGCCGGGGCTGATGTAGCCGTGCCGGGTCTGCACTTCGGATTTCATCCACGCGAGCAGCCCTTTCCAATGTTCGCGGCCAAAGAGGATCAGCGGAAATTGCGGGATGCGCTGCGTCTGGACCAGCGTGACGACTTCAAAAAATTCGTCCAGCGTGCCAAAGCCGCCGGGCATGAAAATAAAGCCGAAGCTGTATTTCACGAAGCAGACCTTGCGCGAAAAAAAGTAGTGAAAATGCACCGGCACGTTGGCGAAGCGGTTGCCGGTCTGCTCGTGCGGCAGTTCGATGTTGAGGCCGACGGACTTGCCGCCCCCCTGCTCCGCGCCCTTGTTGGCGGCTTCCATGATGCCGGGGCCGCCGCCGGTGATGACCGCCAGCTTGTGTTTGGCCAGCCCCTTCGCGATGTCATGCGCGGCATGATAATACTTGTCCTCGGGCTTCGTCCGGGCCGAGCCAAAGATGGTCACCGCCGGGCCGACCATGGACATGGTCTGAAACGAGTCCACAAACTCGGCCATGATGCGGAAGATGCGCCACGGATCTTCATGGATAAACGGGGTGTTGTCGCTCATGGCAGGAACATAGTCCGGACCTCCAAACGAAACAAGCCGGAGAATTTTCAAATTCTCCGGCTGGTTTTGAATCGTCCGCCCGTTTACGAGCAGCCTGAGTTGTGGATAGCTAAAGTATAATTGTACGCGCAAGGTATTCTGCGAGAACAGGTTGAATAATGACGATATAATTTTAGTCGCGAATAATGATACCCACAAAAATCTGAATTTTGCTACTTGGAAAGAAAAAATTTGCTGGCTTACGGTCCTTTTCCAAGTAGCAGGGTTTTTCTAATGCGGTCTCCATTAATGAGCCCCCCTTATCCTTTTGTGGCTATTTCGAAAATAACGACCTTCGCTATTTTCACGGACGAAACCAAGCAGACCGCCTAGCAAGAACGGCTGAACCGAATTCAATGGCCGGACATTCGCCGGTGCTGATACTTCAATCTTCTTTGGCTTTGTTGTTTTCATAGCTTTTTGTTTGAAACCGCTGTCCGTCATCCTGCCGTTTGCTGCTCGCTTCACAGATATGAGTTATCGGATAATTTTGCCAAGGCATTGAATCTTGCCGGTCGCAGTGGTTTGCCTCTGGGCGATGGTTCATTTTTGGTGTCGAGTCGGACCAATCCCGGAACCGATTGCATAGTGGGATTTAGACCTCGCCCTCCGGTTCTGGGCAACTTTTGCAACTTTCACATCCGCTTTGGACTTGGCGGCCATCGGCCTGGTTATTTGCTTAGCCCCGCTCCAAATTTTTTAACGTCACGACAGGCCGAGTTGACTTGGCTTGGTTCCTTGAGCTACATCAACCATGTCGATGAGGCTCAGCTCTCAACTTTGGCCCAAATCATATAATCATAACCGCTTCACGACGGGATGCAGGGCGACCATGGCCCGCGCCATGTCCTCGCCGGCGGTGTCATCATCAAAGCCACAGTAAATTTCGGCATGCGCTTTGATTAATTCTTTTAGCCAGGGAGGATTGGATCGAACGCCGGCGGTTGCCCCTAAAGTCAACCACAGAGCACGATTGCGCGGCTCTTCGTCGTCTCGGATCAGTTTCATATAATCCGGCAGATCCATGGCTTTCGGACGGCCTTGGGCTGCGGCGTTGCGCCGCGCATCCTGGTCTGGCTGAACGGTGCGAGATTTGCGGCGTCCTTGTCCTGAGATTGTTGCCGGAAGCAAATGGGCGAGCAAATTGGTTCCATATTGACGCTTTTGCTCGGCGAGGACCGAAATCCAACCGATGTGTTCCTCTTGCATCGGATTGGGACTGGGACGATTTGTTAGCAATCCCCACCAATCGAAGAACTCATTAAGGTATTTCAGGTGTCGGCCTGCTGTGGTTGTGTTCATCCCATCCCAGCCGAGCTCTTCATCTCCATGAACCAATGCGTCAAAATAGCACCCAAGAATTTCTTGATCGCCCACATCATCGCCTAACACCTGCCATAAATCGGACATTCGGCTGATGGCCAGTGCCTGCCGATAGAGTGTGGTGTATGATTTTTGCTTACGTTTGCCACGTGCGGCGTATTGCAGGGCCTCTCGCAATACCAATCCGTTGTCATTAAGTATTACCGGGGTCCAGCCTAGGCGCGGCCAATTGATTGGCAAAATAAGTGCAGCCATTTAAGTTTCGCTGATGGTTGCCGGGCTTTTTCGTTCTGTTTACGTCATTTTTGAAGTTGAAAAATGCACTATAACGAGCAGCAAGGCTCACAGCGGAGACATTCTGCGCGCCCGCCGAAATTAACACAAGGGAAAAATGCTACATTTATGCTGTCTTCTAACAGAGTGGCTGCCAACAGAGTGTATTTCAAAAGACTGTCGCATTAAAAATGGCAATCTGATAGGGTTTTTTTGTTGAAACGACCTGGACATAATACCTTGAACAAGATCGTGGGCAAAAATCTAAGACGCCTGCGAGGAAAGCTTCATTTGTCCCAAGATGATTTTGCAGCCTTGGCGTGCATTCACAGGACGTACATTGGAGCCATTGAACGCGGTGAGCGCAATGTCACGCTCAGCACTCTCGAATTGCTTGCGGCCACTCTGAAGGTGAAACCAGTTGAATTATTAGAAATAGACGGAGTGGATTAATTTGTCACTTTTCCGGGCGCAATCGTTGCGCCCGTAAGAATTACCAAGGCCGATCAGCGTTAAGGCTTCTTCATTGTAAGATTATACTATTCACAACGAATTAGCCCCATAATAAAGAACGGGCAAACAATGAGTTTGCCCGCCCTTTAATTATATTGATTATCCTAACTACAACCGAGGCTCTCGCCGCAGTTCAGGCACTTGTAGCACGCACCGTTGCGCACGGCCACATGGCCGCAGTTGGGGCAGGTCGGCGCGTCCTGCTGGTTGGTGATCATCGACGTGAGCGTCAACGTCCGGCGCACCTGGACGCTGTCCGGCTTCGCATCGACCACGTCGTTGTCATCCGAGATCGGCAGTTCCGGCACCGGCCGGTTTACTTTTTTTTTGAGTTCCTCGATGAGGCCGGGAATCGCGAGTTCCGGCTGGTTGCGGCCGGCGGTGATGTTCTCCCGGTAACCGGGGATGAACTGGAACGCGAGCCAGCGGAACACGTAATCCGTGATGGAGGCCGCGTTGCGGATCTCCGGGTTCTTGGTGAAACCGCTCGGCTCAAAACGCTGGTGGGCAAACTTGCGGACGAGCGCCTCCAAGGGCACGCCGTACTGCCAGGCCAGGCTTGTCAGGGTGCCGATGCTGTCCATGAGGCCGCCGATGGTGGAACCTTCCTTGGCCATCGTGATGAACAATTCGCCCGGCTGGCCGTCATCGAACAACCCGACGGTGAGGTAACCCTCATGGCCGGCGATGTCGAATTTGTGCGTGACCGCCGTGCGGGTGTCGGGCAAGCGACGGCGCAACGGCTTGCCGGAATCCTCCTGCAAGGTGGTCACCTCGGATTCGAGCTGTTTGATGCGGTTTTCCAGCGCCGCGGTATCGCCCGTGGCCGTGACGGTCTTGTCGCCGCCTTCGTTGGTCTTTTTCGTGTTCAGCGGCTGGGAGCGCTTGGAGCCGTCGCGATAGATCGCCACGCACTTCAAGCCCATCTTCCACGCCTGCACATAAGTGTCGCGGATCTCCGCCACGGTGCAGGCGCTGGGCATGTTGACGGTCTTGGAGATCGCCCCGCTGATGAACGGCTGCGCGGCCGCCATCATCTTGAGATGCGCCATGTACCCGATGCTGCGTTTGCCGCGCGAAGGCTTGAAGGCACAGTCAAACACCGGCAGATGCTCGGGTTTTAATCCGCTTTTCACGGTGGCTCCGTTTTCCTCGATGTCCTCGATCGTGTCGAATTTTTCGATGTGCGCGATGATGTTCTTGACGACCTCTTCGCTGTAGTTGAGACGGCGCAAGGCATCCGGCACGCCGCGGTTGACGATCTTCAACATGCCGCCACCGGCGAGCAGTTTGTATTTGACGAGGGCGATGTCGGGTTCGACGCCGGTCGTGTCGCAATCCATCAGGAAGGCGATGGTGCCGGTCGGCGCCAGCACGGTGACCTGCGCATTGCGGTAGCCATGCTGTTTGCCCTTGGCGAGCGCACCGTCCCACGTCTTGCGCGCTTCGGTCTTGAGATAATGGAACTCCGCGCTCGGCTGGATCTGCTCCACCGCATCGCGGTGCAGCTTGATCACCCCGAGCATGGATTCGACATTGTCCTTGGCGACCGGATTCGGCACCCCGGCGCAACGGGAATCACGATAGCCGGCAAAGGGGCCGACATTGGCGGCGATTTCCGCGCTTTGCTCGTAGGCATGACCGGTCATGATGGACGTGATGGCGCCGGCCAGCGCCCGGCCTTCATCGGAATCGTAGGGCAAACCGTAGCTCATGCAGAGCGAACCGAGGTTCGCAAAGCCGAGGCCGAGCGTGCGGAAGATATGGGAATTTTCCGCGATGTTCTTGGTCGGATAGCTCGCATTGTCCACGAGGATTTCCTGCGCGGTGATGAAAATGCGGACGGCGGCCTTGAAGCGTTCGATGTCGAACTTATTGTCCTCGCGCTTGAACTTCATGAGGTTCAATGAAGCCAGGTTGCAGGCGGTGTTGTTGACGAAAACGTATTCGCTGCAAGGGTTGGTGGAGTGGATCGGCTCCGTGCCTTTGCAGGTATGCCACTTCTGGATGGCGCCGTCGTACTGGATGCCGGGGTCGCCGCAAATGTGCGTGCCTTCCGCGATCTTGTTCAACAGGGTCGCTGCGTCCTTCTTTTGCAGGGGCTTGTTGCCGCACACCGAGCGGGTCCACCATTCCTTGCCGGCCAGGGCCGCTTCAAAAAACTCGTCGCTCGCGCGGACGGAAAGGTTTTCGTTCTGGTACATCACGCTGCCATAGGCATCGCCGTTGTAAGAACCGTCATAGCCCTGCTCGATCAACGCCCAGGCCTTCTTTTCTTCCTTCTGCTTGGCGTCGATGAATTCCTCGATGTCGCCGTGCCAGTCGCGCAGCGTGTTCATCTTGGCCGCCCGGCGCGTCTTGCCGCCGGACTTCACGACGTTTGCCACCTGGTCATACACCTTCAGAAAGCTCATCGGACCGCTCGGCCGGCCGCCGCCGCTCAATTTCTCGCGGCTGGAACGGATCGGGGACAGGTCGGTGCCGGTGCCGGAACCGTACTTGAAGAGCATCGCCTCGCTGTAAGCCAGGTGCATGATGTCTTCCATGTTGTCTTCCACGCTTTGGATGAAGCACGCGCTGCCCTGCGGATATTCGTACTGGGTCGAGGCGCGTTCCGCCTCGCCGGTGGCCGGGTTGTAGAACCAGTTGCCCCGGCCGGACTTTTTGCCGACGCCGTATTGATGATGCAGGCCGACATTGAACCACACCGGCGAATTGAACGCGCCGTACTGGTTCAAGCACAGCCAGGTCAGCTCCTCGTAAAAGATTTCGCCATCCGCCTTGCTGAAATAGCCGTCCGCGATGCCCCAGTCGGAGATGGTCCGGGAAATGCGGTGAATGAGCTGGCGCACGGACGTTTCGCGCTCGGAGGTGTTCTGTTCGCCGTAAAAATATTTGGAAACGACGACCTTGGTGGCCAGCACCGACCAGGATTTCGGCACCTCGACATTTTCCTGTTTAAAGATCACCTTGCCGGCGTCGTCGGTGATTTCAGCGGTGCGCTTGTCCCATTCGATCTGGTCAAAAGGCTTCACCTTGGCATCGCTAAACACCCGGGCGATCGGCAGATACTTTTTGGCCTTGGCGGGTTTCGGTTTCATACCCCGTGTATTTGAAACTTTCTCAGTCCGGCGACGAGCGGCGGTACCAGCCGACGTCGAAACATCCTCACGTGCATCAATCATGGTTTATATTAAAGTTGAATTTGAGTTAACTCTTGGCGGCTTCATAAGCGGCAGAAGCGCACAAAAGTCGCGAAAAACCCGCCCAATTATGGAGAAAAATGATTTTTTTGTAAAAACCGCCTCTCCCCCACTAATTGGGGAACGAGCGCCATCATGCTACCACCCGTTGTATGTTTCAAGAAAATTTTGCGAAAAAGTTGCAATCAAGATATTCACAAATGAAATCAATGGGATTCACACGGGCGCCCCGGTAAAAACGGGCAAAAATCCGGTCGATTTCCGCCGGTGAATAACTTTTATGGGGATATCCGCTGGCCGGTCGCTAAAAGCCCGCCGCCGCCAAAAAAACCAGACAAAAGCGTGAGATATTTTTGGACTTCCAACATTTGAGTGCTAAAGGTTGTGACCATGGCAGGAAATGCCGGTTCAAACTAAAGATCATGACCAATGAATTGAACACTTTCGACCTCGTGGTGATCGGTGGTGGCCCGGCCGGGATTGCCGCCGCAACCACGGCGGCGGGCTTTGGCAAACGCGTGGCGCTGGTGGACAATCATGCGGATATCGGAGGCGCCGGCATCAACACCGGAACCGTGCCCAGCAAAACGTTGCGCGAGACGGCGCTCGCCCTCTCCGGCATTCAGTCGCGTAACCTGTACGGCGTGGATCTTTCCGTGCGCCGGGAAGTGACGGTCGCGGATTTCTTGGGCCACGAATTGCACGTTCAGGACGCCTTTCATAAAACCATCACGGAACGGTTGAAAGGCCTGCAGGCCACGATTTACTGCGGAACCTGCAGTTTTGTCGATGCCCACACCATCCGGGTCCAACTCGGATCAATGGATCCAAAGGGCCAGCCACCCGCGCCGGCGGAGGAAATCCGGTTGCGCGGAGAAAAGATCCTGATCGCCACCGGCTCCGCGCCGGTGCGTCCGGCCATTTTTCCGTTTGGCCAAGGGGCCATTTATGATTCGGATACCATCCTCAAACTCGAACGCATCCCCAAGAATTTGGTGGTCATCGGCGCGGGGGTGATCGGGGCGGAATACGCCTGCACCTTCCGCGCCCTCGGCGCGGCGGTGCAGATCGTGGATGGGCGTGACGTATTGCTGCCGTTTTTGGATGCGGAAGTCTCCCAGGCGCTGGCGAAAGCGCTGGAAAGCAGCGGCATTGTTTTGCGTTGGAAAGAAACGGTTTTGAAATGCGGGCCTCAAGATTCCAGCGTCCGGCTCGAACTCTCGTCCGGGGCGGTGCTGCTGGCGGATGCCGTGTTGGTGGCGGCGGGCCGGCAGAGCAATACGGCCACGCTGGGGCTCGAGCTGGCCGGTGTGAAAACCGGCGCGCGCGGGCTGGTTCCGGTGAACGAAAAATTTCAGACCAACGTGGAAAACATCTACGCCGCGGGCGATGTCATCGGTTTCCCCGCGCTGGCCTCGACGAGCATGGAGCAGGCACGCTGCGCCATGCGCCATGCGTTTGGCCGCGGGGGCGGCGTCCTGTCGCCGCTCCTGCCGAACGGCATCTACACCATTCCCGAGGCCAGCATGGTCGGAGAGACGGAAGCGGCGCTCAAAAAGCAGGGCATCGATTACATTGTTGGGCGCGCACACTACCGGGACAATGCCCGGGGCCGGATCATCGGCGACCAGGACGGCTTTCTGAAGCTGCTCTTCCGCCGGGACGATCAGAAATTATTGGGCGTGCACATCATGGGCGAACTGGCGACGGAAGTCGTCCACATCGGTTTGATGGCGATGCTGGCCAATGCCACGGCCAGCATCTTCCTCGATGCCTGTTTCAATGTGCCGACGCTGGGCGGGCTTTACAAGACGGCGACGATGAACGCGCTGCAAGGCCTTGCGCTCCCGGAAAAGCCGGTGTGAAAAGCATTCAGGCCGGTGCCAGATGGTTGGAGGCGGATAGCCCTAATAAAACCGGCCTCAATACTTGCGCTTGCCGCTGGCTCCTCCAGGTGCGCGGGAATATCTTTCATGCCGTTTTTGGCGGAAAGCCCACAATGGCTTTGGTCAAGGCGATCTAGCCCGGTAAAAACGCCACAAATAGTTGGTTGAAACTGGATCGAAAAAGTAAACGGCATTGGTGCTGGCAAGGGTATTGGTAATCAATGGAATCCAAGTCGTCAGATTCGTGGAACCATCCACAATGATTGTCTGGCCAACCACGCCATCATATTTAAAACCGAAATAGTTGGTTAGAAACCCGAAGCTTGTGCCAGTTGCGATAATTTGAGGTTTGGGAACGATGACCGAAACACTTGCCACCGCACTCGTCACGCTGCCAAACTGGCCGGAAACCACCACTGTGTAGTCTCCAGCAGCCGTCGCATTGATATTGCTTCTGGTTAACGTTGGATACCCGTTCAAATAGACCTTGCGAACCCGGTTGTTGTGCCAGTCGGCTATGTATAAATCGCCAGCCGCATCAAAGGCAACACAGGCAGGACCGTTCAGGCTTGCATCCGTGGCGGACCCGCCATCCCCTGAATAAGCAGCGGTTCCCTTCCCAGCAACAGTGCTGATGACTCCATTCACGTCCACTTTACGAATTCGGTTGTTGCCGTAATCAGCGATAAACAGATTGCCATAGGCATCGACTGCAGCAAACCAGGGTGAGTTCAGGCTCGCATTCGTTGCCTGGTTTCCATCACCGGCAAACGTTCCGGAATTATTTCCCGCCACCGAGGTGATGATGCCATCCGCATCCACTTTCCGGACGCGGTTGCACAGCGAATCAGCAATCAACAGATTGCCTGCGGCGTCAAGGCTCACGGATTGCGGCGCCCTGAGACTGGCGTTCGTAGCCGCACCTCCATCACCCGCATAATTTCCCACTCCATTTCCCGCCACCGTGGTGATAATTCCGTTGGTATCCACTTTGCGGATTCGAAAATGGTGCAGGTCGCAGATGTACCAGTTGCCGGCGGGGTCAAACGCAACGTTTATGGGATCAAACAGCGCCGAGTTGGTGGCAGGACCACCATCGATGACCGGGTTCATAGAACCCGTTCCCGCCACTGTCGTGATGATCCCCTTGGTATCTACTTTGCGGATTCTGTAATGCAGGACCGAGGCGATATAAAAGTTGCCTTGCGCGTCAAAAGCAACATGGTTCGGCCAATAGACGCCGGCGCTGGTCGCAAGCCCGCCATCACCAGAAAAAACGCTGCCGCCATTGCCCACCACGGTCGTAATGATTCCATTCGTGTCCACCTTACGCACGCGGTTATTGTCGTCGTCTGCGATATACAGGTTGCCGGCCTTGTCAAACGTGACACCTTGGGGATAATAAAGACCCGCATTCGTAGCCTTGCCGCCATCGCCGGAAAAAGTCGCTGTCCCAATGCCAGCAACGGTCGTGATGACATAGTTCGAAATATTGGTTCCATTCAACCGCCATTGGTATGCCAGCGGTCCGACCCCGGTGGCCACCGCACTCAACGCGAACTTCGCCCCATTGGTCACGGTTTGCCCAGCCGGTGCAGTCACAATGACCGGCGGCCGGCCGATCTGCACAGAAATCACCGCACTGCTATGAGTTGTGTCAAGCGCGACCGGAGCGATTTCTTGTTTTTTTATTAGAAGTGTTTTTCGGTTTTTCCTTTCCGTCCGGGTCCGAGGGTTGAAACGTTTTCCTGGCGGCGGCAAGCGGGGTTAGCCGTT
>JARLJW010000042.1 GCA_031290985.1 Verrucomicrobiia bacterium | reverse complement strand
TTTTGATTACGGAGTGCGGCCGTCCCGGGCGCAGCAATGTCCAAAGTGCGGAGGGCTTCCGTACATTTCACGCGGCCTGGTAGACGAAAGTTGCTGCGCCCGAGGACGGGCGCACTCCGGGGGTGGCGGAGCGCGGCTGTGCCCGCAGGGGCGGTCGCAGCGTGCGGCGGGTACGAGGGCTTTCGGAGGTTGCGACGTGCTGCGGCTGGTCCCGCCCGGAGCGGGAGACAGCCGCGCTCCGTTCTGAATTTGAATCCCCCTGGTGACGAACCGGCCAGCGGGTGGTAATTCGAGGACGAGGACGAGGACGATTTTTAAGGCGGGCTTGAATGTTGGGGGGACATGGTGTATTGATGTTGCCGGTGCGCGCGATGCTTCGTGACAGGACATCCGCCGCCAATATTATGAATGTGATCAACATCCAGAACGCCGCGGCTTGGGCGGACGATTTATTGTCGTTCCGGCCAGAACGGGGTTGATGTTGGTGACACCTTCACGGTTTCCGGCTGATGTTGGAGCGAAGGCCGGTGATCTCCAAATGTCCCATCTCCCCGCCCGGGCAGGGTTTGCACCCGCCCAAATTTCGCCTTAGAAATTGATTGCCTCGGTGGTATTTCCGCGTATTATCCACGCTCCATTTTGTCCCTTAGCGGAGGACTTTTTTAAGTTCCCAAAATTGCAGATTTTAAAACGTTTTTGATTTTATGAGTGATGCCAAACCAGTCAATTCGCCCAACCGCGAATACACCCTAGAACGCACCCGTAACATCGGCATTGCCGCGCACATTGACGCGGGCAAGACGACGACGACCGAGCGTATTTTGTTTTACACCGGCCTGATCCACAAGATCGGTGACGTCGATGACGGCAACACCGTGACGGACTGGATGGAACAGGAGAAGGAGCGCGGCATCACGATCACCTCCGCCGCCGTGACCTGCTTCTGGACCCAGAAGACGGCCAAGCCGGGCGAAGACAAGATTTTCAAGGCGTTCAACAACGTCCCGCACCGCATCAACATCATTGATACGCCGGGACACGTGGACTTCACCGCGGAAGTCGAACGTTCCATGCGCGTGCTGGACGGGGCCGTGGCCGTGTTCTGCGGCGTGGCCGGCGTGCAGCCGCAATCGGAAACCGTCTGGCGCCAGGCGACGAAGTACAACGTGCCGCGCATCGCGTTCGTCAACAAGATGGACCGCATCGGCGCGAATTTCGACAACGCCTTGAATGACATGCGCACGAAACTGCGCGCGTATGCGTTCCCGATTTTCCTGCCCATCGGCGCCGGTCCGACCGAGGCGGAAAACAAGATCATTGAAGGCGGCTTTGAAGGCGTCATCGACGTCGTCAACCAGAAGGCCATCAACTGGGGTCCGACCGAGGCCAACGAAGGCCTGAATTACGAGATCATGGAGATCCCGGCCCAGTACAAGGAAAAGGCCGCGGCCGCGCTGGCGGAATTGATTGACGCCGTCTCCAACAAGGACGACGAGATCGCCGGTTTGGTCCTGGAAGAGAAGCCCATCACCCCGGCGGTGCTGAAGGCGGCGATCCGCCGTCTCACCTGCAAGATCGAACTGGTGCCGGTGCTGTGCGGCTCGGCGTTCAAGAAAAAAGGCGTGCAGGTGTTGGTCGATGCCGTCATTGATTACCTGCCCAGCCCGCTGGACATTCCGGGCGCGGAAGGCCATGAGCTCGGCACCGACGTGGTCGTCAAAGTGCCGACGACGGACAACGAGAAGTTCTGCTCGCTGGCGTTCAAGCTCTGGACGGATCCGTACGCGGGCAAGCTGGTGTTTTTCCGCGTTTATTCCGGTCACCTGAAAAAAGGCGACAACATTTACAATCCGCGCACGCGCAAACGTGAACGCGTGAGCCGTCTCATGGTCATCCAGGGCAGCGAACGCAAGGACATCAACGAGGTGTTCGCGGGCGACATCGCCGCGCTGGTGGGTCTGCGCAACATCACCACGGGTGACACGTTGTGCAATGAAGATTACGACGTGACGCTGGAACCGCCGACGTTCCCGGAACCGGTCATCTCGATGGCCGTGGAACCGAAGACCAAGCAGGACCGCGACAAATTGTCCGAAGGCCTGCAACGGCTCGCGGAAGAAGATCCGACGTTCCGCTGCTTCACGAACGAAGAGACCAGCCAGCTCATCATCGCGGGCATGGGTGAGCTGCACCTGGAAATCATCATCGACCGCCTCAAGCGCGAGTTCAAGGTGGAGGCGAACACGGGTGCGCCGCAGATTGCGTACCGGGAAACGATCACCAAGAGCGCCGAGGGCGAAGGCAAGTTCATCCGCCAGTCGGGTGGCAAAGGCCAATACGGCCACGCGTGCATCACGGTGGCGCCGAATGAAAAGGGCAAGGGCGTGGAAGTCATCGACGAGATCGTCGGCGGCACCATCCCGAAGGAATACATTCCGGCGGTCATCGCGGGCATCGAAGAAGCCATCAAGGGCGGCGTGTACTGCGGCTACCAGGTCATCGACATCAAGGTCGAGGTGGTGGACGGCTCGTTCCACGAAGTTGACTCGAACGAACTGGCGTTCCGCATGGCCGGCATTTTTGCCTTGAAAGACGCCTTCAAGAAGGCGGGCCCGATCCTGCTGGAACCGCTGATGAAGGTGGAATGCACGACGCCGGATGAATACCAGGGCGATTTGCTCGGTGACATCAACCGTCGCCGCGGCACCATCGTCAGCATCGAGGCGAAGAATGGGCAGACCATTCTCAACGCGCAGGTGCCGCTGGCGGAAATGTTCGGGTACGCGACGGCGATCCGTTCGCTCTCGAAGGGCCGCGCGTCCTACTCAATGGAGCCATTGAGCTTTGCGCAGGTGCCGAACAGCGTGTTGACGACGATCCTCGACCAGGCGGCGAAGAAGCCGGCGGCGCGCACGTAAAAAATTATTGAATCAGCAGGAGCCGGGACGAAAGTCCCGGCTCTTTTTTTATTTTATTTGTGCTGGCTGGCCACGCTGAGATATTGCGGAGCCTGCGGAGCGATACAGCGATAAACCCATGAGTCATACGATTTCCCGATGACTATCGGTATGTTCCAAGGCCGGACCTGTGGTCGCCCAAAAACGGCGTGGTGCCAGCGACGTCATTTGAACCTGCCAACGCGCTTGGTCGCCCCGTGGCGTTTCATCCGCGGGGCTGGAAGCCCGGCTCTACGGCAGGCAGGATGCCCGCCGCTACAACCGCCGGTCGCCAGCCTTTTTACCGGTTATCTCCGAGAATTGGTATCAGCCCCTTGGGCGAGCGGGTTGGCAGCGGCCGCCATGGAGCGGGACGGCAGGAAGTTGGTGAAGGCTGGGCGGAAACGACGATGACCCTGGCTTGGATTGCCCGGCGGTTGCCGATGGGCAGTTGGACGTATGTCTCAAACCGGTTGCGTGAAAAACCTTGGAAATGAATTTGTGTCAATAGTGAGGACTGACACGAATGGCCCTTAGTTAAGGCCATGATAATTGCGTGGTCTGCCTTTCCAATATCTGCTGCGATGCGAGATTTCCACGAATTGGCGGCGCGGTTTGTTCAGCAGCGGGTGAGGTTTG
>JARLJW010000041.1 GCA_031290985.1 Verrucomicrobiia bacterium | reverse complement strand
GGGAACAGCTCGCGCAACGGCTGGAATTTGACCGGGTCCGTGCCGGACTGGCCTTACGCTGCGAGAAGCCGGGGCTGGAGGAGGGACTTGGCAGTCGGCCACCACGTGATGTCCCTGCCAGCCAATGGCAGCCGGATCGTGGCGAGCTGGAGCTCGGCGTTCCGAAGGGAGGATGTGAACTGGCGACTGGAAAGTCGCCAGCACCGGCAGGCTCGAAAGCCTGCCCTGCGCCGGAGCCGAAACGGGGGGAGCATCGCACCGCGTGTTCGGAGAAGGTCGCGCAAACGGGGTGATTAATGTCCGGCAATTTTTAATGTGCATTACCGGCATGGTGGTTTAGATTTTTTCCTGACTGATGAATTTTAATTCGCACAATTTTCCGCAGCGTCCGGCGTGGGCCGAGATCGACCTGGGCCGTTTGCGGCGCAACCTGCAGCTCATCCGCGGCGACCTGCCCCGGGACGTTAAATTTCTGGCCGTGGTGAAGGACGAGGCGTACGGTCACGGCGCGCTGGATGTGGCGTCGGCCGCGCTGGCCACGGGCGCGTGGGGCTGCGGCCTGAGCACGCTGGAGGAGGCCATGATCTTGCGCGACGCCGGCATCACCGCGCCGTTGCTGCTGCTCGGCGAACGGCAGGAGGCCGAGCTGGAATGGTGCGTGGCCCACGACCTGACGGTTTGCGTCAATGAACCGCACAATGTCCGTGCGCTCGCCCGCATCGCCGCCGGTTTTGAGAAGCGCGTGCCGGTGCATCTGAAGATCAATACCGGCATGAGCCGCTATGGGGTGCGCTGGGATGAGGCGCTCCCGCTCATTGAACTGATTCTCGCGGAGAAATCGCTCGTGCTCGAGGGCATGATGACCCACTTCGCGCAGTCGGACGAGGCGGACAAGACGTTTGCGAACCTGCAGGCCGCGCGTTTTGACGAGGTGGTCCGGGCGCTGGAGCAAAAAGGGATTTTCGTTCCGCTGAAACATATCTGCAACAGCGGCGGCATTTTGGACCTGCCGCACGCGCATCGCGACATGGTGCGGGCGGGGCTCCTGATGCACGGCGTCTATCCCTCGCTGGTCTGCCGCCGGATACCGGGCATCGAGCCGGTGATGTCGGTGAAGGCGAAGATCGCGGCGATCCAGACGGTGAAGCCCGGCGAAAGCGTCGGCTACGCGATGCGTTACACGGCGACGAGCGAGCGGCGGATCGCGGTGCTGCCCATCGGGTACGGCGACGGTTTCCCGCGCGTGCGCAACGAGGGCGGCGCGCTCATCCACGGCCGGCGCGCGCCGCTGGTCGGCGGGGTGGCGATGGACGCCATCACGGTGGACATCACGGACATTCCGCAGGCGCGGATGTGGGACGAGGCGGTGCTGATGGGCCGGCAGGGGGGCGAGGAGATTTCGGTGCGCGACATCGCGAAGCTGAAAAATTCCGTGACGTATGACGTGCTGACGAACTGGCGGCTGCGGCTGCGCCGCAAGGCCGTGAACCATCCGGACCAGGGTGAGACGCGAATTTCACCGCGGGACACAGATCAGCACGCGGCGGGCCCCGTGGCTGCCAATGTTAATTTGTAGGCGTCATTTCATGAAATTACTTTTTTCCGAATCCGCGGCTGATTACAGCCGGTATCTTTATCCCTATGTCGTCTGGGCGCTGCCGGAGGCGGGGGAGGCGCCGGCGGATCTTTTCAACGCCGGGTTCCTGCCGTCGGCGAAGGGGCTGGACCTGTTTTACCTCTGCCGCAACCTCCGCGTGGACCTGGCGAAGTTCAAGCCCTCCTCGGAAAACCGCCGCATCCTGCGCAAGGGTGAAGGGATCACGATGAAGCTGGTGCCGCGCGCGGAGTTCGAGCTCACGGCGGCGCGGAAGGAGTTTTTCCTGAAGTACGCGGAGGTCCGCTACGGCGCGGGCGTGATGCCGCCGGAACGACTGGAGCTGCTGTTCAATTCACCGCTGGCCACGCACCTGATGCTCTTCAATGAAACGGCCACGGGCGCGGAGGTGGGCGTGGTGCTGCTGTATTTAGACGCGCCGCGCGTGGCGTTCTACCGCTACTCTTTCTACGACCTGAACCACGCCAACCGCAGCCTGGGCCTGTACCTGATGACCACGGCGATGGCGTATTTTGCGGAACAAAAATTCACCCATCTGTACCTCGGCACATGCTATTCGGAACGTGCGCTCTACAAGACGCAGTTCGCGGGTCTGGAGTTCGGCAACGGCTTCCGCTGGTCGCAAAACATTGACGAGCTGAAATACTTGGTGCGGCATGAGCCGGAAAAGCATGTGCTGGAAACCATGGAGTTCCGCGAAATGTTTTATGAGGGCAGCCTGGAAAAGATCGCGGCGGGCGGCGGATTCAACGTGCAGTTGAAATAAAATGGCCGAGCACGCCAGCCAGCTTGTTCAGTTGCGCGCGCGTGTGCTCGCTGGAGATGACAAACCGGAACGTGCCGCGCGCGACGGCGCCGTATTTCACGAACGGCGGATAGATGCCGGCGGCGAGCAGGTTTTTTTTCAGGCGGGCGGCTTCGGCATCGCTCAAGTCGGGCAAACGCACGATGGCGCCGGGTGTCTCGGCAATTTCCCAACCGGCTGTCCGCAGCCGCGTGCGCAGCCACGACAGGTTGGCGAACAGCCGTTTCCGGCGCGCGGTGTCGCGGCTCAATATCTTTACCGAAGCGAGCGCCGCGCCGGCCAGCGGCGGCGGCAGCGGGGTGGTGCCCACAAAGGAGCGGCTGTGCGCCATGATCTGTTCCCGCACGGCGACCGAGGACAGCACGACGCCGCCGAAGGCGCCGAGGGCCTTGCTCAAGGTGCCGCACTGGATGATGCGCTCGCGGCCCACGCCGGCGTGTTCCAACGAACCCTGGCCGGTCCGGCCCACCACGCCCGCGCCGTGGGCGTCATCCACGAGAATCAGGCCGGGGCGCGGCAGAATTTTAAGATACGCGCGCAAGGGGGCCACGGCTCCGTCACCGGAGAACATGCCGTCGGTCAGGATGAGCGCGCGCGCGTTGCGCCCGCATTTCTGCAACAGTTTTTTCAGCGCGGCCGCATCGCGATGCGGGAATTTTATCACGGGGCAATCCAGCATCCGCGCCGCATCGAGCAGGGCATTGTGCGAGCGTTCATCCACGAAGGCGTGGGTGAAACGGCCGGCGAGCGCCTGCGCCGCGGCCAGCGGCGCGAGATAACCATCAGATACGATCAGCGCGGCCCCGGCGTGGAAAAATTTGGCCAGGGCGGCCTCCAACTGGAGGTAAACCTCCCGGTTGCCGGTGGTCAGGCGCGAGGCGGAAACGTTCAAGCCGGTTTCCGCGAGGGTTTTTTTGGCGGCGGCGGCCAGGCGCGGATCGCGGGCGAGGCGGAAATAATCGCAGCCGGAAAAATGGACGAACACGCGGTTGTGGAAGCGCACTTCGTTTTTGCCGGCATACGGCAACGGCGCCGGCCAGGGATTTGGTTTCGGTTCAGGCATAATCTCGACCTTGTGACTGTCGGCAGCCTACGACGCGCAGCGCACAGCTCAAGCAGAAACGGCGGGCGCGGGAAGCCGGCTCCCGGAAGCGGGGCGGGGCGGTTCAGCGGAACGAAGTTCATTCCGCGACCGCAGGCGGCGAAAGATTATCCCTCACGGCACCGCAAGGCGATAGAATACGCTGCCATTGGACTGGTTGAGCGGAACCACGACATGATTGGTGGCCGCCGATCCCGGCACGGTGATCCAGTTGGCCCCAAGGCCGACGACCAGGCTGTTGGTCTGCGTTTCCAAGTGGCCGGCGATGGTGGGCCAGGTGATGTCGAGCTGGTTGCCGTTCCGCGAGAACGCCAGGCGCAGGGGGACGAGTTTGTACACCACCCCGCCGGTCCCGTTCGCCGATGTGTTGGTCACCAAGGCGTAGAGTTCGCCGGCGGCATCCTGGCCAAAGCCATGCACGGTCAGGCCGTCCGGCAAAATGGCCGAGCCGCCAAACTGGGCCAACGGAAACGCCTTGATCAGGCCGGTCTGCAGGTCAGCGTAGAAGATGCGGCCGTTCGCCCGCACCGGCGTCGCCACCAAGGCCAGGTCGCCGAAGATGTACTTCCCGACCAGCTCCGGAATAGCGGTGCCGCGATAGACGAAGCCGCCGGTGATGGAGATGCCTTCGTTGTGGTCATATTCGAGCGTCCCGGAAGTGCCGGAAATGGGATCAATCAGACCCGACGGGAGACCCGGGCTGCGATTTCCCGGAGGCGTGCCGACGGTGCCGTTCGTCATGTTGAACAGGAAGTCCCCTTCTTTGACGGCCCAGCCGAAGTTGCCGCCCATCACGATGCGGTTGATCTCCTCGATATTGTTCTGGCCGACGTCGCCTTCAATCAGGTCGCCGGTGACGCGGTCGAAGGCAAACCGGTACGGATTGCGCAATCCGTAGGCGTAGATCTCCGGCACCTGGCCGGCCGCTTGGAACGGGTTGCTCGTGGGGATGCGATATTGTCCGTTGGTGCTGACCGGATTTGGGCTGCCGGTCGTCAGGGCGGGATTAAGCGGGTCAAACCGCAACATCTTGCCGAGCGGCGTGCTCAAGCTCTGGGCGTTGCCGCCCGGCACGAGGTGGCTCGGTCCGACATCGTTGGCGTTGCCGCCATCGCCCAAGGCGAGATACAGGTAGCCATCCGGCCCAAAGGTGCAGGTGCCGCCGTTATGATTGCCGGCGTTTTTGCCGAACGAGATGACCTCCCGGCGCGAGTTTGGATCAACGACATTGGCATTCGTGGTGGAGATCTTCCATTCGTTGAGGACATTTTTGTAATTATTTGTGGCCCCGTTTGGCACCACATAAGTGGGCGAAGTTCCGGCCGGTATCTGCTCGCTGTTGTAGGTGTAGAGCGTTTGATAACCGGGGCTGGCCGGGTTGGTGAAGCCGGGATGAAACGCCAGCCCGAGGAAGCCGCGTTCGTCGTTGGGGTTGGACGCGACCAGCGGTGGCTGTACGCGGGCCGAGAGGTCGAGGGCCGGCGTGGCCAGCAAGATGCCGTCCTGAATGATACGGAGCAACCCGTTCTGCTCCACGACGAACAACCGGTGGGTGTCGCCCGGTGGGCTGATGGCGTAGTCGGGCGCGGCGAGATTGGTGGCCACGGGCTGCAGCAGAATGTTGACGGTCCCGTTCGAAATCGGCGGCAGGTATCTGGCAACGATCACGTGGACGGGCGCGGAGGTCGTCGTGGCGCCAAGGTTATCCGTGGCCACGGCGGTCAAGGTATTGGTGCCCAGCACGAAGGGGCCGGAGATCACTGTGCCCGAGAAGTTATAGGGTCCGGTGGCATAACTGCGCAGCAACACGGTGCCGTCGAAGAGCTGGACGTTCGTGACGCTGCCATCCGAATCGCTGGCGGAGAGCTGGATGGTGATGGTGTCGGTGTTGCCGAATTTGGCGTTGTCGGGCGGGTTGGTGATGGTCACGCTGGGCGGCACGTTCACGGCGCTGACCGACACATTCACGACGGCGGACGTGGTGGCAAGACCGGCGTTGTCGGTGGCCACGGCGGTGAGCGCATGGCTGCCGGAGGCAAGGGTGGCCGTAACGGTGTAGGGCGGATTGTTGGTCCTGCCCAAGAATGTGGTGCCGTCGTAAAATGCCACGTTCGTGACGGTGCCATCGGAATCGCTCGCAGTGGCGGTGATGGGAACCACGGCCGGGGCGGTGAAGGCGGCGCCGTTGGTGGGGGCGGTGAGGGCGACGGTCGGGGGCACGTCGGTCGCCGCCGGTGTGGAACGAATGTAAGTAAAACCGGGGCCGGAAGGCAGAGAGGTAAATTGCAGAGAAAGGTAAATGTCATCGGAAATAAGATGCACGACGAGTTGCTGACCGGGCAGGTTTTGCACCGGCCGCCCGCCGCCCACGGAGGTCCAATCGGTGTAACTCAGGGTGGCATAGTTGGCGAGCGATCCCACGGCCCATTCGGTGTCGGCGGGGCTGGTAAACTTGGTGAAGGAGACTTCCGTGACGGCGTTAAACATGCCGCCGGTGCCTCCTCCGCTGGCGCTTCCCCGAGTCAGCGCAACATTGGCCGTCAATTGGTCCCGGTCGCCCGCGCCGGGGAATGGCGATGCTTGGGTGAAGGTGGTCAGCGGGCCGTTCCAGATGGTCGCGGAGGTTGCCGCGAGTGGCGTGAACAGGCATGCGAACACGAACAGCCACCCATTATTCATGAGCCTTGGTTTCATAGTTATGCTCCGGTTGTTTGTGAATTCTGGCCGGCCAAATCCCGCCCGACGGGCGTTCTTGGTTTCATGAATAAGAGCAACAACCGGCTGACATGTTCCAAACTACTTCAGATTTGTCTTTTTGAAAGGTCGGCGAAGGTTCCTGGCAGGGGGACAGCCATTAAACCAGCGCCTAAAATTCGTGCATTGCAGAGTTGCAGGCTGTCGTCGTTTCGCCGAAACCGGGCCGCCCGCGGGAACAGATTATGTTTGAAGCCGCCGCCGCCAAATGATGCACTTCCCCGAGTCATGAAAATTGTCTTCCGCCTTTTGCTCCGGGGGTTGTTTCGCTTCCGGGCTTACGACCTGGCCGCGTTGAAAACGCCCGGCCCCGTGCTGTTGATACCGGACCATGTCTCCTGGCTTGACTGGCTGCTGCTTTGGGTCTGCCTGGCGGACGATTGGAAGTTTGTCACTTCGAGCAGCACGGCGCAGACGAGCTGGCTGCACCGGAAGATAATGATCAACCGTTATACTTTCCCCATTGATGCCGGTTCGCCTTACGCGGTGAAACGGATGGCGGAATTTTTGAAGGGTGGCGGGCGGCTGGTGCTCTTCGCCGAAGGCCGCCTCTCGCGCACGGGCAACTTGATGAAACTTTTCGACGGCACGGGCTTTCTGATTTTCAAAACCAAGGCCCGCGTCATCACCGCCTACCTGCGCGGGGCCGAACGCCTGCCGTTCTCTCTGAACCCGAACGACAAAAAATATTTTCCAAAACTGACCGTCCATTTCAGCGCCGCGCTGACCGCGCCCGAACTGGGCGAGGTCAGCACCGGCCGCGCGCGGGTGCTGCTGGCCAACTGGCTCCGCGACCAGATGGTGAAGCAGCAGTTCGCGGTCGAGATGACGTTCGGGGCGCAGAACGTCCTCACGGCGGTGGCGGAAACCGCCCGGAAACATCCCGGCCGCGTGATCCTGGAAGACGCGACGCTGCAGCCGCTGACCTATCGCAAGCTGATGGTGGGAGTTGAAGTGCTGGCGGACGCCCTGCGCGGCAAGGTGACGGGCGGCGGACGCGTGGGCCTGTTGCTGCCCAATGTTAATGCCACGCCGGTGGCCATCCTCGCATTGTGGAGCCTGGGCAAAGTACCCGCCCTGCTGAACTACTCCTCCGGCATACCCACCATGCTGGCCTGCACGGAACTCGCCGCGTTGAAACACATCGTCACCTCGCGCGCCTTTCTGGAACGCGCCCGGCTGGACGTGGCTGCTTTTGTAAAAGCGGGCGTCAATCTGGTTTATCTCGAAGACGTGCGCGCCGGCATCACGGGCTCTCAAAAATTTCTCACGTGGCTCCGGCAGGTTTTTCATCTGCCATCGGAGAGCGGCCCGGCGCCGGCCGCCGAGGCGACAGCCGTGATCGTTTTTACGAGCGGCTCCGAAGGCATGCCCAAGGGGGTGGAACTGACGCATGGCAACATCCTGGCCAACATCCGGCAGATGCTGGCCGTGGCGGATTTCACCGACCAGGACCGTCTGTTCAACTGCCTGCCGCTGTTTCATAGTTTCGGGCTCACGGTGGGGACATTCCTGCCGCTGATGCGCGGGCTTTATGTTTTCCTGTATCCCTCGCCCTTGCACTATCGCATGGTGCCGTCGGTGCTCTATGACCGGAACTGCACGGTGTTTCTCAGCACCAACACCTTCCTGAACGGTTACGCGCGCAAGGCGCATCCCTACGACTTTCGCAGCCTCAGGTATCTGTTTGCCGCCGCGGAGAAATTGCAGGAAGCCACGGCGCTGGCCTGGTCGCAGAAATACGGCGTGCGCATCCTCGAAGGTTATGGCGCGACGGAATGCGCCCCGTGCGTGAGCGTCAACACGCCGCTGGAACCGCGCTACGGTTCCGTGGGCCGCCTGCTGCTCGGCATGGAATACCGGCTGGAACCGGTCGAGGGCGTGACGGAAGGCGGACGGCTTTTCGTGCGCGGGCCGAACGTGATGAAAGGCTATTTGAACGCGGAGGCCAACGCGAAGTTCCTGGCCCTCGGCGGCTGGTATGACACGGGTGACATCGTAAGCGTGGATGCCGAAGGTTATCTGCACATTCGCGGGCGGATGAAACGCTTTGCCAAGGTGAGCGGCGAGATGGTCAGCCTGACGGCGGTGGAAGACGCGCTGGCGGGGGCGTTTCCGCAATATGGTCTGCGCTGCCAGGTGGCCATCATCACGCGCCCCGATGAGGGCAAAGGCGAGGCGCTCATCGCCGTGTCCAACGAACCGAAGCTGACGCTGGACGAAATTCGCGACGCCATCAAAGCGAAGGGATTGACGAACCTCAGCGTGCCGCGCGAGCTGAAAGCCGTGAAGGAAATTCCCAAGCTCGGCACCGGCAAGGTGAATCATCGCGAGCTGCAGACGCTGCTGGCTGATCTGAAACCAACGACGCCGTAGCCGATCATCCGCGCAATTGTTGGCCGGAAGCGCGGGGACTTTTCGATTCGCCGCCCGTTCTTATCTTTTGTTCATGCAAGATAAATCAGGGAAATGACAAAAGGCGGTCGGCGCGGTTTAGCGACATGGTGTCTATTGTAGGAGTGACGGTAATTTACCGCCACGTGTTCAGGCAACGTCCTGAACCGGCCTTGGTCGATGGATCGGATCACACCGCCTGGCGGTTGATCGTACCGGCCAATGCCCTGAGAATTTGAACGAGTTTTGGGTCTCGTTCGAAGTAGAAGGCGGGGTGCCGGTTTTGGGTTCCGGCACTCCGCCTAATCTTCAATCATCGCGTCAGTTGGCGCGGCAACGAATCAGCCCACAACTGGCGGTCGAGGGCGCGGAGCTGGATGGCTTCGGAGATGTCATCGGCGGAAATTTTACGGTGCCGCAGAGGCGATGGTGTCGTTTTTTGTTTTGTGTTTGCAGCGCGGTTCCGGCTATGGTCAAAGATGCTTTGGTATTATGTGTCAGAAGGAAAGCAGCAGGGGCCGGTATCTGATGAAGTGCTGCTAACGCTGTTGCACGAAGGGAAAATCGACCGCACCACGATGATTTGGCGCGAGGGGATGCCGGACTGGCAGCCGCTCGCCGTCGCACAACCCACCGCACCACCACCGCCGCCGCCGTCGGCATTGCCCGCCGGCCTCCTCGGAAACAAGTGCGTGGAATGTGGCCAGGTTTTCCCGCCGGACCAGTTGATCACCTTGAACAAGTCATTGGTTTGCGCCGCGTGCAAACCGGTTTTTTTGCAACGTCTGGCTGAGGGCGTGGCGTCGCCCGGCAGTTCGGGGTTATGGCGGCAGGGAAAAAAAATCGTGACGGTTTCGGAAACGCCCTTCCCGGACCGCTGCGTGAAATGCAATGCGCCGGCGAACGGTTTCCGGCTCAAACGCGTGCTCTACTGGCAGCATCCGGCGTATCTGCTGCTGTTGTTGTGCAACCTCCTCGTGCTGTTAATTGTCATCCTGATCGTGCGGAAAAAAGCGGTGCTGCATATCGGCCTTTGTGAAGTTCACCGGACACAGCGGAAGGTGGCCATCATTGTGTGTTTCCTCGGGCTGCTAGGCGGGCTGGTGATGATCATTGTCGCCTGCGTGATATCCTCGGGCTGGCTGGGGCTGGGGGGTGCGGTGGCCTTTTTTGGCGGAGCCATCTGGGGCGTTGTGAAGGGCCGAACGCTCACGCCCACGAAAATTGACAAGGAGCATGTCTGGGTCACCGGGGCGGGCAAAGATTTTCTCGACCAACTTCCGGAATGGCCGGGCTAGTGGCGCCCGGAGAAGGCTAACCCCACAACTGGCGGTCGAGGGCGCGGAATTGGATGGCCTCGGAGATGTCATCGGCGGAAATTGTTTCGCCGCCGCGCAGGTCGGCGATGGTGCGGGCGACTTTCAGGATGCGGTCATAGGCGCGGGCGCTGAGATTATATTCGGTCATCGCCTGCTTCAACA
Source organism: Verrucomicrobiia bacterium (assembly GCA_031290985.1). GTDB lineage: Bacteria > Verrucomicrobiota > Verrucomicrobiia > Limisphaerales > UBA11358 > UBA11358. The sequence continues at coordinate 39,483 of JARLJW010000041.1, read as the reverse complement.
ATTCGCGCGTGGGCTCGTCCAGTTCGCAAAATGATTTCAATTCGCGCGGGCCCATGCGGGCGTTGCAGGTGACGTTTTTTTTGCCGGCGAAGCGCGCGGTCTGGAGCTTGCGTGCGGCGATGACGCGCGCGCGGATCTGCGCGGAGGTTTCGCTGGGCGACACATTGCTCAGCTCGCGGAATTTCACGGGCGGCACCTCGATGTGCAGGTCAATGCGGTCGAGCAGCGGGCCGGAGATCCGACCGAGATAATTTTGAATCTCGCGTGGGGACGATTTGCTCTCGCCCGGCATCTTGCCGTCGGGCGTGGGGTTCATGGCGGCGACGAGCATGAACTGGCTGGGGAAAGTCATGGTGCCGGCGGCGCGGGAAATGGTGACGATGCCTTCCTCCAGCGGCTGGCGCATGGTCTCCAGCACGCTGCGCTTGAATTCCGGCAGCTCATCCAGGAACAGAACGCCATGGTGCGCGAGGGAAATTTCGCCGGGCGTGGGATTGATGTTGCCGCCCAGCAGGCCCGCGTCGCTCGCGGTGTGGTGCGGCGCGCGGAAGGGGCGTTGGGTCACGAGCGCCTGACCCGGTTTTAAGAGGCCGACGATGCTGTGGATCTTGGTGGTCTCCAGCGCCTCATCCAAGGTGAGCGGCGGGAGGATGGTCGCGAGGCGCTTGGCGAGCATGGATTTGCCGGTGCCGGGCGGACCGATCAACAGGCAGTTGTGGCCGCCGGCGGCGGCGATCTCCAGGGCGCGCTTCACATTCTCCTGGCCTTTGACTTCCGAAAAATCATTTTCATTTTCCGCGGTGTGCTCGAAGATTTTTTCGATGTCCACCTTGGTGGGCTTGATGCGGATTTCACCTTCGAGAAATTGCGCGGCTTCGCGAAGGTTTTGGACGGGGATGACTTGCAGGCCCTTCACCACGGCGGCTTCGGCGGCGTTTTCCACGGGGACGAGGATGCCGATCTTGCCATCGGCCTTGGCGCGCAGGGCGATGGGCAGGACGCCTTTCACGGGGCGCACACCGCCGGTCAGGGCGAGTTCGCCGACGGCAATGAAATGGTCGAGCATGTCGGTCTCGATCTGTTCGCTGGCGGCCAACATGCCGAGGGCGATGGGGAGATCGAAGCTGGGGCCTTCTTTTTTGACGTCGGCGGGGGCGAGGTTGATGGTGGACTTGCCCATCGGAAATTTGTAGCCGGAACTGGACATGGCGGTAGAGACGCGTTCCTTGGATTCCTTGACGGCGGCATCCGGCAGGCCAACGAGGACGATGAAGGTCTCACCGTAGCCGCAGTTGACCTCGACCTCGACGGCGTAGGCGTCGATCCCCGTGACGGCGGCGGACATGACCCGTGATAGCATCGGGAATTTATGCGCGAAGATGGGGGAAAGTGCAAACTGGATTTATGGGGCGATGGTTCCATGGGCGCGGAGGAAGATTTATGGATCCCAAGGTTTTATTTTACGCCAATGGTGACACGTGCCCTAGTTTTGACCGACCAGCAGAATGCAGGCGTGAAGGAAAACGAAAAAGGAGTCCAATTGGAGCAGCACTGTCCGGTTGAATTTTCAATGATAGCGATTTCGCTTCGGTAAAACCAATGTCTTTGCTGTTTTGGCTTTTCCCGATTTCCATTCTGCGACCGTTTCCCGAAGGCGTTCCCCCGTATCATGGTGGTTTTCCACGTTGTAAACGAAGGTTGCACCGTCTTCGCCCAACTGACGTCGCGTGAAAGCTCGCGCGATATCAAAACCTGCTCGGCGCCCTTCGGCCCCAAGCTCCATCATACAGGCATCCGGCAACCCCCTTCCCGCGGCACGCTCGCGGATGCCAACGAAAAACGCGACTGGCGCATCTTTGCCTGCTTTGCCGGGGTCCTCATCCAGCAGCTTCCACGCGCTACGCCGATGAACTGCTCCACGCGAAACTCCAAGCCGCCGCGTAGAAATGAGTCACTCGTCAGGGCGAGTGTCACCGGACAAAGAAGTTTCGGTTACCAGATTGCCCTATTTTTCGGGTCGTCTCAATCCTTGCCGTGAGCCGGCTTTTGCCGGCCCTGCTCAAACCGGCCATTCCATCTCGTCGATTCCGTCTCCGGCTCCCATCACCGGTATCTTCTATCTTCGATTGGCTGCGACCCGTGATTGCGGCGCACAATGATATGTTAATTAACATTAATTAATTCATAAGAGCAATTGCATAATATAATATCATTGATTCTACCCTTCAATCCGTCAACCATCTCCTCAAATTCCGCCAAAACAACACTGCTTGAAACGCCTGTTTAAAATATGAAAGTCGTTGCTGAAAAAAAACCGTCCCGGACGCCGGCCACGCCGGCCACCCTGGCCACGCTGCCCTCCGACGACGTCCGCCAGATCATGTGGCGATTTACTGAACGCTACGAACTCCAGATGCTCGTGCAATCCGCGCGCGGGGTGGCGCGGGGACCGGTCGCCCGGCTCGTGGCCGCAGGCGGGCGCAATTCACACGAATGGACGAAGGAGAAAAACAGCCTGCTCCAGTATTACGACGAGAGCGGCATCACCGCCGCCTCGCTGGAGCCGGAACAGGGCGGTTACATCGCCGGGCCAAAAAATCTGGCGCTCGCGCTCCTCGCGTTTGAACTCGCGTGGGTGGATGCCGGCGCCGCCACGGGCAGCCTGGCGGGCAATCTTGGCCTCGCGCCCATCCATGAACGCGGCACGCCCGCGCAGTGCGAAAAATACGTGGCCGGCGCGGCCCCCGTGAAGGCGGGGGAAGACCGCCAGCAGGTCCGCGCGGCGTTTGCGCTGACGGAACCGATTCCGTTCGTCGGCGTCGAGACCGGCATGCTCGCCGGCAAGGTGCGCGTCGCCGGCTGGAAAGACGGCGAGGAGCCGCTGCTGCAAGTGGAGAAGCGCGGGCGCTTCATCACGAACATGGGCTTCGCCAACGTCGTCACCGCCGCCGTGGATTCGGACGACCCGCGCATCAAGGGCAGTTGCATGGTGATCTTGGAGGAGGGCGACCCGGGCATCTGGGATCGCGGCACGCCGACGAAGAAACTCGTCCATCAGCTTTCCTCGACGAATGATCCGATCTTCAACCTGAAGGTGCCGGCGCACCGCATCGTTGGAGGTTACACTGTAAAAGACGGCGTCATCATCCCGAATTTCTCCCACAGCGAAATCATCCAGGCCGTTTTCCGCCGCACCCGCGTAACGGTCGGCTTGATGACGAGCGCCAAGCTGCTTTCCGCGGTCGAGCCGGTGATCCTCTACCAGCGCCGGCGTTTTCGCGGCGGTGAAGGGGCGCCCGGCACGCCGCGTTACGAACTGGGCATCCAGCAGAAGGAGGATGCGCTCCTCCGGCTCGTGGATGTCTGGGCCACCGGCGAGGCGAGCGCGTCGCTCGGCTTCGAGGCCGCGCGCCTGTTCGACGAGCTGGATCCGCTGGAACGGGAAAAGGACCGCCTGCTTGCGGAGAAAAATTTGACCGGCCGCGCCGCGGTCAAGGAAATGACCCGGGCACAGAACGAAGCCCTGGCCTTGCTTGAGACGGGAAAAACTTCGGACGACCTGCTCGTGAAATACGCCCGGCTCGACTCGCTGGCCAACGTGCTGTGCCCCGCGTGCAAGCTCTGGAACACGGGTCACGGCGCGAACATGATGCGCGAGGCCGTCAGCCTCATGGGCGGCTACGGTGTCACGGAGGAGTGCCCGGGATTTCTCGGCCAGAAATGGATGGATGCGCAGCTCGAAGCGACCTACGAAGGCCCGGAAGCCGTGCAGCGCATGCAACTTTCCTTGACGATGACGAACGCGCTGTTCCTCGCACAATTCCGCCAGTGGATCAAGGAAATGCGCGCGCTCGGCAGCGAGCGGCCCGGCACCGGCGCGTGCGCGCTGGCCAACGCCATGCGCCTCTGGCTCTGGACAATCAACCATGTGCAGACCGCCACCGACGCCGACGGGACGAAGCTCTATCACAAGACCCGTCAGGGCGTGACCTTCCCGCTCGCCGATGTCTTGTGCTGGCTGCTCGCCGCCCGGCAGTTCATCCTCGACGTCATGGAACTCGACACCAAGGGCGCGGAAAATCCTGCACTAGCCGGCGGTCTCGCCGGGACGGTGAACTTCTTCAGCGACCTCTGCCATGTGCAATGCGCCCGCGCCGCCGGTGAAACCGGCCGCGTCTGCGCGGAAATTGTCCACGGCTACAACCGCCATCCCGTGTGGAACCAAAAGAGCTGCCACGCCTGCTATTGCGCCGAGGAACTCTCGTCGCTCGAAGGCCTGATCCCCGGCATTGACGGGTCCGCCCGCGCGTACTCGGACGTGTCGGAAACCGGCGAAGATCATCCGTGCAAAGCCGGTCCGTGCGTGAGCTTTGCCGGCCTGGAAGAATTCGCCCTCCTGCGCGCCAAACTCGATGGCTGCCTCACCGGCTGCCGCCTCGCCAAAGACCGTGCCGCCGACGCGCTGACCAAGGTGATGACGCGCGAGGCGCTGGATTATCCGGCCTGAGATTCACGCCAAGGCGCAAAGCAGCGGAAGCACCGCCTTTGCGTCTTTGCCGTTATTCACGAAGCCATGAACGAAGAACCTCAAATCGAACGCCAGCGCATGGATGCGGACATTGTCTGCGTCGGCTTCGGCCCGGCCACGGCGGGATTTCTCACCACGCTGTCCCGGCAACTCGTCAACGCCGACGGCACGCCCGCCGTGGAGAGCGCCGTCCTGCCCGGAATGCCGCCGCAGGTGCTGTGTTACGAACGCGCGGATGACACCGGCTTCGGCGTGTCCGGCATCGTCACGCGGGCGCGGGCGTTGCGCGCGAGCTTCCCTGAAATCCAGACCGCCGGTATCCCGATGGCCGCGCCGGTGGGCGAAGAAAAAGTTGTTTACCTGCTGGACCCGCACGGCGCGAGCCGCCGCTCCGCCGCGTTGCGGTGCGCGGACGGGCTGATCCGCACGGCGAAATGTGTGCTGCCGTTTGAGCATCAGGCGCTGACCCTGCCGTGGACGCCGTCGTTTTTGCACAAGAACGGCGGCATGATTCTCTCCATGGGCCAGTTCATGCAATGGGCCGGCGCGCAGGTGCAAAGCACCGGCACCGTTCAAATCTGGCCCGGCACACCCGTGGCGCAGGCGCTGGTGGAAGACAAGAAAGTTGTTGGCGTGCGCCTGCTGGATCAAGGCGTGGATAAAAAAGGAAACCCGGCCGACGGCTTCACGCCCGGCATGGACATCCGCGCCGCACTCACCGTCGTCGGCGATGGGCCGTTTGGTCCGGTCGGCCGGCAACTGGACGAAGAATTTGGCCTGCCGAATGGCAATCACATCCGCGACTGGGCCGTGGGCATGAAGTTTGTCGTGGATTTGCCGGCCGACACAACGCTCAAGCCCGGCACCGTGCTGCACACGTTTGGTTATCCCGAGCCGGAGATTTTCGGTTTTCTCTATGTCCATCCCGACCGCGTTGCGTCGCTCGGCATTTTCGTACCGTCTTGGTTTGACAGCCCGGTGCGGACGGCCTACCGCCAGCTTCAGCACTGGATGCTGCATCCGTATCTCTGGCGCCATCTCCAGGGCGGCAAGCTGCGTTCCTGGGGTGCCAAAACGCTTGGAGAATCCGGCCGGCGCGGCGAACCGCACCTCACCGGTGACGGCTACGCGCGCATCGGCGAAGGCAGCGGCACCACGAATGTCCTGACCGGCTCCGGGGTGGACGAAGCCTGGGCCACCGGCACGCAACTCGCCGAGACCGTGCTCGAATTGCTCAAGGCCAAGAAACCGTTCACCAAGCAAAACCTTGATGAAACCTACGTCAAACGCCGCCGCGCCAGTTGGGTGGAAACGGAAGGCCGCATCGCTGAAAAATCCCGCAACGGATTTCAAAAAGGCGTGGCCACCGGCATGATCGGCATGGCGCTCGCCGGGCTGACGAACGGAAAATTTTCGCTGGGCAAGGAACCGGTCCAGCCCTGGAAACGCATTTCCAGCCTCGAAGAATATTATGCCGGTCGCATCGCGCGCGGCGACATCGCGAAGCTCCGCGAAGCCTGCAAGGCGAAGAGCGTGTCGCTCCATGGCGCGCTGATGGACCAGGCCGGCTGGGCCGCGATTCCGTTTGATGGACAATTGCTCGTGTCGCATCAGGACGCGCTGCTTATGGGCGGCAAGGTGCAGGCGCCGCCCGGCTGCGCGGACCATGTCGTCTTCCGACACCCCGAACTCTGCGAGCAATGCGAGGCGCGGATTTGCATCGAGGCCTGCAGCGGCCAGGCCATCACGCCCGGCGAAAACGGCGTGCCCGCCTTCGACCGGGAGAAATGTGTCCATTGCGGCGCGTGCCTGTGGAACTGCTCGCAGGCGGATCCGGAAAATCCCGAACGCATGAACATCGCCTTCCGCGCCGGCACGGGCGGGCTGCACTCGGCGGAGAATTAAATGAAAATCTCCATCATCCTTGCCCACCCGAATCCGGGCAGTTTCAACCACGCCATAGCCGGCGCGGCGGCGGACGGGCTGCGCCAGAATGGTCACGCGGTGGTTTTTCACGATCTTTGCCAGGAACAATTTCCCGCGCTGTTACCAGCCTCCGAACTCCAAAAGGATGCGCCGCTCGAACCCGTCGTTGCGCGGCATTGCGCGGAAATCGCCGCCGCCGACGGGATCGTCATCGTGCATCCGAACTGGTGGGGGATGCCGCCGGCGATATTGAAGGGTTGGATTGACCGCGTGTTGCGGATGGAAGTGGCGTATCGTTTTGTGGCCAATGACAAAGGCGAAGGCGTGCCGCAGGGATTGCTCCGGGCGAAGTCGGCCATTGTATTCAATACCGCCAACACGCCGGAAGACCGCGAGCGGACTATCTTCGGCGATCCCCTCGAAACACTTTGGAAGAAATGCATTTTCGCCCTGTGCGGCGTAAAAAGCGTGCAGCGCCGGACCTTTTCCGTGGTCATCATCAGCACGCCCGCGCAACGGGCGCAGTGGTTGACAGAGGTGCGCGAAATCATGAGCGCCCACTATCCGCCGGAAGCCCGGTCGGCCACCACCCAGGTTTCAAATTTTGAGACCAGCCTAAGCCCTTGATTTTATAAATGAGCACCGCCTATCAAATCGTCGTCTGCGGCAGCATTGTGCCTGATCCGCTGCAAACTTTGGAACCCATCGCCTCGCCCGCCGGGCCGGCGCTGAAAAATGAAATGATGCTGCCCGCCGTCCTTGACCCTTGGGCGGGCCACGCGCTTTATGAAGCCGCCGCTCTGGCGAAAAGCCAGCCCGGTTCGAAAGTCTGGCTGGTCAGCCTGGGACCCAAGGCCAAGCTGCAACAGGTCATGATGACCATCGCGCAAAAAGTGCCGTTTGAACTGGTGGCGCTCGATGGTTCGGCCAGCGGGTTCACGGATGCCACGGATACGGCGGCGGCGCTGGCCGAGGCCATCGCCGCGATCCCGGGGCTCGACAAATCCAAGCTGCTGGTATTCGGCGGCTGGGAGTCCGCCTCGCGCGGCGCGGGGGCGACGATGCAGATGGTCGGCGAACGCCTGGGCATTCTGGACCAATTTCAAGGCGTGGACCGGCTCACGGTGAACGTCGACGGATCGCTGGAAATTTTGGAACGCATCGAGGGCGGCAAACATCAAGTTTCAAAATGCGCGGGCGCGCCGGCGTTGCTTGGCTGGGCCACCGGCAATTTGCCGGAGCCGAAAAATAATCCGCAGGTCGGCATGGTCAACATGCGCTCGGTCATGCCGGCACTGCAAAAAGCCCGGCCGGTGAAATTTGCCGGTGACGGCCTGGCCTTCGCCAGCGTGGCGCTGCCGAAACAACTGCGCGAAACGCAGGTCGTGAAGGACAAGCTGCCGGACGACATCGCGAAAGAAATTGTTGAATGGATCAAACAGTGAGCCACGCATCAGCCCCAATTTATTAAATACCATGGAAACAATCTTAGTTCTGGCTCACACCGAAACGAACGGCTCCCTGGCGGCTCCGGCGCGTGAGGCGCTGCACACGGCGGCGACCTTGCACAAATCCCTGGCGGGCTCAAAGCTCGTCGTGGGCTTGATCGGCGACCATGTCCAGGCGGCGGCGAACTCGATCGCGGCCGGTCCGGCAACCAAATATTTCGGCGTCACGGGTGCAGACTTCAACCAGGCGCGCTACGCCACGGATGCGGCGGCGGCGGAAGCGATCTGTAAGGCAGCGCAGGCCACGGTGGTCGTGGCACCGGCGACTTCGCGCTGGGCGCGCGTGTTGCCCGGCGTGGCGCAACGACTAGGCGGACGTGCGGATACGCATGTCACCGGCGTGGCGGTGGCGGATGGAAAAATTTTCGTGAGCCGCTGGTATTACCGGCAGCGCATGGAAGGGGCATTGACGCGGATCCCGCGACCTTGGTTCCTCGGCATTGATCCCGGCAGCCAGCCACCGTGCGAATGTGGCGCGGGCACGGCGGCGGTTGAAATGGTTCCCGTGGAACTCACTGAAGCCGCACGGCGCACGACGGTCGCCGGCATACGGGAGCCGAAGGCCGATGCGCAAACCATTCGGCCGGACGCGCAATTGCTCTTCGTGACCGGCGCGGGCTGGACCAAAAAACAGGCCGACGGGCAGACGCATGTGCCGGAGGCGGAGAAGTTGATCCTCGATTTTCTCAAACAAGCGCGCGCATCGCTGGGCAGCAGCAAATCGCTGGTGGATTTGGGCGGCGAAGGGCAGGCGGTTTTAACATTTTTGTCACACCTGAACCAGATCGGCCAGACCGGGGCGACGCCGCGCCACGCCAAAGGTTTGAGCACCTGCTGTCACGGCGAAGAGCCGCACACGGTGGGCTGGCGTTTCATCGGTGAGCGCCGGGCCATCAGCCTCGACCCCAATTGCGGCTGGGCCCGCGGCAAGGCGGATGTGCTTTATGTTGCCGATGCGTTCGCGGTGATTGCGAATGTGAACAAACTGCTGGCAGCGCAAAACCAGCCGCTCTGATTGGGTGAACGAATACAATGCGGCTTGAACGTTCTGGTGGCGGCCGGCGCTGCGGCGTCCCCGTCGTCGAGCGTAGCGGCAGACGACGGTATCGAACGTTTGGCATGCATTTCTTGCCACGTTCGTTACACCTTTCACTCCGCGGCGTGCAAAAATGGCGGCCATGGCCAGCCGCCCCGCGCGGCACGATGACGCCCGAAAATGCGCGGCGTCTGGGAGCACTCCAGCCCTCTGGGCTTTGGAAAGCCGGCACCAGGCCAGCCGACGCCCGCGTAAAACGGGCCACATTAACATCCATTTAAATTGCGTTGCTATGTGTCTGGTGGCCGTGCGCTAGTGTTTGTGGAACAGATAGTGCGACACCAGCCATTCCTCGCCGCCGTTAAATCCCCACAGTTCGGCGCAGGCCATGTAAAACACCCGCCAATAGACCCACCACCGTGTTTCATTCTCCGCACCGTACGTTTGTGCGAACAACGGGCGGATCTCCGGCTCATGCGCATCCATGTTTTGCAACCACGCCTCGGCGGTCCGCTGGTAATGCGTGCCGTTCACGCGCCAGTGTTTCTCCAAACTCAAATCTTTTTGGAAATACAGCAGCAGATCGTCGCTCGGCATGATGCCGCCCGTGAAAAAATACCGCGCCATCCAGTCCGACGCATCGCGCGCGACGAAGTGGTAGGCATACTCCTTGTGCGTGAAAATGTGGACGAACAACTTCCCCTCCGGCTTGAGCCAGCGGGCGATGTTCGCCATGAGCCGCTCGAAATTTTTCATGTGCTCAAACATCTCCACCGACACCACGCGGTCGAACTGGTCCGCGATGTCGAACCGGTTCATGTCGCATGTGATGATGCGGAGATTTTTCAGGCCGCGTTTCTGCGCCTCGGCATCGATGTGCACCTTCTGCGTCGCCGAATTGGAGACGCCGGTGATGCGTGCGTGCGGATAGTTTTCCGCCATCCACAGCGAGAGTGACCCCCAGCCGCAGCCGAGTTCCAGGATGCTCTGTCCGTCCGCCAGTTGCGCGCGCGCGCAGGTCAGCTTGAGCATGGCCTCTTCGGCGGCGTCCAGCGTGGTCACGCCGGCCGGCCAGTACGCGCCGCTGTATTTCAGCCGCCGGCCGAGGCACAACTGATAAAACCGCGTGGGCACCTCGTAATGCTGCGTGTTGGCCGCCGTGGTCTCGATGGCGATGGGGCTCTGTTTCAGTTCGGTGATGAGCTGCAACAGGTGCGTCTGCTGGTCCACGGCGTTGCCCCGGTTCTCCGCGCGCAACCGTTCGCGCAGCAGCCGGCGGATGCCGATGCGGATGAGCCAGTCCGGCAGGAGGTTTTTTTCCAGGAGCGCATCGAGCGAGATGTTCGCGCGCGGCGTCTGCGCCTGCACTTTCGGGCGGACAGCTTTAAGTTCGAGGGTTTGATCGGCTTGCATAAATAATCAGCGTGTTTTTTCAAAACCGGAGTGCGGCCGTCCCCGGCCGCAGCCCTGTCCAAAGTGCGGAGAGCTTCCGCAAATTTCGCGCGGCCTGGCGGACGAGAGTTGCTGCGCCCGGGGACGGGCGCACTCCGACAGCCGCGATTTTTGATTTTGAAAATTTGTCATGCTTCAGGATTTTTTAAACCACGGGACAAACCCGCTGGTGGTGCGCTGGTATTCGCGGTACGCCTCGCCCTTGGTCTTCACGGCGAGCGCCTCGGTCAGGGGAATGCCCGTCACGCGCAACAAAAAGAACAGCATCAGCGCCGGGCAATAGATCGTGGCGCACCCGAGCGGCGAACCGAGCGCAAATACAAAGAACCCCACCCATACCAGCCATTCAAAAAAATAATTGGGATGCCGCGAGTAGTTCCACAGCCCCGTGCGACAAACCGGGCCGCGATTTTTTTGGGCCTTGAACCGTTTCAATTGCCAGTCCGCCAGCCCTTCACCCGCAACGGCGACCAGCCAGATGGCCACACCCGCCCATTCAACCGCCGAAATGCCGGGCCGGTCATTCAGGCACACGACCAGGAACGGGACGGAAAGGAACGCGACCAGGAGCGCCTGCAGCTGGAAAAAGAACAGCACCTGCAGCTTCAGATTTTTGCCCCACTTCGATCGCATCTCGGCATAGCGCGTATCTTCATACGGATGATGGCCCATGACGCGGAAATAAAGGTACGTCCCGAGGCGGACGCTCCAGACCACGGCCATCCCAGCCATCAGCCAGCGGCGCGTGGGATTGCCATGCGTCGTCGCCGCATAATAAGCCGCCACCGGCCCGAACGCGTAGGACCAGGCGATGTCCACGATGCCGAGGTTGTTGATCCGCAGCGCAAGCCACCAGACCACCAGCATCAACCCGACCGCGAAAGCACAGGCCGGCCCGAAGACATGGAGGAATTCGTTCATAATTTTTTAGGGGCCGTCATGCGGGCCAGTTTTTTCAAGGGTGCCAGCAGCACCCAATAGAGCAGCGCGGCCAGCAGCGGCGCGATCACCAGCCACGCGATGATGCCGTGCAGCCCGGTCAACCCGAACTCGTGCAGGAACTTCACCGGCGACACGTGAAATTTCCGGAACAGTTCCGGGATGGAAAAACTGACCGGCGGCGCGCGCAGCAGCCATTCGCCGATGCGCACAAAAACCAAAATCGACATGAGCTGCAGCGGCGACGCGAGCCAGTTTACGAGCTGGATCACCGGCTGATTGAGCCGCAGCCAGACGCCCACGATGGCGCAGAGCGTGGTCGTCGCGCCGAGGATCGGAAAGAGGCCCAGGGTGAGGCCCAGCGCGATGGTCAGCGCCATTTTTTGCGCGGTCACGCCCTGCGTGAACTGCGCGACGATCAAGCCGACGACGCGCACCCGCCAGAAACGTCTTAGGCGTGATGGATGGGTGGTGTCGGGCATGGCGCATGCATCAATGCTTTTGACGGATCAACACCTGGGCAACGCGCGCATCCGCCGGCAGTTTGAACAGCGTGATGAGCAGGTACGTGGACATGGCAATGTTACCGAGCAGCAGGATGGCGATGAGCCAGCCGATGCGCGCCAGCCAGCCCGGCTCCTTGTAGAACAGCCACGCGTAAAACGTCAGGAAGCCGAAGTAGCAATCAAACAGCGTGGCGATGAACCACGGATGCATGACGACGTCGTGCGGTGTTTTCCAGAGCGCACACTGGGCGCTCGCCCAGCTCGTCGCGCAGAGCATAGTGATGAGGACGCCGGCAAAGGCGATGCGAAGGAACCAGATCATAGGTCAAGGTGTGTTTTCAAAATACGGAGTGCGGCCGTCCCCGGCCGCAGCAAGGTTCAAAAGGCAGGACGCACTCATAAATCTCCTGCGGCATGGCCGGAGCTGGTTGCTGCGCCCGGGGACGGGCGCACTCCGCCGGCAGAATTTTCGCCCGCCCAAACCAGCGTTTGGTTGTTGGGCCGCGTGTACACCGCCTGCACCACGCTGATGTTGCGCATGGCGAACGCCGCTTCGCAGTAGGACAGGTAGTAGTTCCATTTGCGGATGAAGCGCGTGTCAAACTTCAGCGCGCGCACGGGGGTTTCATTTTGATTAAAAGTGGCGCGCCAGCGTTTCAAGGTCTCGGCATAGGAAAGCCCGAGGTCCTTCAGATCGTACAAGAACAGGTCGCCGGTGCGGCGCAGCGCCTCGTTCACGCGCTGGATGGAGAGCAGCAGCGAGCCGGGAAAAATGTGCTTCTGGATCCAGTCCACGTTTTTGTGCAGCGCATCATGGCGCGAATCGGGACAGGTGATCATCTGCAACGCCAGCAGGCCGTGCGGCTTCAGGAGTTCGTGGCACTTGGCGAAGTACGTCTCGAGAAATTCATCGCCGACGGCCTCCAGCATTTCAATGGAAACAATCTTGTCGAACTTGCCCTCGAGCCGGCGGTAATCCTGCAGCTTGATCTCGACGCGGTCGGCCAGGCCTTCCTTTTGAAACAGGTCGCGGGCGTATTTGAACTGTTCCTCGGAGATCGTCACGGTCGTGATGCGGACGCCGTAATGCGTGGCGGCGTGCCGGCTGAACCCGCCCCAGCCGCTGCCGATCTCCAACACATGCTCGCCGGGCTTGAGCTTCAGTTGGCGGCAGAGCCGGTCGTACTTGGCAATCTGAGCCGCTTCGAGGGTTTGCGCCGTCGCCGAGAACAGCGCGGACGAATAGGTCATCGTCGGATCGAGGAACAATTTATAGAAATCGTTCCCCAGGTCATAATGCTCGGAGATGTTGCGGCGGCTGGTGGTGAGGCTGTTCGGGCGGAGCAGGTGGCGGATGCGGTTCTGCCAGCCGAGCAAGTTGATGAGAATTTTTTTGCCGCGCCCGCCGGACATCGCCGGCGAATTTTCCACGTTCAGGATGAACCACGAAATGACCTTGGTGATGTCGTCCGTGTCCCAATCGCCATCCACGTACGCCTCGCCAAAACCGACATCACCAAATAACACGCAGCGCTTGAAAAATTCCCGGTTGGTGATGCGCACGTTGGCGGTCAGCGCGGCGCCCGGGCGGCCGATGGTTTGCCGGGTGCCGTCGGGCAGCTCGAGGTGCAGGCAGCCGAGCGTCATCTGTTCGAGCGTCGACATGACGGCGCGCTGGTAGAAGCCGGCGGATTTTTTGGCGCGCGGATGGACGAGCGCTGAGTTTGCTGGATTCAGGGTGGCGGTGGTTTGGTTCATTTGATCCTCGTAGCCAGGGTTGAGTGGGGACGCAAAACTTCTTGTTGCAGCGGCAGGTTCGCCGCCTTGCGGTAAAACGGAACGCGTTTGAGCCAGAGCCGCAGCGCATGCCAGTGGATCAGGAAAATGACCTTCAATGTGACCAGCGGAAACAGGAATGTGAGCCACCACAGGTTGCGGTTGGTCAGTTCCGCACGTACGCCCGTGAGCGTGGTGATGAGAATCTTTTGGTTGCCGTCGCGGTCATCAATCTTGAGGTTCAGTTTGTCGCCGGGAATCTTCAGCCGGAAATCAAAATTTAAATCCAGGGTCGAGAAGGGCGAGACGTAGAAATTTTTCGGGACAACCTTGGCGAAGGTGTTGCCGGCGGCGAGCTCTTCGTGACGGAGCAGGTATAATTTCATCTCGCGAAAGGTGTTGCCGACCTCGGCCACGGAGCAGACCGGCCGGCCGGCGCGGTCGAAACAATAATAGACGGAAATGGGATTGAAGACATAGCCGGCCACGCGCGGCAGTGTGAGCAGCATCACGCGGCTGGACGGCCCGGGGTCGATGCCGTGCTGCCGCAGGAAGCCGAGGATGCGTTCCTTGAGCAAAGTTCCCCCGGCGGGTTCGTGGTCAGCGTCGCGGAAGCTGTACAAATTTTTCCGGTTGTGGCTGAACAGCAGCACATTTTTGGCGACGGCATCCAGTTCATCCAAGTCGAGGTAGAACATGAAGAGGTCGTGCGCGAAATGGTGGACCTTCGGCGCGAGCCGGTGGTGCATCACGGAACATTCGTAGAGGCAGGAATTCATGCCATGAACCTTTCCCCCGTGAGCCGGCGGCACAGCTCGAGCGCGGACGTGAAGGCGTCCTCATGAAAGCCGTACTTAAAATAACTGCCGCAAAAAAACACGCTGGTTTTGGCCTGGTTCAGTTCGGGTAATTTTTCCTGCGCCCGGATCGCCCCCAGGCTGAACAATGGGTGCTCGTATTGGATGCGCTTGAGGATGGTGGCTGGATTCACTGAATCCTCGCCGTTGATGGAAACGAAATAATTCTGCCGGTCGGACACGCCCTGCAAACTGTTCATCCAGTAGACGGTCGAGGGCGAAATTTTCCCGTCCGCACCGCGGTCGATGCGGTAGTTCCATGACGCCCAGCATAATTTAGTCTTCGGCATCACGGAGGCGTCGGTGTGGAGCAGCGCGGTGTTGGGCTGGTACTTGAATTCGCCGAGCACGGCCCGTTCGCGGTGGTCCGCATCGGCGAGCAGCTTCAAGGTTTCATCCGCGTGGCAGGCAAAAATCACCTGGTCATACGTCTCCGTCCGGCCGGAGACATCGGTGACCTTCACGTGGCCGCCTTCGCGCCGGACGCTCGTGGCGCCGCGCCGCAACCGGATCTGGTCGCGGAAAGGCGCGGTGATCTTTTCGACATAGGATTTCGCGCCATCAACGACCGTCAACCACGGATGCTGCGTGTGCAGCCCAAGAAAACCGTGGTTGTGAAAAAAGCGGAGCAGTGTGACGGCGGGAAATTCCAGCATCAGCGCCGGCGGCGTGGACCAGACGGCGGAACTCATCGGCACGAGGTAGAAATTCAGGAAATCGTCGCCGTAGTTTTTGAGGCGGACGTAGTCGCCCAGGGTCATCTCCGTCAGCTTCTGCGAAGTCAGGGTCTCGACCGCCTCGGTGTTGAAGCGGTTGATCTGGCGGACCAATTTCCAGAAGCGCGGCCGGACGAGGTTCCGGCGCTGGGCGAAGATGTGGTTCAGGCTGGTGCCGCAAAATTCAAGCTGGGTCGGCAGGTGCTGCACGCTGAAGGACATTTTCGTGGGCTTGGTCGCCACGTCCAGGTCACGGAAGAGCCGCGTGAGGTTCGGATACGTCACCTCATTGAAAACCATGAAGCCGGTGTCGATGGGGACCATGCGCGGGCCTTCAGCGACCGACACCGTGTTCGTGTGCCCGCCCGGATAGTCGTTTTTTTCGTACAACGTCAGGGCGAACTGGTGGTGCAGAAAATGCGCGCAACCCAGGCCGGCGATGCCCGTGCCGATGATGGCGATGGATTTCACGTGCGCGGAGAATGGGCGGGTGCCAAGCCGCCTCCCTGGGAAACCGGATGGTGATTTTCATAGGCGGCCAGCGGCACGGGTTTGAGGTTCCAGATGAGGCCCGTCCAAGACAGACTCTTGAGCAGATAGTACGAGATGTCGATCTCCCACCAATAAAAGCCCTGGCGCGTGGCGCTCATGTAGCGGTGGTGATTGTTGTGCCAGCCCTCGCCGAGGGTGATGAGCGCGAGAATGAAGCTGTTGCGGCTGTTGTCCTCGGTCGCGTAACGGCGTTTGCCGAGCAGATGCGCAAGGGAATTGATGCTGGAGGTGGCATGGAACAACACCGTGGTGCTGATAAAAAAGCCCCAGACGAGCAGTTGCCACGAGGTCACGCCGAGGGACGGGGCGAATTTCTGAAGCAGACCGCCCAGGCCGAACAGCGCCGCGGCGAACAGCGCGGGCACCAGGGAATCGTAGCGGTTCAGGAACACCAGTTCGGGAAACCTCGCGAGGTCGCGCACCTGCGAGTAATCGGTCGGAAAATTCCGCGCGCTGGTGATCCAGCCGATATGCGACCACCAGAAGCCGCGGCGGTTGGGCGAGTGGACGTCCTCCTCCTCGTCCGAGTGTTTGTGATGATGCCGGTGCTGGTAGCTCCACCACAGCGGGCCGCGCTGCACGGCGGTCGCACCGAGGATGGCGAACAGGAATTGCACCGGACGCGTGGTATGAAACGTCTTGTGGGAAAAGTAGCGGTGATAAAACCCGGTGATGGCGAACATCCGCACCAGGTACAGTACAACCGCCGTGCCGACGGCGAACCAGCTCCAGCCGGCGAGCAGGACGCCGAGGCAGCCGAGGTGCAGGCAGATGAAGGGCAGCACGCGGATGAATTCCACCTTGTCCGGCTTGGCGCGGATGGCGGCGAGGTCGGTGTTTCCGTAATCCGTGTCAAACCAGTGCGCCAATGAAACCAGGCCGCGTTTCAGACGGTTGTCAGTATTCTTCATGATTATCCAGGGATGGTTTCCCTGTCTGTGCTTAAATCGTCTGCCGAATCATTTTGGATGCAATGAAAAAATGGAATTCTTACAGTTAATTAAAGTAATAGTGGAGGGGCTCGGAGTTCATCCAAGGACGGCCATACGCCCGTATTTTGAAAACACCGCCCTTTAAAAAATGCATCCACGGAGGCCCGGCAGGCGTTTAGTCTTTAACAAGGCAACTTGTCAGTTGCCAGCCGGTTTGATATGAGCCTGTGTGCCTGCAACGATTCCAGCGACCTCTTTCGCATTTTTCCGGCGAGATGGGGGCGCTCGTGGCCGGTATTTTTTGAACGTGTGAACGACGAGACGGAACCAGACAAGGATGCGGAACTGCTCCGGCGGGTCGCGGCGGGTGACCGGGGGGCGTTTGCGGAATTCTATGACCGCCATTCCACGCTGATGTTCTCCGTGGCCTGCAAAATTCTCAATGACCCCACCGAGGCGCAGGACGTGCTGCAGGAAACCTTTCTGCAGATCTGGGAAAAGGCGGCGCGTTTCGACCCCAAGCTTGGCAAGGCCGCCAGTTGGGTGGCCACGCTCACCCGCAACAAGGCCATCGACCGCATCCGCGCCTCGCAACGGCGCAGCCGTCTGGCGGACGAGGCCGGGGCGGAATCCGCCATCGCCGCCGAAGCGGGCGACTCGGCGAATGAAGCGCTTCACGGACAGGACAAGGCGCGGCTCATCCAATCGGCCATCACCGGGCTGCCGGACGAACAGCGCCGGGCCATCGAACTCGCTTATTTTTCCGGGCTGACCCAGCATGAGATTTCCGAACAATTGAAAGAGCCGCTGGGCACGGTCAAGGCGCGCATCCGCCGCGGGCTGCTGAAACTACGCGATCAACTGGAGGGCCTGATATGATCGACGAACGCATGGAAGAACAGGCCTCGCTGCACGTCCTGGGGGCCTTGTCACCGGAAGAAGCGGCGCAATTTAAGCGGACCATGGCGGCCGATCCCGAATTGCAGGCGTGCGTCGCGCGTTTGAGCGTGGCGACCGGCGCGCTGGCCGGCTCCGTCCCGGCGGTGGAACCGCCGCCGCAGTTGCGCGCGAAGATTTTGGCGCAGGTGGCGGAGCCGCAGAAGATCGTGACGCTGCCGGAGCGAACCGCGCGGCCGTTTTTGTGGTGGGGCTGGTCGCTGGCCTTCGGACTCGTCGTCGTGCTCGTGATTTTGAATCTGCATGTGCAACCCTTGCGCGAAACGGTGACCGCTCAGGCGCGGCAGATCACGGATTTGAACCAAATGGTGCAAACGCTGGAGGCGGCCACCAATAATTTACAACAGACCGTCCTCGCCTTGCAGGAAACAAACCGGCTGGCCGGGCTGCGGATTGCGATGCTCAACTCGTTGCTCACGGATTCGCCCAAGGCCGTGGCCGTGTCGCTGTGGGATGACGCGAAACAGGAAGGCGTGTTTGTGGTGCAAAATCTCAAGCCGCTGCCGGCCGACCGCGATTATCAGCTCTGGGTGCTGGACAACGGCACCACGCCGGTGGACGCCGGCATCTTCCGCGTGGATGACCAGGGGAACGTGCGCGTGGAGTTCAAGACCAAGTCGCTCATCAAGGTCGCCGGCAAGTTCGCCGTGACCGAAGAGGCGCGCGGCGGCGTGGCCTCGCCGACGTTGAAGAACATGGTGTTGATCGGAGGGTAGGGCTGACTGGCGAGGATGGAGAATGGAAGATGGATGATGGCTGGAATGGCGGCGCACCGTTGGTGCTGGCGGGGGCCAAACCTGCGATGCGGGGACGGGCCGCCCCGCTCCGGGCGGGATGTTTTATTTCCCCGCCGAAACCAGTTTGAGGAGGCCGGGAAATCGCTTATTCAACTCTCGGCGGCGCAGGGAGGTCATGCACTTGGTCCCTTCCATCTCGGTGAAAATGATCCCGGCCGACCGCAGGACTTCAAAGTGATGCGATCGCGTCGCCTTCGAAACCTCCAGCCGGACTTCATTGCACGCCAGGGCGCGGCCGCCGGCCTGCTGCAGATCGCGCACGATGGCCAGCCGGCACGGATCAGCCAGGGCCTGCATGATCGCGGGCAGCGTGACCTCGCTCATCGCCGGGTGGGTGTAATGCTTCACTCCCGGCACTGTGCCACGGAAAGGCTGGTTCGACAACGGTCGAATTAGTTTTTGACGCGCCGGAAAGGCGGTGTTAAGTTCGATATGCATCGAACAAAGAACGGTGCCGAACATTAATTTAAAAACCAACAGCCACATGCCCACATTATTTGATCCCGTCCGCATCGGCGCTTGGACCCTGCCCAACCGCATCGTCATGGCGCCGCTGACCCGGTCCCGCGCCGGGGTGGAACGCCGGCCCAACGCCTTGATGGCCGAATATTACCGCCAACGCGCTTCGGCGGGGCTGATCCTCTCCGAGGCGACCTCGGTCACGCCCATGGGCGTAGGCTACGCCGAAACGCCGGGCATCTGGTCCGCCGCGCAGGTGGAGGGCTGGAAACAAGTCACCCGGGCGGTGCACGAAGCGGGCGGACGAATTTTGCTCCAGCTCTGGCACGTCGGGCGCATCTCGGATCCCCTGTTCTTGAATGGCGCGCGGCCCGTGGCCCCCAGCGCGGTCACGCCGGCGGGAAATGTCAGCCTCGTCCGGCCGGTGAAATCGTTTGTGACGCCGCGCGCGCTGGAGCTGGATGAAATTCCCGGGATCATCGAGGCGTACCGGGTGGGCGGGGAGAATGCGCAGCTCGCCGGGTTCGACGGCGTGGAGATCCATGGGGCCAACGGTTATCTGCTCGACCAATTTTTGCAGGACAAGACCAACCGGCGCACGGATGAGTACGGCGGGCCGGTGGAAAATCGCGCCCGGTTGATGCTGGAAGTCACGGACGCGGTGATCTCCGTCTGGGGCGCGGACCGCGTGGGCATGCACCTCGCGCCGCGCGGCGATGCCCATGACATGGGTGATTCCAATCCGCTGGCCACGTTCAGCCATGTGGCGCGTGAACTGGGCCGACGGAAGCTCGCCTTCATCTGCGCCCGCGAATCGCTGGGCGAACGCCGGATCGGTCCGCAGTTGAAAACGGCTTTTGGCGGCGCTTACATTGCCAACGAAAAATTCACGCAGGCCACGGCCAACCAAGTGTTGGCGGCGGGGGAGGCGGATGCCGTCGCCTTTGGCGTGCCTTACATTGCGAATCCGGACCTGCCGGAACGTTTCCGCCAGCATGCGCCGCTCAATGTCGCGGAGCCGGCCACGTTCTTCGCGCCCGGCCCGACGGGGTATACGGATTATCCGGCGTTGGAACTCGCCACCCGATGACCTCCCGCGCCGGCATTCCATTTTCGGTGCTCGATCTCGCCTCCATCCGTGAAGGCGGGTCGGTGGCGGAAAGTTTTCGCAACACGCTCACCCTGGCGCAACATGCGGAGCAGTGGGGGTACAAGCGGTTCTGGCTGGCGGAACACCACAACATGGCGGGCATCGCCAGCGCGGCGACGGCGGTGTTGATCGGCCATGTGGCGGGCGGCACCAAAACCATCCGGGTCGGTTCCGGCGGCATCATGCTGCCGAATCATGCGCCGCTGGTGATCGCCGAACAATTCGGCACGCTGGAACATCTTTACCCGGGGCGGATCGATCTGGGCCTGGGCCGTGCGGCGGGGTGTGACCAGTTCACGGCACAGGCGCTGGGCCGCAGTCCGAGTGCGGGCGACCATTTTCCGGAATTGCTGGAGCAGTTGCGTTATTTCCTGGGGCCCGTGGCACCGAACCAGCGCATTCAGGCGGTTCCCGGCGGGGGCACGAATGTGCCGGTGTGGTTGCTGGGTTCGAGCACCTTTAGCGCGCACCTGGCGGCGACGTTGGGCTTGCCCTTCGCCTTCGCCGGCCAATTTGCCCCGGCGATGCTGCTCGAAGCCCTCGCCATTTACCGGGAATATTTCAAGCCCTCGGCGACGCTGGCGAAACCGTACGCAATGGTGGGCCTGCCGGTGCTGGCGGCGGAGTCGGATGAGCAGGCGGCGCATCTGGCCACTTCGGCGCGGCAACGAATTTTGCGGCTGGTGCGCGGCCAGCCCATCTTCACCCCGCCGCCGGTGGCCAGCATGGCCGGGCTGTGGAATGCCGAGGAACAACGCGCCGTGGAAGCGCATCTGGGGGCGGCGGTGGTCGGCGGACCGGGCACGGTGAAGCGCAAGCTGCGGGATTTTCTGCAGCAAACCAACGCGGATGAGTTGATTTTGCACACGGATTGTTACCGGGCGGAAGACCGGTTGCGGTCGTATGAGATCGTGGGGGGTTGTTTTTGAAGGGATCGGTTAACAACGAAGGAACCAAGTAACAAAGCCGGAAATACGCAGAGGCCGCAGAGAGAAATAACAAAGCACCGGCTTCAGTATGCCCGGAAAGTAACCGTCGCAAACCTCTGCGTTTATTGGAGATTTGAACAAGTGGTAGATCCCGCCGGCACACATTCCGGCGCTGGCTGGAGGACCAAATCCACGCCGCGGGCGAGGGCGGTTTCGGCTGGGCCGGCGGGGGCCACGTGTTTCGCGCTGCGCAGGGCCAAGGCCCAGCCGTGCGGCATCGCCACGGAGGTGCCGGCCCATTCGAACATCGGAATGTCATTGTCCCCATCCCCAAACACCACGGCCTCGGATGAGGCGATGCCGAGGCGCGCGGCGAGTAGTCTCAAGGCGGCACCCTTGGTCGCCGCGACGGGCATGAATTCCAGAAAGCGCGCGTGCGTGCGGACGGCCTGAATCGCCGGCGAAGTCACGTCGGCCAGGGACAGGTGGGACAGCGCGGCGGGTTCGCCCATCCAGATCACCTTGAACAAGTCCCGCGCGAGCAGGTCGCGGGTTGCGAGCACGTCCGGCCGATGGCCCGCGAGGTCCGTGTACACTTTCATCTCAAAATCCGACTGGGTATCCGGCCGGAAATCCGTGACGACGCCGTCCACGCTGTAGGCAATGGTCGTAAAGCCCAAGCAACGGCCCTGGTCCATGGTCTTTTTCACATCGGCCGCGGCCAGGAATTTGCGGCCGAGAATGGTCTGGCGGTCCACATCGGACACTTCCCCGCCCTGGCAGGAGACGATCCATTGCACGCCGGGCAGGGCGCGGGCGTATTTCAACATGGAGTTGTAATGCCGGCCGGAGGCGAGCACCACCTGCGTTCCGGCGGCCTGCAGCCGTTGCACCGCGCGGAGGTTCTCCGCGCTGATGTCGTGGGCGGGCCCGAGCAGCGTGCCATCGAGGTCGATGGCCGCCAGCTTGAACCGGTTTTGCAAGTCAGTTTTCATAGTGTCTTAAAACGTGTTTTTAAAACTCCGCTGCCGGAGTGCGCCCGTCCCCGGGCGCAGCAACTTACACCAGCCGGGCCGCGTGTATCTGCCAAAACCGCCTCGCCTGCGGGTATGGCTGCGACTGGGGACGGCCGCACTCCGTATTTCAAATTCACGCCCCAAGCTACCGGTTCAGCTTGCATAATTCCAATGGCATAAATTCATCATGGTGATAACTTCAGGCTATGAGAATCGAGGAACTGCGGGCGTTCGTCATCCTGGCGGGGCACCTGCATTTCGGCCGCGCGGCGCAGGTCTTGCACCTGAGCCAGCCGGCGTTGACCAAGCAGATCCGGCGGCTGGAGGATTCGCTCGGTGGACGGTTGCTGGAACGCGGACGGCAGGGCACGAAATTGAGCGCGTTCGGCACGCGCTTTCTCCTGCCGGCAAGGGAGGTTGTGGATGCGTTCGACCGGCTGGGCGTGGAGGCGCGCAAGGCGGCGACGGGCCAGGCGGGGCAGTTGCGGATCGGCTTCGGGTCGTACACGCTGGAACTGGTGCCGCGGTTGGTGGTGAAGCTGCGCACGCTGGCGCCGGGCATCGAAATCTCGTTGCGCGACATGTCCACCTCCGAACAAATCGCCGCGCTGCAGGCGGAACAGCTCGACGTGGGTTTTACGCGGCTGCCGTTGCCGGCGTCCGCGCGGGATTTGATGGCGTTGCCGGTCCGTTCCGGGCAGCTCGCGCTGGTCACGCCCGCGCGACCGGTGGCGACCGGCCGCGTGAGTTTGGACGATTGCCGGGACCAGCCGTTTGTGATGCTCTCCAAGCAACGCTCGCCGGGCCTGTACGACAAGATTTTAGCGCTGTGCGCCGGGCACAGCTTTCATCCGCGCATCGTGCAGGAAGTGTCCGAACTGGCGACCGCCCTGGCGCTGGTGCGGTCGGGCATGGGCATGTGCATCGTGCCGGCGTCGCAATCCACCCGGCGTTTCCCGGGCGTCAAAATCCAGCCGCTGCCGGAAAAGGCGGCGGCTTGGGCGGCGGGAGCCGTGTGGCGGCGACGGGATAGCAACCCGGCATTAAAAAGATTTTTGGAAGTGTTGGAGGGGGAGGCGGGATAGGGAGGTGCCACTCGTGAGCCACCAACCTGCGGGTGCCGGGCAAAACTGCTGGACAGGTGAACCGGCCTGCCACATTCTTTCGCCGGATTGCCGATAAATGCGGCCCAAACATTCCCCAGTGAACAATTCTCCGTCTTCCGTGGCAATATCCGGGCAAAAACATTCAGGCCTCAACGGCGAGCAGCTTGCCAGCCGTGCGTTCATCGGCTGGGTCTTTATTTTACTGGCCCTGGATCTGTTGACGCTCCGATGGTTTCCGGTGCCGTGGAATGACGAAGCGCTGTTTGCCGATCCGGCCGCATCCTTGCTGCTGCACGGGCACTGGACAAGCACCGTCTGGTACGGGCGGGGAGATTTTGCTTACTGGGGCGGAAACATGCCGGCCTATAGTTTCCTGCTGGTTCCCTGGATGTGGCTGTGGGGCGTGAGCGCCCCGGCGATGAGAAGTTTAAACTGTGTCTTGATCGCGCTCACGCTGGTTTGCACCTGGTTTTCCGTGAAGCGCCTGAATCTGATTCCCTCTCCCAAAATCCGGCTGGCCATTCTGTTCGCGCTTTCCCTGGGTTATCCGGTTTCTTATTGCGTCCGGTGCGGCCGGCCGGATGTGCTGGGCATGTTGCTTTTTTCGGTGGGCGCATTTTTCTGGACCAGCCCAAAACGATCCGCCGCCTGTGTGGGCCTGTTTGTCTGCATGGTTTTGCTTCCGTTCACGGGGTTGCAATACGCGTTCTACCTGCCGGCGCTGCTGGGGCTGCTGCTCTGGGCGGGCGGAAAGCCGGTGTATTCCCGGCTGGGCGCCATCATCGCGGGCGGATGCCTCGGGGCCATCCTGATCCTGGCCTATTACCAATTTTTCGCCGGATGGGACGGATTGCTGGCGAACATGTCTGACATACGCAGCCGGCTTCCGTCCGGATTTTGGTCAAGATTCCAGGCCCTGATGACCCGGCAAATCTTTGTCTACTATTTCGGGCGGCCCCATTTTCTGCTGTTGATCGCAGCGGCCGCCTTGCTGGGAGCCGCTTGGAAACACCTGACCCGCGCCAGCCGGCAACTGCTGTGGTACGGCTTGATCATGCTGCTGGTCCCGGGAATAGTCATCGGCTTGTTCTGCCATTTTGGGGCACCCTACCATTGGCTGACCGCGGCTCCGGCCATGATTCTCTTCGCGGCCGCCGCTGCAAGATCCTGGGAGAACTTAGGTGGGAAGACCCGGCTGGCCGGTTGTCTCCTGGTGTTGGGATTGGCGGTTTCGGGGCGGATCATGTTTGTCCTGATGGGTTGGGGAGCGGACGTTGCCGGGTATACGGATCGCGTCGCGCAGGCCGCGACGGCCATCGTGCAACCGGGCGAGGATGTGTTTATTGATCCGCAGGTATATTTTGCGTTGAAGCCCAGGGCTGGCCGGATCTATACGCCGGAAATTGTCGCCCGGCTGACCCCGCAGGAAAAGGCGGCGGTTTCTGTGGCATTTTTGACTCCCGATGAGGAATACGGGTATGCCTGGTTTACAAATTCTTTTGCCGGCCATTGGATCCAGTTGGCCGATTTCCCGGCTCCGCCTTGCCAGGCAAAGACCAGCGCCGGGGTTTCAAGGTTGCTCAAATGGTTTCATGCCGGCTATTTCATCGGCCACCCGCTCGCCGTGTATCGCCGCTACCCGGTTATGCCCGAAGCCGCCGCTCGCTGACGAGTTTTGCAATCTGCGAAGAAAGCCGCGTGCGGCATCCGGCGCGAATTGGATTCATTAAGAACCGGAAATTTCCAGCCAGTCCGGATTTTGTTCCGCGTGCCGGGCGATTTCCTCCAGCACCTGCAAGACGGGGGTTTGGGGCGACCAGTTCCAGGCGCTGGCCGCGCTTGAGGAATCCAGAACCATCCACGGGATGTCGAACGGCCGCGGGTGCGCATCGCCGGCGATGGCATGCTTGCCGAAATGCGCATCGCACCAGCCAGTGAGCTGGGCGAGCGACAGGGAGTTCGCCGCACCGCCGCTGAGATTGGTGATCCGCGGCTGGTCGTCACCGCGATGTTTCATCTGCGCCAGCAGCACCGGCATGAGGTCGCGCGGATGCAGGCAGTCCCGGACTTGATGGCCGCCGCCGCCAAAACCGATGTACTTCAGCGGCCGACGGCGCAAATGGGCATTGATCCAAAATGAAAAGATCCCCTGATCCGCCTTGCCGAACTGCCCCGCGCCCGCCAGGACGCCGCAACGATTGATCCAGACAGGGAAATTGAAGGTCGCCGCGTATTCCAGCGCGATGGTCTCGCTCGCCAGTTTGCTGGAACCATAGAGCGAGATCGGGGGCGCGGTGGAAAACTTCTCACTGACGCCGGCGGGGGTGAGACCATCCGGCAACGCCGCGCCGGGTTTGGGCCGGAACGCGCCGAGGTGAATTTCCACGGGCAGCGCGGCCAGCGGCGGCACGGAATACACGCGGCTGGTGCTCAACAAGATCAAGCCGGCGCGATGCGCCTTGCAGTATTCCAGGATGTTGACCGTGCCCCAGAGATTGTGTTCCAGCAACTGGCGCGAGCTGGTCTTGCCGTCCACGCCCGCGAGCACGCTCGGGTTCGCGGCGGCATCGATGACGTAATCAGCGGCGGGGAGCGTCTCAAAGTCTGTGGCGCTACGGACATCGGCGTGGATGATCCGCACGCCAAGTTTTGCGAGCTCGCGCCGGTTCAATTCGCTGCCCGGACGGATGAAGTTGTCCACGCCCGTCACCTGCAAATTTTCCGCGGAGGCAAGCAGCGCCCGCGCCAGCGTGCTGCCAACGAAACCGCAGATGCCGGTAACGAGGATTTTCATGTGCGTTCAGCCGGCGATGACGGCCTGGTGAATCTGCTGGAGGATCGCCTTCAGATCAAACTGGTATTTCCAGCCGGGATAATGTTTTTGGAACTTCCGCACGTCGCTGACATACCAGATGTGATCACCGATGCGGTTGTCCTCGACGTAGGTGTAATTCAATTTCCTGCCGCTGATCGCCTCGCACATCGTGATGGCCTCGAGCATGGAGCAGTTTGAATGGCGGCTGCCGCCCATGTTATATACTTCACCGGAGCGCGGCTTCAGGGTGAACTGCCAGAAGGCCTCGACGAGATCATGGCTGTGGATGTTGTCGCGCACCTGCTTGCCCTTGTAACCGAAGACGCGATAGGGGCGGCCGGTGGCGGTGCATTTCATCAGGTAGGCGAGAAAGCCGTGCAGCTCCGTGCCCGCGTGCGCGGGGCCGGTGAGGCAGCCGCCGCGGAAGATGGCGGTCTTCATGCCGAAGTAGCGGCCGTATTCCTGCGTCAGCACATCTGCCGCCACCTTGCTGGCGCCGAAAAGCGAGTGCTTGGTCTGATCAATGGACATGGTCTCATCGATGCCTTCGTGGTAGGCGTGCGCGGGATCGATCTCCCAGCGCTGATCGAGTTCGCGCAACGGGAGGAGATTCGGGGTGTCGCCATAGACCTTGTTGGTGCTGGTGAAGATGAAAACGGCCTCGGGGCAGTGCAGGCGCGCGGCCTCGAGCACATTCAGGGTGCCGACGGCGTTCACGCCAAAGTCCGTGTGCGGCTCGCGGGCGGCCCAGTCATGCGACGGCTGCGCGGCGGTGTGGACGACGACTTTGACGGAGGTGCCGAGTTTGGCAAAGACGGCGTTGACCGCCGCGGTGTCGCGAATGTCCACGGCTTCGTGGCGGTAGTTTTTCAGCGATTTCTCAAGCTTGGTGCGGGTGAGGGCGGTGGAGGCCTCCGCGCCGAAAAATTTCGCCCGCATATCGTTGTCCACGCCGACGATGTCGTAACCTTCGGCATGAAAGCGCTTGGATGTTTCGGAGCCGATCAGGCCGGCGGAACCAGTGACAAGTGCGATGCTCATAGTTATTCAATCCTCCGGGAAATAATGGCTACGAAACCGGAAATTGGCAATGGTAACCCCAAACATCTGCGCTGATCATTTGGCGGGGGCAGCGAGGACTTTTTCGTATATGGCCCGGAGCTGGCGGGCCACGTCCGGCCACGTCGCAGGCCGGGGGGGGCGCGGCAAGCCGGGCGCGGCGGCGTAGAATTTTTTCAACACGGCGGCGGTCGTGGCGACCGAAGCGGTCACGGGGCAGAACTCCGCCGCGCCGGCGAAGCTGCTGCGCGCCCAGGGCAGGTCGCTCAGGAGCAACGGGCATTCGCAGGCGGCGGCTTCGAGCGCGGAGAGGCTCAGGCTTTCCATGGAGCTCAACAACACAAAGCCGCGGGCGGCGCGGTAAATTTTGGCGAGTTCCCCGCGATCGTCCACGCCACCCGCGTAGCGGATGAATTTGGGATTGGCTTTGGCGAACTGGAAGAATTTTTGGGCGTAGGGATCATTATCCGCGTAGGGCTTGCCCAGGACCCACACCGGGGTTTCCGCAGCAACGGCAGCCGCGGCGAGTTCCAGCACGCGTTTGCGTTCGGTAATGGTGGCCGTGCAGACGAGCCATTCGCCGCGGGTGGCACCCGGCGACTGGAAAAAAATCTCCTCGACGCCGTTGGGCACGACGAAGATCTTTTCCGGGTCCGCGCTGAACTTCCATTCCATCAGTCGCTGCTCCAGGGCGGTGAGGGCGATGAGCGCATCGGCGAGCCGGTAGCTTTCCCAACTGAACAGGTCAACGAGGGCGCGGGGCGCGAAGGTTTCCACGCCCCAGCGGAAAGCGCGGCGGGCCCGGCGCTGGGCGGCGGTATGGGAGCTCTGCGCGGTGAGAAACTCAGCCATGACGACCTTGATCTGCTTCTGCTGCGCAAACCGGATCTGGTTGGGGGGCATCAGCCCGAAAAAATGGATGAGGTCCCCGCGCTGGTCTTCATCCCACCAGCGGAGCGGTTCTGCCTCCACCCCGATCGCTCCCAGCGCGGCGAGCGTGCGCTGGATCTGGATGGCCTGTCCGCCATGGGCCAGTGCAAACGGCATGGTGCAATTGACCAGGATTTTCATTTTCAGGAAACGGCTCAAGTCTGCTGCGGCCGGTTGCGGGCGCCGAATATCCAGCCACGATGCTGGCTGAAATGGTCGGAATTCACAATGTTATTGCGACATGTGATTGCGAAACATGCGGCAATGGTCCCACACAAGACGGTTTTGTTTGACGGGACCGCGGTTTTCGCCACAGACCGCGGACCGGCGGAAGGTTCCTGATTTGAATTGAGTTGCCTGTGTTCTGCCGGAAGAATGACCGAAATGTCGTCCAACGCCAGCATCCGCGTCGTCCACGTTTTTCCGAACGCGGCACGCCTGTCTTGCGGGCCATGCAATGCCATCATGGCCTTCATGGAATGCCAGCGGCAGCACGGTTTGGAAGTCAGCGCGATCTCCCCGGTGGACGCGCAAATTCCCGCCGGCCGGCGGCAGCCGATTGAACACCTGCCGATCGAGGAGTTTGACCTGGCGACGGACAATTATTGTGGCCTGGCACGGGCGCGGGCGGAGTTTCCACGGACGGTTTTTCATTTTCACGGGCTGTCGCCCTGGCAGGACCAGATTGCCCGGGCACTGAAAGACAAGGCGGTGCCGTATGTCTTCACCTCGCATGGCCAGTTGCATTTTCACGGGCCGGTTCATGCATTGAAAAAATTCACTTATCTCAATGGCGTGAACCCGTTCATCCGGGCGGCGGCCGGGCTGCATTTCCTGACCCGGCGCGAACGGGAACGGAGCCGGTTCATCCTGCCTTGGTGGCGCAAGCCGGTGCTGGTTCAGCCGAACTTGGTACGACTGCCGAACCCTGACGCCATCATCCCGGCCTCGCGTGCCACGGCCGGCATTCCGCCGAACGCCTTTGTTTTCGCCTACCTCGGCCGGCTGGACGTGCAGCACAAGGGGCTGGACTTTTTAGTGCGGGCATTCGCTGAAGTTTGTCGCACGGCCAACAGCCGGCTGCTGTTGATCGGCCCGGACTTCGCCGGCGGCCAGGAGTTTCTGGGACAACTGGCGCAGAAACTTGGCTGCTACGAGAAAATTCATTTTCTCGGTTCCCTGGTAGGCGCGGCCAAGTGGAGTGCGTTGAAAATGGCGGATGCGTTTGTCTCCCCTTCCCGTTGGGAGGCGTGCAGCATCGCGCAGGCGGAGGCCATCGGGCTTGGCTTGCCGACCATTGTTTCCGATCAGATCAACATCGCGCCGGAAATGGTTGCCCATCAAGCCGCCCTAGCCAGTCCACTATCGTCCATTGCGCTGGCGCGAGCCATGCGGCAGTTGATGAATGATGCCCGATTGCGGCAGTCGCTTGCAGCCGCCGGCTGCCGGTGGGTGGCGGAAACCTGTTCGCCTGAAGCCGCCGGCGCCCGGTTTGAGGACTTTTACCGTTCGGTGTTGTGAACTCCGCGGCCGGCAATTTCACCTGGCAAAAAAGATGCAGGCACGCCCGGTCCGGCCCTTGTTCAAGGCACCGGCATGGCCACGGTGATGAAGTTTCTGCAAAGGGAAGGACGCACGGTGCCAGCGATCATTTGGACACCCCACATTCCATGGGCGATCAATTTGCCCCGAGTTGAGTTCTTGTAAAATGCCAGGTTCTGGGCGACAAAATGATAGCTCAGCGCCCGGTAGCCACATTTTTGCAGCATGACAGACATAGTGGTGGGCGTGAACAGACAGGTATGGTCCGTGTTGTCACGCTCATGTCCAAAAACACAGTTCTCCAGAAAATAAATGACGTTGTTTGCATTCGGACACGTGAGGACCACCTTCCCTCCTGGCAACAAATGGCGCCTGATGCATTCCAGCAGCTTTGCGGCACAGGTCAGGTGCTCGATAATCTCTCCGGCTACAATCACATCAAATTTTTCATCCAGTTGAAAATCCGTCGCATCCGCGCATACGACGTTGTAGCCCTCTTGGCGCAGGGCTTCGACGGGATCTTTTTCGTAATCCAAGCCAACCAGATGGGAAGCGTGCTGGCGTAGCACGCCGTGCAGCCAATATTTGGCCTGCCGCGTTGAAAGCGTATGGTTGACGCATCCGATGTCCAAGACACGCTTATCCTTGGCCAGTTCCGCAATAAAGGTTAAACGGCTTGTCAGCATAAGGAAAACATTGGCATGGAAATGGTCATACCGGACACGCGCCAGTGAATGATTTTCATGTTATGTTGTCAAGCGCCTCAAAAGGAAAACCTCTTCGGGCGGAGGGGCAATCGTTGCGGGGGTTTGCCGATCGATCTCAAGCCGGGTGCTGATTTCCGGCATCGCCCGGAGAGGAAGTGGCCAGGTGCCTGATGGTAAATTTTTCCACGCGCGGCCAGACCGCTTCTGGGGTCACATCCCCCAGGCAAAATGCCTCCGGGTAACGGCAATAATCCGAACACGGCTTGTACGGGCAAGCCTTGCCTTCGAAGATCTCGGCTGCGGGATGGAGGGGGACGAACCATTCATGCAAGGACGGGCCGTAGAGGGTGAAGGTGGGCACGCCACAGATGGCCGCGAGATGGCCGGGGCCGGAGCAGTTGCCGATGAAAGCGGCCGCGTGGTCGATCTGGCCGAGCAAATCGGGCACGCTGCGCGGGCAGGCCGGTTGTTCGCCGTGGCGCTGCCACCAGGCCAGTTGGTCAGGGTCGCAGGCGAGCTGCACGGTGATTTTTTTTGCGCGGAGCGCGGCGGCGATATGCTGGAAGTTTTCGAGGGGCCAGACGCGGGCGGGCAGACGCGCGCCAGAGTGGATGAGGACGACGGATTGCTGGCGGCGCGCCGGCGGCACGAGATCTTCGCGGGCAGGCAGGTCAAAACCCAGGGCGTGGCCGGCGGTGCGCCAGAATTCGTAGCGATGGGCCAGGGCCTCTGGCCGGGCCAGTTCCCGGGTGAGATAGCGGCGGCTTTTGAGGCGTGAGAAGCCGAGGCGCTCGGTGGCGCCGGATAGTTTCAGGAACAGATGATCGCGGGGATCCCAGCGGGCGGACACGCCAACATCAAATTTTTCGGCGACCAGCCGGCGGCGGAGCCGGGACATTTCCGCCAGGGGCCATCGCCACAGCTGATATTTGCCATGAAAAGCGGTCCACGGGGCGGTGAAGGTCTCCACCCTGATCGAAGGCCACAGCCGCGCCCGGAGTTCTTCCGCGAAGGGTTTGGCGAGGAGGGTGACGCTGAACTTTTCGGAGGCGGCGCGCAGGAACGGCGTGGCGATGACCAGATCACCAAGCCCCCAAAATTCCAGGACGAGCAGCCGGGGTTTCACTGGCGGTCAGGCGGGCAGCAGTCGCGCGCGCGGCTGCGGCAGGGGTTTGACGCTCGGGACCGGGGTTGGCGCCGTTTGCGGGCCGCAGATGCCCCAGTTCAAGGCGATGCTGAAGCCAACCGTCTTGGCGAAGCCGCCGATGGCCTCCGAGTAGGCACCGACCAACAAAAGAAAGCCGATGATGCTCTGGACGGTGAAAACAAAAAGGAAGGCATTGAAAGGCTTCACCTGCGGATCGCAATATTTAAAATTGCGATAGGTGATGAAAAGCGAGGCCAAGGCAACCCAAAGGTAACTGATGGCACCCCAAATGCCAAATGGCATCAAGGTGGAGAGCGGGCCACTGTGGTAGTCACCGGCAATCGCCAAGCCTTGCTGGCTCGCATCTAAGCCCACCCCCAAGCCTTCAAAATTGCCGCCACCCATATATTCAAAATCTTCACGCGACAAGGCGTAACCTTTACCCAGCAATAGATACTGCGGAACTTTCGGCCAGAGATCCCGCCACATGTCCTCCCGCCATTGTCTGCTGCCTTGAGCATCCGCAATCACTTGGGGATCAAATTTCAAACCAGGAATGAAGGACATGGCCCGCTGGAACGTGTATGGCAGTTTATCGGAGAAGGGAACCAGCAAGGCACCCCCGATCACCAGGCCGAAGATGACCACCAACATCAGGCGGGTGCGGTAAAGCCCCTCCAGGAAAAACAACATCGTTAGCGTCATTACCACACCGATCAAAACCGTGCGGAACCCGCCGAGCATGGTCAGGGTCAATAAAACCATTACCAGCAAGGCGCGAAACGGCTTGTCCGCCCGCAAAATGCCCCGAATGCTATGTTTGGCGATCAAGTAAATGGCAAACGCGCCAGCGGCACCGCCCATGGAGCTAAAGCGGGTCACACCGATGGCAACATTATCGGCCATGACTTGTTGCGACGGCGGAAAGATCAGGTTGATGTAGTTGAGCGGGCTGGGCAGAAAAGGAAACAAATCCCCGATCACACCCAAGGCTCCGGGCAACATGAACAGGGCGAGGTATAAGCCGCGTTTTTCTTTTGGGATCGGCCGGCTGATCAGGGCAAAAAAGGTGGCCACACCGATGAACAAGCCGATATATTTTTTCCCACCGCCCGTGTCGCCGCCCAAGGCATGCAGACCAATGCCGCCGGTCATCTCCGCAGTGAACAAGGCCATGGCGGCGGTGTACAAGAGGGGCCACGTCATCGAGGGAACGGAGATGAAGCGTTTTTCGGTGTTAAGGGTGCGTTCAATGACGGCTATGCCCAGGCTCAATAGCACCACGACTTGGGCCAAGGGAGGCTTGCCCACGAGGAAGAAACAAGTGGCCGGGCAGCCGAGGCCGAAAATCAGGAAGGGATAGTGATACCGGATGAACAGCGGCGATGCCAGCACCAGCGCAATAAGACCGAAGAGTCCCATCGTGCCATAGTCCAAAGGGTCGGTGAGCAGGTAGCCGACGAAGATGGCCAGCGGAATGCACACCGCGTAGGTGATCAGCATCTGCATGGCTCGGGCCGGATTGGTCATGAGGTGAAACGCAATTAGATAACGGTGCCAACATAAGCCAAAGGCCGTGGGTATCGCAACCGGAAACCTGAAATTTGAAACCGGAAATCGGTGGCGGAAACTCAACCGCGCCGGGTTTTCCGGTTTCAGCCCTGCTTCAAGCGGTCCCGCACCCGGTGCAGGATGGGGAGGGAAAAATATCGGTACACCAGTGCGTAAAAGACAAACGTCAGCGCCAGCGGCACCAGAGTGCGCCAGGCATAGGCCAGCACGCTGCCGTGGGTTGGTCCGGTGTGTTCATGAAAACAGGCGACCACCGGACCATGGAACAAAAACCATTCATAGCTTATGATGCCCGTGAATCGCAGCCAGCCCAGGCTGAAAAACCGGGCACCGAGGCTGCCGGGATCGAACACAAAATACAACAGCAACATGGCAGCAACATGGCAATGGAAAGTTTGTGTGTGCGGCTGTTTCGCAGATTGACGGCAGGCTTTCAGCCTGATAAACGAACGGACCGTTTAATTGATGTCCAACCCGCACCAGAACCCGATCGGTGAACTGAAGGCGCTGCTTTTGAGCGGTGATCCACGGTTTTGGGACTTGCTGGACCGGGCGACCCGGGCGGCGCGCGATTTTGAGGAGGTATTCCTGCTTTCCGCGCTCCGCAAGAAGGCCCAGGCGCGAAAACTCAGCCCGCCAAAGCCGGCCAAGGAGAAAATCCGGCTCGCGATATTGGGCGGCTACAGCCTATATCCGTTGCATGAACTGATCGAGCACCTGTGTGAGATGGAAAATCTTCCGGTCGAACTCTGGCAGGGCGACTACGACAATTATATCTCCGAGATCATGGATGAGAACAGCGGCTTGTATGAGTTCGCGCCACAGGTCATTTTCCTGCTGCCGGCGGAGCGGCGCTGTATGTACACCGGCAAGCTGACGGATGCGCGGGGAGCCCAGCAGGCCGAGGCACGGGGTGTGGTGGACGGGCTGCTGGACCTGGCGCGGCGGGTGAATGAGAAGACCGGGGCCGAAGTTATCACCACCAATTTCATGCTGCCGGCGCGACACGATCTGGGCGCGTACCGCTCGCGCACGCTGGGCTCGGACTGGAGCTTTCGCAAATGGGTAAACTTGGAGCTGGGCCTGGCGGCACCGGCGTACCTGCACATCTGCGACTGGGAATTTCTGGCGCATCGCCTGGGGGGGCTGGCGGGGCGCGATGAGCGGGCGTGGTTTGAAAGCAAACAGCCCTGTTCTTCCGCGCTGCTGGTGGAACTGGCGCGGGAGGCGGCGCAACTCATCGCTTCCCTCAAGCGCGCGCCGAAAAAAGTGCTGGTGCTGGACCTGGACAACACCTTGTGGGGTGGCGTGGTGGCGGATGATGGGCTGGAAGGAATTGAACTGGGTGACACGTCGCCGCGCGGCGAGGCGTTCAAGGCCTTTCAAAAATACATCGTCTCACTCAAACAGCGCGGGGTGCTGCTCGCGGTGTGCAGCAAAAATGATTTTGCAAAGGCGGCGGAACCGTTTGAAAGGCACCCGGACATGGTCTTGCGGATGGAGGACATCGTCTGTTTCAAAGCCAACTGGGAGCCGAAATCGGAAAACATCCGGGCGATGGCACCGGAATTGAACCTGGGCCTGGACAGTTTTGTATTTGTGGATGACAACCCGGCGGAAATCGAGATCGTCCGGCAGTTTGCGCCGGAAGTGACGACGATTTTGCTTGGCCCCGACCCGGCGGACTATGTGGCACAACTGGCGGATTGCCGGTTGTTCGAGCCGAAGAGCATCACGGGCGAGGACGCGCAACGGACGAGCCAGTACCGTTCGGACGCGCAGCGCAAGGCGCTGGAGGCGACGGTCACGGATATGGTCTCCTATCTGGAATCGCTCCAGATGGAGGCGGTGATCAGCGAGTTCACGCCGGTGGACGTGCCGCGGCTGTCGCAACTCATCAACAAGAGCAACCAGTTCAACCTGACCACCCGCCGCCGCAGCGAGGCGGAGGTCATCGCGGTGATGAATGATCCAAATTTCGCGGGCTATTCGGTGCGGTTGAAGGACCGGTTCGGCGATCATGGGCTGATTGGCATCGTCATCGGGGAAAAGTGCGGAGAAACGATGCAGGTGGACACCTGGCTGATGAGCTGCCGGGTATTGAAGCGGCAGGTGGAGGAGGAGACGCTGAACGAGCTGGTGCGGCTGACGCAGGCGCGCGGCGGCCGACGGGTCAAGGGCATTTACCTGCCAACAGCGAAGAATGAAATGGTGCGTGATTTTTATAGCCGCATGGGCTTTACTTTGATCGCCGAATCGGAAACGAAACGTGAATTTGAACTGCGGCTGGAATCCTTTCAGCCCGTCCCGACTAAAATAAAGATCATCCGCCGCGCCTATGAACCAAGCTGAAGTCATCGCCCAATTGCAGTCGATTTTTGACACCGTTTTTTTGGAGCCGGTGGTCCTGACGCCGGCGATCAGCGCCAAGGACGTGCCGGAATGGGATTCGTTGACGCACATCTCGCTGATGGTGGCGGTGGAAAAATCGTTTGGGGTGCGATTTCGCGTGGGCGAGGTGGAGAACGCAAAGAACATCGGCGATTTTGCGGATCTGATCCTCAAGCGCAAGCAGGAGCCGTGATGCGCCCGGCCTTTTCCTCAACGGGGCAGGCGGCGGCATTCGCTTTACTGCTTTTTAGTTTGCTGCTGCTGCCCCTGATAATGGGCAAATCTCTTTTGCCTCCACGAGAGCAAATCTATTCATCAATCTGGTGGGCAAACGGCGCGTATCCCTACCTTGACCAGCAGATTTTCGAGGAAAAGGGCGACATAGACATTGCCTTTATCGGTGCCTCCCACATCTGGCAAGGAATTGACACGCCGTACGTGCAAAAACAGTTGAGCGGCAAGCTAGGGCGTCAAGCCGTGGTGCGCACCTTTGGCTGGGGCGGTTCCGGTTATGACGCGCTTTATTTTATCGCACAAGACCTGCTGGAACACCGCAAAGTCCGCACGCTGGTTTATTATGATGTCTACGACGAGGAAGATATTCCCCGCATACCCCATGTTCTGGCCCCTCGTTGGTTTCGTTTTGGAGATAATGCCGAGGCACTTTCCGGCCTGTCTGGCACAGTTCAAGCATCGTATTACTTCGCCTCGGTCCTTGGGATGCCAAGAAATCTGCTTTGCCTGATCAGCCCCAATAAGCCGGCAGACCTGTTTGCGTTAAGCACCAACTGCTGGGTAATCAAACAACGCGCCCTCAATCCCGCCGGACAGCTTGGAGCCTTGACGGAGATGCTTGGCTACGCGGCCCGCCTGCCCGACCATGCACCCTACATGGAATATCTGCCAGCAACCCCGGCTGCACCGTCGGAAGCATGCATTTATTCGCCAAAAACAAAATCCCAATTTGAATTTGGGGGTATGCAACTGCCGCCGGCCCAATTACACTTTGCCCGGAAGTTTGTGGAACTGGCCAAGGCCCATGGCTGCCAGCTGATACTTTTGCACGTGCCAGTTTTAAGCGAGCGAAAATCTCCGGTCATCAGGGAGCATTTGTTCTGGCCGGATATGCTGCATGCTGACATTGCCATGGTTGGAATTCCGGCGGCAAAACTTTTTTCCAACCTCACAGAGAACGACATTCTCAAGCTGTATTGTGACCAGGCCCATTTCAATAAAAATGGACAGGCTTATTTTACAACCCTCATTACACCCGCATTGCTCTCGCTTTATGATGTTAAAAATAAATAGCGAAACACTGATCCATGTCATTTTAATCATTCTATCGCTGATCATATTGTGGCTGCTGGTCATCTCGCCGCCCGACTTTCTGAATAACAAGATCATCTATCAGGCATTCTAGGCATGACGTTCGTAATTCCAGCGGCAATCATACTGGCTTACATCCTCGGCGGCCGCTTCATCGTACGGCAATTGACTGGTTCCTGGCGGCAAATTGCATTCGCGGGGCTGAACGTCGGCGGCCTTTATTGGTTCTTTTTTTCGGGCCACAACACCAGGTTCGCGCTTTATCTCGTGCTGATCGCCATACAATTTTTGGTTTTATGGCTGTACTCGGAAAAAGCGGGCTGGTTACCGTGGCTGGCCTTTTTTACGCCCATCGCGGCGTTGATCGCGATCCGTTATTTCCCGGTTCTTTTTTACGGTGAAACCGCCTTGTTGCGGGGAAGCCAGCCGCTCCAACGGGGCTTTGATCTGTTGGGACTTTCCTACCTTGCTTTCCGGTGCAGCCGTCTGGTGCTGGAGATCCGGAATGGTTTGGTGAAAAGGCCTGGCTTTTTCGAATACGTAAATTTTTGTTTCTTTCTGCCAACAATGCCGGTTGGCCCCATCAATTCGTTCGTCAATTTCCACAATGCCTTTAGCAAGGAGCCGGTAAACATCCCACTGGACCGGGCCGCTTTGCGTATTTTAGTGGGGCTGATCAAGTTTGAATTCCTTGGCACCTTGTGCAATCAACTGACCTATACCGGACTTTTTCAGGACGACCATCCTCATCCTTGGATGCACCTGCCGGTGGGCATGATGTTCTACTATCTTTACCTGTACTGCAATTTTTCCGGTTTTTGTGACATGGCCATTGGCGCGGCGGGCATCATCGGGATTCCGGTGGCGGAAAATTTTGACAATCCATTTGCTGCGCGGAACGTGAAGGATTTCTGGAACCGCTGGCACATCACGCTTTCGGTCTGGATGCGGGATGTGGTGTTTTCGCCGTTGTCCAAATTTATGGTGCGGATGATGGGGCCGGCGCAAGCCAACCATGCCATTGCGCTGACCATCGCGGTGGTGTTTTTGCTGGTGGGGATTTGGCACGGGGTGGGCTGGAATTTTGCGGCCTACGGGGCGGTGCATGCGCTGGGGGTGGTGATTAATCATTACTACACGATCTTCTTGAAAAAGAAGCTGGGCCGCGAGGGGTTCAAGGCCTACAACGAAAACCGGTGGATCCGGGCGGCGGCGATCGGGATGACGTTTTGCTACTGTGGCGGGAGCCTGCTTTTCTTTGCAAATACCTTCCCGCAAATCCGTGAAATTTTCGCGTCTTTGAGATAGGCTGGCTCCGGCATGACAACCTCCCATCTCGTTTTTCATCATTTCGGCCTAGCCATCCGTCGGCCGGTCGAAGCCAGGAAACTGCTCGGTATACTGGGTTACACAGAGGGCGCGCCCGTCTTCGATCCCGTGCAGAACGTCAATTTGCAGCTTTGCACCCACGCAACCCATCCGACGGTGGAGATCATCTGGCCAGGAAACCCGGGCGGTCCGGTGGACAAGCTGGTGCAAAGGCATCAGTCGGGGATCATCTATCATTTGTGCTACGAGACGGATAATCTGGCGGCTGCGCTCGCAGAACTGGAGTCGGCCGGGCTACTGCCCATCTGCATCTCGCCGCCCGCGCCGGCACCGCTGTTTGACGGCCGCCCGGTTTCATTTTACAACGTGCCGGGCATCGGCTTGATCGAAATACTTGAATAACGCCGGGGGGGCCGCGTTGAAGTTCCGGGGGGGCGCATCTGACACCGTCCTTAAGATAGAGAGGTAACGGTTCCTCACACCGGTGTGAACAACCATACCACCCCGCAACCCGTGTTTACCTATGGAACCAACCCCGAATCGATTCCCGAGTCTTGCCGACGTCGAACGTGAAGTGGCCGCGGAAGGCCGCGAATGGACGCGGCAACGGCTGCAGCAGCGGCTGCAACAACTCGCTGACCAACAGAGCGAGGTTTTTCCCCCTCCGGCAACGGCGGCGGCGAACGCTGACCCTGCGCAGCGAATTCGGCGACATAAAACTGGCCGTTGATTACGGGCAAGACCCCGACCGCCAGGCGTGGGGCTGTCCAGTCCAGCGGGCGTGGGGTTTGGGACCGTATCAAAAGCTGCTGCCCGGGTTGACCGAGAAGCTGTGCTTCACGGTAACGGCGACGGGCTGTTATGAAGAAGCGGCGGCAGTCGCCAGCAAATGGGGAGTGCCCGTGGACGATGCGAAGTTACATGCTTTGGTGCAACGTGTCTGGGCGTGGGCGGAGGCCCAAACGCAGCAACGGCTGGCGGCCCCGCCGCTCGAACGGGAGAACCCAAAGATGGAAGGACGAACACCTCGCCCGCCATAGCCGCTGCCGCTGCTCCCCATTTGGCCCGTGCCCCCCCAAACGCAGAGAGGGAGAAACGGTTGCCGCGTCTTGCCGAAGCCGGGTCGCAGGTGAATTCGCGTTATTTTGAAAGCAAATCAGTATAAGGCCACCGGGCAAGAGACAAAAAATTCGAGGACGAGGAGGCTTGATGGGCGGAGAGAACGAAGCCAAAACGAAGCCAAATTTCGAGGGTTTTAGGGGGCTTTGCTGAACTGGTTAAAATATTATAAATGGTTTATAATAATTGTGTTACACCATCTTATGGTGCGAGGGCCGGGGTGCTCGCGGGCAGGGGAAAATTACAGAACGAAGCCAATTTAAAAGTGACAAGTGATGGGGCGCAGGCGCAGTCAGAACATAGGTAACGGAGATGGTTCAATACATAGGTAACACTAGGTTGGTTACAGGTTACACATTTGATTCAAGGGTGACCAGCTTCCAGCGGGCGGATATCCGCCCGCT
>JARLJW010000040.1 GCA_031290985.1 Verrucomicrobiia bacterium | reverse complement strand
GGGCCGCCACCCTCCAAACCCATTTTACCGGCTTCTCCCCAAAAACCGAGCCCGACCAGAACGGCATAAAATGCGATCACCCTCTCGAATCAGCAATCTTTCTAAGCATCAAATGACATGATCCCAGCCAAACTCCAGCGGCAGGCTGGAAAGCCTGCCCTACGGCGGAGCCGGAAGGTTTCGCAAACCGGCTTTTATGAACGGTGTCAAGATACACGCGGGACACACGGTTGTGACATTCGCTTCTTGACCTTTGTCCATGCAGCGGATTTACTTCCGGCGTTAGACGCAAATTCATGCTCGAGCAATTCAAAAGCCTGTTTTCCAATGACATTGGAATAGATTTGGGCACAGCCAACTCCCTTGTCTATGTGCGGGACCGTGGAATCGTCCTGCGCGAGCCTTCCGTGGTGGCCATTCAGGCGGGAACAACGAATGTTCTCGCCGTCGGTGACGAAGCAAAAAGGATGCTGGGCCGCACGCCCGGCAACATCGTGGCGATCCGCCCGATGAAAGACGGCGTGATAGCCGACTTCGAGATCACCGAGGCCATGCTGAGGCATTTCATCCAGAAGGTGCATCACCGGAAACTCATCGCCCCCCGAGTCGTGGTCGCGGTGCCTTCCGGCATCACTGAGGTGGAGAAACGGGCCGTGAAAGATTCCGCCACCCACGCCGGCGCGCGGGAGGTGTATTTGATCGAGCAACCGATGGCTTCGGCCATCGGGGTTGGACTGCCGGTGCATGAACCGGCGGGCAACATGATCGTGGACATCGGCGGGGGGACTTGCGAGATCGCAATCATCTCACTTGCCGGCATCGTCTTCAGCCGCAGCCTGCGGGTGGGCGGGGACGAACTGGATGCCACGATCATTGCACACATGAAACGCGCCTATAACCTGATGATAGGTGAACGCACCGCTGAAGAAATCAAGATTCGCATCGGCTCCGCATTTCCGCTGGAACAGGAATTGACAATGGACGTGAAAGGCCGTGATTTGGGCACGGGCCTGCCAAAGACATTGACGATCCGGTCCGAGGAAGTCCGCGAAGCCTTGCAGGAACCGCTTTCGAGCATTCTCGAATCCATACGGATCACGCTGGAACGCTGCCCCCCGGAACTCGCCTCCGATCTCGTCGATCGCGGGCTGGTGATGGCTGGCGGCGGATCACTGATCCGGGGCATTGACCGACTGGTGGCCGGCGAAACCGGCCTGCCCGTGCATCTCGCCGACGACCCGATGAGCGCCGTCGCCGAAGGCACCGGGCGCGTATTGCAGGAAATTGAATTCCTCAAACGCGTCGCGACCAACGCCAAATACTGATTCTTCCGGGGAAGTTCACCGCACCACGGCAAATGGCCGTGACGTAGCGGATGTTCAAGCCAAAAAATTATCTCGCGCTCGGCGCGGTTGTGCTGGTGGCCGTGGCTCTTTTGAGCCTGCCAACGCGGGCGACCTCACGCCTGAAACTGGCGGTTTCGAGCTGGTTTTTACCCCTGTTTGGCCTCGCCGGGGCCGGGCAACAACTGCCGGCGGACCTCGCGGATTCCCTGCTGCCCCGCCGTGAACTGCTTCACCAGCTCGATGTCCTGCGCCGCGAGAACCAGCAGCTCCGGTCGCAGGCGGTCCAGAGCACGGCCATCGCCCGCGAGAACGACCAGTTGCATGCGCTGCTGAACTGGAAGCAGACGGTGCAGTGGAAATTGAAGCCGGCCAACGTGGTCATGCGCGACCCGGCGAACTGGTGGCGCACGGTGCAGATCGACCTGGGCAGCCGCGATGGCATCCAGACGAACCAGCCGGTGCTGACGGCGGATGGGCTGGTCGGCCGCATTTCCTCGGTGAGCTATCTTAATTCCCAGGTGGTCTTGATCGGCGACCATGACTGCCGGGTGTCGGTGCTGATTGATAATTCCACGCATGACGTGGGGGTCCTGACCGCCAGCGGGCCGCTGGACGCGTCCTTCGTCCAGTTGAGCTACCTGCCCAGCATGGCGAACCTGAAGGCCGGCCAGAATGTCTTCACCAGCGGCCTCGGCGGGGTGTTTCCGAAGGGCATCCCGGTCGGGAAAATCGTGGACATGCAGACGATCGAGTATGGCCTGGCCACGGAGGCGCGCGTGAAGCTCAACGCCAATTTGGGCGCGCTGGAACAGGTCTGTGTTTTAATCCAATGAACCTGTTTAAAACCATCCTGATCCTCAGCTTCGCGTTCCTCACGGTGTTCGGCGAGACGGTGCTGGGTGCGCCGCGTTATTTTCTGGGAGCGCAGGTGGATCTGCTGCCGGCGCTGATGGTGTATGCGGCGCTGAATGCGGACATCGTGACGATCGCGCTGCTGGCGGTGCTGGGCGGCGTCTGGTTCGACTCGCTGTCGGCCAATCCGCTGGGGATCAGCATCGTGCCGCTGATGGTGGCGGGGTTTGCGATGTATGTGCGGCGGGATTTGATTTTGCGGCAGTCGCCGTTCGCGCAGTTCATGCTGGGGGCGGCCGCGAGCGCGGTGGTGCCGGGGCTGACGGTTTTGTTTTTGCTGAACGGGGGCAAGCAGCCGCTGATCGGCTGGGGTTCGCTCTGGCAGTGGCTGGTGATGACCGGCGCGGGGGCGCTGGCCACGCCGTTGATCTTTTCGCTGGGCGAATGGTGCGGCGGCGCGCTGGGCTACAAGCTGCGCACGGAAGTGAGCTTCCGCCCGGACCGCGAGATCCAGCGCGGCAGAAAATAGGTTCATATGCTCGTCGTTGACGAATTGAAAAAGAACGACCCGCAGCTCCGCCTCCTGGCGCTGCTGCTGGCCGGAGGCTTTTTCGTTTTGATCACCGGCCTGTGGTGGGTGCAGATCGTCTCGGCGCGCGAGTATCAAAACCACCTGGAGATGCAAGCGTACCGGACGATCCGCATGCCGGCGGTGCGCGGGAAGATTTTGGACCGGGAAGGGCGCGTGCTGGCGGAGAACCGGGCGCGCTATAATCTGAGCTTGTATTTCGACGACTTGAATGACGAATTCACGAAGGAATTTGAGCGGCTGCGGCCGGTGAACGTCGTGACCAAGGGGCCGCCGTTCTGGGAGTTCTGGAGCCACGCCAAAACGGTCCAGACGAACCGCACGCGCCTGACCCAGAAACAGAAGGACGCCCTGATGTGGCAGGCGCGCTACAACGTGGTGAACCGCATCACGGCGGATGTGGGGCATCGGCTGGGGCAGCCGCTGGCGCTCGACTTCAAGAAATTCGTCTTTAGCTACCAGCAGGAGCGGGCCATGCCGTTCACCATTTTGACGGACCTGGACGGCGGGCAGATCGCGCGGTTCCAGGAAAATTTTGCCGGCGACCTTGGGGCGAACCTGGTGTTGCAATCCGTCCGCAGCTATCCGGGCGGCACCACGGCGGCGCATCTGCTGGGGGTGTTGAAGCAGGACGACAGCTCGCTGGACGGCGAGGAGTCTTTTTTCAACTACCGGCTGCCGGACTATCGCGGCGTCAC
The DNA here is from genome assembly GCA_031290985.1 of Verrucomicrobiia bacterium. GTDB lineage: Bacteria > Verrucomicrobiota > Verrucomicrobiia > Limisphaerales > UBA11358 > UBA11358. Next base: position 17,159 of record JARLJW010000040.1, on the reverse strand, counting down.
GGGCGTGGAGGGGAAATTTAATTCGGAACTGCACGGCCGTGCGGGCGGGGTCTCGGTGAAGGTGAACAGCATGGGTTACCGGCAGTCCGAGGACGTGGACACGCCGCCGGTGCCCGGCCAAAACGTCACGCTCACGGTGGACCTCGACCTGCAGCGCGCGGCCGAGGCGGCGCTGGACGCCTATTCACAGCAGCACCACGTGAACGTGAACGGCGCGGTCGTGGTAATGGACGTGCGCAACGGGGACGTGCTGGCCATGGCGTCGTCGCCGACGTTTGACCCAAACGATTTTGCGCAGGGCATTTCGACGGAGAAGTATGCCAAGCTGCAGGAATTGCAGGCGGAAAAGAACCGGGCGACGTTCGAGAACTACGCGCCGGGATCGATCTTCAAAACGGTCGTGGCACTCGCCGCCCTGGAGAACGGCTTGAACACGGCGGAGACGTACCGGGTGGAAGCCGATCCGACGCGCCCCGGCAAGGGCTGCATCTGGATCGGCAAACGCAAGATCGACGACACCGCGCCCCCGGGCGATTATAATTTTAAAAAAGCGCTGATTCATTCGAGCAACGCCTACTTCATCCACCATGGGATGATCGTGGGCGTGCCTAAGATTATCCGCATCGGGGAGGAATTTCATCTGGGTGAGCGCACGGGGCTTTTCGCCAATCAGGAAACGGCCGGGCATCTGCCCTCGGCGGCCAAGGTGGCGTCCCGCGACTGGCGCGATGGCGACACGGCAAACTTGTGCATCGGCCAGGGTGACGTGGATGTGACACCCATCCAGATCGCCGTGATGATCTCGGCCATCGCCAACGGCGGGACGGTCTGGCGCCCGCGCATCGTGGCGCGCATCGAACCGCAGGATCCCGCCACGGGCGGGACGGCGACGGTTTTTTCGGGCGGCCGGGTGTGGGACCGGCTGACGGTGCATCCGCGCAGCCTCAACATTTTGCGGGATGCGATGCTGGATGACGTGGCGAGCAGCGAAGGCTCGGGCCGGGATGCGGCGGTGCCCGGCTTGAACATCGCGGCCAAGACCGGCACGGCGCAGGTGCAGGATGACCGCAACCGGCTCATCGGGCACAACTACTGGTTCGCCTCGTTCGCGCCGTATGAAAGCCCGAAGTACGCCGTGGTGGTGCTGGTGCAGTCGGCGACGGAAGGCGGCTCGGGCGGCTCGACGTGCGGGCCGATCGCGCGGGAGGTTTACCAGGAAATTTTGAAGAAGGAAACCGCGGGCAAAAATCTGGTCGCGGCAAAATGAAATGACCACGGACGCGCTCAACGAGAAGCACAGCAAGCTGGACAAGCTGCAATTGATGGCCTTGTCCGGCCTGATGGTCATCGGCGCGCTGTTCGTGTACAGCGCCACGTACGCGAACCCGGTGGAGGCGCAGAAGACTTGGTACGCGCAGATCTGGTTCCGGCAGGTGATCTGGTACGGGGTGGGCCTGGGCGCGGCGATGGCGCTGTGCACGGTGAGCTATCACACGCTGGCGCGGTGGTCCTTCGTGTTTTATTGGGCGATGATCCTCTGTTTGGTTGCGGTGCTGATCCCGTTCATCGGCAAGACGCACGGCTGGGGCGCGCGGCGGTGGATCGACCTGCCGTTTTACCAGTTCCAGCCGAGCGAATTTGCGAAGGTGGCGTTCGTGCTGGCGGGGGCGAATTTTTTAAGCCGGCCGCCGGAGGAATTGCGGCAGGGGCTCATTTTTTGGAAGGGCATGGGCCTGATGCTGCTGCCGTTTGTCCTGATCATGAAGGAACCGGACCTGGGTTCGGCGCTCGTATTGGTGCCGACGGGCCTGGTGATGATGCTGGTGGCGGGGACGCCGCAGAAATATCTGGTGCGGCTGATCGGGGTGGTCGGCGTGCTGGGCCTGCTGTTGGTCGGGGATATTTTGTTGGCGCCGCCGGCCCTGCGGATCCCGATCCATGATTATCAGCGCCAGCGGCTGCTGGTTTATTTTGGGCAGGATTTTGCGCCGGCGAACGCCACGCAAAAGCAGAAGGCCGAGGCGCGCGAGTTGCAGCATAAAAGCTCGTACCAGGGCCAGCAGGCGATGATCTCGGTCGGCGCCGGCGGGATGTGGGGGGCGGGCTGGGGCAAGGGCAAGCAGACATCGCTGCAATTCATGCCGTCGGGTTCGGCACATAATGATTTCATTTTCTCCGTCATTGCCGAGGAGGAAGGATTCGTCGGCTCTTTGTTGGTGCTGACGCTGTACGGGGTGATTCTCTTCACGGGATTGAGAATCGCCGGCCAGGCGCGCGATCGCCTGGGGAAACTGGTGGCTGCGGGCGTCGTGACGCTGCTGTTCAGCCACATTTTCATAAATATCGGCATGAACATTCGCATCGTCCCGGTGACGGGCATCCCACTGCCGCTGTTAAGTTACGGCGGGTCTTCAGTGCTGTGCTCGTTGATCGCGCTGGGCCTGATGCAAAACGTATACATGAATCGAAGAGGATACTAACTATGAGCAACAACAACTTCTCGCGGCGCCGCCGTGGAATGCGTTTCAAGCCCAAAGGCGGCTTGAACCCGGCTCAGCAAAAGACCGACCGCGAAGCCGTGGAGGCGCGGGCGGACGTGGTCAGCGAACAGGGCGGCAACGAGCGCCTGTTTGAAAAACGCCACGCGAGCGAGATCGAACGCGCCGAGAACATCGCCGCCGGCCTGCCGCCGGAAGGGGTGCCGGCCGCCGCCGAGGAAAACCCGGAAGCGCCGCACACCCACAAGCATGAGGCCCCGCCGGTGCCGATCGCGGAGGAAAAATTCGCGCCCGTGACGATCAAGGAGCAGCCGAAAGGTTTGATTGAAACGATCACCACCGTGGCCAGCAACCTGGTCAAGAAGGTGCAGCGGCTGATCCGCCCGGAAAAGAAAATCCACAAGGAGGTCATCATCAACGCCGAGACGCTCGAAACGCGCGTCGCGGTGACGGAGGATGGCAAGCTGGAGGAATTCAACATCGAGCGCACGACCGAGGAACGCCTCGTCGGCAGCATCTTCAAGGGCAAGGTGCGCAACCTCGAGGACGGGCTGAAGGCCGCGTTCGTGGACATCGGCTTTGAAAAGAATGCGTTCCTGCATTACTGGGACATCGTGCCGAACCAGTTCGACTCCGGGGTGGAGATCGTCGAGCGCGAAGGCGCCAAGCGCCGCGACCGTCCGAAGATCACGCAGAAGGACATCCCGCGCCTGTATTCCCCGGGCTCGGACATCATCGTGCAGGTCACGAAGGGCCCCATCGGCACCAAGGGCCCGCGCGTCACGACGAACATCGTGCTGCCCGGCCGTTTCCTGGTGCTGCTGCCGAACTCCGACCAGTCGGGCATCTCCCGCAAGATCGAGAATCCCGAGGAGCGCAAGCGTCTCAAGAAGATCCTGCGCGAACTGCACATCCCGGACGGGATGGGCGTGATCATGCGCACGGCCGGCGAAGGCCAGCAGCTGCGTTACTTCGTGCGCGACCTCGCGTTGCTGCTCGAAGAGTGGACCGAAGTTTCCGAGAAGATCAAGAAGCAGCCGATGGCGACGTGCGTGTTCCAGGAACCGGACCTCATCGAGCGCACCGTGCGCGACTTCCTCACGGAGGACGTCGAGCGCATCGTGGTGGACACGCAGAAGGCCTACGACCGGATGCGGGACATGATCAACAAGATCTCGAAGCGTTCCGCGAGCAAGATCAAATTCTACACGGAGGCGCAGCCGGTGTTCGACCGTTTCAACGTCAGCAAGCAGCTCGAGAACACGTTCTCGCGGCAGGTGCACCTGAAGAGCGGCGGCTACATCGTCATTGATGAAACCGAGGCGCTGGTGGCCATCGACGTGAACACGGGCCGGCACAAGGGCGGCAAGGACCAGGAGGCGCTCATCTTGAAGGTGAACCTCGAGGCGGCGGAGGAGATCTGCCGGCAGTTGCGGTTGCGCAACATGGGCGGGCTCATCGTGCTGGACTTCATCGACATGAAATCCGGGCGCGACCGCCAGCAGGTCCACAACCGGATGCGCGACGGTTTGCGCCGGGACAAGGCCAAGACGCACATCCTGCCCATCTCGCAGCTCGGGCTGATGGAGATGACGCGCCAGCGGCACAGCGAGAGCGTGCGCGCGGCGGTGTATGACGACTGTCCGTATTGCAAGGGCCGCGGCAAGGTGAAGAGCACCGTGACCATGAGCGTGGAGATCCAGCGCAAGCTGCAGGAGATCCTGAAGAAACGCACGCGCGACGAGAACGACTTCCAGTTGCGCATCGTGGTGCATCCGACGGTGCTGGACCGGCTCCGCACGGAGGACGAGAAACATCTCATCGAGATGGAGAAGCGCTACTTTGGCAAGCTGTCGTTCCGCGCGGATACGGGCATGCATGCGGAGCAGTTCAAGATCGTCAACGTGGAGACGAACGAGGAACTGGCGAGCGTCGGCGCCTGAGCCGAACCAACCAAAACTAAGAATCAGAAAACGCCCGGCGAGCGATCGCGGGGCGTTTTTCTTTATTATATTTTGACATCAAGGCGCTACTCCATTAAATAACCTGCCTTGATTTAGTTGCGGATACAAATTGCCGGCGAGGTTGGCGAGGATTTTTGTCAAAACCCGGTCTGAGGGCCGCTCATTTTCATTTCATTACGCCAACCAAATCATTCAGAACGGAACCTATGAACTTTAAAAGCTTGGCCCTGGCCTTCTTGGCCTTGACCGCCAGTATGGCCGGCGCCCAGGACATCAATGTCACGGTGGCGCCGAACATCGGCGGCGATAATTTCGTGGATATCGTCTGCACGAACACCCGCTGGTATTTTTACTCCGCGCCGACGCCATCGGCGGCGGTGATGGCGCGGGAAGACAGCCTGGAGATTTCCCAATTTAGCTGGCCTTCCCCCGGTTTCGGGCCTGATGTGGGCAATTATGTCAACGACCGGATGTTTCCCGGCGAATATCTGCGGGTCTATCCGAAAACGCTGCCGGTGGGAACGACGATCACCATTCCCTATGCGATCGACTTGCCGCTTAATCCGCAACACAACATCAACGTGACGGTGCTGGGCGGTCCGCAGGTGACCGGCATCACCTGCCTGGATGCCAACCCCACGGCCTTATCAACCGTGCATTGGCAAGTCACTTTTGACCAGGCCATCAGCGGGGTGACGGCGGCGAACTTTGCCTTTAAGGATGTCGCGGGCATTTCGCCGGTGGCCATCACGAGCGTAACGGCGGATACGGCGCAGCCGGCGACGAGCTGGACGGTCACCGCGAGCGTCGGCAACGGGCTGGGTTTGCTGGGGCTGGACTGGAAGGGGCATCAAACGGAAAGTCCGGGAGTTTACAATTCTTACGTCGGTTACGTCTACAGCTATACCAGCTATCCCATCGTGACGCTTGATCCTGTGAGCGCGATCGTCAGCCGGAATGCCAGCCATACCTTGACGGCCAACGGCATCGAGCGCGGAACCAATGTTTATTTTCAATGGTTCAGCGGATCGAGCCAGTTCCCCAACTCAGCCGCACCGATTCCAAACGCGACGAGCGCGAGCTATACGGCGACGTATCCGAACCTGGGGAGTTTTTCCTATTTCTGCCGCGTGTATGCGACCCGCGCGTATTACAGCGATTCGCTGACCGCGACCATCACGGTGACGGATCCGCCGGTCATCACCAACCAACCGGCCGGCACCGCGAGTTACATCGGGCTGTCCGCGAGCCTGTCGGTCGGCGTGAGCGGTGCGGGCTTGCAATATCAATGGTACCAAGGAGCGGCGCCGGATACCTCCACGCCGGTGGGCGGCAACAGCGCCACCCTCGCTACGCCGCCGTTAACGGCGACCACCCAATTCTGGGTGCGCGTCACCGATGGCGTGGGCAGCGTGGTCAACAGCACCACCGCGACCGTCACGGCCTTGGCGGCTTCACTTTTTGTCACGACCTTGCAAGATGTCAGCGGCGTGCCGGGAGTCAACAGCCTGCGCGATGCGATTGCGTACGGCACCCATGTGGGTGGCCCGCTGCCGGTCACGTTTGATCCGGCGTTGTTCAGCAACGGGCCGGTCGTGCTGAAAGTGTCGTCCTTCAGCGCCATCAACATCACCGGGTTGGGCGGCAAGCTGACCATTTCCGGCCCCGGCCCCAAGCTGCTGACGATTTGCGGCAATCAAAGCCAGATATTTCAGGGCGACAACAGCGCCACCTTGGAGATCGACAACCTGACCTTGTCCAATGGGTTCGCCGGTGTCCAGGGCGGGGCGGTTTATGGGGGCAGCCTGGCTTTTTCCAATGTGGTTTTCACCCACAACTACTCCACCGGTGGCGGTGCGGTATGCGCGGGCAAAGACTTGAGCATCTACAACTGCACCTTCTCGAACAACATCAGCAGCAGCTCGGGTGGCGCGGTGTATTGTGACTCGTCATTGCTGATGGCGGGTTCGACATTCGTCAACAATCAATCGGGCATCAACAACCTCGGCAGCACCAACGGGGTGTTTTCCGGTGCCATGGGCGGGGCAGTCTATGTGAACGTTCCGGTCTTTGGCATCAGCATCGCGAACTGCACGTTTGCGGGAAATTATGCCCATAGCGGTTCTGGCGGTGGCGCCGTCGGCATCGATGGGAATTTTATCTACAGCGATTCCCCGGCGGTGATTGCCAATTGTACTTTCACCGGCAATACGGCGGATGGTTCCGGTGGTGGATTGAAAATGGCTGCTTTGAACCGGCCGCTCGCTTTGAATAACTGCATCGTTTCCGGTAACAGTGCGGCGACGAATGCGAACCTCGACAGCCCGTCTTTGGGGGTGACCAATTCCCTCATTGATGTCGACCCGGTCACCATTTTTAAAACCGGGCAATTGGCGGACAATGGCGGCCTCACGTGGACGGTTGCGCTCAAACCGGGTGGCGCGGCGATCAATGCCGGCAACAACACCATTCTGCCGGCCGGCACCACCACGGATCAGCGGGGATCGCCGCGTATCCTGCTGGGAACCGTGGATATCGGCGCTTATGAGGCCACGCCGACGGAACTCGGCATGCCAAGCGTAGTTGCCGGCGGCGCATACTGGTATCTGGGAACAAACATCCTCGGCAGCGATCTGGATATCCATCGGGAAGTGCCCGGTCAGGCACCGGTGACAGTGGATGGGGCGGCCTCATGGATCGGGCTGCAAAACGACGGGTCGGTGGTGGTGGAAAATTCCAGCCGGGGGACGTATACGCGCATCGGGTCGGTCAACGGTGCCGGCACCGGCTGGCAACAGCTCAACACGGTCATTGGAGCCGACAACGCGGCGTGGTTCATCGGCACGGATGGTCCATGGGGTTCCCAGGATTCATATATTTACCGCTGGGCAATCGGCGGGGCGCCGGCATTCAGCGACGGTTGGTCGAAACAACTTTCAGTTTGGAGCGATGGATTGGTGGTGGCCACGGTCAACAACGGCGCCTTGTACCGCCGGATCGGTTCGAATGCGGGGCTGGGCACCGAATGGGATTTGTTGACGGCGGTGAACGCTCCCGTCCATTTGAACGCGCCCAAAAAACTGGGCGGCGGCAAAGCACGGTTCAGTTTTACCGGCCAGCCGAACGGCCTGTTCAGCATGCTCACCAGCACCAACCTGGCTGATTGGACGGCGGCATCCGGCACGATCGTGGAAAACCCGGCCGGGCAATATCAGTTCACGAACACGGTGGATGTCAATACGCCGCAGCGGTTTTACCGGGTGTCTTCGCCATAGAAACGAACGACAGGGAAGCTGGCCTGGCCGCGCAGTTCAGAAGCGCCCACGAGGAGACGAACGAGGAACTGTCGGGCGTCGGCGCGTGAGCCGGACTAAGAATCAGAAAACGCCCGGCGAGCGATCGCGGGGCGTTTTTGTTTTTAGAAAGAACGATTCAAATACTGGGCCGGGCTGGCGGGCCATTAATTCCGATCCAGCGGTTTCACCTTGATGGATTTTACCGTGACTTGCGAGCCGGCGGCGGGGAAGACGGACACGGCTTTGTCGATGCTGGAATAATCGCCGCTGTGTTGAAAGCGGAGCTCATCATCCACATAGATCGCTTCCTCCCCGGCCCGCACGAACCAGCGAATGGTCACAAACTTGTTGGGTGGAATGCCACCCGCGCCGGCTTTATGCAAGCCGTTGGCAGGACCGCCGTCCACGCGTAATTGCGTGGGGTCCAGTTCCCAGTTGAAGATCACCTGGTCGGCGGTGTAGCCGATGCGGAGGTCGGTGGAGTCCGTCTTGGCCACGATGGTGATTTCGACGGGCGGCTTGAAGGTGCTGGGCGTGGTGAGCCGGTCTGAATCCCTCAAGACGATACCGTCGGCGCTGACAATGGCGTCGCGGGTCAGGCTGGCGGACGGATGTGGAGCAGTTGCGCAGCCGGTCACCGCGACGGCGGCAATCAAGGGCAGGATCAGGGACATGTTTTTCATGAGGTTGGAAAATGTGGTTTCCCGTTCGCTGACGCTATTTCTGGAGTGGCGGCGTGTCGAGATGAATTTCAAGCACGGCCATGCCGCACAAAGCGTCAGAGGACTGGCGCTCTCCACGATGCTGGCGCGCAGGCTGGATGTCGCAGGGCTCATGGCGCTTTAAAAATGTGGGGAAACCAGTCTGGCAACTGGTAATACGCGGCGATGCCGCAGCCGACTGAAAGCAGTAGCCAGATCATGATCTTGTTGCTGCTCCACTTCGAATCAATGTAATCATAGTTCTTATCGAGGATGGGGATCCTTTCGGACTTGTCGACGTCGTCCTCAAAGCCGTCCACATCCCGGAAAAATATCCGGAAATAGAGCATGGCCACGAACAGGCCGACGCCGAGGGCGGCATACGTCAGCCTATTGCCGTCGGCAAAGAACCGATAGATGATGCGGAAAAATTCCAGTTCGTCTTTGAGCATGGCTGCGGTTCACTCCTCCTTGTTTTCAAGGTTGGCGAGCAGGTAGCAGCAGATATCGCGACGTTTGGGATGGCTTGCCAGCCAGCTTTTGAAGTCCGCGACCTTTTGAAAATCTTCCGAGCCAATCCGTTCCCTGAAGGTTTGGGCCAGCTTCTGCTCGTATTCGGCGTTGCGGACTTCGCGCTGGTAGGAGGCGGTGAAAATGTGGTCCAGTTCGGCGTGCAGGCCCTTGCTCTTGAGCGCCTCCCATTCGCCCTGGTCGAGCCAGACGCTGCCGGTCACGGTGCTGACATCGATGTGAAAGTTGAGGCCGCGGCCGACCTTGTAGCGGACCAGCAGCCGGCCGGATTCAGGGCAGACCAGCGCGCGGCGGTGGGAATCATCGGCCGGCACCGGGGCATAGCCAACGGGCGACGGGTTGGGCGCGGCCGGGAGGCGCTGCTTCCAGGCGAGATAGTTTTGGAACGGAATCCAGACGCCGCCGGACTTGGGGCAGGTGTAAACGGAAAGTCCGGGCTCGATCTCCTTCAGTTCCATGGCGGTGTCGGTATGGACGGGGCTTTGCATCGTTAATGGGGGTTGGTTGTATCGATGGCGGTTCACTGTCGTGGCTACCAGTTGGCTATCGCCAGGGACAATTGATACAGGCTGGTCTTGCGGCTTTTTTCCTCGAGGCATTTGGCGGCGGCGTAGGCTTTTTGCAGGTCATCCGCCTGTTTCTGGTAAATGGCCTTGTCGTCATTGCTGATGGCCCCGAGGGTGCTGCCTTTCTGGGTTTCGGCCAGCTTGAGTTCCGGGGGAATGGGGGTGACGTTGAAACATTCCATGAAGTAGACCAGGGTGGCGTCCAGCCGTTTGATGATCTCCTCCTTAAACTGGGTCATGGCCGGATCGTTTTTTCGCAGGGCCAGGGCGAGGTCGGCGGACTTGATCGCCTCGATATAATTTTTTTGCTGGAGATAGGTCCGCGCCAACTGGGCCGTCCGGTCAAAGGCCGCGACGGAATTTTTGGCATCATCACGCAGCTTGCTGGCGGCGGGATCGCCCGGCATTTTCAGCAGCGCCTTTTCGGCTTCATCCTTGGCGGTCGCGAAATCATAACTGTCAAAGGCGGTCTGCGCCCGCTTCAGCGCGGCCTCATAGTCCTTGCGCCGGTCGATCTCGCCCTGGGCGCTGTTTTTCAACTGCCGGATGCCGGCGTCGTTCTGGTAGATGTCGAGCGCCAAGTCCGCCTGGGCGATGGCTTCGCTGAAATTATTTGCCTTGAAGGCGGCATTGGCGGCGGCCACGGCCTGGGCATGCGCGTTGAGCTTCAACTGGGCGTCGTTGCGGAGCTTGGTGGCGTTGGGTTCATCCGCCAGTTCGTGCAACGCGGCATTGGCCAGGATGACGGTGTTGGTGTAGTCATGATCGGCGAAGGCCGCCTGCGCTTTTTTGAAAGCCTGGCTGAAGGCCTTGTGCAACCCCGCCTGTTTCTGCGCGTCGCCTTTTAGCTTCAACATGGCGGCATCGTTCTGGTAGATCGCCAGCGCGTTGTCCGCCGCGTTGCCCGCCCCGATGAAGTCACCCCGGCTGAATGCGCTGTTGGCGGTTTCAACCGCGGTGGCAAAATCACTGACCAGTTTTTGCGCCCGGTTCCGCAGGCTGAGGGCGCCCGGTTCATTGGGAATCTTCTGCAGGGCCTCGGTCGCTTGCGCGCTGGCACCGCTATAGTCCCCGCCGTCGAAGGCCGCCTGGGCTTTTTTCATCAAACCGTTGAAGGCCTCGTGCACGGTGATTTGATCCAGGGCCCGGGATTTGACCCGTTGCATGGCCGGGTCGGCCGGATAGATTTCCAATGCCCGGCCGGCCTCGTCGCGGGCGGTGGTGAAGTCGCCATGATCATTCGCGGCATTCGCCCGGCTGAACGCGTTATGGTAGCGGTCGAGACGGCCTTGGGCTTCTTGCAGAAATTTAAGCGCGGTGGGATCCGTCGGCAGCTTTTGCAGGGCCTTTTCCACCCAGACCACCGCGTTGGTGAGGTCGCCCTGCTGGAAGGCGGTGCGGGCGGTGGCGAAGGCGCCGGCGTAGCTTTCGCGCACCTTGATCTGCGCCTGGGCGTCGGCGATCAAGCTTTGCATCGGCTGATCTTGTGCGTGGATGGCCAGCGCCTGGTTGGCGTCATCGATCGCCGTCTGGAAATCCGCCTGCTTGAAAGCGTCGTTCGCCTTTTGAACCGCCGCGTTGAAACGGTTTTCGATCATCCGCGCCTTGGCCTTGTTCCAGCTCAAATAGCCGCCGACGGCGAGTGCGGCCACCAGGATCAAAACGCCGGCGACCTTGGCGGCCAGGGCGAAGACGCGGCGGGCTTTGGCGGCCCGTTCCGCGCGGATGATGGCCCGGCGTCCGGCTTCCTCCTGCTCGCGGAGCCGGGCTTCCGCCGCGGCCTGACGTTCCCGTTCTTCGCGTGCTTTCCGTTCGATGGCTTCGGCCGCCTGCCGTTTTTGTTCCAATGCCAGCCGTTTGGCATCGGCCAGCCGCTTTTTTTCCGCGGCTTCGGCGGCGGCGGCGGCCGCCATCTCGGCTTCAATTCTGGCCAGGTCCGCCCTCTTGGTTTCGGCTTCGTCATCGATCACCTGCGGGGCTTCGACCACGGGTTCGATGGGAGCGGCGGCCGCGGCGGCGGCCATTTCAGCTTCAATTTTGGCGAAGTCGGCTTTTTTAGTTTCCGCCTCGTCATCGGCGACCGGTGCCGCTTCAACCACCACTGGCGGAGCGACCGGGGCGGGCGGTGCTGCTGCGAGAAGATCCTTTTTCGAGATGATCCCGGTGGGTTCCTCCTCCGCCAGATCCTTGGCCGTTTTTACATTTATGAGTTGGACGATTTTTTTGATCTCGTCGCGCATTGCGGCCGCGCTGGGGAAACGCCGGCCGGGATCCTGCGCCAGGGCCCGGTCCAGCAGCGATATCAATTCGGGATGGCTGGTGAAAACCGGATGTTCCCAGGCGCATTTCACCGGATTCAGCGAACGCTTGAAGAAGGCCACCCAGGCGTCGGCTTCTTTTTCCGGCAGGCGCGGGAAGGGCAGGTTTTTGGTCAGGGCCTGGTAGAAGGTGACGCCGATGGAATAAATGTCCGACTGCGCCGAACCGCGTCCGCTCGCCTGCGTGGCAAACTCGGGCGGCATGAAATCCAAGGTGCCGGGCACCTGCCCGTGCGTGCGCGTGCCTTCCTCGTCGTGCGCGATGCCCAGGTCGAATATTTTCGCCTTTTGCGGATTTCCCGGCGGGGCATACAGGTTGCCGGGCTTGATGTCGCGGTGGATGATGCCGTTCTGGTGCAGATGTTCCAGGCAGTCGAGATAGGCGATGAACAGCTCCATCACCTCCATGGCGTCCATGCCGTTCGGCGAATTTTTTATCCGGTCGCGGAGGCTGGCGTAGGGCATGCCATCCAGGTATTCGAGCACCAGATAATACTCGTGCTCGTCATCGCGCTGGCGGACTTCCACGAAATCCACGTACTCGGTCAGGTTGGGGTGCGCGGCGTTGCGGAGGATCTTGGCCTCGCGCACGAAGCGGGAGGACTGGCCGGCGCTGAAGAGCCGTTTGATGGCGACCTCGCGCCCGTCGCGCAGGCGGACGGCCCGGAACACTTCGCCAAAGCCGCCTTTGCCCAGCCATTCCCGGAATTCAAAAACCTCGCTGCCGTGCTTCAATTTCCGGTAGCTGATCTTGGAAAATTCGGCGCTGACCTCGGTGAAGGTTTTCAACCGCTGCTCGCGGTCCGGGTCCACGCATTTGCTGATGCAGGTCCGGGCGCCGGTCAGCACGCGGAAAACCGGGTTGCGAAATTCCAGGGCCGGCGGTTTGGGTCCCAGCCAGCGCAAAAAATAGCCGCGGATGGCGTTCTCATCCAGGGCCGGAAAAGGCAGTTCCCCGGCCAGCGCCTCATAAAGGATGATGCCAAAGCTGAACACGTCCGACTTTTCATCGCCGCGAAAATCGCCCTGCTGCCGGGCGAAATCCGGCGCCATGTAATCAAACGTTCCTTTCGCCCCCGCGGCGCTGCTGGTGGCCGTCGCCTCGCCGTCATCCTGCCGGGCGATGCCGAAATCGATCAGCTTGGGGATTTCGCCGCGGGTGACAAAGATGTTCGACGGCTTGAGGTCGCGGTGGATGACGCCGTTTTTGGCGGCATATTGCAGCGCATCCAGGGTGAGCAGGAGGATCTGCCGGATGCTGGGCCAGGCCAGCTCGCGCTGTTTTACGAGCAGCTTCAGCGGGCGGCCCTCCAGCAGTTCCATCACGAGGCAGTGGATGTCCTCTTCCAGCTCGTTTTCCCGCCAGACAAACGAATCGATGTAGCGGACGATGTTGGGATGGTTCAGCCGGCTTAAGATTTCAATCTGGCGGCGGAAGAGCTGGGATTCCTTTTCGTGCCCGGTGCGGATCAGCCGCTTGATCGCCACCAGTTCGCCGCGCTGCACCGTGGTCAGTCCGTCGGCGACACAAACGGCCTTGTGAACCCGGCCTTCGGCACCCTTGCCAATCTCCTCCAGCAATTCATAGTTGCCGAGTATTTTGGAAGTTTCTCCCATGGACTCAATTCCGGCGGCGAAGGATGGATGATCGCGAAATCATCAGTCGTGATGCGTGATATTTTCCGCCAGTTGTTTCAAATTGGCGGCCCGGCCGCCTTGGGTTAAGCAACCGGCGCGACGGAAGATGTCCTCGAGTTGTTTTACGGTGGCGAGATAGTCCTGGCGTTGCTTTTCCGGCAGCGCACCGTCGAGGCGCGTTTCTTTGCGGGCTTCGGCGGTCAGCAGGTAGTGGTCGGAAGGCTTCTTCACGTTGAACCAGACCAGCAATTTTTCATAAGCCACGTTGGCGTCCTGGAGGGTTTTTATATCGCCGGCCCATTTGACGAGGACGGAGAACGGCGGCTTGTTGGTCAGGTCCGCCAGCGCCGGGTCCTTCAACTTTGCCGCCAGCGCCTGCCAGGTGTTCGTCTGCTTGAGCGCTTGCAGGCCCAGCAGGATCTGCTGTTCGTTGGTGGCCTGCGCGAGGAGCGCCGCGAAGGGCGGCTTGGCGGCAAAAGGCTGGGCCGGCAATGATTTGACCAGCGAGTAATCCCCCGTCTTCAACTGGGTCTGCGCTTGTTGCAGGGCGGCCTGTTCGGTGCGGCAGGCCGCGGCCAGTTGCGTGAACTCAGGGGCGTCGGGATGGGTGCTGCAGCTCTGGAGGGCCGTGTCGTAATCGCCCTGGTTGAAAAACCGGCGGGCGCTGCTCAGGTCGATCGCGCTGTTGATCTGCTGGAGGATCTGCGCCGCCGCCGGATCGTTGGGTTTGATGACCAGCGCCTCCTTGGCTTTGGCTTCGGCCAGCATAAAGTTGTTTTGCTTGAAGGCCGCCTGGCCCGCCTGCAGCGCGGTCTGGTATTTGACCTCCACCTCGTTCTCCGCCACGCGTTGCCGGGCGTTTTCCAGCAATTTTCCGGCGGTCTGTTCCCCGGGAATTATCCGCACGGCTTCGGTCGCCTGAACCACCGCGGTATTGTAGTCGTGGTTGTCATAGGCGGTTTGGGCATTGGCCAGGGCCTGCCGCCAGGCTTCGATGATCTTGGATTGCGCCACGGCGTCCGCCTTCAATTTGGCCGCCGTGGCCTCGCCGGGGATTTTTTGGAGGGCCTCATCCGCCTGCGCGGCGGCCAGCTTGTAATCGCGTTTGGCAAAAGCCGTCTGCGCATTTTGCATCGCCAACTGCCAGGCCGCCAAGTTTGGGTTCTGGGCGGCGGCATTGTTCGTCGCCGGAACCGGGCTGGTTTGAACCGCCGGGAGGGTGTCGGGGCCGGGTTTGACCGTGCCCGCCGCCGGCGCTTTCGGCAGCGGAGGGAAATCCGCCGTGCTGGACGGCGGCTCGGCCGGTTTGTAGAAGAATATGAGATAGACGCCGGTGCCGACGGCCAGCAGGGTGGCGATGACGATGGCCGCGACCCGCAGCACGAACAGCTTCCGCTTCGGATCTGGTGGCTCAAACACCGGCTGGCCCGGTTTCGCCGGGGTGGAACCGTCCTTGGACTGTGGGGCATGGAGCGCGGCATTATTTGTCACCGGCGTGGTCGGTGTGTCGCCGTGAATGTCCGTGGAATCGTGCGTGTCCGGTTTTTTTGACGGTGTGTTGTCCCCGGAAGGGCGGGGGGTGTTTGCCGGGGTGTCCGGTGCGGCCACGGTTTTTCCCTCCTCCGCTTCATCCTCCTCCACCACGGCTTTGGGCGCATTGGTCAGGTCGCCGATTTTTACCAGCACGACGGTGACATTGTCTTTTCCTCCCGCCTCATTGGCCGCGGCCACCAGTTTTTTAGCCGTGGCCTCGATGGGATCCTGCGCGCCGTCGGCAAGAATTTTGGCGATCACCGGATCCGGGAGCATCCGGGAGAGTCCGTCGGAACAAATCAGATACACGTCGCCGCTGCAGACCGTCACCGGGGTTTTTTCCAGCTCGACCGTCTCGCTCAAGCCCACGGCCCGGGAAAGTTCGTTCTGGTATTTGGCCGGGATGGTGGAGGGATCCACGCCCAGCTTCGCCGCCAGCGCCGCGACGGCGGAATGGTCGGCGGTGATCTGCTTCAGGTCGTTGTTACGATGGCAATAGAGGCGGCTGTCGCCGGCGTGCAGGGCGACGGCGCGGGTGGGTGAGCGCGGATCAAAGACCAGGCCCACCAGCGTGGAACCCATCTGGCCCACGGCCTTTTCTTCGGAGAAATTTTTTATCCAGCGGCTGGCCTCGTTCGCCGACTTCCGGAACAGCGCAATCCGTTTCGCCAGGGAATTGTCATCGTCGGCGCCGGCCTTGGTGAAGATCTCCTGGATGGTGGTGATGATCGTTTCGCTGGCCAGATCGCCGCCGGCCTGGCCGCCCATGCCATCGGCGACACAGAAGACGCCCCGTTCCGGGATGCGCAGGCAGGCGTCCTCGTTGTTCTTTCTTTTCCTGCCGACATCCGACAATTCTGTCGATTCAAAATATGGTGGACTCATGGTTCACTCACTGATGGAACATTATGCCGGCCTGAATGCTTTCGGCATTTTTCGCTGGGGTTGTCTGCGGAGTCAACCTCAAACTGGAAATTAGGCGGAGTTCGGCCGCGCCTCGCCACGGTTCCAATTCCTCCGGCGGCGCGGCCACCTTGAACTCGCGACTAAATCGATAACCATGTTTCTTGTTCATAGATGTTTGGTGTCTGACGCTTCCCCGTCCTGTCCGCGACGTGCGAACATTCCCAACCTGATCGCCCCGAACCAGGTGACCATGGTCATCCACAGCCAGTTTGCCGCCCGCCCGCCCCATTGGCGTTCAATGTTCGATGTTCGGCATTCGGCATTCGGCATTCGGTTTTCGTCATTGATGCACCTTGATGCACCTTGATACGGTTTGATACGGTTTGATTCTCCGCGCCTGTGCTCCGCCGTAGCGCAGGCATCTTGCCTGCGAGTTCTGGCGGCGTCCCGCCGCCAGTTTCTCATCTTCAGCCGGGACTCCCGGCATTCGTGTAGCGTCAGGCCTCCTGGCCTGACGTAGAGGGCGGCATCCTGCCGCCCGGAAAAACCGCGGCCCCGTCCGCGACGCGCGAACATTCCCAACCTGCTCGCCCCGAACAAGGTGGCATGATCTTTGACAGCCAGTTCGACCCCGCCCGCCCCATTCGGCGTTCGGCGTTCGGCGTTCGGTGTTCGGTGTTCAGTGTTCAATGTTCGGCATTCGGCATTCGGCATTCGGCATTCGGCATTCGGTTTTCGGTTTTCGGTTTTCGGTTTTCGTCATTGATTCACCTTGATCCAGCTTGTTTCGGCCCACCCGCCGGCTCAGTCTTCAGCGCCCCCAGCCATTCCTTCGCCTCCCGGCACGCCTCCATCTGCGAAGCCAAATCCGGCCGGTTAAACAAATCCGTCAGCTTCTCGCGCTGGAATTGCCGGGTCAGCGGCTCCAACGCCTGCGCCATGGCCTGCCGCGCCTCCGCATCCGCCTGTTCCTGCGCCCGCTCCCGCTCCCGCCGTTCCCGTTCAATCACCAACCGCTCCGCCGCGCAATCCTGCCGCCGCACCCGCGTCAACGTCTGCAAAAACTCCTGCAACCGCGCACACCGTTCCCCCGGGTCCGTGATGGCCGCCAATGTTTCTTGCACCGCCACGGCAAAGTCCGCCAGCAACACCGCCGACAAATGATCGCCCGTCGCCGCCCCGCCCCCGTCCGCCGCCAGTTCCGCCGC
>JARLJW010000039.1 GCA_031290985.1 Verrucomicrobiia bacterium | reverse complement strand
TTCGCGCCAGCGTCTTGGAGTGCGGCAGCCCTCTGCCGCTTTGACCAATGCTATAAAACCGTCAGCAGCCTAACTCACACCCACAGCGGTCCCCTCTCCCCCCCGGGGGAGAGGGTTAGGGTGAGGGGGCGGCTCACATTTTCAATCGCCGCCCTCTTTCTCCTTACGCTAACCAGTTGCGCCACCGCCACTCCCAAATCCCCCATCGTGAAATCCGAATTCATCTTCGAGACCGCCCCCTTCCCCTCCTGCCACGCCTCGACCATCGCCGAAACCAAATCCGGCCTCGTCGCCGCCTGGTTCGGCGGCACCGCCGAGCGCAACCCCGACGTCTGCATCTATGTCTCCCGCCAGGAAAACGGAACCTGGACCGCCCCCGTCGCCGTCGCCGATGGCGTCGGTTTCACCACCAACCGCCTGCCCACCTGGAACCCCGTTTTATTCCAGCCCAAAACCGGCCCGCTGCTCCTGTTCTACAAAGTCGGCCCCAGTCCCGCGACCTGGTGGGGCATGATGACCTCCTCCATTGACGACGGCAAAACGTGGTCAAAACCCGTGCGCCTGCCGGATGGCATCCTCGGTCCGATAAAAAACAAACCCGTACAACTCGCCAATGGCGACATCCTCGCGCCGACCAGCGTCGAGGGAAATGGCTGGCGCGTGCATTTCGAACGCAGCTCCGACAACGGCCAGACCTGGACCGCCACGCCACCGGTGAACGATGGCCAGACCATCGGCGCGATCCAGCCCAGCATTTTATTTTTGAAGAATGGAAATCTGAAAGCCATCGGCCGCACCCGCAACGACAAGCTCTTTGAGATCACCTCCACCGACGAAGGAAAAACCTGGGGCAACATGACCCTGACCGATTTGCCCAATCCCAATTCCGGCACCGACGCCGTGACGCTCCGCGACGGCCGCCAGCTTCTCGTCTACAACCACAACACCCGCACCGGCTCAAACAATAAAGGCCGCAGCCCGCTGAACGTGGCAGTTTCCGCTGATGGCAAAAACTGGTCCGCCGCCCTGGTGCTGGAGGATGAACCGGACGCACCCAACGGCTTCGCCTACCCTGCCGTGATCCAGACGGGCGACGGCCTCGTCCACATCACCTACACCTGGGAACGCAAACGCATCAAACATATCATCCTCGATCCAAACAGCCTTTCTCTGCGCCCCATCGTAGATGGCCAATGGCCAAAATAAGTATTTGGCTTGCTCGCATCAGCGATGTTTTGGACTGCGGCGGGAAGCGTAGCGCCACGCCGCTTTTCCCACGCCTACTCGCGGCTGGAGATGGCTTGAGAGATTACGGATTTTACGAAACCGTCCTGCACATACTCCCTCTCCCAGCGGGAGAGGGCCGGGGTGAGGGAGAACGCTCGCCTACTAGCGATCATCTTTAAAGCACATCGTTCACTCCCTCACCCTCTTAATCCTCACCGCCATATAAGGCCTCCCCGGCAGTTCAACCACCCGTCCATCCTTGTCCCCATAAAAATACCCGTCCTTCTTCTGCAGCGTGAACACCCCGCTCACCGGCGTCACCGTCATGTTCCATGTGTCCAAAACTTCCACCGTGAATTTCATGCCGTCCGCCGGCGGCTGGCCCTTGCCCTGTGGCGGCTTCGGCAGCTTGAATTCCCAGTTCGTCGGCGACGCCTTGCCCAGGTACACAAGATAATAGTCCGGCGCCTTGCCGCCGTACTCCGGGTTCTGCCACTTGTCGACCGGCTCGATGCCCTCCGCCGGCGCATCGTCCAAAACCTTTTTCAAGAACGCCAGCCGCGCCGGGCTTTGCCCCTTGAGCACGCCGCCTTTGGACCACCACAAAATTTGATCATCGCTCTTGTACGTCTCACCGTGGCCCACGTAAGTGCCCGCCACCGTGCCGTTCCAGAACCGGAACACCAGCTCCTCCGCGGACAACTGCCCCCAGCGGCTGGCGATGTTGCCCTCATACTTCACCTCGTCATAAACGACGGGCTTGCGATAGGCATCGCGGTACAGCTCCGCGCGGCCGGGTTCCTCCACCGCCGCACCGTTCTGGATGCTCGCGTGCGTGATCCACGGCAGCGTATGGTTGAAAATCTTCGAGCCGTTGTGGATCGAGAGCAGGTGATGATACGGATCATCGTGCGACACGATTTCGCCGAAGCGCACAAAATCCGCTTCCTTTTTCTCCTTCATGAAATCCCACTCGTTCGCCAGCGACCACCACACATTGCGATACGCCGCCAGCCGCGCGATCACATAGTGCAGATACCGGTCATCCACCGCCGCCGGCATCCGGTCAAAACCCCAATGCCCCTCGTCATACGGATGAAACAAGATCACGTCCGCCTCAATGCCGAGTTTCTGGAGATCGGCCACGCGCTGTTCAAGATGTTGAAAGTATTTCACATTGAACTGCGTGAAATCCCAGTTCGTCGTCGCCGGATTCCCGGCGAACGGATACAAGATCGGCTCATTGGTGTTCCACGTGTAGCGCTTCGGAAAAACGCAGAAGCGGATCTTGTTGAATGGCGCGGTCGCGAGCGTCCTCAGCGTCTGCTCCTGCAACGCCTCAGCCTGCAACTGCCAGACATAGCACGTCGTGCCGAGTTCCTTGTACGGCGCGCCGTCCGCGTACGCGAAGTGATACGTGTTCGCGACCCGCACCGGCCCGTGATTGTCAGCCGCCGGTTTCACCACGGTGAAAGCGCCCCTCTTGCCGTTTAACGCGCGCGCGCCGCTCACCGTCTCATAGCGCCACTCGCCCGTCTTCTCCGGCATAAAGCGCACCCGATACATTCCGTCGCCGTCATAAAAACCATCTGCCGTGACCGTGACATCGCCCTGCTTGAACTGCGCCGCAAACTTCACGTCCAGGAACGGATTCCCATTCGTCGGCCCGGGCAACGCGACCTCGAATATGCCCCATTGTTCTACCGTGCCGGCCGCGCTTGCCGCCAAAACGGAAAATCCGGCCACGCACCACGCCAAAATTATTTTTCGCATCATAAAACAGTTAATTTTAATACTGGCACACACGCCCGGTAGGGCGCGTCGCTCCGCGCGCGCCGCTATTGCCAACCTCACGCACCCGACTTCATCCCAACCCGCCCGCAGCCCACATAAAAGTTCCCGCACCTTCACTCTTTGACCAGCCACACCACCATCGCCTCGGGCAATTTGACCGTTGCGCCACCTTCCACGGTCTCACCCCGCGTCACGGTACCCGTGCGGGCGTTCACCACGTTCACGCGAAATGTTCCCGTCTCGCCGGACAGGTCCAGCAATGGGCCGCCGCCGCAAATCAGCATCTGTTTGCCCGCCTCACGCAAGGCCCGGCGCCCGTCCTGGCTCGCCGCCGCCCATGGCTGCATCTGCGGAATCGCCGCCAGCAACTGCAAGTCCGTGCTTTGCGGCAGGCGCGGCAGCGAACCACCCGCGCACACCCACGCCCAGCCCGCCGATTCAAAATGGCAGATCACCGCCGGCCCGGGATATTTTCCGCGATACTCCGCCGCCATCGCCGCGAGGCTCGCATCACCCGGCCGCCCACCCTTCCACATGCGCTCGAACTGGCGCGGCGAAAGCCACTGCCCGCCAGCCGGTGCGAACAGCCCCTTGTCCGTCTGCCACCAATATTGAAAATCGATCACATCCACCACCGCCCGGCGTGGCGCATCGGCCAGCACCGCATCCTGCACATCTTTCGGGCAGCTCAACGCCACCAGCGGATGCTGTTTCGTGGCGCGTTCCCAGTCCGCGACCGTATCCAACCAGAACTGCTCGAACGCCAGCGGCCCCGTGTACTCCGCGCTCGTGAACTGGATCACATTGGCCGTGTTGGTGAAATTATCCAGGTTTTGGCGGATGAAATGTTCGTGCAGCGCGCGCCGCACCGGGTTGGTCACGTCATAAAACTGGTCCGCCATGAAAATGCGTTTATCCCCCGCGAACGGCGGCGGTTCCGGGAAACCCGTGCCGTTGATGTTGTTCGCCGAGCGCCACGGACAATCCACCCAGTGTGCGCCCGCCTCCAGGATGTTGTGCTGAAAATAATTGTCGTTGAACAACACCAGCCCGCGTTCGTCGCAGATGTCCGCAAATGCCTTCAGCCGCGCCCAATACCACGGGTTGAACTTCAAAAGGTCGTATTTGCTCAACCCATCCCACGCCGTGCCCGTACCGCTGCGCGCAAAAGGCTGTTCGTAAAACGGCGCCCACACATCGCCATCCACCCGGCGCACCCGCTCATGATCTTCCCGCCGACGGTCGTACCAAAGCCCATAATGATGATCGAGCGCCGCCAGATTTTCCGCCGCCATCCCGTCCGCCACCGCCTTCAGGTCATCCGTAAAACCCGCGCCAATCCGGCCCGGCGCAAAACGCGTCAGGTCCACGCCATAATTACCCGCCTCGCTCGGCCGCATGTTGCCGCGCCACCAGTTGATTTCGGTCATCCCGCCCGTCAACAGTTTCCCATCACACACCAGCCAGCCATTTTTTACGGCGATCGTATGCGGCGGAGCTGGCCTTGCCGGCTTTGGCGTCTCTATCTCCTCAATCCGCTTTGCTCCGGCGGTGTCGCTGGAAATGGAATTCCGCGTGCCGGCGGCCGCGATGTAATCGGCCAGCAACGGCGCCGGTTGATGCGAATTCTCAATGAGTTTCGCCGCCTGCTCCGCCGTGGGGTTGCTGTATTCCTCCTGCGACCGCGCCATCAATTTAATTTTAGCCGCCGCGCCCGCACCCAGCCGGTCCGCGACTTGAGCTATGAACAGGCTCGTAGGCTTCACCGATGAATTGGCGTTACGCCAGACGCCGTTCCCTTCAAATTCACCCCAGCAGCCGAACGCCCAGTTCTGCGCGCCCGGCGGATTTTCGCAGTTGATCTTCGACGCACTGCACTGCCACAAGACCGAGTTCGCCGCCGACCACCCCGCGCCTTCGCCCGCCGCGCCGTGGTTCATCAAGCTCAACCCGCCGCCGTCGATTCGCACATTGTCGTACAGCGTGCCGCCCGCCCAGCTCTCAACGGCACCGCTGTCACCCTGGGGCAAACTCGCCTCGCACTGCACGAACGCATTCGGTCCCGCCGCGCAATGGCCCGTCGCAAAATCATGCCGTCCGTTCTCGGCGTAGCAACGCAGGAACAGCGTCTGCTGGCCAAGCGTGAAAAAAGTGTTCCGCCGATAACCCGCATCTTCCGAGACGGGCGCGAACGACGCCGCATCCTCCACCGTCACGCGCCGGCAGCTTTCATACACCGCCACCGCCGAACCCGCAAAGTGCGCAAAGGTCACCTGCCGCACCCACGTATCGCTGGCGTTCTCCATCGTGATGGCGCACCACGCATGGTTTTCGTCCTTGGGATTCTTCGCATCGAACGCAGATTCCAGCCGCAGATTTTCCACACCGACATTTTGAATGCGGCCCGGCCACGCATACGTCGCCACCCAGCCGCCGCCCAAACTTTTCTCCAGCGCCGTAGTGATTGGTGCATCTACCGTGACCATGTTGCCGTCAACTTTTTGCACCGTGCGATCCCAGACCACGTCATAACTGCCCGCATGCCACACCAGCCGCCAGTCGCCGATGCCCCCGCCGAATTCATTCATGCCGAGCTGATCAATCCACGCTTTCGTGCTGGGCCGCGTGATGTGGATGGTGTCACCGGCTTTCAGACCGCCCACATCCTGCAAATGAAAACTTGTCGCCCCGACGGGAACATAATCATCCGCCACCTGCCACGCCGCATTGGATTGGCTTGAAAAATCATTCTTGCCGACGATACGGAGCAGCGTCCGCCGGTCGATCCCGGCCGCGATAAGAACCGTCCCATCCTCACCCGTACCCTGCCCGCGCAATACCACGCCGGAGTTGGCGATGAGCAGACCACCGGACAGCTCATGCCGGCCTTTCAACAACAGCACCGCGCCCCGTACGCCGCTCGCATCCGCCGGCAAACCGCCCACATAATCAATCGCTCTTTGAATGCGCGCCGTCTCGTCGCCGGCGATGGGCGACACCACCACACGCGCCGGCACCGTCGGAATCTCCCGGTCACCACCTGCATAGCCGCAGCTTGAAAAATCCGGCACCCGGTTGCTGTGTTCATCCATGTCATACGCCAGCCGCCCATCCTTGCCGGTCGAGATGACGGGAGCCGCTTTCTTTGGTGCTGCAAATCCCGCCAACGCAAAGCCACAAAGGAGGATGGTTAAAATCTTTTTCACGGGAGCTTCGCTGTCAGCTTGGCAAGTTTTTCGCCGCGCGCAATTTCCTTTCCGTCCGCCAGCACGGCCAACCCCGGGCCGCGACCATACCGCGAGCCATCCTTGTCCCAGCAGATCGTCAGCCGATGTCCATGATAAGACACGCCGTCGAGACAGAACCAATCCCACGTTCCCGCCGGCAGCAGCGGACGGATCTCCACCGTCGCATCCGCGCGCGGTTGCAAGCCGATGATTCCGGTGATGAGCAGGTCGGCGAAGGTGGAATGATTATAATACCGGCTGCGCCCGCCCTTGCCGTTGATCCAGGCGCCCGTGACTTCATCGTGATACTCGCCGATATAGGGCTTCCCATCGGCATGCTGGCTGTGGACATACGTCATGAAGTTGTTGAAATAATCCCGGGTGCTGACGGCGCTCGATTTGCCTTCGCGCAAAACATTCGCCAGCCCGTAAAGCGTCTCGCAGGTGCCGAATGGCCACACCGCCCCATCCCACTCGCAATTCCCCACGCCGTGCGAGCGGAACTGCGGATGCCGCCGCTCCGCCGTGGTGATGCCCGCCGGCGCGGCGAAACCCTTTGGGTCCTCCAACTGCCGCCAGGCCGCCTCATATTTTTTTCCCGCATCGGGCAGATTGAACATCCATGGAATAAACCCGATCTCCTCACGCGCCCCCGAAAACGTTCCATCCTCGTGCCTCACCTCAAAAAAATCCGCCTCCGCATCCCACAATCTATCCTGCACCAGCTTTTTCAGCTTCGCCGCCTTCGCCTCAAAGGTCGCCGCCGTTTTTTTATCCCCCGCCAGCCGGGCGATGGCCGCGATGGCCCGCGCGTTGGCGAACATGTAGGTGTTGATCGTGGGCCGGAGATTTTTGTCCTTCCGCGACCCGCTGATGGATTCCTCCATGCCATCGCGCACATCAAATTGCCAGAACAAGCCGCTGGCGGTGAGATGCTCCTGTTCCCACGCCTGGTAATCCGCCACCAAATCCCCCAATAGATTGGTGGTAAACCGGGCGTCGCCCGTTGTCAGATACCGATCATATACCGCCGCCGCAAACCAGCTGCTGTACTTATGAAAGTGCGGCGGCGGCCTGCCAGCACTTCCCCGCAGCCAGAACGAAACGTAATCATCCAAAAAATTCCCATCCTGCAGCCAGCGCCCCTCCGCGATGTGAAATCCCGCCGCGCAACTGATGGTGTTAAACATCCCCGCGTGCCGCACCGGCGTCAGGAATTCCGTAATGACCCACCCGTTCGTGCTGTGCACCAAATGCTTGCGATAAGACCACCAGCGGAAATAATACATCTCCTCCACTTCCTTGTCCGGGCATTCAAACAACGGAATCTCCTTCTGCATCCAGCCCCACGCCGCCGCATCCGGGATGGTGTTGGTGACATTTTCATCCTCCATCGCATTGAAATGCCCGACGTAATGCGCAAACGCCGCCGGCTTCAACCCGTTAAAATCCACCGCCCGCCCGTTCAGAACCACGCACAAGAAAACCATGAAGCCAGCCACGGCTGGCACGCCATTTCTCCACTGGATGGCTCGCCGGTTCATTTCAGGTTAAAGATTCAATTGGGACAACTGCGCCTCGATTTCCTTCAAGCGCTTCATGACCAGCTCCCGTTCGCCGCTGCGGAAGCGATGGAACGGTTCCGCCATGAAATCATCACACACGCCCAGGCAGGCGAGCGCGCACTTGATGCCCTTGATGATGGACGATGAATATTTGCCAATGCGATAAAAGGCATCGCTGACGTGCTGGATCTGGTCTTGCAACGCCTGCGCCCGCACCAGATCGCCCGCGCGATGCGCTTCGCACAGCTTCACGTAAAGTTTTGGGAACAGGTTCGCTCCGCCGCTCACGCCCCCGTGCCCGCCCAGTTGCAGCGCATCAAACAATCTCTCCTCCGGCCCGATCAGCACCGGCCAGTCCGGCCGCCGTTTGATGAGTTCCACCGCCTGCTTGAAATAATTCAGGTCCCCCGAGCTGTCCTTGAAACCGATGATGCGCTGGTTGTCCAGCGCGCGCCGCACGGTATCCAGTTCAAAATGCACCTTCGTCAACGCCGGCATGTTATAGAGGAACAGCGGCAGCGGCAATTCCGGCACCAAATGGTCGAGATACTCCTGCAGTTCCGGCTGCGCCTCGGGCAGATAATACGGCGGTGCCACCACCAGCGCATCCGCGCCCACATTGGCCGCGTGACGTCCGATGTCCACCGATTCCACAAACGCCGTGTCCGTGATGCCCACAAGGACCGGCACGCGGTGGTTCACCTGCTTGCAGACGCGGTCGATCAATTCACGCCGCAACCGGTAGCTCAGGCTTGGCCCCTCACCCGTGGTGCCCAGGATGAACAACCCGCTCACCCCGCCGGCGAGGATGTGTTCGATGAGCTTTTCCAATCCGGCGACATCCAGCTCATCGCGTGAACGCAGCGGCGTGATCATCGGCGGAACAATTCCTGTCAGGGACGGTTTCATTTCAGCTTCTTTCCAGATTCCCGGTGTTTGGTTTAATCAATAATATCAGACCCGCGCTCAGCAAGGCTACCGCCGCCGACACCGCGAAAGCGACGGAAAACTTGACCCCATGGTCTCGCATCCAACCGAGCGCCACCGTCGCGCCCGCACCGACGCTGATGCTCACCAAATTCATGAAGCCATAACCGGTTGCCCGGTGCTCCGGCCGCGCAATCTGGCAGAGGATCGGCATGTTGTTGCAATCATAAAATCCCCAGCCGATGCCAAACGCGATCATGGCGGCGATGACCACGCCAAGATTCCACGCATAGCCGATCCCCAGCAACGCCGGCACGAGCAGCAACACGCCCAGCGCGCTCGTGTAGATGCGACCGCGATTGGTCCGGCGCATCCACCCATCCGCCACCACGCCGCCGAGAAAAACCCCGCCCAGTGA
This sequence comes from Verrucomicrobiia bacterium, assembly GCA_031290985.1. GTDB lineage: Bacteria > Verrucomicrobiota > Verrucomicrobiia > Limisphaerales > UBA11358 > UBA11358. The sequence goes on along the minus strand of JARLJW010000039.1, from coordinate 62,724 downwards.
GGCCAGTTGGATGTACCCCGTGGCCGCCAATCCCGCCGGGCCCTGCGTCAGCTTGAATGTGTCCGCCAAAAATGTCGGCAGCCAGTTCTTGTTCGCCCAACCCGCGATGGCCGGCAGGGTAAAATAAACCACCAGGATCCAGAATGCGGGCTGCGACCAAAGCGCCCGGATCGTTTCCCAGATGGCGACCGATTTTTTCTTCTCCGCCGCACTTTGATCTTCCGCGGGCGCATCTTTCAAGGTCAGCATCAGCACCACCGCATAGATCACTCCCGCCGCGCCGAACCATGTAAAACAATTCCGCCACGAACTGGTCTGCGCGATGTAGCCGCCGATGCCGCCCAGCGCGAGCCCCGCGTAAATGCCCGTTTGATGGATGCCGATGGCCTTCGCCCGCGTGCCGCCAGTATGAAAATCCGCAATCAGCGCCAGTGCCGCCGGAATGTAAAATGCCTCGCTCACCCCCATGAGCCCGCGACAAGTGAGCATTTGCGAATAAGTCTGCGCCTGGCCGGTCAACCACGTCACCGCCGACCAGACAAACAGGCTGGCAATGATCGTCCAGCGGCGGTTAAACCGGTCGGCAATGTACCCGCCAACGGGACTCAGAAAGGCATACACCCACATGAACACTGCCATGAGTGTGCCGAAATCCTGGTCGTTCGCGATGCTCGGGATGTCCGCCCGGATCGAGGCGCGGATGGTGGAGACCATCTGCCGGTCGAGATAATTCAGCATCGCCACCGGCCAGAGCAACGCCACGACTGCCCATGCGTAAGCGGAGATTTTTTGCGCGCCGCGGTTCACTTCAGGGTGTTCACATTGCTCCGGGGATCGCTCCAGTCGATTTTCTTCGTCGGGTCGAGGCTCGCGAGATATTTGTCCATGACCGTGTAACCGTCGCCCTGTAAATCTTTTTGGGCAAGCAACACGTCCTTCGTATCCAGGCCATATTTCTTCTTCCAAGAAAGCGGAATGCCGTCGGCGCCCAGGTCTTTGACCGGTTCGCCCTTGTATTCGGGATAACCGCCAACTTGCGACACATCGGTGATAATGCCGTTCCCGGCCTTGCCGATGTTGTTCTTGGCCAGGCCCGGCATCGGCGGCGGGGTGATTTCTTTGCCTTCACTCCATACTTTTCCCGTCCGAACCTCGTTGATGACGCGTTCGTCCACGGCATCACGATGCGGCAGGGTATCACCCGCGCCCTTCAAAACAGCTTCGTAAGCCTCCTTCGCCGGGGTGATGGTCATCGGCGGCATCGGGAACGGTTTATCCACGCGCACGCCGGCCATGATGGTTTTCACCGCTTCATTGGCGCTGGTCGTCGGGTCGTCCTTGGTGCCGCCATCGGAGAATTGCACGCCGCCCGCCCAGTTGTCGGCGGAAACTTTTTCGTTCCCTTCGACAATGTTTCCCGCGACGTAAGCCTTGCCGAAATATGGAATCAGGTCCGGCTTCTTCTGCGTGGCCGAGGGCAGCAGGATGCGATAGGCCACCGGGCCGGGATTTACCGCCGGACCGGGCTTGTAATAATTGTTGATGATGTTGTAGAGGCTGTCCTTGTCACCGCCATCCAGGGTGCGATGCCGCCAGTTGAACAGCACGTTGTTCGCAAAATTAAAATCATAGGTCATCGCGATGCTCGGATTACGGCCCGCGTTGCACGCGAAGAGATTGTGATGGAAGCCCGAGTTGCGCCCGCCCCAGTCGCCGCCGAACGCATGATTGTAGGTGTTGAGCGCCTCACTGGTGATTGTCCACTGGATAGTGACGTTGACCGCTGGCAGCTTGAGGGCCGGGCCGCCGTTCGTGGGCTGATACATGTGACGATAGGTGTCAATATTTTGATCCTGCCCCCAACTCGCCGAAACGTGGTCAATGATGATGTTGCCGACGGGATTGCCATAGTGCACGCCGTGCCGGTTGAAGATGTCCATATTGCCCCGGCGAAAACGCAGGTAGCGGATGACCACATCATGCACGTTGTCCACCAACCCGTTGTCCGCGATGCAAATGCCGTCGCCGGGCGCGGTATGGCCGTCAATGGTGATGTAAGGCGCCTCGATATAAACGGGCTTGGCCAGGTGGATGATCCCCGCAACATTGAAAACCACGATGCGCGGCCCGGCGGATTCGCACGCTTCCCGCAAGGTGCCCGGCCCGCTGTCCGCCAGGTTCGTCACGACAAAAACTTTTCCGCCGCGTCCGCCGAAAGAGAATTTTCCGCCGCCTTCCGCACCCGGAAACGCCGGCACTTTCGCCTGCGGCAGGTCCTCCGGCTTGGCCGCCCACGGAATGTACGGCTTGCCCTGCTTCTCCCACCCGGCCTGCTGCGCAGCCACCTTGGCGATGACCTCCTGCTCGTACTGGTTCCAAGCCGCGTCGCGCTGCTTGATCTCTTCGCCTGGCACCGGCCAGTTTTCCCGGGCAAAACCGCAGTGCGCGACCAAGGAGAGTACCGCCGTTATAAGAATCTTGTTTTTCATAACTTAATTTCAAAATGAATACTCGCCCACGAGCGAGTTCAGGTATTTTTCCAGGTTGGTGTAGCCGTCACCGTTCGCATCCTTGTTCGCGTCCTCCGGGTCGTTGGGATTGAGGCCGTGGGCTTTTTCCCAGTCGTCGGGAATGCCGTCATGATCCGAATCCACGGGCACATCGGCGGTCTTGTATTCCGGCCAGGGGAAATTAGCCGAACCGGCGGCGCTCTTGTCATCCGACTGCGTGTCGATGATGCCTGCGAAATTCGGGCTGGGCCGGTCGCCATACGTCGGGCCGCGGGTGCCGGTGAATTCCGCCGTGCCATTCCGCACATCGGCGATGATGTGCCGGTCCACCGCGTCTGATTTGGGGAAATTCGCGCCGACATTCTCCAGCACATTCGTGAACGCCTCGCGCGCCGTCTGCGTCTTCACGTAGGCGGGGAAGATCTCGCGGTCCACCCGGACGTCGGCCATATTGATCGGGTCCCGCGCATTCGGCCAGGCGTTTTCAAATGCGTCCCAGTTGTTCGTCTCGGCCACGAAACCTTCCAGCACGTTGCCGGTCATGTAGTAGCTCTCCGTGCCCCACGCGGGATTGATGGCGTCGAGTTTCAAAACCCATTTCACAAACGGGTTTGGTGCGTGCGGCTTGTAATAATTGTTCACGTAGTTCAACGCCTTCACGCCGCCATCGGTCGTGCGCGCCGTCCAGTTGTAGACCACGTTGTTGCGGATGTCCAAGAGCCCCGCGTAATGGCCGCCCTGGGTCAGGCCGCCGGCGAGGCTCCAGTTCCGGTCCGTGCAATCGGCGAGCAGATTGTGATGGTAGCTGCCAATGCCGCCGCTGATCGAGCCGGCAAAGGCGTGCGTCTCCTGCTTCGTGCGGTCGCTCGCGCGGTAATGCGGTCCGTGATGCAACGCCTCGGCCACGATGTTCCGCTGGAAAGTGATGTTATGCGCGCCGCGTGAACTCGTGCCCTCATCCGAGCTCCAGGAGATCGAGCAGTGATCAATGATGCAGTTGTCGCAACTGCCCAGGCCGCAGCCGTCCATCGCCTTGTTCGCCACGTCACCGACACGGAAACGCAGGTAGCGGATGATGACATCGTGCGTACCATAAGCGCCGCCGGAAAAGTTGGCGAGGCAGATGCCATCGCCCGGCGCGGTCTGGCCGGCGATGGTGCAATAGGGATTATGAACCGCACACGGGTGTTTCAGCTTGATGAGGCCGGACACGCGGAAAATAATTGTCCGGGGACCCTCCGCCTCGACCGCCGCGCGGAAACTGCCGGGGATCACGGCTTCACCCTTGCCGGGGTCGTAGTCCTCCAGATTGGTGACTTCGATCACGCGCCCGCCGCGGCCGCCCACCGCAAACCGCCCGTAGCCTTCCGCCGTGGGAAATGCCAGCGAACGCACGCGGAAGCGCCACAGTTCGCCGTGCGTGGTCTTTTGCTCAGCATCCACTTCATCCACGCGCCAGAAATAATCCCGCATCGGCTCCAGTTTCGGCAGCGCCCGACGGGCGGAGGTCAGGGCACCTTTGAATTCCGGTGAAGCGGTCGTAGCCTGCGCGACCGCGTTGGAATCCGTGCCGAAATAAAACTGGTGCACCTTTGCCGAAGCCGGGGCCACCCAGGTCAGTTCTGATTCGTTCGGCCAATGCTCGTCATCATTGGCCGGCAGCGGCTCGATGGCTTTCCGGTGCGGGTCCGCGGTGTCGATCTCAAACCCGTTTAGGATAAAGCCATGGTTGGTGGCGGCGGCGGCCGGTCGAAATTTGATGACGAGGTCTTTTCCGGCGACGGCGACGGCTTCGAGAAATATGCTGGTGACTTCGTAGTCGTTCGTGGCGCGCCGGCCGGGAATAAAATCTTTCACCACTGTTTTTTCGCCGATAAGGACATCAAACTTAGCGGGCTCAAGATCGCGGACTTCATTGTGATAGGTGACAATCGTGTGTTTGCCCGGAGTCAACCCGCCGATGACCATCTCCACGTCGCCACCCGCCGGATTTTTCACCACAAACCCGTCTGCGGCCATGCGCGCACCGGTATCAATGGCGGCCTTGTAAAAAAAGGGGGACAGCATTTCATTGGTCGCCGCCCGGAAGGTGACGGTGACGGCGCCAAAGTGTTCCGTGCCGGCGGCGCCTTCATGCCAGGCCCAGTTTTCCCAGTGCGGCGAGAGCACATCACCGCGGCGGTCCGGCGGGTTGACGTCCACCTTCAATTCCGCCGCATGGATCACCGCTGCCGTCGCCAGCAGGCATACAAATTTTAAGGCCAGTTTCATTTCTTATTAAGACGTCGCCCAATCCGTTTAGTTATGAGAATGTTCAACATTTCCGGGCAATAAAAAGCCGGGGCCAAGTTGGAACTCAACCCCGGCTTGGAATTAATTCCGGCTTATGGAAACACCAGGCGGTAGAACACGGCATTGTTCCCGACCGAGTTGGTTATGTACACGGTGGTGTTGGTCGTGGATCCGGCGACCCCGGTCCAGTTGGTGCTAAGACCGACCGACAGCGGATTGTTCTGCGTTTCCAACCGATAGCCGAGATAGGCCGGATCCCAGGAGAACTGACCCACGATATTGGTTCCATTCACCACCCCGATGCTATTCGTCAAGTTCGGACCGGAGTTGGCGTTGGCAATGCCAATGACACCGTTGTAGCCCGCCGGGCCGTTGGCCCAAAGGTGGGTCAAATCCCAGACCAATCCTGCGCCGGGCACTGCCGGGCTGATGATAGGGAAGGAGTTGGTGGACGTGCCGGTGCTGTAGGGAGCGGAAGTCGAATCAGCGGAGTTGATAAACAACCTGAACGTCTGGCCCGCACTGAAGGGTGTGCCGCTGATGTTAGTAATGATCAGGGTGCAGCCATTCTGGTTCTGCTGGGCAGCACTGGCACCGAAACTCAAATGGTTCGCCTGCAGCACGGTGCTCGACAGGCCGGTGACATTGATCTTGAAGATGGCTTGCGCGCCTTGATTGAACAAGGTCGCCCCCGGAAAGCTGCCGATAGAATCGCTGGTAATCGTGGTGGTGCCGATCCCATCACCGCCAGGAATGAATGTGCTGCCGGAGCCAAAGCCGACCGATGTCAGAGTAATGGTGTCGGAACCGCCGCCCAAGTCTTCAAATGTGCCGTTAACAAACAGAACGTCGCCATTGATGACCCCGTTGTTGATGAGTATTCCGCCGCTGGCAACTTGTGGAGATCCACTTGATCCAGTTCCAATATTATTCAACTGACCGGATGAAGTGTTAACCAGCAAAGCATTTGTTTGCACCGTAAACGGATTCGCCACCGTTCCAGAATTCGTCACCACGCCGCCCGGAAGGACCGCCACCGTACCGGCAATGCTGCCGGAACTGGTTGCGGTTCCCGCACAGTTGACGCTGCCGCCGATGGCGCCGCCATAATTCACCACTGCACCGGCCGCAACCGTAATCCCGCCAACGGAGCCGGGATTGATGCCGGTTAATACACCCTGATTGATCTGGGCTGACACCGTGGTATTACCGTCAACCTCCACCGTTCCCGCCCCGTATTTGTTGAGCGCCGGGCCACCACCGATCAAGTTTGGCCCGTTCAAGAAGGTGTAATAAAGGGTGTTGTTGGTCATGTTGATCGCCCCAGGCGTAAGCGTTGATGCCCCGGCCAGATTGATGTTCGTCGCCACGCCGGCCGCATCGTCGAAGGCGACGGTATCCGGGTTGTCATAATTAGTCAGGGTGCCGGTGGCCTGATTCACCCAGTTCGTGGTGGTGTAATCCCAGTCGGCGGTGCTGCCCGACGCACGCCACACCAGATGATTGCCAACACGGTTGATGATGTGCAGAACTATCGCATTGGAACCGCCTGTGTTCATGGTGGACAAGGTTCCCGACAACCCCAACCCTGCAGGCAGGGTTACGCCGGCGTCAAAGAAGGCCGCCGAAACCCCCGGCGACCCCGCTCCCTGCATGATGACAACATCCGCCGGATAGGTAAGATCCTTGATTCCGCCGATGACCAACCTGTTGCCGGTGCCCGTGGCCGTAAAATTGGTAACATAGATGAGCGCCGACGGATTTGATCCGTCGACGAATAGTTTGATCGTGTTGTTGACCCCCGAAAAAGCCAAAGTCCCCAGTGCACCATTCGGGGTTGCATCGGCAATGCCATTCGACACGATCAAGGTCGCATTACCAGCCAGTGTAATACGGTTATCTTTACCCGCACCACCGGCGCCTGATGACTTGGTGATGCCACCTACCGCAATGTTGCTGGCCATCACCGTGCCGCCGGGACCAATGCTAATTTGTCCATAGCCATTGAATTCCTGATTGGCACTCCCGAATGAGGCGGTTGCGTAGCCCAGCGTCAGGGTGCGGTTCACCCGGAACACGGCGGTGTTGGTCAAAGTCATCGTCGCATAACAATAGCTCGCATTCGTCTGGTCGCCCTGCGACTGGTATCCCAGAATGGCCGTATTGGCATCAATCGTGCCCGCAGAAAACTGGAAACCAGAAGTCTGCGAAATCCCCTTGTTGGCAACGGTGACATTCGTCCGGTCGAGGGACAGATACAATCTATCCACCAGCATATCCACCGTGCCTTTGGTGAAGTCCACCCCGGGACCGCTTCCGCCGCACTTGGTGTTGTCACCCAGGCCAGCGGCCTGGGTTGGCCCGCCGGCATCAGCGGTGGAGAATATGGACATGCGGCTCACGCCGTCAGCGTTGCGGAATTTCGCATATGAGTTGGTGTTGCGAAACTGGAAGTCGGCCCCCAAACAAAATGATCCCCCGACGCAAATACTATCCAGATTAAACAGGTTGCTGTAACCCAAGGTCATTTCAACATCTTTGCCCGACCCGCCGCCGGACGCTTCGTTGCGACCGAGTTCCAAGGCGTAAGTGCGGGAAGTTGGGTTGGTGTAATTATACGGATCGACATAGGTGGCTTTCACATAGTTGGTCTGCGCCATGTTCCACGTCTGGTAAAATCGTTGCGGCTTGCCCGTGCCCGAGGTGGTACCGGAAAAATTGTTCGTGTAAAAGAGATTCGTATAATTGGGATACCCGATATAATCGCTCAGGTTTAGCCGGTTGACATCCAGTTGCAGATTGCCCAACCCGGACATGTCCAGCAAGCTGTTCGCCTGCCCGTCGCTTAAAATGGAAAAGCTCGCGTTTTCATTGGTCTGTATGAAAGTCCCGTTGGTGCCAAGAAAGGACACCCTCATCAATCCTCCGCTCCAATAAGCATAGTCTCTTAACATTTTGAAACCATCTTTGCCCGCGATGGCCAGGCTCACGTTGGGACTGATGTAAATGTTATGAAAACCGTTGGTGGCAGGAGACGCGATCCCGTTGGTCTGGCCAAAGCGCAAGGATGAAATCACGGTGGAAGAATTAATGACGATGTTCGTCAGGTAATTAGTGCCGGTAGCGGAGATCACCAGGGAGTTGGTCTGCGTCCCCCCCTCGTTAAAGACAACATTGTCATTCAGCCCGGGTGCGCCGCCGCCAAGCCATTGGGCGGGATCCGTGAAGCTGCCCGCCCCATTAACCGTGGCCAAGGGACTCCCGTTCCAAATCTTGCCAACTTCCACAGGCAACAGAAAAGGATCATCCGATAGCCCGGCACCCGATGCGAGGAGCGTCAAGGTGGTAATACCGCCGGCCTGGGTCCCATCAAACACCAGACGCACCACCAAGTTGGTGGTCTTGCTGCCGTTGTTGGTGTTCATATTGATCGGTATGGTGCCGATGGGATTAACAAAACCACTGTCCACCAGCGAGGCCGCGCAACCCGCTGGAGCTCCCGAGACGCTCACATTCACGTTGGCGATAATCCAGTTGGTTCCCGTGCCGTCCAACCCCGTGGCACCATTGGTGGGAATCCGCAACGGGCAATTGGTCAGGAGCAGTGTACCGCTGAATGCCGTTGGCACTTCGACACGGATCTGAAACGGCTTGATCGTCATGAACGTTTGCGCCGAAGCCGGCAGCAGGGCGCAAAGCAGTGCGCCGATAGCCATCAATCTTGACACCCACCGCAAACGGGCCGGTGAATTTAAATAAACAATATGCTTGAAACCGTCCTTAAGCATTAGTTTTAGTTGTTTCATAACGCGATTTCTCTTGTGTTTTGGTTGGGTTGGCCTGCTTGAATTAGTGGGCAGTTTGGCCGCGGTTGTGGAATGGTTTTAATCAATGGTACGGCATATGGTCATCCATCCATTCATAATCCGCGCTCTTGCCGCCGGCGAGGGCGTAATGTCCAGGGGGGCTTGGATTGCGGTTCGGCCCCAGCACCGGTATCGCGACATCCTTCCATTTTTTGGGTTCTGAATGGCCATCCGCATATGAAAGGCTGCCCACTCCATTGTGATAGCTCCCGGGAACTTCCCGAAAATATTCCGTGCCCGGCGCCAGTCCTGGATCAAAGTTAAAAATGCTGTCATCCATCCAGTCCGCATTCTCATCCAAGGTAACAAAAATATTGACCGGGCCGGGACTGTTAAGGTCACTCACCTTGCGGGCTGCGACATATGTCCTGGTGGTTCCTAACATGGTAACTGGTTGGGTACCGGGAAATGTTGGCGAGCCTCCCATGGCGGCATTCATGGAAACACTCTTGACCCGCTCTCCGTTGGCCGCCGCCCTAGTGTCCCCAGGACATTTATAGACCCCGGGAGCTTTCATGTAGGGGGACATCAAGGCGCTGGCACCATTTAAGATCGCCGTATTCGTGTTGGCGTCCTGATAGCCCCACCCCATGCCCAAGCCGTCCAATCCATTACTGGGAACAAACGATCCAGTTCCGGAGTTGGGCATCAATTTGTCCTGCCAGTCGCCCTGATACATGATCCAACCCATGACAACCTGCCGGGTGTTGCTCAAGCAATAAATCCCCTGCGCTTTCAACTTGGACTTGCTCAACGCCGGCAGCAGCATGGCGGCGAGAATGGCGATGATGGCGATCACCACCAGCAGTTCGATCAGGGTAAATCCACAATTCCGCCGGGGGGCAGGACGTGACGACAAGGCATTAGGTGTCAGGCACATTTTCTTAAAGGTTGGTAATGCTCAAACCCTAACACAGAACCCCGCCAAATGGTAATGCGAAAAGGAACATTTGATTTACGATTACTGCCAAGCCGATGGACAGATTTGCCATCAGCACCGGCGCACCCATCCTCGGTCACGACGCGTTTCCCGGTTTGCCACGGCCTATCCGCCCGCGCTATGCTGGCCTCATCACCACCACCCAAGCCGCTTGTAAAACATGAAACTTGCCCCGCGCCCGCAGCGTCCTTCGCGCCGGAAACCCTTGCCTCAACAATGAAAAAAATCTTCCCCCTCTGCCTCGCCGCGCTGGCCCTCGCCGCCTCCGCCAGCGCGGGCCTGACACCCACGGATCTGCGCTGCGAGTACGCCGCCAATCCGCTGGGCGTGGATTCCCCCAACCCGCGCCTCTTTTGGAAGCTCGCCGGCGATGAGCGCGGCGCACACCAGTCGGCCTACGAGATCATCGCCGCCTCTTCGGAAAAAAATCTCGCGCACGACGTCGGCGACTTGTGGTCCGCTGGAAAAATTCGTTCCGATGAAACCATCCAGATTCCTTATGCCGGAAAAACCCTGGCCTCCTCCCAGGCAGTCTTCTGGAAAGTCCGGGTCTGGGATGCCGCCGGGAAAGTTTCCGCCTGGAGCCGGCCCGCAACCTGGACCATGGGCGTGCTGCAACCCGCCGGCTGGCACGCACAATGGATCGGCGCGGCGGACACCAATATCCCGTCACTCCTGCTCCGCCGTGAATTTGCCGTGAAGCCCGGCCTCAAGCGCGCGCTCGTCAACCTCTGCGGCCTCGGTCAATACGAACTCACGCTCAACGGCCGGAAGATCGGTGATGATTTCCTCTCCCCCGGCTGGACCAAATATGACCACACCTGCCTCTACGACACACGCGACCTCACCACCGGTTTACAGCGCGGCAAAAATGCCATCGGCATCGAGCTCGGCAATGGCATGTACAACGTCACTGGCGGCGGACGCTTCACCAAATTCAAGGGCTCGTTCGGCCCCCAGCAGGCCATCGCGCAAATCCGGCTGGAATACGCCGACGGCTCGGTGGAGTTCGTCGGCACGGACGATCAATGGCAAGTCACGCCCGGCCCAATCATTTTTTCCTCCATCTATGGCGGCGAAGATCGTGACGCGCGCCGGGAGCATACCGGCTGGAACCAAGCTGGCTTCGATGATTCAAAATGGACCCCCGCCCTCGTCGTCAGCGGGCCGGGCGGGGAACTGCGCGGACTTTCCGCCGCCGCGCCGCCCATCAAAAAATTTGAGGTCCATCAGGTCGTTTCCTCCCATGCACTCACGAACGGCGACATCGTTTTCGACCTCGGCCAGAACGCGGCGCACGTTCCGCAAATCTCCGTCACCGGCCCGGCGGGCAGCCAGGTGCGGGTGATGCCGTCGGAACTGCTCGGCGAAGACGGCTCGGCCAATCAAGGCTCCATGGGCGGCGGACACCGCGGCTACATCTGGTGCGAATACACCAAGGCCACCAACGGCCGGGAAACGTGGTCGCCTAAATTCTTCTACGTCGGCTGCCGTTACCTGCAGGTTCACCTCACCCCCGCCACGACCAACGGCGCACTGCCCCAAATTAAATCCATCGCCGGCGTTGTCATCCAGTCTGCCTCCGAACCCGTCGGCGAATTCGCCTGCTCGAACCCGTTGTTCAACCGCATCCGCACGCTCGTCCGCTGGGCGCAGCGCAGCAACATGGTCAGCTTGCTGACCGATTGCCCGCATCGCGAACGCCTCGGCTGGCTGGAAGAAGACCACTTGAACGGCCCGGCGTTGCGCTATGAATTTGACCTCTCCCAGCTCTTCACGAAGACCATCAATGACATTGCCGATTCGCAGCTCACCAACGGCCTGGTGCCCACCACCGCGCCCGAATACACCATCTTCCGCGACAAAGCCGACCCGGACCACCTGCGCAACGCCTTTGGCGATTCGCCCGAATGGGCCGCCACCTTCATCCTCGTGCCCTGGCAGCAATACGAATTTAGCGGCGACCTGGACCTGTTCCACAAGCATTACGCGGCCATGGCCAACTACCTCGCCTTCCTCAGCGGCCGCGCGGAAAACCACATTGTCAACTACGGCCTGGGCGACTGGTACGACGTCGGCCCGAAAAAACCGGGCGTCTCGCAGCTCACACCCATCGCGCTGACGGCCACGGCTTTTTATTTTCAAGATGTGCAGGTCATGGCCCGCGTCGCCAAATTGCTCGGCAAAACGGAGGATGCCCGGAACTTTTCAAAACTGGCTGACAGCATCCGGACCGCGTTCAACGCGAAATTTTACGACCCCACCAACAAGTTTTATGCGACCGGTTCCCAATGCGCCAATGCCATGCCGCTGGTCATGGACCTCTGCGAGCCAACCAACCGCGAGGCCGTGGTGGCGGCCATCGTGCGCGATGTCCGCTCGCGCGGCAATGCGCTCACGGCGGGCGATGTCGGTTACCGCTACCTGCTCCGCGCCCTGGCCGATGGCGGACGCAGCGATGTGATCTTCGACATCAACAACCAGTCCGAAAAACCCGGCTACGGAATGCAGCTTGCCAAAGGCAAGACCAGCCTGACCGAGGCCTGGGACGGCGGTTCCTCGCAAAATCATTTCATGCTCGGCCAGATCCAGGAATGGTTTTATCACGACCTCGCGGGCATCCGCTCCGGCGGCAACGGCTTCAAAAAAATCATCATCGCCCCGCAGCCCGTCGGCGACGTGACCTGGGCCAAGGCAAGTTACGATTCCATCCGCGGGAAGATCGTCAGCGACTGGAAGCGTGACAGTGAGGGGTTCACCTTGAACGTGACGATTCCCGCGAACACCACGGCGACCGTCTTGGTGCCCTGCAAACCGGGCGCACACGTCACCGCGAACAGCCCGGCCGCCAAATTTCTTTCCAGCGCGGGCGACCGCGCCGTGTTCGAGACCGGGGCGGGCAGCTACGAATTCAGTTCCAACTGAACCAGCGCCGGTTCATTTTACCGCCGGATTGTTCGTGTTGGGATGGGCGTCCGCCCAGTCCTTGAACGCCTTGGCCGTGTCGTGGCCGTTGGCGTTGAGGTAGTCGTTGATCTGGTCCTTGTACTTCTGGAAAATCGCGGATTTTTCCGGGGCGCTACCGCCATCCACCGCCTCTTCGCGGGCGGCCTTCAGCAATTCCAAGATCCTGGACTTGTCCGCATCCGTCAGTCCCGGCACGATCGCGAGATAGGCGTCATAAGTGACCTTGACCTTGTTGTAGGTCAACTTGTCCTTGACCTTCTCGACTTGGTCTGGCGTCAGTTTTTCCGCCAACTTGGCAAAGAAATAGTCGTGCAACGGTTTGGATTCAGCCTGCAACTGGCTCACCCGGTTCTTGTAGTTGATATCCTTGCCCATCGCCCTGAGTTGGGCGTCGATCATCGCGTCGCGCGCCCGCATCACCCGGTATTGCGCGATGATGAGGTCATGCACCATCGTGGCATCCGCCTCGTTGGTCAGATTCACCGCCTTGAGAATGTCTGCCGTCCGATCCTCGATGGTGGTGGTATAAAGGGCCTCAAGTTCCGCTGCTGAAGGCGGCGGTGTTCTGCCCTGCGCCAGGACGGTCGCGCCGGAAAGCGCCAGGGCCAGCGCGGTCAAAGTCATAAGGATTCGGGGGTTCATGATGATTTAGTTCTATGTCTAACTTGGGTTTTAGTCACGAAAAATAAGTCACGGCAATGTGCCAAAGTAGAAACTAACCGAGCCGGACAGTTCCGTTTCCAGCACCGTCGGCTGGCCCTGGGGGCCGCTGAAGCTCGCCTCTTTGAACTTGCTGCCGATGGGCGGGATGGCGTCGAGAAAACCCAGCCCACATTTGGGCGCCGGCGCCCAGGCTTTACCGGTCAGGTTCGACGGCGCGAATCCCGGCGTGAGCACCTGCAAAAATTTCGTGTCGCCCTGGTTGATGACGGTGATGGGGCCTTCCTTGGTGTCCAGTTGCAGCCAGCGCCAGTTGGCGAAGAAGCCCTTGAACTCCGGATACACCCAACCCCGCCAGCCGGTGAGCGTGTCATTGTAATCGTTATCCCAGATGCCGGGCGTCACGCCGCGCAGCCGGTTTTTCCAGACGCGATACGGCCCGTCGCCATACCACCGTTTGTGCGTCACGAGGTTTTCCGGGTAGTCAAAGGTCACGCCGAGAAAATCATTCGTGCCGTGCGCGAAGTAGGTGTAGGTGCACTGGATCCAGCCGTTGCCGTTCACGCGCCAGAGGATGGATTTCAGGTCACCATCGAACTTCGCCACCACCACCGCGTCCGGACCGTCATCCGTGAAGTGCAGCTCGCGCAATGTCGCCTGGCCCACCGCCAGGCACGGGCCGTTCGTCAGGGAAAAGGTCTGCGCCCCACGCTGCACGCCGAGCAGCCGGCCCGTTTGCGGGCTGAAGGTCGCGGTCAGGTCGCCGGTCTTCACCTCGACCACGCCGTTGGTTTCAGCGGGAATCGCGTGATGTTCCGCGGGCTCCTCGGCCAGCCGGTGCGATCCGTCCTTCTTCAACGGCCAGACCCACGTCCACAGTTCGCGGCCAGCGGGATCGCTCACGCGCAGCGCCAGCGCATCGGCGTTCCGGTTCGGCGGCGGGGAAAATTGGAACGTGCCGGCCTGGCCGGGCGCGATCTTCGGGCCGGGATCAATTTTCCCGGCGGCGAGAACCAGATTGGCTCCTTTTTCTGCGGGTGAAGAAAATTTCCGCAGTTCCCAGTCAAACCGGCACTCACTGGCATCGGTGAAACTAAAATGGTTTTCCACGGTAAACACGCCCTTCTTGTCGCGCTTGATCTGGAGGGGCGACCAGATTTCCTTGATGGTGTAAAAGCTGCCTTCGCGCTGGCGGTACGGCCCCACAATGCCATCGGGTGCCTGGTTGCCGGCCACGTCGATCTCGCCGGTATCGGGTCGTTTGATGCCGTCATCCAGCAATGCCCAGATGAAGCCGCCACCAAGATATTTCCCGGCGGTCATCATGCGCCAGTAGTCGTCCAGCCCCGCACCAGCGCCACCGTCGTAGAGGCCGTGCATGAATTCCGTGGGCATGTAAATGTACTTCGGCTCGTTCGTGGCAGCGAACGTTTTACCGTTGCTGTGATAGTAGATGGGCACGCCGGCGGCGGCCTGTTCGGCTTGGTCGTATTGCAGATAATGCGCCGTGTTCACGCCGCCGAACGCCATCCACGGATGAAGCACGCGGCGCTTCTGCGGATCGTATTGCGGATAAAGCTCATCGAGATTGGTGTTGAAACCGCCTTCGTTGCCGTTGTCCCAAAATAAAATACACGGGTGGTTCACATCGCGCTCGACCATTTCTTTCACGAGCTTCGGGCCAACCACATCATCGTAGTGATTGTGCCAGCCGGCGATCTCATCGAGGACGTAAAGACCAAGCTCATCGCACAGGTCCAGAAATTGTTCATCCGGCGGATAGTGCGACATGCGGACGGCGTTCATATTTGCGTCCTTCATCGTGTTGATGTCGAGACGATGCACCGCCTCGCTCAAGCAACGCCCGGAATCCGGCCAGAAGGAATGGCGGTCGGCTCCTTTCAAGATCACCCGCTGGCCATTGAGGTAGAGGCCATCGCCATCGCGCACCTCGAAGGTGCGGAAGCCAAAGCGTTGCGTGAGCTGGTGAATGACCTTGCCATCCCGCTTCAAGCGGAACTCGGCCTGATAAAGATTTGGCGTCTCGGCGGTCCACAGCTTGGGTGCAGCCACCTGCGCCTTGAGCTGCGGTGCATCGGCGGGTGAGGCCAGTGAACTGCGGAATACGTCACTCACGTCCTTGCCATCTAGGGTCTGGATCTGCGCCTCGACTTCGTCCGAGTTCGTTGCCCCGTTCACCTCGATATCGGCGGTGAAACTCCCATCGGCCAACGCATTGATCGCCACGTGCCGGATGAATTCCGACGGCACGGCTTCGAGGTAAACGGGCCGGAAAATCCCGCCGAAGACCCAGTAATCCGCCAGTCGCTCGGCCCGGTTGATGGATTGGTTGGCGGAATGTTTGGCGACATCGACCTCCAGCTTGTTTGTCGCGCCGAACTTCACGAGCGCAGTGACTTCGTATTTGAAGCGGTAAAAACTGCCCTGATGCAGCGGGCCGACGGACTGGCCGTTGAGCTTGGCGTCCGTGTCGGTCATCGCGCCGTCGAATACAAGGAAGATGCGTTTGCCCGCCCAATCTTGGGAGACAAAAAACTCGTGTTCGTACAGGCCGTGTTCGTTAAACGCGTTGGTCTGGTCCTTGTGATAACTGAGCGAACCAAAACCTTTGACGTCCCACTGCGACGGCACAGGCAGGTTCGTCCAAATACCGGAGTTGGTGCCGATGGTGCAAAGAAATTTCCAAGGAATGGCGTCGTCCTTGCCGTGGCCGGAGAGCATTTGGATCTCCGTATTTTGCGACAGAACAGTGGAGGGCGCGGCGAGCAGGAAACATCCAAGCACCAACATCCAATATCCAGTGAAGCTCCAATATCCCATGGTCAAATTTCGCGGCAAGGCTGGCCGGGAACTTGGCGCTTTGGGTTTCTCTGGATGTTGGAGCTTGGTTGTTGGAGCTTTTCCCATTTAACCTTTCAAGTGGTGGCGGAATTCGGTCGGGGTCATGCCGGTGTGGTGGCGGAAGAAATGGCTGAAATAAAATTCGCTCGAGAAGCTCAACTGGCCGGACACGTCCTTGATCGAAAGCCGCTTGTCGGCCAGCAACAGCCGCGCCTGGTCCAGCCGGGCGCGCTGGATGTGCTCGTGGATCGTACCCTGGCCGGATTTTTGGAACGCCGCGCGTAGGCCGGAATAGCTGACCTTGCCGACGGTCGCCAGTTCCTTCGCCTTCCAGTCGCGCACCGGGTTGGCGGAGATGGCGTTCAACACGCGGATGACCGGCTCGGGCAGCTCGGCGTGCGGTGAATCGAGCAGGTTGCGCGTCATCAGCAGCCTGCCCAGCATCTCAGTGATGCGCATGTGCACCTGCCATTCCCAGCCGGTCGGCCGGCGGCGGACGAGGCGGAGCAGTTCGCTCTGCGTCCGGGCGACGAAACGGAAATCATCCAGCACGAACTCGGCGTTCTCCTCATCCTTGATCTCCTCGTGCCAGAATTCCAAGCCGGGCCCGCCGAAACGGAAGCCGGTGATGTTGAGGTGTTTTCCTGCGGCCGGCAAATACGTGCGCGGCTTGCTCATGTCCACCAGCCAGACGCTCTTGCCGCGCTTGAGTGCAAAGCGGCTCGATTTGTATTCCAGCTCGCCCGCGCCGGACTGGACCCAGAAGAGGTGCGCGCCCGGTTTTTCAAAACGCTCGTGCCGGTCCGGCTGCACCACCCGGCGCGAGCCGATGGAGAACAAATGCCAGAGCAGCCGCCGGGCAACCGGCGACGGATCGACGAATTGTAGTTTATCGGCAGAGGCGTTCACGTCCGGCGTCACCAGATGTTTATCAGAAATTCCCATGGTGTCTACTTCATCGGCCAGGCATAGGTCCCGGGCTTGATGGTCAACAAGAAGCGTTCATCGCCCTCGACGGCCAGCGTTGCCACGCCCGGCGCCAGTTCGCGCACCACCGCCAGCCGCGCCCAGCCCATGCGCCGGACCAGTTCCGCCGCGGTCGCGCCGCCCTCGGCGTACACGCGCTCCACCGGGATCTGCCGCAACACGCGCTCCGCCACCCGCACGACATGCTCCGACAGCCGCCCCGCCACCTCCTCATCCCGCACCTGCGGCAGGCCCACGTTCAGGATCACGCGGGGATGGCCGGCAAACGCCGCCACCACGCGCTGCGTCACCGCCGCCACCGCCGCCGCCGAGAACTCCGCACCCCACGACAATTCCTGCGGCAATGAAAACACCGGTGTCTTCTGCTGCCGCCCGGCCACCACGAATTTCCGCGCCGCCTGCGTGGAGGTGCCGACCACGAAAAACTCCTTGCCGCCCGGGGCGGATTTCACCGCCGCGCGGCCATTGCCGTTGGCCGGATCCTCCGCGGTCAGCAGCGCATTAAAAAATTCCGCGCCGCCCGCCGGCAGCATCAACGCGTCACAGCTCGCCGTCCAACCAGCCACGTCCGCCACCGTTTCGGCGTCGCCGACGACAATGGTCCCGTCCGTGAGCAGCCGTTCGCCGCCCGCCGTCCGCAGCAGGAACCTTTCCGGGATCTTCAGGAGTTGCAGCACCTGCGAGGAGCGGCGCGGGAAGTGCGGGTCATGGGCGAACTCGGTCTTGTGCAACGGCCGGCCGCGCAGGAAATATTGGCCATCTTTGATGGTGCGCCCCAGCGACGGATTGGCCGGCAGCAGCAGCGCACGCTCGAGCTTGAGCTGCTTCATCACCGCCTCGACCTCCGCCGTCACCTGCCCGCGCAGGACCGAGTCCACTTTTTTGTAGATCCACCGCGCGCCTGCCGCGTGCAATAACTTTGCCGCCGCCGCCGCGCGTTTGGCCGCCTCCAGCGGCGGGCACGCCCGCGAATCCGTGTCCACACAGACCAGGTCCGCCGCGCCGCCCGGCTTGCCGCTGCGGACGATCTCCGCCCGCAGGCCGTGGCGCAGCCCCACGGCGCCGATTTCGGCGGCGCCGGTCAGGTCATCTGCAATCACTCCGATCATAAATTTATTTTTTCCGCCGGCCCACCGCCAGCCCGGCGGCGACGGTGATGGCCGAGAACAGGCTGGTGGCATCCGCCCTGCCCTGCCAGGCGATGTCGAACGCCGTGCCGTGGTCCACCGAGGTGCGAACAATCGGCAGGCCGAGCGTGATGTTCACGCCGGTGTCAAACGCCAGCATCTTGAAGGGGATGTGCCCCTGGTCGTGATAAAGCGTGACGATGGCGTCGTATTTTTTGCGCTGGGCGGTCGTGAACGCCGCGTCCGGAACCAGCGGGCCGATGACATTCAATTTTTCCCGGCGCGCCCGCTTCACTGCGGGCGCCACAAATCGTTCCTCTTCGCGCCGGCCGAACAGGCCGTGTTCGCCGGCATGGGGATTCAGACCGCAGACGCCGATGCGTGGCTCGCGGCCCAGCATCCAGCGCATGGTGGCGGCGGTCAGCTCTATGACATTCAGCATGCGTCCGACCGAGAGTTTTTTTGGGACCTCGTGATAACCGACATGCGTGGTGGCCATGCTCACCGTGAGCTTGTCCGAGTAGAGCATCATGCAACTGCGCTTGGCCCGGGTCAGCGCCGTGAAGATCTCCGTGTGCCCGGGGAATTTCACGCCCGCGAGCTGCAACGCCTCCTTGTGGATCGGCGCGGTGACCACGCCTTCGATCTTGCCGGCCAGCGCCGCCTTGATGGCGTGTTCGATATACAGATAGGCGGCCCGGCCGCACGCCGCCGAAACTTTACCTGGTTTGATCTTCGAGGCATCGATGGCCGCACAATCCACGATCACCGGGGCCAGAACCGTTTTGACCTTCTGCCAGCCGGCGAGCGAGACGACCGGCCAGGCGGCGGAGGGAAATTTCCCTTTCATCACCCGCTCCAAAACCCCGGCGTCCGCGAACAAAACCGGCGTGCAAATCTTCCGCACCGCCGGCGAGGTCATCGCGCGCAGGCAAATCTCGGGCCCGATGCCCGCCGGGTCACCGAGGGTGAGGCCGAGGACAGGTTTGGTGCGGGGCTTGACGCTCATGCGGTTCCGTTCAGCAAGTGCAGTTCCGCCATCTGGCTGCGGATTTTTTCGACTTCCAGTTTGGGCAGCACATGAAGCGGTGGCAGCACCGCCGGTGCGCACAGTCCGCGGCAATGCACGGCGGCTTTCAGGGCCGCGAGGGACTCGTTCAAGGTCCGGCCCTTTTGATAGAGCGCCGCCACGGCGTTCATGCGCGCATAGTGCGTGCCGGCCGCGTGCCAGTCCGCTGTCTGCGCGGCGACGCACAATTGATGACAGACTTCCGGGATCAGGTTGCCCACGCTGGGCACGATGCCGTCCGCGCCGAGCTTCAGGCCCTTTTCCATGAGCGCACCCACACCGATGAACACTGAGAAATCTTTTTTGCCCCCGAAACGTTTCAGCAATTCTTCCACGCGCTGCGGGTTGTTTTCGGAATCCTTGATGCCCGCCAGGCGCGGATGGCCCAGTAGGCTCTCGACGGCATCCAACGGGATGGAGACACCCGTCGTCGCGGGCATGTTGTACACGAGCAACGGTCCAGTGAGCCGCTCCAAAAGGGTCCGGTACCAGCCGCCGAGTTTTTCCAGCACCACTTTTTCCGAGATGGGCGGATGGGCCACGACGGCGTCGGCACCCACCTTGAAAAACTCGTTCGCGCGGTCCATCTCCGCCAACCGCACGTCACCCAGCCCAACAAACACCAGGGCGCGCCGGCTGGCGCGCTGGACGCACAGTTCAACCAGCTTCAGGTGCTGCCCGCGCGGAACGTGCGCGCCTTCGCCCGTCGTGCCGAGCACGAAGATGCCCTCGACCCGGCCGGCGACCAACGAGTCCACCAGCCGCTTCAACGCCGGCTCATCCACCGTTCCCTGCGGCGTGATCGGTGTGACCATTGGCACGACCGCCCCGTGATATTTTGCTCCATTTTTCATGTCAAAAGGTTTCCTCGTAGATTTTTACCGCGTCGGCTTCCGTCACCGGGCGCGGATTGTTTTTCAAGAGCCGCGTCACCTGCATCGCGGATTTCGCCAGCCCCGGGATGGCCGTACGCGGGATGTTCAGCTCGGAAAGTTTCTGCGGCACGCCGCAGTCGCGAGAAAGCCGCGAAAGAAATTCCACGCCGTGCTCCGCCGTCGTGAGGGCCGCGCCGTTGCGCGCCAGGCCCAGCGCCACGGAGATGTCCGCGTAGCGTTCCGGCGCGGCGGAAATATTGAAGCGCGAAACGTGCGGCAGCAGCAGCGCGTTCGCCACGCCGTGCGCGATGTGAAATTTCCCGCCGAGCGGGTAGGACAGGGCATGAACCGCCGCCGTGTTGACCGGGCCCAGGCAAAGGCCGCCATAGAGGCTGCCGAGCGCGAGCGCCGCGCGGGCCTCGACATTCCGGCCGTCGTTCACGGCGGCCAGCAAGTTCGCGGCGATCAAGGTGATGCCACGCAGGGCGTAGCTGTCCGTGATGGGATGGGCAAATTTGTTTGCGTAGGCTTCGATGCAATGCGTCAGGGCGTCCAGCCCGGTCGCGGCGGTCACGGCGGGTGGAACGGACAGGGTTAACAGCGGATCGATGAACGCGGCGTCCGGCACAAGGTGCGGACTGACGACGCCCTTTTTCAATTCGTCCGCGGCATCCAGCAGGATGGCATTGGGGGAAACTTCGGCGCCGGTGCCGGCCGTCGTCGGCAGGCAGACCAGCGGCAGTTCGCGCGCCGACAAAAGATTGATGCCGAAAACCTCGCTGATTTTTTGCGGGCTGCGCGCCAGCGCCGCAATGAGCTTGGCGACATCAATCACGCTGCCGCCGCCGACACCCAGGACGGAATCAATCCTGGCCGCCCGCGCCTCCAATAAGGCGGACTCGAAGAAATCACGAGTCGGTTCGGGCGGAACAAAACCATTTTCCACGACTTCACAGCCCGCCCGCCGTAACGCCTCGACGAGGGAAACAAGCTGCGGACGGACAAATTTATCCGCGACCAGCAGCACGCGTTTGGCGCCCCGATGGGCGAAGACTTCGACACAATTCGCCGCGCAGCCATTGCCGAAAACAATGCGCGGGGGCTGGAGGAGCGTGATGGTGTTCATGGATTCACCTCCGCTGCCACGGTCGTTGGGATGACAACTTTCTCGCCCAGGTTTTTTCGTTGTTCCAGCCAGCCCCAGAACGTCCATTCGCTTTTCACATTGGGATCCGCCGGGAAGAGCCAACTGGCACCATAGCCCACCACCAGCACGATGACGTGCGCGATGACGCCGATCATCACGTCCGGCCAGGAATAATTGCAACCGAGGTCCAGCATTTTGTATTTGCCGCCGGTCAACGTGGCCCACGCGGTGAAAATCAGCGCGGTGGTGATGCCGATCCAGAGGCCCTGCCGGTTGGCGCGCCGGCTGAAGAAGGCCAGCAGGAACATGCCCGCCAACCCGGCGGACACAATGGCCGTCGCCGCGTAATAGAGCGCCAAGGCGCTCTCACCTTTGCGTGCAATGAAGGCACCGATGCCGACGGCGATCACGCCGCAGACGGCCACGATGAGCTTGCCGATGAACAGCCGCTGCCGGTCCGTTGAGTTGGGACGCAGTTTGCGGTAATAATCTTCCACGCCGACGGCCGAGAGGCAGTTCAAGTCGGACGACATGGTGGACATGGCGGCGGAAAAAAGCGCGGCCATGAAGATGCCCGCGAGGCCGGCCGGAATTTTGGTGGTGAGGAAAAATGGGAACACCTGGTCGACGATGACCTTGCCGTCTTTACCGATCAGGTTCGGCGGGAAGGTTTCGCCGGACAACTGGTAATAGGCCCACAGCAGCGTGCCGACGAGCATGAACGCCGTCCACGCGGGGATGCACAACGCCGCGCCGAACGCCACGCCCTTCAAGGCGTCGCGGTCGGATTTGGCGACGAGATAGCGCTGCACGAGCGTCTGGTCGGCGGCGTATTTTTGCAGGTACCAGAACGAGCCATAAAGCAGCATCACCCAGAAATTGCCGTTGGCGGTGAGGTCAAAATCAAAGCTGCCAAGGCTCATTTTATGCTGTTCGGAAGCGAGGTGAAAGGCCGCGCCCGGACCGCCGGGCATGATGTGGAGCAGCACGCCGATGACGACCACCACGCCGCACAGCTTCACGATGCCTTGCAGCACCTCCGTCCAGATGACCGCTTCGAGGCCGCCGAACAGCGTGTAGAGGATGGTCACGAACCCAACGACCATGATGACCTGGTATTTGTCCCAGCCGGTCATGCCGCAGATGGCCGCCGTGATGGTGAAGAGGACAAAACCCATTTTGGAAAAATGGCCCGCCGTGAACGCCAGCGCGCTGTACGCCCGCGCACCGTAGCCGAAACGTTTCTCAAAATATTCATACGCGCTCATGCCCACGGCATGACGGAAGAAGGCGATCAAGGTCGTCCCCAAAAGCAGCAGGATGCCCACCGCCATGAAGCCGGGGACGAGCAGGTTCCAGTTGCCCTTGTAGGCCGCGCCGGGATACGCGATGAAGGTGATGCTGCTGATGATGGTGGCGAAGATGGACATACCCATCGCCCAATGCGGGATGGAACGGCGCGCGACGAAATAGGCTTCCGTGGTGGTCTGCCGCCGCGCGAACCGCAGGCCAATGGCCGCCACCGCGACGAAATAAATCGCGATGACGATCAAATCCAATGGGCGCAGGGTGTTCATTTCAAAACACGTCCTTCCCGCTGAACAATCCGTTCACAAAGGCGGTCTGGAAATCAAGTGATCCGTCCTCTTTCCAGTGCATCACCGGCCCGTCGGCCACGAGGCCGAAAAAGCTGCGCGCCAAATCGCGCGCTTCCGGGTTGGTGTTCCAGGCGGACTGGACTTTTTTCTTTCCGTTGGGCCAGTATTGCGTCCAGACGCTGTGGTGGTTCTTCAAATCATGCGACCAGCGCCAGATGAGTTTGCCCTCCACCGACCAGAACATTTCATCGCCGGTTTTGCGTCCGTTCAAATAAACGACTTGATGCTGTTTCGTGCCGTTGCTGTAGAAATCGGTTTCGGGGCCGTTGAGCAGATAGCGGCCGCCCGGGCAGATGCGCGCGCCCCAACTGGAACGGGTTCGACCGTTTGCAAATTTCTCGGAGAACTTTTTGATTTCGCCGCCCGAAGTTTCCGGGGCGATGTCGCCGACGTCCGAGAAGAGCCACGCCTCGTTCAATTCGTAGTGCAGGCACGGCTGCGTTTCGGTGGTCAAAATGTGAATGACACCGTTCGGCGCCTGCCGGGCCGTGCCGTAGCCGGTGGTCCCGTATTTGCGGTATTGATGATTGGGCAGTTGCACCGGCAGCGGTTTGATGCGCCACGATGCGCCCTGGTTGGTGGAGATGGCCACGAAACAGCCGTTGCCCGACGACCAGCCGGCAGGCGGGGCCTGGTCCTTTTTTTGCAACCAGGCGTCGCTCACAAAAAAGAGGTTGCCGTCGGCGAGCTTGATGAGCGAGGGGCGTTGCGCGCTGCCGAGCGGCGGAAATGGCGAGGGCGTGTTGCTGCTCCAGGTCGCGCCCCAGTCCGAAGATGTGTTCTGCGGCGACCAGCCATTGATGGAATTATTTTTGCCGCCGATAGAAAGCAAACTGCCATGGTCATCCAGCGGCACGATCACCGAATGGCGTCCGCCGGTGCGTCCGCCCGTGTCGTGCCAGTGGATGCCTTCATCCGTGCTGCGCCATAGAAAGCTCGATGCGCCCTCTCCGTCCATCGCGAAGTAAATGGAATTGTCCGGCGCACGGAAGGCGCTGGTGATGGGTTGCGCGGTGTAATTCGCCGCCGGCTGGTCGAGCTGCGGCAATGAGAGCGTCCACGTGGCGCCGTTGTCGAGGGAGGTGGCCATTTTGAACGGCGCGGCATCGAACAGGGCGCGTCCACCGCCGAAGAAACGGATGCGACCGCTGTCGTTCCAGAGCAGACCGGACTGGTCATTGTAGCCTTCGGTTTTGAAAAACAATTCAGGCAAATCCCAGTCCTCCGCGCCATATCGCAGGCGGGCTTGGATGAAGGAGGTGGCGGCATCCGCCTCGGCCTTGCCGGGCGGCGTGCTGAAGTAAACGGCCAGGGCATCGCCGTTGGGCAGGATCTCAAACCCGGGCGAATGGTTGTGCGTGAAGACCTGCGGATCGATCCCGGCGAGGGCAGCGACATTATTAGTGGCATTTTCCGGCGGGATCGGCAGGGCGAAGCGGACGGTGAAATAGGGTTTCCCGGGATCCGGGCCGTACAGCGCGGGATCGGAGTCCTGCTTGATGGCGGATTGCGTGAATGGCCGGATTTGAGCGTTGACCAGCGCAAATTCCAGCCGGTTGGCGCCATCGGCCACGGCGAGCGGCCGGCCTAGGGCAAACCCGGCGGCCCTGACGCGGACAAGCTCATTAGTTCCGCCCGGTGCACTGGCAATAAAAGCAAATATGCTGGCCATCGTCGCAAGGACGATGACCCGCAGGCGGCGGGCGATTGCGGGGCGCGGGCACATCAGTTTTGTTTGGGTCAGATATATTTACATCATTTTAAGCATTTCTGTTATGTTGAAAACGCCAAAGTATTTGAGGAAATTGCCAAAGAGTTCATCGGAACGCAAAAACCGCCGGCGGCCGGTGACGCGTAACGAGGCGCCGGCGCCACCAAGCCGAATCGGAGACTGGAAAGTTGGAACCAACTTCTGACCGCGAAACACGCTGATTATGCGAAAGCGGAGGGATGAACGACAAAGCGTGCCCCCTCCCCTGCGGCGGCTTAAATACTGAAGCGGCGGCAGTGGATTCACCGTTGACATCCCCGACCCGACGTGGCTGATTTTAACCCACAATGAATGAACCAATGCCCAAGCCGCAAATCATCATTGACTTGATTGGCATCACCATCGCGCTCGTCCTCACCGTTGCCAGCAGCTTGTTTTTGCACGGTTTTATCAAACGGATTGAGATTGAAAAAGAATTGCCCGCCGTCCGGAAGAAAACCAACGAGCTATTGCGCGGATGCCCGCGTAACTTGAGAAGAAACGCTGATGCCGCCTCGCACCGGATTGCATTTTCGCCCTGTTTACCATGATACCCTCAAACGACCCAGCCGCCGTCGTGCAGCGCCAGCTTGACGCCTTCAACGCGCGCGACCTCGACGCCCTCCTCGCGACCTATGCGGACGATGCGCAGATGTTCGAGCATCCGGCCAAATTGCTGGCCAGCGGCACCGTCGCCTTTCGCGAACGTTACGCCGCCCGGTTTCAGGAACCCGGTTTGCACGCGACGCTCTTGAGCCGCACCGTCATGGGCAACCTCGTCGTGGATCACGAAGAAGTCATCCGCCGGTTCCCCGAAGGCCCCGGAAAGATCGAACTCCTCATGATCTACGAAGTCCAGAACGGCCGCATCGCCAAAGCCTGGAGCATCGCCGGCGCAAAAACGCTGGATAAACGGCCGTGAACATTTCGTCCAGTCAAACCTTGCACACGACAATTTGCGATAAATGCGATGCCCAACCAATCAAGGTGGGGCGCGTCACCGGGCACGCACCGGAGACAATGTGACACTTTTCGCCCTTTCACTGTCAGTTTTCGCATGACCTTTGGCGGACTTCCAACTTTGCGCCCCGGATGCCCGGTGCTAGCTTGCTGGCGATGTTTTCCCGGCTCCCATTTGTCTGGCCCGGCCTCGTCCTGATGGCCCTCGCGCTGCCGTCCCCGGCGGCGGACGCGCCCAAGATTGATTTCAATTTCCAGATCCGTCCCCTGCTCTCCGACCGCTGCTTCACCTGCCACGGCCCGGATTCCCGCGCGCGCAAAAAAGACCTCCGCCTGGACACCCGCGACGGCCTGTTCAAAAAGCTCGATGACAACCTCTACGTCGTGAAACCCGGCGACACCAACCGGAGCGAACTCGTCCGCCGCATTTTCGCCACCGACGATGACCAGATGCCGCCCGAAAAATCCAAGCGCGTCCTCTCCGCCGCCGAAAAGGACCTCCTGAAACGCTGGGTGGCGGAAGGTGCCGAATACAAGCCCTTCTGGTCCTTCCTACCCGTGGAAAAAATCACGCCGCCGAAACATACTTCCAACTGGGCCAAAAATCCCATCGATGATTTCGTGGCCGCCAAACTCGCCACGGAAAATTTGTCGCCGTCACCCGTCGCTCCGCGCGAAACCTTGCTGCGCCGCCTCGCGCTCGATTTGACCGGCCTGCCGCCGGCGGCGGAGGATCTTGATTATTTCACCGCCGACCCGTCGCCCGATGCCTACGACCGCTTCGTGGATAAATATCTGGCCTCCCCCGCCTACGGTGAACGCATGGCGCTCGACTGGCTCGACCTCGCGCGTTATGCCGATACCTACAGCTATCAGCAGGACGAAGCGCGGGATGTTTCCCCGTGGCGCGACTGGGTCATCCAGGCTTTCAACACCAATCTGCGCTACGATGAATTTCTCCGCTGGCAGCTCGCCGGTGACCTGCTGCCCAATGCCACGCGCGAGCAAAAACTCGCCACCGCCTTCAACCGCCTGCACCGCCAGACCAACGAAGGCGGCAGCATCGACGAGGAATTCCGCGCCGAATACGCCGCCGACCGCGTGAACACCTTCGGCACCGCCATGCTCGGCCTCACCGTCGGCTGCGCTCGCTGCCACGACCACAAGTTCGACCCCATCACCCAGCGCGATTATTATTCCCTCTTTGCCTATTTCAACAATATCGACGAGGCCGGCATGTATTCGCATTTCACCCGCGCCACGCCCACACCCACGCTCTGGCTCTGGACGCCGGAACAGGCAGCCCAGCACGCCGCCCTCACCAACCAGATCGCCGCCGCTGAATCGAACCTCGCCAACATCGCCCGCGCGAGTTCCAATGAATTTTCCGCGTGGCTAAAAACTGCTAAAATCGAAACGCCCGCGCCCATCGCCCATTTCAAGTTCGACGAGATCACCAGCAACACCACGCCCGACAGTTGCTCCCCCGGCGTTGCCAAACTCGAAGACGACGTCCGCCTGGTCCTCGGAGCGCCGGCCTCCGGCACGGCGGGTTCAGCCAACTTCGCCCTGCAATTCACCGGCGACAGCGAAGCCGTCTGCAAAGGCGTAAAAGAATTCAAACGCACCGATGAATTTTCCTTCAGCCTCCGGCTCAAGCCCACGGAACCGCAAGATCGCGCCATCATCCTGCATCAATCCAAGGCCCGCGAAGACGCCGGCAGCCGCGGTTTTGAGCTGACCCTCGATCACGGCCGGCCGTTCTTTGGTCTGATGCACTTCTGGCCGGGCAACGCCATCGCCGTCCGCGCGAAGGACGCGCTGTCCACCAACGAATGGTCGCACCTCGTAGTGACCTACGACGGCTCCAGCCGTGCCGCCGGCATCAAGATTTTTCTCAACGGCACACCGCTCGAAACGGAAACCATCCGCGACCAACTCACCAAGGACATCGTCCATCGCGCCGGGTGGGGCGACATGGAGCCCGGCAAGGTCCATCTCACCCTCGCCGCCCGTTTCCGCGACAGCGGTTTCAAAAACGGCATCATGGACGACCTGCAAGTGTTCGATACCGCCCTGACGGAACCGGAAGTGAAGTTCCTTGGAGCGCCGGGCACCGCCCCGGCAAGTTCGGCGGGCGATGATCAACTACTAACTTATTTCCTTGCGCACCAAAGCCCCGCTTACCACACCGCCCTCACCTATCTCAAACAACTCCGCGAGCAAGAAAACTCTGTCGCCGACGACGTCCGCGAAATCATGACCATGCAGGAACTGCGGACGCGCCGCGTCACCCACCTGCTCAAGCGCGGCGCGTATGACGCCCCCGGCGATGTCGTCGAGCCCGATACGCCGTCGTTCATGGCCAAGCTGCCTGCCGACGCCCCGCGGAACCGCCTCGGCCTCGCCAACTGGCTCGTCGACCGCAAAAATCCGCTCACCGCGCGCGTCGCCGTCAACCGCATCTGGAAGCTGCACTTCGGCCGCGGCCTCGTCGCCACGCCGGACGATTTCGGCAGCCAGGGCAAACTGCCCACGAACCCCGAATTGCTCGATTACCTCGCCGGCTGGTTCATGGACAACAGTTGGGATGTGAAAGCGCTGCACCGCTTGATTGTCTCCTCCGCGACCTATCAGCAAACCTCCATCGCCTCGAAAGAATTGCTCGAGCGCGACCCGGACAACGCCCTGCTCGCGCGCGGCCCCAAGACGCGCCTCCTCGCTGAAGAAATCCGCGATGAAGCCCTCGCCGCCAGCGGCCTGCTTGTCACCAACCTCGGCGGCCCCAGCGTAAAAATCTACCAGCCGGAAGGCCTCTGGGAACAATCCGGCACCGGTGCAAAATACACCCAGGATCATGGCGACAAACTTTATCGCCGCAGCCTCTATACCTTCTGGAAGCGCACCGCGCCGCCCCCCGCCATGCTCACCTTCGACGCCGTCACCCGCGAAGTCTGCACCGCCAAGCGCGAGACCACCGCCACGCCCTTGCAGGCGCTCGTGCTGCTGAACGACCCGCAATTCATCGAAGCCGCCCGCGTCCTCGGCGAAAACTTGCTAAAACAATTTCCCAACGACGCGAGCGCCCGCGCCAAGCTCGCGTTCAAAAAACTCATCGGCCGCGAACCCGATGCCACCGAGACCAAAATTCTCGGCGAGATTTTCACCGAACAAAAAGACCTGTTCGCCAAGGATGAAACCGCCGCCAAAAAGCTCCTCGCCACCGGCGAATCCAGGTTCGACGCGGCGTTACCGCCCGCTGATTTCGCCGCAACAACGTTGATGGTTAATGCGATTATGAACTTCGACGAATTTATTGTGGAACGATGAGCATGAACCCAAACAATTCATCTTTCTCCGCCGCAGCCATTCCGCGCGCCAGCGTCTTGGAATGCGGCAGCCCTCTGACGCTTTGGCATCGCAGGCTTTCGATAGAAAAGCGGCAGAGGACTGCCGCACTCCAAAACCTCACGGATATTCGCACCCCGCACTCAATATGAACCGCCAAATTTGCACCGGCCCATTACCCGCCGCCGGCCTCTCGCGCCGCGGGTTCCTGAACCGCTTCGGCATGGGCCTTGGCGGCGTCGCCCTCGCCAACATGATGCAGCCCGCGAATGTCCTCGCCGCGCTCACGAACGGCGGCGCCGACAAAGGCATCCTGAACGGCCAGTTCCATTTTCCACCCCGCGCCAAGCGCGTCATCTACCTCTTCATGGCCGGCGGGCCGTCGCAGATGGAGACCTTCGATTACAAGCCGGTGCTCAACCAGCGCAACGGCGAGCAACTGCCCGACTCCGTGCGGCAAGGCCAGCGCCTCACCGGCATGTCCGGCAACCAGTCATCGCTGCCGCTCGCCGGCTCACAGTTCGGCTTCCAGCAGTACGGCAAAAACGGCACCTGGGTGTGCGACCTGCTCCCGCACACCGCCAAGGTCGTGGACGACCTCTGCATTGTCCGCTCGCTCTACACCGACGCCATCAATCACGACCCCGCCATCACCTTTTTCCAGACCGGCTCGCAGCTTTCCGGACGCCCCAGCATTGGCTCGTGGATCCACTACGGCCTGGGCAGTGACAATGAGAACCTGCCTTCCTTCGTCGTCCTCATCACGCCCGGGAAGGTGGACCAACCGCTCTACGCGCGTTTATGGGGCAGCGGCTTTTTGCCTTCGCAACATCAGGGTGTGCAATTCCGCAGCGGCAAGGAACCCGTGCTGTACCTGAACAACCCCGACGGCGTCTCGCCGCAAAGCCGCCGCGCGTTGCTCGACCGCTTGAACGAACTGAACGCCCACGACGCAGCGCAATTGGGCGATTCCGAAGTGGACGCGCGCATCGGCCAATATGAGATGTCCTACCGCATGCAGACCAGCGTGCCCGGCGTCATGGATCTGAGCGATGAAAAGCCCGAGACCTTCGACCTGTACGGCCCCGACTCGCGCAAGCCCGGCACCTTCGCCGCCAACTGCCTGCTCGCCCGCCGGCTCGCGGAGAAGAACGTCAAATTCATCCAGCTCTATCATCAAGGCTGGGACCAGCACGGCGACCTGCCGAAAAATATTTCCATCCAATGTCGCGAGACCGACCAGGCCAGCGCCGCGCTCATCACGGACCTGAAACAGCGCGGCCTGCTCGATGACACGCTCGTCATCTGGGGCGGGGAATTCGGGCGCACGGCGTATTCACAGGGCAAGCTCACCAAGGACAACTATGGACGCGACCATCATCCGCGCTGCTTCTCCATGTGGCTGGCCGGCGGCGGCGTGAAGCCCGGCTACGTCCACGGCGAGACGGATGACTTCGGCTACAACATCATCAAGGACGGCGTGCATGTGTACGATTTCCAGGCCACCCTCCTGCGCCTCCTCGGCATCGACCACGAACGCCTGACCTACCAGTTCCAAGGCCGCCGCTTTAGATTAACCGACGTGCACGGAGAAATCGTGCAGGCGCTATTGGCATGACAACCGTCACCATGCCCCAAATTCGCGAACTCGCCTATTCATCCTTCTGATCACCATGCCCCGCGCAGCCGCAACCGGCAAGGGCGATACAATCAGCGCACAGGAACTGGCCGGCAATCTCCAAGGCGTCCAAGCTGCCACAGCGTTCGCACGGCGCGTCTTTGGCGACGATTTTTTTTGGCGCGGGTTGATCAGATGTCATCCAGCGCCAGTTTTCACGAACGGGCGTGACCTGCAAGTAAATGTTGCCAAAACCCGGGCGCTGGCAATTGGGCTGCGGGTTTAAATGCGCTACTTATGGCAATCTGAAGTCCAATATAGTTTTCTAATGCATTGTTAAGTCGCTCCTATACTTGGCTTATCACAACAAAAAAGAGTTGGCTTTCAGCAATTTTGGATAAATCTAGGGGTGGTTAAATAATTATGGATGTCCTGACGTTATCCCGAATCCAGTTTGGCGCGACCATCGCGTTCCACTACATCTATCCCCCGCTCAGCATCGGGCTGGGCGTGATGCTGGTGCTGATGGAGGCGGCGTGGCTGCGGACGAACAAACCCATCTATCATCAGATGGCGCGGTTTTGGACGAAGGTGTTTGCCTTGACGTTCGCGATCGGCGTGGCCACGGGCATTGTGATGGAGTTCGAGTTCGGCACCAACTGGGCCACCTATTCGCGCTTCGTGGGCGATGTCTTCGGCAGCGCGCTGGCGGCGGAGGGGATTTTTGCGTTCTTCCTCGAATCCGGTTTTCTGGCGGTGCTGTTGTTCGGCTGGGACAAGGTGGGGCGCAAGACTCACTTTTTCTCCACCTGCATGGTGGCGTTGGGGGCGCATTTCAGCGCGGTATGGATCGTGGTGGCGAATTCCTGGATGCAGACGCCCGTCGGTTATCATATCGTCGGCGAGGGTATGCATGTGCGCGCGGAGGTGACCGATTTCTGGCAGGTAATTTTCAATCCCTCGATGGTTGAGCGTTTGGCGCATACGATCTGCGGTGCCTGGTCGGCGGGCGCCTTCCTGGTGGTGAGTGTGAGCGCGTGGTATCTGCTGAAACATAAGCACGTGGAATTCGCGCGGGCATCGCTGAAAATCGGCCTGACGGTGGCGCTGACGGCCTCGCTGCTGCAAGGATTCACCGGCCACATCAGCGCGCAGGGCGTGGCCAAAAATCAACCGGCCAAACTCGCGGCGTTTGAAGGACTGTACAACACGACTTCCAATGCCCCGCTCGTGCTGCTGGGCTGGGTGGATGAGAAGAACCAGCGGACCGTCGGGCTCGCAATGCCGTATGCCCTGAGTTTTCTCGCAAATAATGATCTTCACAAGCCGGTCACAGGACTGAATGAATTCAAACCAGAGGACCGGCCGCCGGTGACGGCCTCGTTCATCTTTTTTCACGGCATGGTGGGCATCGGTTTTGCGCTGATGGGCATTGCGGCGTTGGGCTTTCTGTATTTCCGCAAGGACAAGCTGCACGAACGGCGCTGGCTGTTGTGGATCCTGGTTTTCTCGGTGCTGGGGCCGCAACTGGCCAATCAACTCGGCTGGTTCGCCGCCGAAGTCGGGCGCCAGCCATGGATCGTCTACGGCTTGATGCGCACACCGGAAGGATTGTCCGCGGTGGTGAAGGCGAACGTGGTGCTGACGTCGCTGATCCTGTTCACGTTCATCTATTTTCTGCTGTTCGCCGTGTTCATCTATTTGCTCAACGACAAGATCCAGCACGGGCCGCACGCGGATGATTTGATTCCGTCCGGGAAGCTGGCGTTACCGGAGAAGAAATGACCTGCCATGAACCTTGACCTTAACACCATTTGGTTTGTCCTCGTGGGCGTGTTGTTCACCGGGTACGCCATGCTCGATGGCTTTGACCTCGGCATCGGCGCGTTGCACCTGTTCACCAAAGAAGACGCGGAACGGCGCATGATGCTGAATTCCATTGGGCCGGTCTGGGATGGCAACGAAGTCTGGCTGGTCACGGGCGGCGGCGCGTTGTTCGCAGCGTTTCCGAACGTGTATGCGACAGTGTTCTCCGGTTTTTACCTCGCTCTATACTTGCTGCTGGCATCATTGATCTTCCGCGCGGTGGCGATTGAATTCCGCAGCAAACGTCCAGAACGATGGTGGCGGCAGTTGTGGGACATGAGTTTTTCGGTGGGCAGCATCCTCTCGAGCCTGCTTATCGGCGTGGCGCTCGGGAACATCGCGTGGGGCGTACCGATTGATGAACATGGTGAATTCGCCGGGACGTTTCTTGGTTTATTGAAGCCGTATCCGCTGCTGGTGGGCGTGACGACGGTGGCGTTGTTCATGATGCACGGGGCGATCTATGGTGTGATGAAGACAGAAGACAAGCTGCACGACAAGCTGCGGGTGTGGGCGATGCGGAGCATCATCTTCTTCGTGATCTGCGCCGTGACGCTGACGATGGCGACGCTCTTGTATGTGCCGCACATGGCCGCGCGGGTGCGGGAAAATCCGTGGCTCTTCAGCGTGGCGCTGCTCAATATGCTCTCCATCGCCAACATCCCGCGCGAATTCCACAAGGGCAATGACGGTCGCGCCTTCCTCTCGTCCTGCGGGGCGATCATCACGCTGATGGCGTTGTTCGCGCTGAATATTTTTCCGAACCTGGTCTACAGCCTGCCAAATCCTGAAAACAGCCTGGACATCTACAACGCGGCGTCATCGCATAAAACATTGGGCATCATGCTGGTCATCGCGGGCATCGGGGTGCCGGTGGTGATCGCTTATACGGTGTGCATCTACTGGATCTTCCGCGGCAAGGTGAAGGTCGGGCGGCATAGTTATTAGGTTTCAGCAAATTAGGGGGGGTCGAAAAATGACTTGTAATCCGGCGGCGGGGAAAGAAAATCTCAAGAAACCCACGTGGGTAGTTGCTAGAAAATCAGACGGGAAATTTTGAATGCACTTTCTTCCCCCAATATTATTTGCGGTGCTCGTGATTACTGTTGTCGTCTCGGCATGGTTTGCCGCGGATATGAGTTCCATCCTCAAGTCGGGGCAGTGCAGGAATCAGCTTTCAATCGAAGGCCGATGGCAGGAGTTGGATCAACATTTCGAGAGCACCTCAAGACCGCGCCGGCCGTTTGTATGGTTGCACCAAAATATCTCCTGCCTGGAACTATTGCCGCGCAGCACGCTTTATTCTTGAATAATCATGGGCGGCTTGAAGAAGCCCTCGCGAAAGCGGATCAGGCGATCCGGCAGGTCAAAAGCAAACCTCGAATTTTTAGGGGCATACATCGTGCCGCAACCTTCAAAACCCTTTGCGGATCTTATTCCGCACGCGCGTTGATCCTTGCCGGTTTGGGCCGGTATGACGAGGCGCGTGAAGTGACAACTCAATTGCAACAACTGGCTGGAGCGGGTCGCCCTCAAAACACGGCATTGGCATTGTTGGAATTGTATTGTGGCCGCCTCGATGAAGCGCTGGCCCTGGCCCAGGCGGTGCCGCCGAAAGATCCACAGTATGACCCCATGCGCGTCATCGCGGCGCTTGCCCAGGTTATGAAGGGCGAGTTTGACCAAGCCGTCCAAACGCTCTTGTATGAACCGGGCGACATGACGAAATTCTATTCCCCGGCGGGACTGAAGGCAGTGCAGGAAAATCCTGAAGGTCCCAAATTGATTGAACTGCAAAACAAAAAACTTGCGGGGGTTTTCCAACCTGCCCGCTTGCTTATGCTGGCAAATGTTTATCTTGCCCAGGAAGATCTTGAGAACGCCAATCGTATGATTGACCAGGCAGAGAAAAAGTTGGGTCCGGAACCGGGTATGCAGGCTTCGTACTGCCGCTACCGGGCCTGCTGCCTTGCCGCCCAAGGGAAAGCAACGGAAGCTGAGAATCATCTTCAGCGCATGCGTGCGATCGTCAAACAATATCCAAAGCGCTCGCTGATCTGGGAAACGCACTTCACTGCTGGCCGGTCCTATTTGTATCTCGGGCGGCCCAGCGATGCGCTTGCTGAATTGATCGAAGCACAGCGTTCTGTTCTGCATCCGACTGAGAAACACGTCACAGCCTACTGGATCGCACGGAGCCATGAAGCCGCCGGCAACCTGCGCGAGGCTATTCCGTATTATCAACGTGTTGCTGGCGATACGATTCCGAGCTGGATGCGTAAAAAAGCTGTCGAGGTGCTCGCCCAGCAACAGAGTTGAACCGTTTGGCTATTTCCCCGCCGCAAAACTCTCCGCCATCGCAATCGCCTTCCGCATGGCCATGGATTTGTTGATGGTCTCCTGATATTCGCCGTCCGGCGTGGAGTCGTTCACCCAGCCGCCGCCGGCCTGCACGTAGGCCTTGCCGTCCTTGATGAGCGCGGTGCGGATGGTGATGCAGGTGTCGAGGTTGCCGTTGAAGGAAAAATAGCCGACGCAGCCCGCATAAGTACCGCGCGTGGTCTGCTCCAGTTCCGAGATGATCTGCATGGCACGGATCTTGGGCGCGCCGCTGACGGTGCCCGCCGGGAACGTTGCGCGCATCAGATCATAATTGGTCTTGCCCGCGGAAAGCTGGCCCTCGACCTGCGAGACGATGTGCATGACGTGGCTGTAACGCTCGATGAACATGAGGTCCTTCACCTGCACGCTGCCGAAATCACACACGCGGCCGATGTCATTGCGCGCGAGGTCCACGAGCATGACGTGTTCGGCGCGTTCCTTGGGGTCGGCGAGCAGTTCTTTTTCGAGGGCGGCATCTTCGGCCTCGTTTTTGCCGCGGCGAACCGTGCCGGCGATGGGACGGATCTCCACCTTGCCTTCCTCGCAGCGCACATGCAGCTCAGGCGAGGCGCCGACGAGTGCGAAACCATCCAGTTCCAGCAGGAACAGGTAGGGCGAGGGGTTGACGTTGCGGACGGCGCGATAAATGTCCAGCGGTGACGCGGTGACGGGCGCGGAAAAGCGCTGCGAGCCGACCACCTGGATGATGTCGCCCGCGGTGATGAATTTTTTGGCGGCGGCGACGTTCGCGTAAAATTTCCCCTGCGTCTGGTTCGAGGTGAATTCGACGGCGGGAACTTCCTTGGACACGCCGACGGCGATGTGTTCGCTGGGCTGTTCGAGCAGCGAGACGAGCCGGTCGATCTCGCCGATGGCGTTTTCGTAGGCCTCGGCGGGGCTTTCGGCGTCTTCCAAAATGGCGTTCACCAGGATGGTGATGGTCTGCTGCACGCGGTCAAAGATCAGGAGCTGGTCCGCGACGAGGAAATACATGACGGGCGTCTTGAGTTCATCGTGCGCCGGACGCGGGACGACGGTTTCGACGTCGTGGATGAATTCGTAGCCGATAAAACCGACGGCGCCGCCGGTGAAGCGCGGCAGGCCGGGCACGGCGACGGCGCGATATTTTTTCATCATGCGCTCGACCAGCTCAAGTCCGTCTTTGATGTTTTCGCCGGTGGTGGCGCTCTCCACGACACGGCCGTTCTCAAACACCTGCACATGCCGGCCGTCCTGCCGGATGACCGCGCGGGGATTGCAACCGACAAACGAGTAGCGCCCGATGTGTTCGCCGCCCTCGACGGATTCAAAGAGGAAGGATTCGCCCGTGCCGCTGATCTTGCGGTAGGCGGACAACGGCGTTTCCAAATCGGCCAGGATGCGGCGCGTGACGGGGATCAGGTTTCCCTGCGTCGCATACTTCAAAAATTCATCCAAGGTCGGCGAATACATGCGGCTATTTTTAGCCGAAACGCCGGGAAAACAAAAGGAGGAAGGCTTGGCCTTTGACCGTTTGCCAACATGCGGGGCAACACCGGTTCATAAGGGTGACGATGCAGTTTAAAATCAACAACTCAACCGCCCGGATGACACCCGGTGTCGCCAGCAACAAAACGTTGATGGGGAGTGCTCTTTTTAACAACAGCTTTGCACTTTAAGCCAGTGACAGTATCGGCAAGATATTTATTATTTTTTGATCATAAAAACCCCGTTCAACGCTGTTTTGAATCCGATTATGAAAACACTTAAGCTCGCACCCGCGGCGGTGGTATTTGCATGTATTGGCCTTGGGTCCCCGGTACAGGCCCAATCGTTGCTCAATGTAAAGATTGGAACAACCGCCAATGACAGCTCTGCCAATGGCGCTTATCAGGAGAGCGGAGCGGCGGTTCTTGGCCCGGCCAATTCGTGGTGGAATGAATATGCGTTTGTGTCGAGCACGCCGGCCGGCGTTTCCGTGGTGGACAGCCAGGACAACGCGCTCACCGGCATCATGCTCACCGTGGCAAACTCCGGTGGCGTTGGCAGCAAGACAACCAGCGGGTCCAACCCTTCTTTTCTGTTCGCAAGCATGCCGTATCAAAACTCCGGCGGCGTATTTACCATCTCGCTCTCCGGCCTTTCGGCAAATACCCAATATGAATTTGTTGGTTATGCCGCGCGACCTACGTCGGCAGCCGGCGCAGCCTGGGCGGTCACCACGGGAACACTCAACTCGGGCATCACCTTGAACGATGGGTCGAGCGTGGACATCAGCACTGGCGCGGGCAAAGCATACTCTGAATTTTTGGCCACCACCGATGGCAGCGGCGATCTGACCATTACCGACTCAGGCAATCCCGGCACCGCCATCACGGTGCTGGATGGGTTTCAACTTGAGGTTGCCGCGGTGCCGGAACCGGGCGCGTGGGCCATGATATGCAGCGGCTGCGGAATGCTCTTTGCCTTTCGGCGTTACCGTGGCGTCAAAGCCGGTTAAATCAGTCCAAAGTCTTTCTTCCATCCCCATGGCGGCCGGTTTATTGCCTGGCCGCCATTATTGTTTATGGGTTGGCGCCGCTGAAACAATCCAGCGGGTTATTTTTCCGTTTCCGGAAGGCGCAAGTCGTTTTTTACAGACTGGTGGGCGCGGGTTTCTCCGCGGCCCAGCCGGTCAGCACGATCATTGTGCCGATCAGGAGCACAACCAGGCCCGGGACAAAATTACGGGATTCATAGTTCCAGCCGAACAGGGTATTGACGACATAAAGCGCGAGCGCGAGATAAATGCCAGTCCAGAAGAGGGAGGCCGGCAGGCGCCGGCGTCCCCAGATGAGCACCGGCAGCCACATGAACAGAAAGAGGAAGGGATGCGCATAGCGCATGTAGATCGAGACCGGGCTGTTGATCTGGGGATGGCCGATTCCCAGATTGGCATAGATCATCGATCCCGGTGTCCGGTTCAGGGTTTTGAAATCAAAGTTGAAATGGAACGGCAGCCGGCAAGCGAAGAACACCAGCAAGCCGACCGCCCCCAGCAGGAGCATCCGTTGCACATTTTGTCGCTCCCGGAGCCTGGCGTTTTCGAGGTTCATCAGGTAATAGCAGGGGGCCAGCAGCAACATGGTTTCCTTGATGAAAACGCCGAGGATAAAAAGCCAGAAGAAAGTCCAGAACTGCCGTTGCCGGCAATAATAAAGGGCCGTCAACATGACGAGATGGGACATGGGATCCAGCAGGTTGCCGAAATAATAACGGGTGGACAAGGTGTAGAACCCGCCATAAATGAAAACGACCAGCACCGCATGCACCGGCGGCAGGTATGACCGTGCGAGCCGGAAGATGGCCTGGCAAAGCAGAAAGGTGAAAAAGAAACGGAAAATCATGTACGAGAATTGAAAATCCCCGGTGATGAGCGTCATCCACCAGAGCGTGCCCTGGGATAGAAAACGGTATTGGTCGGGCGGCAGGCAGGTGTGCGTGAAGATGTCATTAAATTGATTGATCTGCCAGTGCACGTAGAAACGATCCACCATGTCGTAATGGATGTCCGTCAACAACCCGGCCAGCAGAGCGAAGCCGAAATAGCGGACCACTTTTGCCCGGTCACCCCCGGAGTCAGCCTTCAAGGCGAGCATCGTCACGCCGGCCAGGAGGGTGACCAGCACATCCATGCCGAGGAGCTGGCTCAAGGGATGGGCGCCAAAATAATCCAGGGTCGGCATGGGCGGGCAGGAAAAGAGGACGGGCGCGGAGCCGAA
The DNA here is from genome assembly GCA_031290985.1 of Verrucomicrobiia bacterium. Lineage (GTDB taxonomy): Bacteria > Verrucomicrobiota > Verrucomicrobiia > Limisphaerales > UBA11358 > UBA11358. Next base: position 24,100 of record JARLJW010000039.1, on the reverse strand, counting down.
AACGATCCACAGGATGGCGATGAGGCCAATGACGGGAATTTTTTTCATTTGCTCAGCGGGATGAAGGGGGCAGACCTGCCGGGATTTATATTTCGCCGTGTCCCGGCTCCAAAAATCATCCCGTGTCGGTAAAAATGCACCCGGACCTATTAGCCGAAGCGCGGGGGAAATAAAAGCGGGAAACTGCGGGTATGATGTTCGCCCGGTTGGAAGCGCCGCCCGGTTTTCACCTGCCGGACGACAGCGACCAGGCAAGCTGGTTTGCGACGGGTTTGCCCCAGATCTTTTGCAGCAGCAGATGAGTGGGGAAAACCACCAGGGCGGGGAGCGCCAGCAGCAGGAAAACCAGCCACGCCCAGCCGGGCATCCAGGCTTGCGCGACGGTGTCGCTGAAACCATGGACATAATCCACGTTCACCGGCGCGAGCGGATTCGCCAGCTTGGTGCCGGGACCCGGCAGGAAAAAGTAGCTGAACAACATGGCGCTCCACGCTACGCCGGTCCAGGCGAACAAGGCGCGGCGGTCGTAGCCCAGCCGGGCGACCAGGAACAGCAGCAGGAACGGCAGCCAGCCGTGGAAAAATGAAAGTCCGCGCAAAAACAGGGACCGGTGCGGATCAAACATGTAATCCGTCATACCGGTAAACTTGATGCCGATGAGGTGGGCGGCAAAGTCGCCGCACCAGAGGACAAGCTGCGGCAGGATGATGCCGACGGCCGCCATGCTGGCGAACAGCCCGCTTTCCAGCCACACGGCGATGAGCGTAAAAAAGAGGGCCAGATCGCAGAAGTACAAAAAATTGGTCGGGCCGTAATTCGTCCAGTACAACGGCACCAACACCGCCATGAATGCGGTGAAGACCAGCTTGAGGGGCAGAGAAATTCGCCCGGTGCGCAGCATGGCGTGGCGCTCCGGGCGGAGATTCCTTGCGGTGTCCGTGGCGGTCTTTTTCATGCCGCCGACGATAATCAGGACCGGGGCCGGGGCGTGAATTGATAAACTTTGACGGGGATTGACGAAAACAATATGCCGCAAGAACGCGGCTCCTGGCGACGATAGCCGGCCCGGGTATTTACGTCAGCCCAGGTGCCGTGATGGCGGGCATGGCGGAGCCCAAGGGGACAGCCCCGGCCGATACCGGCAAAAAGACCTGAAAAACGCTCCCCTGCCCCGGGTCGCTCTTCACGGTGATGAAGCCATCGTGCGCCCGGACGATGCCGAGCACCACGGCCAAACCCATGCCGCGTCCGGCAAACTTGCTGGAAAAGAACGGGTCGAATATTTTTTCGATATCCTGGCCGGAGATTCCGCAGCCGGCATCCGCAACCTCGAGACACGCATAGCTGGCGGCTTGCGGTGCGCGATCAACCGGGAGCCGGTGCGCGGTGGGGATCTTCTCCGGGGCAATCGTCGTGACGCTCAAACGAATGACTTTCCCCGCGTCACTGCCGGCCTCCCAGGCGTTGGTGATCAGGTTGGTCAAAATCTGTTTGACGTGGTCGGCATTGGCACGAATGTTCGGGCCGGAGCCGGGCAGGTGAAGCTCCAAGGGCACGTTTTTGGGCAAAGCGACCCGCAGAACGGACAGGCCCTGGCGGCAGATTTCGGAGAGATCCAAAGTTTCATGCGGGAAAAAAGTTTGACCCAAGTACGTGCGCATCTGGCCGCTGACCGCGGCCGCTTCATTAGCCGCTTGCAAGGCCAGGGTCAGGCTCTGCACCGCTTCCGTGCCCGCCGGCAGGTCCAGCATGGCCAGCTCCAGATTGCCGATCACGGCGGCAAGTTGATTGTTAAAGATATGAGCAATGGCTCCCGCCATGCAGCCCAGACTTTCGGCTTTTTGCAGTTGCCGGTTCCGGGCCTTGAGTTTCTCCGTCTCCGCCTCCGCCTGCTTGCGCTCGGTGATATCGCGCACGATGACCACCATCCCGCTCGGCGATCCGGTGGCATCCCGGATGAACTCGCTGTTCACCTCAATGTCAAAGGTGCTGCCATCCAGGCGCAGTCCGCGATAAACGGTCGCCCGCGTGGCGATGCCCTGGCGTTTCAAGGCAATTTGCGCCAGGGCCCGCTCGCGGTCCTCCGGGACGATAAAATCCAGGATTGAGCGTCCGAAAAATTCTTCTCTCCGTCCGCACCCGAACATCTTAATGGCCATGGGTGAAACCATAAGGATGCGGCCCGCTTGATCCGTGATCGTGATGTCATCGGGCGAGGCGTTGAGAATGGAGCGATACCGGTCTTCACTGCTTTGAAGGGATTTGACCGCCAGTTTGTGCCCGGTGATTTCGTTCGCCAGTTCGTCATTGGCTTGCCGGAGACGGCGGTTCGCCTCGGACAATTGCTGCGTCCGCTCGGCGACCAGTTCTTCCAAGGCGGCATTACGGGCCGTCAATTCCTTCAGCGGATAGACTTCACCCTCGCCAACCAGATCGTAGGGGATGGAGATGCTGCTGTGCGAAATTTTCCAACCGCCGGGTTCCTCGCGGAAAATCAACACCAGGCGCGCGGTCTCCCGGGAAAGGACATGATCTTGGATGGGCAGGTGGATGGTAAAGAAGCCCGTCGCGACGGCAATCGTCCCGGCCAATGACTGGATGGACAGATCCTTCAGCTCGATGCGGATGGCTTCTTTGATCTGGGCGAAATCCTGGCGGGTGATGGCCACCCAGGCCGCCCGGTCTTTGACCAGAAAATCCCCGCCGCCGGTAAAACCGGAAAAGTCCTCGCTGAAATACGCGGTCAGACGATCATCGCGGGTGGCATACATCCGCAAATAATCGTCAAACAGCTTTCGAATCTGGTCATGGTCTTTTACATGCATTGAACACGACTATTGAACCGCCTTCCGGAGTCAACCCATGCAGCCGCCCGGAAGGCGCGTGCTTTTGCATCGGCGGAATATGGCGAAAGTTAAGGCGTTTATTGCTCTGAATGGCTGGGAGGATGAATTTACGGCGCGCCGAGACCACTATAAATCTCGCAAGAATATAGCAACAAACGGTGATTCTATCCCGTTGAGCCCGAGCGCAAACGACCGATTACCTTGGCGGGCGGGCGGGGTTTTGAACCGGCCAAAAAGACGGCTAAATCAATATGAAGGTCAAAATCGCAAAAGCTCACCGTCAGTTGCGCCTTTCTGCCGGTGACCGCCATCAGCCCTTCTTCTTATACATCTGCTCCGGCGTCTTGATCTGCGGCTCGGTGATCTTGAACGATTCGCCCTGGCCTTCGACGGAACGGAAGAAGCAGGAGTTGTAGCCCTCGTGGCAGGCGGGGCCGTTTTGCTCGACCTGGATGAGCAGGCAGTCGCCGTCGCAATCGAACGCGACGTTTTTGACGGTTTGGGTATTGCCGCTTTCTTCGCCCTTCATCCAATATTTTTGGCGGGAACGGCTCCAGAAGTGCGTCTTGCCCGTCTTGATGGTGTCTTCCAGCGAGGCGCGGTTCATCCACGCCATCATGACCACGCGGCCGGTCTTCGCTTCCTGGATGATGGCGGGAATCAGACCCTGCGCATCAAATTTCAACTTCTCGTAAAAACTCATGCTGACAGTATTTAACCAGAAGCAAACCGCCCCGACAAAGCTGAAATTGCCGGTATCACGGCGATTTTTGCCCGCCGGTTGGCGGCGGCGGCGGCAGCAGATTGGTCACCGCCGACAGATCATTGGTGGCGGCAACCACCGCGTTGGTGGACACGGCGACGGTGTTCGTGGCGGCATCTGGAACCGAGTCGGGCGGCGGCGGATTTTTGTGGTCGGCCAGGCTGCGGATGAGGCGCCGCTTCAAGTCGCTGAAGGCGGAATTGGTCACGGCGTCCAGCTGGCCCTGGGCCTCGTCATAAAAACCGGCGGAAATCTTGGTGCGGGCCAGGTGGAGCCGCACGCCTTCGCGTTCGTTCTCGTCCTTGCAGATGTTGAAGGCATTCGTCCAGGCGACGAGCGCGTCGTTCGTGCGCAGCGGCTTGATGCCGTAGAAGCTCTCGGCGTAATCCGTGGCGATGACGAGGTTGTCCGGCGCCAGTTTGAGCGCCTGCTGGTAGAGCCCAAGCGCCTTGTCGAACACCTGCTGTTCGTTGATGTGGTAATACTCCCGCGCGTCCTTGCGATAAAGATAAACCGTGGTGGCAAAATTTTGGTAGTAGATGGGCTCGGCCGGGTCCAGGCGGATGGCCTCGGTGTAGTCTGCGAAGGCGTTCGTCAACTGCCCGTATTCGCCAAAGTAATTGGCAAGCTGGTTCCACACGACAGGATTTTTGGGGTCGAGCTGCTTGGAGTTTTCGTACTGGACGTGCGCGCCCTCCTCGTCGCCGATGTCGTTGAGGAAGCTGCCGTAGGCGAGGAAACCGCGCGCGCTGTCGGGGTGGTTGCGGAGAAAGATGTCGTAATCATGCTTCACCAAGTCGAGCCGGTTGCGGATTTTTCGATTCAGTCCGGCGACGGCGTTGGTGTCCGAGCGGGGGATGGAGTTGGTGTTGATCCAGTCGTTGACCTCGTCGATGGCCGCATCGTCGCTGATCATCAGGTTGTGCAGTTCGCGCTCGGCCGGATCGTTGCTGTCCACAACGCGCAGCGCCACGCCGGTATGCTCCGCGACAAGATTGCTGACGGCCGCCGGCTGGTTGGTGGCCAGCAATGCGCTCAAAAGTCCGATGGTCAAATCGCCCATGTGTTCAAAGGTATCAATCCGGAAAAGGAAAGACTAGAGAATGGACAGAAAAGTCGCCGCGGCGTTCAGCGCAAAATGCGCGGCTCATTTTTTCAACTGGCGGCGCAGGGCCGCCAGGGTCCTGGCATCGGCCGGCGCGGGGAATTTCATTTTCAAATCTTTCAGCGTCTCGACGATGATGTGCGAGATGATGAGCCAGGCATTCTGCTTGTCATCCGCCGGCACGACAAACCAGGGCGCGTGCGCCGTGCTGGTCGCCGCCAGGCACGCCTCGTAAGCCTGCCGGTATTCCTTCCAGTGGCCGCGCTCCTTGAGGTCGTCGCCGGAGAACTTCCAGTTTTTTTGCGGGTCAGCGAGGCGGGCGAGGAACCGTTTCCGCTGCTCCTCCCGGGAGATGTGCAGGAAAAATTTCACGATGCGCGTGCCGTTGCGGTACAGGTGTTTTTCATGGGCCTGGATGGAACGGAAGCGGTCGTCCCAGAACTGTTTGCCGTCCGCCACCTCCGCCGGCAGGTTTTGCGCGCGCAGGATCTCCGGATGCACCCGCACGATGAGCACCTCCTCATAATAGGAGCGGTTAAAGATGCCGATGCGTCCGCGCTCCGGCTGGCAGACCGTGGTGCGCCAGAGGAAATCATGCTGCAGTTCCGTGGCGCTGGGATGCTTGAAGCTGAAGACCGAGCAGCCCTGCGGATTCACGCCGGACATGACGTGCTTGATGGCGCCGTCCTTGCCGGCGGCATCCATCGCCTGAAAGATGAGCAGCAGCGCGTGCTGGTTGCTGGCGTAGAGCAGCTCCTGCTGTGCCGCCAACTGCTCCTTGTGTCCGGCCAGCTGCTCCTTGAAGTGGTCCTTGGACTTGTAAAACGGCCGCACCTGCACCGGCCATTTTTTAAGGTCCACGTTTTTGCCGGGGGCTACGCGGAAATCATCACTGTGGATTTTCATAGTTCAAGCTGGCCGGGCTGGTTTGGTTCAACGAAACAATCTCACTTCACCAGATCATGCGGGACGTATTTGATGACGAAATAGGTGGCGCGGTTCGTGCCGATGTTGATCAGGCCGTGCAGTTCGTTCGACGCTTCGAAGATGATGCCGCCGGCCCCGACCGTGTTGGTCTGGTCGCCCTGGATGGCCGCCAGCGTGCCTTCCTTGACGATCATCAATTCCTCATCGGCATGCCGGTGCGGGGGGTGCGGCATCTCGCCGGGGTTCAAGGTCGTGATGTGGAATTCGAGATTCGAGAGCGTCGGTGTGGGCGCATCAAAAACGGCGCGGCGCTCGCCCTGCTTCGTCGGCGTGACCTTGAGGTCGGCCCAGTTGAAGCAGGTCGAATGCATCACCGGTTTGCCCGCAGTTTGCGCGAGCGCCATGCCGGCGACGGCGGTGGAAACGGAAATGGCGGCAACCATCAGATCGCGGCGGGTAATCATGCGTCCATTTCCGCCGCAAACGGGAATCAAGTCAAGCGGACAAATGTCGGGCCGGACGCGAAAATCTGGCGGATGAAGTTTTCCGCACCCAAAACCGGCTGTCCAATTCCCGAACATTAACGAACGATTTTGAGCCACTGTCCGGTTGGCACCCGGAACGGGCGGGGTGGATTGGTGGGAATTGCCTCAAAATCTGGTTTCCCGACACCTTGGCGCGGAGGCTGCTAAGAAAGAGTGTGGCGGATCAAAATCCGCCGAGGTTTCACCTGAACAAGCCGATGATCCAAGCCGCCAAATTCAATTTCAAGACCGAAAGTTCACCGTCACCGTCCAAGGGCGGACTGAACACGAAGGTCGTCATTGGCGTGATGGTGCATGTGCTGGCGGTGGCGGTTTATCTTTACGTCCGGTATCTGACCAACATGGCGCATCACCGGGTAATGACTTCAGCGAGCCGCGCCGTCGTGGCCGCCATTACTTCCGCCGCCGCTTCCACGGCCGCCGCAAGCAAAACCGAACCCGTGGCCGCGAACCCCGAGCTTAAACCCGCGGCCGCCGCCGCCGTCAACCCGAGCAATTCCGTGCCGGCCAAAGCCACGGCGGTCAGCCTGGGCGATTCCTTGATGGCCGTGTTGTCGCCCTCGGCCAAGGCGGAGACGGTGCAACCGCCGCTGCCACCCCTGAAGACATTGGATCAACCGGAAGCGGTGCCAGCCGCGCGGCAGGTGTTGAAAGTTCAAACTGCCACCCAAAAGCCGGTGCACCGCGACCCGCCCGTGTTGACCGACGCGGAGAAGCTGGCGCAAATCGCCCACGCCCGATTTGCCAGCGTCATCGACATGGCGATAAAAAATCCCGATGCCTTTGGTTTTGCCTCCGGCGAACGGGTGGACGCGGCCAAGCTCGGCGATCCGATCGTGGTTTACACCATTTCGGCGGCCGACCGGAAAAGCTACCAGGCGGGACAGCCGCTGCAACCGCTCCTGCACGCGACGAATGAATGGATCTTTCCGGTGATGCTCGATGGCAGCATCCGCTATATGTTGCCGGTCAAGCGCGTGGACAAAGGATATGTCGCCGGACCGGGTTCCCGGGCGCTGGCGATGGTCTTTGACAAGATCCAGCAACGCTGGCCGGCCAGCGAAGGCTTTCATCCGCAACTCGTGGCGAACGCAAATATCACCAGCTATTTTTTTACGATCCCGGAACTGCCTGCACCGAACCTCACCGATACCGGCGACATGTTCCAATATAATCCCACCTTGTCACCGGCGAGTGTCATTCTGGCAAGCTGGCATTGAAGCGGAGATTGCAAAAACATCCCGAAGCGCATTTTACCGGTAAATTGGCCCGCCAGGTGCTTAAATCATTCAGTTGTTAATAAATGATCCAGGCCATAAAAACTTATTTGCAGGATAAAATCGACGAGTCAGACGCCGATTTTACCAAGAAGTTGTATTTGGGCGGGGCTATACTGGTGATAGGTCTGGTGATGTTTTTTTACTACCAGCATGTGGTTTACCGCACGTATCACAAGCATGGGGCGTATGTCACCCAGGCCGCGCCGGCAAGTCCGGTTCCGGTTCCCGACCCCGTTGCCGCGCCGGCACCTTACACCCCGCCAACTCCTCCGGCTGCTCCCCAGGTGGAGCCGGCCGCCGCCGCCCCGGCGGTGACTGCGGTCAGCAGCAATGCCCTGGCGGGCAACGATACCCCGGGCAACTTGGGTGGTTCCATGATGTCCGCGCTGTCACCTTCCGCCAGGCCGGAAACCATCACGCCGGGATTTCAGTCCGTGAAAACCCTGGACGGTCCAGCGGCGGTGCCGACCGCGCGGAGGCCGCTGAAAACGCCGGCCCCGGCCCGCCATGAAGCGCCGCTCACCGAGGAGCAAAAACTGGTGAAGGCAGCGCAGGACGGCTTGGAGCGGGCCATGGACCTGGCCGTTAAAAATCCTGACGCCTTCGGCTTCGCCGCCGGTGACAAGATCGACATGGTCAAGCTTGGCGACCCCGTCCGCGTGTACAGCATTGCGGACGCCGACCGGGACAGCTACCGGGACGCGCAGTCACTCAAATCCATCCTCTCGCCCACCAAGGAATGGATTTTCCCGGTCATGCTGGATGGGCACATCTGTTTCATATTGCCGGTCCGGTGCACAGGAACCGAATACGTGGCTGGCCACTATTCCCGGGCATTGGCCATGGTTTACGAAAAAATCCTCGAGCGCTGGCCCGCCAGCGAAGGGTATCACCCGCAGTTCGTCGTGACCCCCAACCGCACCGCCTATTATTTCACGGTTCCCGAACTGCCTGACCAGAACCTCACGGATACCAGCGCGATGTTCCAGTACAATCCCACCCTGTCACCGCCGAGCGTCATCCTGGCAAGCTGGCGGTGATTGGCGGTTGAGCCGTGGCTGAATTTGAAACCATCAGCATGACCTGAGTCCAGATCTTGCAAATGTCTTTACGGCACGCGCAGCCGGTAAAACCGGTTCGGCACCCCGGCCACGACTGGATTGGTGCACAGACCGCTGTCGCTCGTAACGGACAGGGTCTGCAAGACCTCCCAATTGATCAGGTTGGTTGAACCCAGCACGGTCATGGCGGCGGCACCCGGGGCGGTATAACCAAATCGCACGCTGCCATGAGCGAGCCGGGCGACGGAGCCGGTGTCGATGGACGGGGCGTCAATAATGCTGAAAGGCAGGTTGCTCGCATCCGACAAGGTGCCATTGGTGGAGCTGCGCACGGCGATGGCATAATCCCTCCCGGTCGCCAGATTGAAACCAATGCTCCAACGGTAGGCGCCGGTGTTGGCATTCGTGGCCAGCGTTTTAACCAAGACGCCGCCTTTATAAAGGTCGAGCGCGACCGGTTCGGGAGTGTTGCCTTTCCATTGCACAAAATAGTTCAAGCCGCGTTGCCAGGCTTCGCCGCCATTGGGCGCCGTAACCGCGATCACGGGCGGGACGGTTTGAAACAAGCCGGTGGACCAGGCACTGGTGCCGCCGTCATTCGAGGTATTGACGCGGTAATAATAGGCAGTGCCGGGCAGGGCATTGCTCCAGACATAGAATGCATCCGTTTGGAACGGCACATCCACCACCGGGGCGGCGAAGTCCGCGGTGGTGGCGATCTGCAGTTGATACCAGCCGGCCAGGCCGTTGGGTGACCACGCCAGGCAGACCGGCAGTTGCTGATTGACGGCATAATTCGTTCCCGGCAACGCCGGCAAGGGCCCGACGACTTCGCAGGGCTGAATCCCGCGATAGTTTTCGGCGGCGGCCAAAGTCGGCGCGTAGGCCACCTCGGTCACATCCGGGTAACCAAAGACGAACTCGCCCAGTTCGCCCGCTTGCGCGGTCATCGCCACCGTGGCCTGAAGTTGTTTGGTGAGCGGGTTGTATTGGGTGTCCAGCGGGACGAATACGCCCTGGCCGGCTTGACCGCGGTAATACACGGTCAGATTGGCCGGAGCCGAGAAGCCAAAAGCCGTGGCGTCAAAATTCAACTGCGCCTCCAAGGCGGCGATGCTGGCCGCCGTCATATGCACCCGTGCCGGCAACAGCCGCGGGGCCTGCCCGTTAAACAGGGGATTTACCGGAGCGTAAGGTTCACGCGTCGCCGTGGCCTGATTGTAGCCGCCACCGCCGCTGACGACATCCAGCGAGACGCCGTTGGTGCCGAAGGCGTAGGAATTGCCGGCCACCAGTTCAAAGGCCGTGGCTGGACGGGCCTGGGCAGCGGGAGGATAAGGCAGCCGGTAGACCCGGTAGCTGGCGATTCTCGCATCATTGAAGGTCATTTGGAAAACCACCTTGCCCGCCGGCGTGACTTCCGTGCAGACGGGGATCAACTGGTTGGTGACACCGCCGATGCCGGCCATGATGTTGGCCCCGCCCCAGCCGATGAGCGTGTTGCCGTTGGGCAGCCGCTGGGCGCTGCCATAGTGCCAGGCGTAGTAATTCGTGGGCGGCGTGTAGCTCCACACGAGGGTGGCAATCTTGTTCGTCTCGTCCAACTTGTATTCGTATACCTTCGAAGTACGCGTGGCCAGCTGGTCGGCATTGCAATAAATCATGATGTCGCCATTGTCCAGGCGGCTCAGGGTATGGCCGGAGAAATGGCCGATGGCTTGCAGCGGGTTCTCGCCGACAAAAGTGAACTGGTTGGCCAGGCCGCCCAACCGCCACATGATCTGCCCCGTCTGCCGGTTGATCTTCCAGACGTCCATTCCGAAATTGGAGACCAGCAGGTTGCCATCGGCATCCAGGATGACCGTATTCAAGTGGAACGCGTCAATGACCGGATTTTTCCCGGTCGCAGGATTCACGGTCAGATACGGGCCATAGTAACCGAGCAGGGTGAAGTGATCCCAGGAGCGCCATTGGAACACGACGTTCCGTTGCGCATCCAGTTCCTGGATGACCGCCCCCGCCAGCATGGCGTTGGGATAACCGCCCGCCACATACTTGCTGACGTCCATCTGCGTCCGGTAATAGCCCTGCAACAGCACATGGCCGTTGGGCAGCAGTTGGAAATCGTGCGCATCGGCCACATAGCCGTTGCCGGCGGTGATCGTTTCCGCGGGATTATAATTATCATCCAGGATCTGGTGGGTGCAATCGCCACCACCGGTCCACGAATGGGTGTGGAGGAACGGCGCATAGTGCAGCAGACCGCTGGGCAGAAGCTTGAAATCGTAGTTATTGGTCGCGACGTTCTGATACCACACCGGCGTGCCGTCGTTTTTCAAGATCATGACGTAGTAGCCCCCGTTCGGCGTGGTGTCAGTCACCTCGGCGAAGAGGTAGCCGTCACCGACGGCATTCGTATCGCATGCGGTTATGGTCAGGTTGGGAAAATCCGGTGGCAGTTGGGCGGCGGCCTTCAAGCCGGCGAAGACCAGCACGGTCGCCATCATGATCCAGACACATGGTTTTTGGTATATTTTCATAAAGTTGATTTTCATTGATCCGGTGAGCGTTTGTTTCTCCGGTTATTGCCCCGGCGTCCAGTTGTCGCCAAAGATGCTGAAGTCGTTCAGGTCGACCCGGCCGCTGCCGTCGAGGTCCGGGCTCAAACCGCCCGCCAGCTTGAGCCAGTCAGCCGTGATGAGCTTCAGATCCAGCAGATCCACCCGGCCATCGAGGTTGAGGTCGCCGGGCGGCGGGTTGAAGAGGGACACGTTGTCCACGTACACGCCATAGCTGGAGCCGCCCACGTTGAAAAACACGCTGGCCGCCAGGTCCGTGGCGGCGCTCATCGTAAAGACATAACGAAAATGATTATGCGCCGGGGTGAGATAGGTGCTGGTGGTGCCGCTGTAGTTCAGATTGGGCGCGGCATCCTGCGCCACTTTTGCCTCGATGTAGCGCGGGGCCGCGGACCACGCGTCAAATTCGAACACGTACTGGTTGCTCTGCACCAGGGGAATTCCGGCCTGTTTCAACTGGACGTTGGCCAGGGTGGCGGTTCCGTTGGTGAGGGTGACATGGCTGACGCCGGAATCGATCGTCCAGGCGGCCGTCGCCACCCCGCCCAGCGTCCAGATCCAGGCGTTGGTGCCTTGCGCAAAATCTCCGTTCTGGAGCAGGTTCTGCCCGGGCTTGATGATGTTGACGGAGGTGGTTTCCTCATTGGAATACGGCCCCTCGATCCCCTGCTTGTTCACGGCGGTGACACGAAAATAATAGGTGCTGCCGTTCTGCAGATTGGTGAGTTTTTTCAGGGTCGCCCCGGAAGTCGCCAGCAAGTTGGTCGGTTGCGGCGAGGTGCCGCCGTAGATGCGGTAAAACGCCACATTGGTGTCGCCGAACTGGTTAAAGATGAGCGTCAGATTGTCCGGGTAAGCCTCCAGGATCAGATAGGGCTGGAGCGCCACCCCCTGCCAGGGACAGCGCCAGACACGGTAGGACTCCCAATGGTCAACCCAGTTCATCTCAAAAGCCGTGGTGCCGTCCGGGCGGACTTCAGTGAGCTTGGGCAGCCAGCCGATCGCCCAGTTGATCAGCGTGTTGCCATTGGTCAACCGCTGCACGTCGCCCATGTAGTACGAGTAGAAGGTGGTGTTTGGCGTCGCGGGATATTGCCAGGCCAGGGTGGCCGTCATCAGATTCGTATCCACCACGTATTCCACCGCGCGCGACACCGGCGGGTCGTGCAGATTCCCGTTGTCAAACATCGTGTAATGATTGGTGGCCACCATGCGCACGGCGTGCTGGTTGCGCGTCCCGTTCAGCGGGTCGTTGACGTAGGTGAACTGGTTGTGCCCGCCGCCGAGCCGCCAGATGATCTCCCCGGTGTCGCGGTTGATCTTGGTGATCTCCGAGGTGCTCCGGCTGGAGAGCAAAAGGTTGCCATCCGTGTCGAGGTCGATGGCGTTCATGTGGGGAAAGTCGAAGCTGGCGGACGTGAGATCGATGAAATTCTGCTGGTCGTGGATGTCAAAATAGTCCCACGCCCGCCATTGGAAAATAAGGTCGCCGGCCGCCGTGAATTCCTGCACACAATCTTCGGTGACGGTCGCCGCCGGGTTGCCGTTCGTCACAAACCGCGTCATGTCCACGGTTTCATTCCGGAGGGCGATCAGAAAATAAGTTCCCTCCGGCAAGACCTGCAGTTCATGCTCGTCCACGCTGTAGCCGTTGGTCGCCACATAATTGGTGAATTGCCGGTAGTGCTGATCCAAGCCGTCAAAATGGACCCCGCCGGTGTGATCCAGCATGGTCAAAACGCCGTTGCGCTGGACCTGCATGTCCCGCCGCTCGTCCGGGGTCCGCATATACCAGATCGGCTGGCCCTGGTTATCAAAAATCACGTTGTAGGGCTTGCCGCCGCCAGCCCGGTTATCAATGAAGATGGGATCCGGGTCCGGGTGGTTGTTGACGGTGATGTTGATCTGCGGGAAGTCGCTCGGAACCGAGACCGCGTTCGGCAGGATGACCGCCTTGCCGGCCAGCGCCGTGGTCGGGACCGATTGCTGGGAGGTCAGCGACTGGGCCACGGCGGCTTTCAATGCCGGCGTGACAGTGGTGGTGAGAGAGGATGTCGCGGACAACGATGCCGGGCCGGAGAAGTGTCCGGAAACCACAAACAGATATTGATAAGGCGAGATGGGTTGACCGGTTCCGGCGGGCACCCCGGGAGCCAAAGAGACGGTGACCAGTTCGCCCGCATAAAAATCCGAAGCCATCTGGAAAATGACCGTCCGCCCATCGCCGGCAATCCTGGTCTGGCCGGAATGAGATCCGCTCCGGGCACCGGTGACCTGGATGCAGGTGGCGAGGTTAGTCAGGGTGGATGGGGAAATGTTCTTGAATCTGACCAGCACGAAACGCGTCTGCGGGGAGGCATACTCGGCCCCGGGCAGCGGGGATAGATATTGATAACCCAGGGCGTGGTAATCGTCCCCGGCACGGACCCAAACCGTCACGTTCTTGCTGGCGGCCAAGGCGCCGTCCTGGGCGGTAAAGTTCAGCGCGTAAATCCCGGGCACGTCAAAATTGGCGGTGGGGTTGCAGTCAAACGCGGTGCCCGGGGCGTTGGCTGAACCGGGGTAGGTGAAGGCTTCGCCGTTGGTCGGCTTGCCCGACCAGACCACGCCCGCACTGCCGGCGGGGGTTGAAACCACGGACCATTGCCAACGCAGTTTGTGGGCATCATCCGGATCCGGGCTGGCCGGGTTCGCCGGCAGCGGCAGGCCATCATCGCTGACCGTCGCGGCGAGCAGAAGATTCGTCGCGGTGGCGAGCACCTGGTCCGGGGGCGTGGTTACCACCGGGCGCTGGTTGTAATTGGTCTGCACGTAGCCATACAGTTCGGCGACGTCCGCCGCGCTCAGGGCGCGGTTGTAAAGCCGCACTTCATCCATCTGGCCGCGCCATTGCCGGCGCAGGATGCCGTTGTCGATTTGGGCGCCGATGGTGACCGGATCGCTGCCGTTGGTGCCGATCAATCCGCTGACCCAGACATTCGCCACTTCCAGGGCGCCGTTGACGTACAGGCTCGCGCCCACGCCATTTTGATAAGTGCCGACAAGGTGCAGCCATCTTTTCGGCGTGCGCAGGTTGGTGGTCTGGCCGTTGAGGGTATATCCGTTGACCAATCCGGACATGTGGAAGGCCGCATAATCGGTCAAATCTGAACGATGCAGCCGCCAGGACCAGTCGCCATGGCAAAACATCGTCTGCCAATCCTGATCGAAGGCGTCCACCGAAACCCAGGCCGCCACGGTGATGTTGCTGGTGAGGTAGAAATCAGCATGGTTGGGAATCTCCACATAAAACGCGCCATCGAAGTTCAACGCCTCACCGAGCCCGGCCGGCCCGGCCACAATGGCCGGCACCCGGAGCGTGCTTTGATCCGCACGGCAAACCCCGTCATGCCCGTGCCCGCTTTGGTCGACAATCGTTTCTCCAACCGTGCCGGCCAGGCCTTCAAAATTGTACCAGGCCACCAGGTTGTTCGTGATGTCCGCACGGGCCGGCTCCCGGCCTGACAGCAGGGTCAGGGCGAGCAACATCAGCGTGATGGACTTGTTCATGATGTTTTTGGCGCGCCGGTGATTAATGGTTATGCACGCGAAAGAATTTGGCGGCGGAGGTGCCGACCGTCTCGGTATAGACGCCGTTGGTGTTACCGGTGCCGATCCAGGTTCCGCCCAGTGTGGTCGCGCTCTCAAGCTCGCCGCCTTGAAACCGGATGGTCATGATGCCGTTCGATACGCTGGTGTCCGTGATCGCCGGATCGAGCAGTGCGCCGGTGAATTGAGCCGTGATGAGGACATCGCGCGGGGCGGCGACAATCCCGCCCCGCACCAGGTTGGTGGTCACGGTGACGTTGGCCGCCTGGCTGAGTTGCAGCGCGCACAGCGTTCCGCTGGCCGGCGGGAATGCCGCCGGCACGGTGGCATCCCACAACGCGCCCAACTCCAGGGTGACGCCGCTAGAATTAAGGCCGGGGAGCGTGCCGCCCGGGTTGTCCGCCGTGACCGCCAGCGGGCTGTAACCGGTGACGCTCCAATTGGCATTGCTGCCCGAACTGACGGTGATCTGGTCCCGGAACGAGGCGGGAAAAATCCCATAACCCTGCGCCGTGGCCGTGCAGGGGCCGCGAAAGTAATTGGTGATGCCCGTGATCTGCCCCCGGTCCACCGTGACATCCAGGGCAAAGGACCGGACCACCTCGCCGGCGGTGCATTGATAGTTGATGCAGGCCAGCCCGTTGGTGACCTGCACAAACACTTGCACGCTGGCGCGGACGGCCAGCACCGGCAACAGCAAGCTGATCAGCAGCCACCAACGCTTCATGCGATTCCTTGTGGCCCACGGCATGGAAGTAAGGTTTGGATAAGTGAAATGCGGGTATGCGCTCGCAGTGCCTCGAACACTGCCAGCTTTCTTGATTGGTATACCCTCAAGGCAAATGCCCATTCCCAACGAAATTTGGTAAATCCTGCGTAAGGATTGCGCGCCCAAGGGAATACTTGGCGTTACATCGTGGCTGGAAAGAAAAAGGCGAACGGGTGGAAAACGAAATTTACATAGTGAGACGCTCCGGCCAGCCACCGGGTGATATTCCTAGCCGCCAATCCGGCGGTTTTTTTTGCTGGCGGCATGGCCCAACCAGGTTTTGGATGCGGTCATTCACAGCAACGCCATCTGGCCGTGGCGTTGCTCCGCCTGTTTTGGTTGCGCGAAAAATTCCTGAAGTTCTTCGAGGTCTTTGGCGATGGCCGTGCGTTCGAAGGCGGGGCGGGCGGCGTTCAGTTCCCGGGCGAGCCAGTTGAGGAATAAAGTCGGGCTGCCCCAGAAGGCGTGTTCGAGGGCGGCGCGAACGGGGTTGAGGCGCGGGCCGAATTCGAGGCGGGCGGTGGCGGGCAGGCGGTTTTGCATCCAGCCATGGGGCAGTTGATGCAGGCCGCGCGTGGGGTTCGCGACGAGCCAGAGGAGGCGCACAAGGACGACGCGCAGACGGGGCGCGTAGGCACCAAGCGAGCCGAAGCGTTCCCAGCCGGTCAGCGGAGTTTCCTGCACGCCCAATTCGACGGCCTGATCCACGAAACGCCAGGTGAGAAATTGCGGCTTGCCCTGCCAGACGCCGGCGCGGTTGAACTTGGGTTTCAGTTCGCGAATCAATTTCGCCTCGTGCTTCAGGGCGGCCATTTCGTTGGGGCAGAAATCGAATTCGATGCGGGTGACGGATTGGAGCAGGCGCAGATGGCGTCGGCCCAGGCGCTCGGGATTGGCGACGCGGTAGCTGCGGAGGCGTTGGCGCAGGTCGCGGGCCTTGCCGACGTAGACGATCTGGCCCTGGGCATCGTGCATCTTGTAGACGCCGGCACGTCGGGGGATCTTGCGGAAAAACTTTTTACCCAGCCGCTGGACGAGCGGCTTTTCAGGCGCGAACAGGAACTGCTGGCCGGAAGCCATGCGGGGAGGATGGCGGAAAAAGCTCCAAGCGCCAACATCCAAGCGCCAAAAGGTGACGAGGGACGGCTGGCGAGGCACAACGGGGAATCGTAGGCGCGGGTTACAGGCCACGTGCTGCGGCTGGTCTGCGACACAGCCGCGCTCCGTTAAAAATTACTTTTGTTCCAAGGATTTGCTGCTGTCGTTCGTCTGATTGATTAAGATGCCTTGCAAGCTTGGGTCGGAAGATGAATCCAGTTAATGCGCGTATCCTGGTTGCGGATGGCCTGGCCAGGCAGTCGTTTTCATGCCGGCAGCGGTGTGTACATATGATGAAATTTTGGGTCACAGCCATGATTTTGCTGGCCGCGCTGGCGCTGCCGGCGCAGACGAATGGGCCGGTCTGGCTGGCGTTGATCGCGGAAAGTGCCGATGCCGGCGGGCCCGCGGATCTCCTGACGGCGGAGCTTTCCAGCCATACCAACTTGCAACTGCTGGAACGGAACGAAATCGAACGGGTTTATCGCGAGCAGGGAATGTCCGCGGGGAACAAGGATTATCTGAAGCTCGGCCAGGTGCTCGGGGCGGACGGACTGCTGCTTATCGAGATGGTGAAGGGAGACGGGAACCCCATCCTGAACCTGCGGCTGGTGGCCACGAAGCCGGGCGTGGTGCTGTTCACGGAAAAAATATCCTGGTCCCCGGCCAATATGAGCGGTTGGTCGTCCGCGCTGGCGGAACATCTGGATCAGTTGACGCCGAAGCTGGCCGTGTTGGTGAAGGACGCGATCCCGATTTCGGTGGTGAACCTGCGTTCAGCCACGACATCGGTCGAGGCGCGGGAGACGGAGCGGCAGTTGAAATTGCTGGTGATCCAACGGTTGAGCCAAGAGCGGCAGATTTTTGTCCTGGAACGGCAACGAATGGATTTTCTGGAGGAGGAAAAAAGGTTGAAGCTGGATGATTCGACGTTTTGGAACGGCAGTTATCTGCTGGAGGGGGTCGTGGACCAGAATGGTCATTCGCAGGAGACCGTGACAATCAATGCGCGGTTGACGCCGCCGAAGGGTGGCGCACCGGTGTTGATCGAAGCCGCGGGCAGCCGGACCAATCTCACGGAAGTAATCAACCAACTGGCGGCCGAGGTCAATGCAGCATTGAAAATCAGCACAACCGCGCCGGAATGGAAGGCGCAGGATGAGGCGGCGCAATATTTTGACGAGGCGAAATGGGCGCTCCGGTGGGGCGTGGTGCCCGAAGCGGAGACGGCGGCGGACTCGGCGTGGGCGCTGGGGAAAAGAGATGTCGAGTGCGCGCTAGTGCGGGTGCGGGCTTATGTTTCGGAAGTAGGGCAACATTTCATGACCATCCATCATGCAGCAACCACCCTCAGCCCCGGTTACACTGTCGATGGCAAGCCGCTGGGACCTCCGCCCGACGATGGGGCGGTTGATGCAAGCCTCAAAGAAATAATCGCTGAGCATCCGCTGATGATCACGCATCATGTCGAGGAGAAAAACCGGGGGAAATCCATCTATTATGATTATCTGACAGAACAGCCAGATCCCCAACAGATCGACCGCGCGCTCCACGCGTTGGAATTATACCATCAATTTTGCTGGCCTCGCCGGATGGCGAGGCAAAGATACTCACGCGCGGAAAGGGTTGGAACGACTGGCACAACTCGGATTGGTACCAACTGGGCATCGATGATCTGACCGCGGCCTCGGGCGTTCTGCAAACCTACACTTTCATCCCCGGAGCGCAGGCTCCGGTCGCGGACAAGCTGGCGCAGTTGCGCGCGCTGGCACGCTCCGTGGCCGGGCTAATCGCACAAGCACCGACGGTGCATGACAGTTATTTTGTGGGGGAACGACTCGCCACCCATGATGAACTCACTTACACAATGGGTGAGCACCCGAGCATTTTCAGATGCAAAACGGAGTGGGGCTGTTTTTGGCAGGAGCATCCGGAAGAGGCCATCGCCCTATACCGCGAGCTGATGAGCAGCCCGGTCTTTGGCTACATCCACACGTCATTATGGCATCGGGAAATGGTCCGACCGCGGCTCATAGCATGGAATGAGGCGGACCAAAAACGCCTCCCGGAGGCCTGGAAAAATTTCACGCAGGAACTGGAGGCCTCGACCAACGTGCTGCTGCGGATGGAAGCCAAGGCGCTGGCCATGAGTGATGCAACAAACGCGGCGCAAGCCGGGGCGGCAAAACAAGATTGGTGGAGCATCGTCCGCTCCAACCGCGAGGAACTGGTGGCAAATAATGTGGAATTGTTTTATCTGGGCTGGGGCATGGGCTATGACCCGGAAGCCGAGGCACTGGACCAGGAATACTGGGACCATACGGTTCGCGGCGGCAAGACGCGTGACACCTTTGCCGCACAAAAGCAATTCTTGAAGGAAAACAAGCCCTTCGACTTCATCGCTTTTGCGAATGCGTTCCAACAGCGAAGTTATTCCCAAACCCAGGCACTGGAGCTTCAGCCGCTGATAACGGCTTACAAATCCAACCTCGTGGCACAAGCAGACAGTCACGATCTGAGAATGTCGGGCGCCTTGTCTCATGTCGGGTTCCTGGAAAAAGATGTGAACCGGATCGCAAATCCGCCCCCGGCCAACCCACAACCGCTCACTGCAAGTGCGTCAGCCAAGCCGGCACCAGTTCTGCCGTTGACAAAGGTGATCCCCTCGCCCACCCGCACGCCCGAAGCGGTCACCAACGTGATGACTGTGGATCAGTTTCTGGCCATTCCTCTGGAGAGCCTCACGAACACAGATATTTCCGACGTCAAAATCACGGCGCATCATTTGTTCGGAGACAAGCTGGTGCTGGATATCCAATACAGTGCGATGGTTTATTCATTCAATCAAAACGGAGACTGGAATAGCACCCGCAACACCGCCTTGCCGGCGATCGCAGTGTTGGATCTGGCTTCGCGACATTGGGAAGTGATCGGCCGTCCCGAAGTGGATCTCTCCGCCCAAACCCGTTTCTACCCGCACACCGTGCTGTGGCGCGGTGAATTGTTCGAATCCGAAGGCAGGCAGATCAGTCGCTATGACCCCCGAACAAGCGCATGGCAGGTGCTGCCGGTTTCCGACGGCGAAAATTACGAATTGTTTGTTGTGAACGATCAATTGTACGGGGCGAACGGGGAGCAAATCTTCGAGATCGTTGACGGCGGCAAATCCACCCGCATTCTCGCCAGCACCCGCCGGCAGCCGCCAATGTCGTTACTTGACCGCGAGGATCTGGGGATGCCGGCGCTATTTGCGGGGCCAGGACATTCGCTCCAGGTGAGCACCCGGGGCAAAATCTTCACCTGGACGGGCAGCGACTGGCAGCAGGATTATGCCGCGCTGAAAACATCGTTGCCACCGGTCATCTCGCCCGAAGAGGTCCTGTTCCGCACCGACGGCTTCAACCTGGCCGCAGGCATCACCCGTCTGGGGATCGAAACCAATCAGCCGGAATTTCTGGTCGGGCAAAAGCGCCGGGTGGACAATCCGAACATGCCGCCGGAGCAAACGCCGCTGTGGCAACTGCCAAAGGAACTAACCTTGACGGGGGTGGCGGCGGCCTGGCATCAGGAAAGCCTTTATCTGCTGGAAGATCATTCCGAGGCGCGTGACATCATTGATCCGAAGCAGCATTTGATCACCGGCCGCCAAATGCTGCCCCAGGACGGTTATCATGCCGCGCTGGTGTGTTTTTCCCGCGACCTGCCGTTGCCGCAAAAAATCTTTTTAAAGTTTGAACACCCGACGGGAAATCCGCCGGTGGCCGGAATGGGTTCGGGTTCACGCCCTTCACCATGGGCGGCGTCACCGGCCTGGATGACGGTCACGACGAACCTGCTCATTTTTGGAGTGGAACAGCCGAACTTCTTCACACCGGGTGGCGGGAATCAGCGCACCGGGATGGGTTATCAGACGGGCATCTGGCTGCAGCCCATCGCGCCGATTGAAAGCCGGATCGCCGGGCAAAAACAGGCACAAATCGAAGAGCAACAGCGGACGGCGGCGCAGGCGGAACAGGCGCGCAAAGACCGGTTTGCAAAAATTGACCTGAACCACAACGGCATCATCGACCCGGACGAGAAAGAGGCCGCACTGGACGATCCCGCGTTCATCGAATCCCAACTGGAGAACATCGACACCAATCACGACGGCTGGCTGGAGGCGGAGGAACTGGCTTACTTTGACGCCAACCAAAACAAGATTCTGGAACCGAAGGAGCAGAAGGGCATTGAACTCACGATCACCTTGCTGGCGCAGCGGGCCTTGAAAAAATTTGATGCGAACGGGAATGGCCGGCTGGAGCCGGAAGAATACCGCGAATTTTTGAACGCGCGCCCGGCGGCAGTGGTGCAGAGCCTGGCCAGGGACGGGATGCCGGCACATTTTTTTGGACGGGAAACCCGGGGCGGAAATTCGCCGCTGCAGGAATTGGAATCGGTTCTGCGGCAGCAGACCGTCGCGGGCCTGCATATCAACAGCATGATGATGACCGTCTTCACGAGCCGGAGAGAGGGGCCGACCGGCACGCCGCTGAATCAGCAGGAACTTTTCAAGGCGATGGTGGAATTTTACTGGCAACATCCCGGAGGAGGCGTGAGGCCGCAGCCGGGGCGATGAAGTCTTGCGAGCGTGCAGGAAAAAATGCGGATGGCCGGGCCGGGAACACACCAAGCGTCAATATCCAAGCACGAAAAGTGACGGGGGACGGGGCAAAGAAAACGAGGATAGATCATAGAAGATGGAGGATGGAAAACCGGGAAAACTCCAAGCTCCAGAAATGGCGGGGACAAGGCACGGGTGGCGGGGCGCAACGGTGAGATCGGAGGCGATGGTTGCAGGCCATGGGCTGCGGCTGGTCTGCGACACAGCCGCGCTCCGTTAAAAATCGGTCCGCGAAAATTTATTTCCGGCTGATGAGTTCGCGGATGACGGCGGCGCCGTCGGGGTAGTCTTTCAGGGCTTCGCGGCGGACGATGAGGCGGTGGGCAAGGACGGGCACGGCGAAGGTGTTGATGTGGTCGATGGTGACGGCGGATTCGCCGCGCATGGCGGCGAGGGCCTGGGCGGCGTGGTACAACCCCAGCGATCCGCGCGGGCTGGCCCCGAGCCGCAGGGCGGGATGGTTGCGCGTGGCGCGGGTGAGGCCGATGAGGTAGTCGCACACTTCGGTGCTGACGGCGATCTCGCGGACGCCGCGCTGGCATTTCACGATGACATCGCCGTTGGTGACGGGCTGGAGGCTGTCGATGGGGTGCTGCTGTTGGGCGCGGACGCACATCTCGCGTTCCTGCGCCTCGTCGGGGTAGCCGAGGCTGAGGCGGATGAGGAAGCGGTCCATCTGGGCCTCGGGCAGGCGGAAGGTGCCTTCTTGGTCGATGGGGTTTTGCGTGGCCATGACCATGAAGGGTTTTTCAAGCCGGTAGGAGACGCGGTCGATGGTGACGGCGCCTTCGCCCATGGCCTCAAGCAGGGCGGACTGGGTGCGCGGGCTGGCGCGGTTGATCTCATCGACGAGGACCATCTGGGAGAAGATGGGGCCGAAGCGGAAATCTTTTTTGCCGGTGGCGAGATCCATGGTGAAGTCGCCGATGACGTGCGCGGGGTCGAGGTCCGGGGTGCATTGGATGCGTTTGAAGGTGCAGCCGACGCTCTGGGCGATGGCGCGGGACAGCATGGTTTTGGCGACGCCGGGAACGTCCTCGAGCAACAGGTGGCCCTCGGCGAACAGGGTGGCAATGGCGAGGGTGACCTGTTCGGGCTTGCCGACGATGACGCGCTCGACGTTGGTGATGATGGCCTGCGCGATTTCGGCGAGCTTGGCGGCGGGGTAGATGTCCACCGGCGGCGCGGTGACGGTGAGCTTGATCTTTTCCTGGGCGGCGCGCGGGGAGCGGGGTTGCAGGAGGCTTTTGCCGCAACTGGGGCAGGCTACATTTTCGCCGATCATGGCATCGGGTATGGCGAACGGATGGCCGCAGTGTTGACAGACGCGCTTGGGCATAATGTTGTGGGGCAAAGCAGAACGCCGCGAGCGGGGTGAAGCAAGCAGAAAGTGAACGGCGAAGATGGACCGCCCTCAATGACGAAGCTCGAATGACGAATGGTGTGATGAAAGGCTTGGGCTCACGCAAAGGTGACTGCGTCACGGCCACTATTATATTTTTCTCGCGGCGGGTTTTGGCGGACTTTGCCGGGCTCAATTTATTGGAGCAGGAGAGGCGGGGGCGCAACTCAGGGCAGTTGCAGCAGGCGATAGAAATGGGTGCCGGAGGCAGGGGCGTTCGTGAGGGTCATGGTTGGGCTGGCGGCAATATTGGTTTGAGCGGGCTGCCAGGAGATGAGATTGGTCGAGGTTTGCAACACATTGGTTTTTCCGGAGGCCAGCCCGGCGACGTCGAACAGGAATTTGCCGGCGGAAAGTCTCGGCGTGTTCAGATTGATCGCCGCAGCGCCGCCCACGGTGACGGTGATGGACTGGGTGGTTTGTGCGCCATGGGAGTCGGTGGCCACGGCAATCACGACATACGTTCCGGGGGCCAGGCCCGTGACCGTGGTGGTGTACGGAGCGCTGAAAACGTCCACGAGGGCATTGGTGGTGTCGCCCGTGCCGAGAAAGAATTGGACGTCCGAGATAGAATCATCGGCCGTGTCCGAGGCATCGACCTGGATCGTGAACGTCCCGGATGCCGGCAGCGTGGCGCCATCCGAGGGAGTCGTGATGTTGATCGTGGGCGGAAGATTGACGATCACCGAGCCATGATCGCCCCAGTTGCTGCTGTAGGTATAGGTGCCGGCTTTGGTTGGGAAGCTGACCTGCTGGCCGTAATAATCGGGCAGGTCAAAATGGAACGCGCTGTTAAACGTGACGGTCACATCAAAACCATACGGGTCATAATTCCACCAAGTCACTGTCTCGCCGGGTCCGATGACCACGGTGGCCGGGGAAAATCCGTCGTCGGAGTCCCAGATGACCGTGGCGTCCCCACGAACCGGCAGGGGCAGTAAAAGCATCAAGCCGGTGAAAAGACAAAACGCCACGAATCCCTTTTTCATAAGACCTATTTATTTACACACGGAAATATATGTCAACGCCTAATTTTAATTAAGCGGCTAAATCCTGTGGGTATGGCCGGCTTATCGGTGGCGGATAATCAATGGCATCGAGCATTTTCACGAATGCCCTGATGAAATGCGGCCGCCCGGGCTTCAGCTTCAGTTACAAAAAATCGAAAACAGATGTAGCGGCTACATGGCGGTTTTTTTGGAATGGAGGCACAATCAATTTGTGAGTTTGAGAACCAGTGAGTTAGTGAATTTTGGGGCGACGTCCTGCCTATATTTGTTCACCTCCGGCTCAATGTGGTTGTCCGCCCTCATCCTGACCTTCTCCCCCTGGGAGAAGGACTGGAGTTTGGCTGGGATCATGTCATTTGATGCTTAGAAAGATTGCTGATTCGAGAGGGTGATCGCATTTTATGCCGTTCTGGTCGGGCTCGGTTTTTGGGGAGAAGCCGGTAAAATGGGTTTGGAGGGTGGCGGCC
>JARLJW010000038.1 GCA_031290985.1 Verrucomicrobiia bacterium | reverse complement strand
GGGAACAGCTCGCGCAACGGCTGGAATTTGACCGGGTCCGTGCCGGACTGGCCTTACGCTGCGAGAAGCCGGGGCTGGAGGAGGGACTTGGCAGTCGGCCACCACGTGATGTCCCTGCCAGCCAATGGCAGCCGGATCGTGCCGAGCTGGAGCTCGGCGTTCCGAAGGGAGGATGTGAACTGGCGACTGGAAAGTCGCCAGCACCGGCAGGCTCGAAAGCCTGCCCTGCGCCGGAGCCGAAACGGGGGGAGCATCGCACGCAACAGTTCGCATTTGAGCCGGAGAAGCTGGCAGGGATGACGCCGGGGGAAGCGAAAAGCCTGTTTCTTGCCAGGTTCGCGGATGACGGCGGGCGGGGCGAGGGCGGGCAGGCTGTGGATTGCGAGGGCGGGGGCAATTATGGTGGGGCGGCGAGGCCGGAACCGGGCGCGCGGCCGGAAAACCCGACCAAAAAAGTTTCTATTTGCGATTGACCGGCATCGGCCAATATGACGAAATGATAGAACATAGTTTTTTGTTTAGATGCCGAGAACTCCCATTAGAAACGGAAACGGCGCGCCCCGCACGGGCGCGAACAAGTACGACGCACACCATAAGGTTCTGTCGCAGACGTACGGCGCCTTCGCCGACCTGCGCCGCGAGCTTTCTGACTCCAAAAACACGGTCACCGAGCGCGAGGACATCCTCAAAAGCTTTGCGACCTGCCCGGATTCCCAGCGCGGCTGGCTGCTGCTGGAGGATTATTTCGAGAAGCTCTCGCTCTCGCGCCGCGACTTTCCGGCCACGGACTGGTGGCCGAAGATGCTGGCGGCGACGGGCAAGGCGCGGCTGGAGGAGCTGGCGTTCCTGTTCCTGCGCGCCAAGCGGTCGGTGCCGCCGGAATTGCAGGGGCACGCGAGCCCGGAGCGGTTCGCCCGCGCCGAGGAGGCGGAGCAGGAGCTGCGGCTGGTGAAGGAGCTGGAGAACTGGCTGTCGCCCCCGGCGCCGCTGCACCTGGACACGCCGCGCGCGACGTTGCGCGTGGTCTGCAGGCCGCAGGCGGATGACGCGGAGCCGTCGCGTCACCGGCTGATGATCCAATTTTTGCTGCTGCGCCCGCGCACGGGTGAGAAGGCCCGTTCGCTGCATGACCTGGTGGACCTGGTGGTCCGCGCGGCGCATGAGCAGGAGCTGTTCACGCCGTGGGACTGGGAATTTGTCCAATGGATTTACGATACGCACCGGGAACGCGCGGGGCATGAGACGTCCCTGCTGCTGACGGATGCGGAGCTGCTGCAATGGCTGGCGCGCTGGGGCAACACGAACCGCCTGGAGCTCGCGGCGAACAACCAGCCGGTGCATTTTCACGGCCAGGTGGTTGCGCTCACGCCGCATTTGGAGAACGGCACGCAGGAATTGTCGTTCACGCATCGCCTCACGCTGCCGGACGGCCAGACGCATGCCATCGGGGACACGAAGTTTTTCAACCGGCAATCGCCGGTGGCGCTGATCGGCAGCACGTTTTATCTGCTGCGCAACGCGCCGCCGGTGGGGGTGCTGCGGTATCTGGCGCAACGGCCTTCGGTGCCGGTGCGGAAGCTGAGCCACCGCCTGCTGCTGCACCTGCGCAAGTCGCAGACGAACCACGGGGTGGATTGGGACCAGCTTTGCGTGGCGCACCAGGCCGCGCCGCAGTTCGTGTTCGAGCTGCACGAGGACACGGTGCAGCTCCGCCTGATGGCGAAGAGCGCGCGTGACAAGAGCACGTGGGTGTGGAGCGGCCATGAATGGACGCCGCACGGCCGCGTGATCAAGCCCGGCGAAAAGCCGGAGATCCTCGATGACCCGCGCCTGGAACCTTCCGTGCAATGGCTGCGCAAGCTGGACTGGTTCATGCAGGAGCCGGGCCTGTGGATCGGCGATGCGAATGAAAATTTTCTGGGCCTGCTCGCGGATGTGTGGGCGACGAAACCCAAGGACGCGGAATTTCTCGGCAACGCGGCGTTCCATCGCCTGTTCCTGACGCCGCGGCAGTTGAAGCCGCGGCTGGTGGTGAAGGGCAGCGGCATCGACTGGCTGTCCGTCTCGGCGGAGTGGGAGGCGGAGGGCATGAAGCTTTCCAAGGCCGACCTCGACCGGCTGGCCGCGGCGACGAGCCGCTTCGTGAAACTGCCGAACGCGGGCTGGGTGGAGCTGGACACCGCCGCCGTGCAGGGCGCGCATGAAACGATGGCGGACATGGGCGTGGATGGATTGATCGCCGTGCCGCAAAAGGTGGGCATGGAGCACGTGGCGCACCTGGGCGAAAATGAGTTCACGCGCTTCGCCGACACGCCGGAGGCGCAAGCCTTGCGCGAACGCGTGCGCGATTTCAAGGGCGTGCCGGCCGCCCAACTGCCGGCGCTGTTGCAGGCGGACCTGCGACCGTACCAGAAGGACGGGTTCGATTTTCTGGCGCACCTCGTGCGGGTGCGGCTTGGCGGCATCCTGGCGGACGACATGGGCCTGGGCAAGACGTTGCAGACGCTGACGTGGCTCGCGTGGCTCAAGGAGCAGAACAAGAAGAATCCCAAGCCGTCGCTGGTGATCTGTCCGGCGTCCGTGCTCCACAACTGGCGGCGCGAGGCGGAACGTTTCACGCCGGGCATGCGGGTGCTGGTGCTGGAAAGCGGCGCGGCGCGGCACAACCTGCGGAAACAGATTCCGCAGCACGACATCATCGTCACGAATTATGCGCTGTTGCGGCGCGACCTGGAGGAGTTCCACAAATTTTCGTTCCGCGCGGTCATCCTGGACGAGGCGCAGTTCATCAAGAACCCGGGCGCGCAGGTGACGCAGTCGGTGAAGCAGTTGAAGTGCGAGAACAAGATCGCGCTGACGGGCACGCCGCTGGAAAACCGGCTGCTGGACCTGTGGAGCATCGTGGATTTCATCCAGCCGGGTTACCTCGGCAACCAGGAGCAGTTCCTGGAGACGTACGAGCCGAAGGGCGGCGACAACGCCGAGGCGGAACAGCGCATCGCGCGCCGCCGGCTGTCCGCCAAGCTGCGGCCCCTGCTGCTGCGCCGCTTGAAAAAGCACGTGGCGAAGGATTTGCCGGACCGCATCGAGGAGCGCCGCGACTGTCCGCTGGGCGAGGAACAACGGAAGCTTTACCTTGCCGAGCTGCGCCGCAGCCGCGACCAGGTGATGAAGGCGGTCGAGACGCAGGGCTTGAACAAGTCCAAGATGCACGTGCTGGCCGCGCTCACGCGGTTGCGGCAGGTGTGCTGCCATCCGTCGCTGGTCGGCAGCGACACGGCGAGCGGCAAGACGGAGACGTTGTTCGAATTGCTCGATCCGCTGATTGCCGACGGGCAGAAGGTTTTGGTGTTCTCGCAGTTCGTGCAGATGCTCGAGCTGCTGGAGAAGGAATGCCGCGTGCGGAACATCCATACGCACGTGCTCACGGGCCAGACGAAGGACCGCCAGCAGGTGGTCGCCGATTTCCAGAAAGAAACCGGCGCGTGCGTGTTCCTGCTGAGCCTGCGCGCAGCGGGCACGGGCTTGAACTTGACGAACGCCAGCTACGTGGTGCTGTACGATCCGTGGTGGAATCCGGCGGTGGAGGCGCAGGCGATCGACCGCTCGCACCGCATCGGCCAGACGCAGACGGTGAACGCGTACCGCCTGATCGCGCCGGGCACGGTCGAGGAAAAGATCTGGGAACTGCAGCAGAGCAAGGCCAAGACGATCGCCGACGTGCTCGGAGAGGAAGGTTTTGCCCGCAGCCTGACGGCAATGGACCTGGAATATCTGTTTGCCGAGGAGTGAAATGGAAGCGCCCGCCAGTCCAACCCCGAGCGCGGGCGGTAAATATTCCGCGTGGTGGCTGCCGGTCATCCTGCTGGTCGCGCTGGCGTTGCGGCTGGGTTATCTCGGCTGGGCGCAGAGCCATGCGCTCGGCTACCAGACGGACAGCATCGAGGCTTATGAGGTGGCCGCCAGTTACGAGGCCGGCGACGAGCGCGCCCAATACATCGGCCAGCCGAATTGCAACGCGCACTCGAAACTGCCGGGCCCGCTGTGGACGCTGTTCTGCGTGGCCGGGCTCAAGCTGACTCATTCGCCGGATGGCATCGTGCTGCTCGTCATCCTCGCCAACCTCGCGGCGATCGCGCTGACGTGGCGGCTGACGCGGGATGTGGCCGGCGGGCGGGCGGCGAACCTGGCGGCGTTGTTCATGGCGGTTTCGGTCTGGGCGGTGCAATACTCGTCGATCATCTGGAATCCGTCGCCCATGCCGCTGTTCGGCGCGGTGATTTTTCTGGCGCTGTTCCACTGCCTCCGCATGCCGAAGTCGCGCGCGATCTTTTTAATTCCGTTTGCCATCCTCGTCGGCGTGCAATTCCACATGTCCACCTTGTCGCTGATCCTGCCGCTGATCCTCTTCGGCTGGGTGTCGCGCCTGCGGCCAAACTGGACCTGGCTGGCGGCGGGGGTCGTGGCCGCCCTGCTCTGTTACCTGCCCTACATGCTGGGCGATATGCGGCACGACTGGGCGAACACGCGGGGGATCCTGACCGGTGGCGCGGGCAAATATTCAGCGGATGCCCTGAAAGTTTTTTCGTCACCGTTCAGTTATCTGATCAACTTTTGGAATCCCGGCTGGACGTATGCGCCGGGTGATTACCAGACGCTGGCGCACCGGGCGTTTGGCGGCATCGCGGGGATGTACGTCATCAACCTCATCTCGGTGGGTTTTGCCGTATGCGTGGTGCTGGGCGTCATCCAGGCCACGCGCGACGCGACGAAAAATCGCACGGTCGCGCTGCGGGAACTGCTTGTGCGCGGGCCGGGTTTGTTGTCGGTGGTTTTTCTGCTGCTGGCGTTTCTGGCCTTCGGCCTCATCGCCGGCAAACCGTTTCACGCACGTTATTGCATGGTGGTGCTGCCCCTGCTTTTTGCGCTGGCCGGCTGCGGCGCGGCCCGCTGCCTGCAAGCGCCCCGGCTCAAAAAGATTTTTCTCCCGTTCCTGCTGGTCACCGTCGCGGCGGATCTGTGGTTCATGCCTGTCATCTGCCGCTTTGAGGGCGACCGCATCGCCCACGGCCGCGTGTTTGTGCCCAGCGCCGCCAAGATGGGCGAGGTCTATCGCCAGTTGAAAGCCCATGCGCCGGGCCGGGTGGTGGTGCGCGATGATGCCTACGTCGCCGCCCTGCCGCCCAACGACGTCAACCGCATCTATCTCCAGGCGCGCATTCTCACGCCCTACGTCCGGGCGCGGGAATTGGAAGCGCAGGCGGGCGGAAGTGTTTTTACCCGGACGAACTTTTTTGAACTGCGCGCCGCGAGCCTGGTTGATGCGAACGACCCGGCCGTGGGCTTTTACGGCAACGGCATCGCGCTGGTCGCTGTTCCGGAACCGGTTCAGCGCTGAAAGCGGTTCAGGCTCCCGGCATATTTTTGCAACGTCTCGAACTCGCTGCGCCGCCAGTCCTCGTCCCAGCCGGGATGGGTGACGAGGATGCCGTTCTGACCGGGCAGGCACGCGGTGAACTTTGGGAAGAATTCCGGGTAGCGTGCCCATTCTTTGAAATCATAGATGCCGGAAAAACCGTCATTCGTGGCCACGTCGGCGGCGCGCAGTCTTTGCTCCAGGCGCCGGCCGAACGCCCCGATGAATCCGGCCTTGAGGCTGGGCAGGTTTTGTTGACGCAGTTCCCGCGTGCAGAGCCGCGTGTTGCGGATGTAGGGTCGCTGGCCAGCAGGCAATTGCCGGACGAAATCCACCAGCGCCGGCGCCACCACCGGCAACTGGTGCGCGTGCAGGTGGCCGTCGATGTAATCCGGCGTGCGCCCGGCCTTTTTCACGAAGAGGTCGTACTGGGCGGCGAGGAGGGCGGTGACTTCTTCACGCTTCAACGAGCGGAGCAAGGCGCGGCGAAAGAGTGTTTTGAACTGCGGTAAGGCAGTGTTCTCCAACGGTCGCGAGAGCGGCAGGTTCTCATGCGTCTGGCAGAAATGCAGGCCGATGTCCACGCGCGCTTCGTGCGCGCGGAGTTTTTCCAGCAGTGCGCCGTCGCAGCGCTCAAACAGCACCATGCACGAAACCGCGCTTAATTTGCCGTCACCACAAAGCTGGAGGATGGCGCGGTCGATGTCCGCCCGCATTCCGTAGTCGTCCGCACAAATGATCATCACTGCCTTCTCTGAATAATTGTTGCTTTTGTCAAGCGGACAATGCCATTTTGCCGTGTGGCAATCTCCTGTCTTTTCCTCATCAATGGCCTGGGCATGGGCAATAGCACACGCTGTCACGCTGTGATCGAGCATCTCGCCGCGGCCGGCGTGAACGTCCACGTGCTCACGTCCGGAAACGGCCTGAAATACTTCGCCAACCGCCCCGGCATCGCCTCCTTGCATGAGATGGCGTCGTTCTATTATTCCGGCACCAACGGCGGCGTCAGCGGCTGGGCCACCATCAAGACCGTCGGCAATCTCGCCAAGCTCGCCAAGGCCAAACGCGCCAAGCTGGAACAGCTCATCGAGCAGGTCCGCCCGGACATCGCCGTGACGGATTCCGAATACGCCACGGCCCCGTTGCGCCGGCGCAAAATCCCCATCGCGGCCATCAACAACTCCGAGGTCGTGGTCACGGAATTTCTGAAACACCGGCGCGACGCCAAGGGCGTCCGCAGCCATTTCTGGTTCGTCGAATTTTCCGACTACCTGTTTCACCGCAAGTTTTGCGACCTGATCCTCAGCCCGTATCCGCTGCGCACCCCGACGCGCCATCCGAAGTTCCGCCGCATCGGCCTGATCGTCCGCCGCAACGTGCGGGAGATCATTGCCGCCGCGCCCGCGCCGGACCTTTCGCCGCGCCAGCTCAAGAACGTCGTCTTCATGCTGAGCGGTTCCGTCCACGCCACGCTGGTGAATTTCGACGGACGCGAATTCCCCTTCAACGTCGATGTCGTCGGGCGCGATGGCAATTCGCACGGCAACGTGAAGTTTCACGGGCGCCTGATGAACAACACCGAACTGCTCGCCCGCGCCGACGCGCTGGTCATCAACGGCGGTTACTCCGCCTTGTCCGAGGCCTTCGCGTTTCGCAAGCCCACCTATGTGCTGCCCGTGCCCGGTCACGCCGAACAGTTCATCAACGCCCGCCTGGCCGACGACCTTGGCCTGGGCTTTCACGTCACTGAAGAAACCCTGCTCCCCCGGCTGATGGAGATGTACGACAAGGATTCGTGGATCGGCCGCAAGCCCATGCCGCCGAAATTTGAGATCAACGGCGACGAGGAGGCCGCCGAGGGCATTCTGGAACTGGCGGCCAAACGGGGCGCAAAATGAGCCCGGATGTCAGCCGGCGGTCACCTTCAGGTTCTTGCGTTTCACGAAATGCAGCGCAATAAACGCGGACAGCCCGCCGGCAACCGCAGCCAGAATGGTTCCCACGACAACTCCCACCACAATATTTAATGTCTTGTTTGGCCGCACCGGCGCCCGGCCCGGCTCGGCCGTGTCCGTGATCTGCACCAGCCCGCGCTTGGGAAACTTGGCGGCCATTTGTCCGGCATGAATTTTTGCATAAAGTTGTTTATGCGATTCGGACAGTTGTGCCAGTTCCTGCTGCTTGCCGGCAACAAACTGTGCCGACACGCCGCTTTCTTGAGTCCGGGCCGCCAACTCAGTTTGAAATTGCCGGATTTGCTCCTCTTCCTCCTTGTATTCTTGCTGCAATACATCAAGACCTTTGGCCTCCGCCGCCGAGCGCGCGTCTTCGCGGTAATCCTGATAGGCTTGACCGATGGCATTGGCGATGCTCGCCGCCTCATGACTGTCATCGCTGTACGCGGTGATCGCAACCAGTTGCGAATTGCGAACCGGTGCCAGGCCCAACCGGCCTCGTAAAATCTCCCTCGTTTCGACCGACTTGAGCGTTTTGCCGGCGAAATATCTCTTGCCCCATTCAACATTCAGATTCAGCTTGTCGATGACCCGGTCGAGCACCAGCTCGGATTGCATGATTTCAAACTGCGTCTGGATGAAATATGGATCGTAACCCGTGGTCGGCGGATCGTTTTCCACTTTCATGCGCGTCGTGCTGGCGTACGATTCCGGCAGGATGTAAGTGATGGCCACGGACATCAGGACGGTGATCAAAAACACCACCACGAATGTCCTGAGAAAAACCGTGCGCGGCTGGACGAGGCTGGCAATTTTATCGGTCATGGATTTCCTTGCAGTAAGAGCGGCCAGCCGCTCGATGATTGAGGTTTTGACCAGATCCGGCAACACCCGCAGCCAGAGTTTCACCAATCCCCGACCGCGCGATTCCGCCCAGGCATCACGACCCTGATCGCGAAAAAGCTGCGCCATCGCCGGGCCGTATTCCGCCCGGTGCCTCGGCGGATACGCCCGCAGCAGCCAGCCATACACCTTTTGTGAAACCGCCAGCACCCGGTTGTCTGGATTTATTGTCATTGTTTCAAGCTGATACCGGCCGGGCTTGTTTCCATTTGCGCACCAGCCACACCACCAAAGCCATCGCTCCACCGGCCAAAGCGGCCGCGAAGATTCCCCAAAAACCACCCATGACAATGTTTCGCGACCGGTTTGGCCTCAGTTCGGTGGTCTGAAGCGACGCCTCTTGTATGATGGGAACGTATGAAAAAACAGCATCCGGAGGAAGTGCCTGCAATTGGAACAAATGCTCCTTCAGCCTTTTCTGCTGTGCTGCATGGGTGACAACCAGCTCATCGAGCTTGTGTTTGGCATCCCAATACGGCTCTTCTGCCGATGACCGCTGACCGGTCGCATCTTTGCTCACCCCCAATTGCTGGCCCAGCATTTCCACCTCTTGTCGTGCCGCCTTGACCTGTTCTTCCTGCTCACGCAAAGCGGCCAGCCAACCATTCGCTTTCCAAGCGGTCTCATCCTCCTTCGCTTGCGACCGGCCAACGCGATAATCCCGATACGACCTGACAATCGCCTTTGCCAGTTCCACGGCCCCGGCCCGGTCATCGGCCACCGTGGTGATCGCGACCACCATGTGATCACGCGACGGCTTCAGCACCACTCGCTGGCGCAACATTATCAAGGCTTCCCCGGTCGTAAGCGGCTTGCCCGCATGATATTTTTTCTCCCAGCGCGTCTTTAATCCCAACTGGTCTATCACCGGCACCAATACTGCATCTGAATTCAGCGAATCCATCTGCGCTTCAAGCAGCTTCGGATCAACCGGTTTTTTGTCACCGCGCGCGTAGTTTAATAAAAGCTTTGTCGTGCTTGCGTAGGAATTCGGCAACAGAAACGTGACCGCCGCGCTGCCGATGAAGATGCTCAAAAACACCACCACGAAGACCCTGGAAAAAAATTTGCCCGGAGAAATCTCACCGCCTGAAAGGTTGGTCAGCTTGTCGCCCAAAGATTTCCTCTCCTTCAGCACCGCGAGCCTTTCCCGGACGGACGTGCTCACCAGATCCGGCAACACCCGCAGCCAAAGTTTCAATAATCCCCGGGCTCTGGCTTCAGACCAGGCATCACGACCCTGATCGCGGAAAAGCTGCGCCATCGCCGGGCCGTATTCCGCCCGGTGCCCCGGCGGATACGCCCGCAGCAGCCAGCCATACACCCTTTGCGAAGCCGCCAACGCCAGGTTGTCGAAATTGGTTTTCATCGGTTATGCCGGTTTGGGAATCAACTTTTTCCCGCGCGCCACCTTCACGATATCCGCATAGCGCCGTGCCTCCGCCCGCACCACCTGCTCGCCCACGCCCGTCAGCCGGTAGTAACGGCGGCGGTCATCGTCCAGGCTGGGATCCGGGCGCTCCGCCGATTCCTCGATCAACTGCGCCGCCAGCAGCCGCTTGACCGTGCCATACAACGTGCCGGGCCCCAGCTTGATCTGACCGCCCGTCTGCTCCGCCACTTCCTGCATGATCGCGTAACCGTGACGCTCACCGCCCGCCAGCGCGAGCAGCACGTGAAACACCGCCGGCGTCAGCGGCAGCCTGCTGTCAGGATCAGTCTTCGGCTTTGTCATTTTAGCGGATATATCCGCTACGGATATATTTAGCCCGAACTGGTTTTTTGTCAATCTCTTTTGGATTTAACCATTATTTACTGCAACCTCAGCGGCATCCGGAAAACCTGTCCGTAAAGTTCCGCCAGCAGCTTCCCTGTGGGGCGCGGGCGCAGGTCTTCCCCGAACGGAATGGTCGCCGCCGCCGAAACATCCTTGATCGTCAGGCAATAGGTGTTGTTCACCATGATGCCCAGCAGTTCACCCCGGCGGCTGAACACCAGGTCGCCGCGCGACGGATTGAATTTTCCGAACAACCCCTTCAGGAGACTGCGGTCCAGCTTCAAGTAATGCGGCGTCGTCAGGTCGATCTGGAAACTGCATTCGCCGTAATAACCTTCGTCCGCACCCACCAATACCGCATCCTGAAATTTATACGGATCGGCCGCCACCCGGTAAACCTTGCCACCCAACTGCCCGGCCTCCGCGGCCGTCAACGGCAGCATCACGATGCGCGGATCTTCCGCGTGGAACGACAGGGAATGAATGGGCACCTGCACCCCCTGCCACCCGAGCGTGCCGGTGAGTTTGTCCCAGTCCGTGCCCGGATCCCACAACACCAGCGGCGTGTCCTGCACATGGCACATCGCGAACAGGCGTTGGCCATCCAACACCAGCACCGTTTTCGTCTTGCTCGGCCGGTCCCCGCCAAAGCCCAGGAAGCTGGGACGCGAAGCCAGGATATTCGCATCCACGCGGTTCGAGACCAGGCCGCTGAAGATCATGTTCGGTGCCAGCGCCCGGTTATCGCGGATCTCCTGCGTCAACTGGCTCGAGTTGGTCGCCAACGCCTTGAATCCCTCGGCCAGCCGCTCATTCTCGGCACGCGTGGCCTGGACTTCCTGCTGCATCAGCGCGGCGCGGTCGGCCGCTGCGCGCCGCTCCGCCTCCGCCAGTTGCAACTGGCCCGCCAGCCGCTGCTTTTCCGACAGGGCCATCTGGTTGCTTTGGCTGAGCAAATCCAGTTGCTGCCGGAGTGCGGCGGCCAGTTCCGTTTCATGCTTCGCCTCCGACTCGGTCAGCGCCAGCTTTTGCGATGACGCCTGCGCCTGCGCGGAAACCGACTGCAACTGGCGGCCCAGTCCCTCCACGTTCGTCTGCGCGGCGGCGTACTGCTGTTGCAACCGCAAATTTTCCTGTTCCCGCGTGGTCAATTGCGCCTGCTGCTGAGTGGCGGCGGTGCGGACCTGGGCCAGTTGCTGTTGCAACTGCTCACGTCCCTGCCGTTCCTCCGCCAGCGCACGTTTCATCACGGCGGCCAGGTCGGCCCCGGCGTTCGCCACGGCATTGGTCGCCACGACCACCTTCGTCGGCGGCCGCGTGTTCTCATCGGCCATCTTGTTGATGTCCGTTGAAAACGTCAGCAGGCTCAGCAACAGAAAGTCGCAGATGACGATGAGGATGCTCCGGTTCATGACGGCAAAACGGGGGCCGGGGTGGCGGCGGGAACGTAGGTGTCAGCGGCGGGATTCTGCGCTTCCGCCTCCAGCAATAATTTCCTCCGCGCCGGGCGCAGATGAAAAATCTTGAAGATCACCACGAAGATGATGCCGAACGACGTGGATGAATACGCCGCCATCAGGCTGAACTTGATCAGCCCCATGGAGGCGACGATGAGCGAGATGATCGTGCCGACGAAGCCGAGATACAGGCCCGCGTCGAACAAATGATCCTCGTTTTCGAGCAGCTTGAGCTTCATGCGCGGCGGCAGATTCTGGCGGCGGATCTCCGCCAGCTTCGCCAGGCACGAAATGTAGAGCAGCGCTTGCAGCACAAAAAAGACCAGCAGCGTGAGCAGGATGGTTGGATTCATGATTGTTTGTTTGATGCCGGCAATTCCTGCAGGAACGGCCCCGCCCGTCGTGGGCAGAACCAGTCGGAGGGAAGCACTTCCCTTCGGGCCGTCTGGAGCGAGAAACGGCTCGCTCCCGAGCAGCACCACCAGCAGAAACCCCAGCGAAAATAAAAATTCACGGACCAGATGAAAGCCGCGCACCGGCAGCGGCCGTTCCCGCATGGATGCGGCCGGCCGCGAAAAATGCACCGCCAGCGCGAGCAAAAAACCCGCCAGCAGATACATGAACCATTTGACCGCGAGCGCCAGCCCCGGTTGCCGGGAATCAAAGTTCGCCGCCGCCACATAAAAGCCGCCAAACGGATCATACGCCGCCACCGACCGGATCAGCTTCGGCTCATAGAACCGCTGCTGGCGTCGCACCAGTTCACCCACGCCGCCCGTACCGTAGGGCAGGCTCGCACCAAGATCCGCCCAGCCCGTATCCGCAAATTTCGCCAGATAGCCCGTCACGGCGGCCGGCTTGCCGGAAAGCTCCACCGCGGCGAACAGCACCGGCAGCTTCCCGCCCGCGTTGCGCGTGGCGTCCGTCAACCGGTGCAGCGTCGCCGCATCCGGGACCGGCGCCACAAACGCCGTGAGTTGATCCCAGTTCAATCGCTGGCCCAGCGACATCAGATCCAGCAGCACCTGCTCCAGCGGCAGCGTGCCGTTGCCATGGTTCGCCTGCGTCGCCAAGTTCAACAGCTCACTGTTCAAACCCGGCGTCAAATACCCTCCGTCCAGCAGCAGGCCGCCCGTAGCCACCCCCGCGTCAAAGGCCTGGCCGGCCGGTGATGACGACGGCGAAAAGACCGCCAACTGCGCCAGCGCACGGCAGCGCAACAGCTCCTGCACGGTTACATTTGCCGAACTGCGCAACTGCGCCAGCGCGGCTTCCCGGTTCTCCTGCCGGATGACAAAATCCGTGAAAAAAGAATTTTGATCCGCCGGCTGGAAGGTGCCCCCGAAAATAGTCTTCGTATGCGCGTCCGCGCCCCAGAAGAGCGCCCCGGGATTTTGGCGCAGCCGATCCGCCAGCGCCGCCTTGAATGGTTCGTCCCCGGAATTGTTTCCGGCCGACGACGCTTGCAGCAACAATTGCGCGGCGCCCAGCCGGTTGGCACCCGCCAACGCCTGCTCCTCGCCGGCCAGGGTGCGCCCGCTCCGGCCGGCGCTTTGCACGACGATGCCATCCAGCGCACGCAAATGCGCCGGCACGAACAGTCCCCCGACCAGCAACGCCAGTCCGAAAACCATGTATAGCAAACCTAACAACGGGCGTGATTTCATGAACGCACTTCAACCTGTCCCCAATCTCTTTTTAGACTGCGTCCCGCCGACCCCTGTTCAATGTCGAGTTGAACGTCGCACGAAACACCGCCTTGTCGAAAATTTATTTTGGCCGCGCGAACCGCGCCGGGCTCACCGGACCCGCTCCCCGCGGAGCGGAAATCAACCAGCCAAAACCACCGTCGCCCCCCCCGTCGATTTTCAACGGCGTTGGAACAAACCGAACACCCCGGCAGCGACCGAACCCAGGATCATTCCCGCCAACGCGCCGAGCGCAATGTTCAGCGGCTTGTTGGGCTTGCAGGGCTTTGCGGCCGGTTCGGCGGTGTCGATGATCGTGACCACGGGAGCATCGGTCGCCCCTGCAGCGGCCTTGGCCGCTTCCGGCCTTTGCTTTTCCAAGTAAAAATCCTGATACGCCGTGGCAATGGCGTTGGCAATCGCGGCGGCTTCACGGCGGTCGTCGCTGTACACGGTTATGGCAATGAGCTTGGTGTCGCGGACAGGGGCAAGGCTCAAACGACCTTTCAAGATCTGCAACGACTCCGCCGTTTTGAGGGTTTCACCGTTAAAGTATTTCTTTCCCCACTCCACATTCAGATTCAATTTTTCAATCGCCTTGTCCAACACGATCTGCGACTGGATGACTTCAAATTCGGTCTGCGGGAAAAAATAAGGGCCGGCCGCCGGCGGCGCAACCTCCACCTTCACCCGCGCAGTGCCGGCATAACTTTCAGGCAGTATGAATGTGATCGCAGTGCTGATGATCATCACGATCAAAAAGACCGTCACGAAGATGGGCCGCGCGGCAGCCAGGGACATCCCTTGCTTGCGCACTGGCGAAACTTGGATTGGTGGCGGTGGTGTCATTTTTACCGGGCGCTGGTCAATCGCAGCTTGTTCCGATTTTTGACGTAAACGAATCCGGCGCCGGCAACACCGGCAGCCGCAGCGAGAATGCCACCAAACATTGCGCCGAGAATCATATCCAAGGCAACGTTTGGTTTGATTGGTCGCTTGACCGGGTAGGCGGCATCCACAATTTGTGCCTGCACATTACCCAAGTTGGTGGAGGTGTAATTGACGTACGCGTTGGCGATGGCATTGGCCGTCACCGCCGCCTCCTGCGGATTATCATCGTAGACGATGATTCGTATGAACAGGGTGTCTGAAACCGGATAAACACCGATCCGGCCTTGCAAGATTTTTAAAGTCTCCCAGGTCTTCAGGGTTTCGCCGCTGAAATACTTCTGCCCCCATCTCTGGTTCAAATCCAGTTCGGAGATTACTTTTCGCAGCAGCAATTCCGAGGTGATGAATCCGGCTTCGGTTTTTGCCAGGTTGTATCCGGTAGCCGCCGGCCGGCCGTTTTCCCCGGCAGACTTGGTTCCGACCTCGATGCGCGCATCGCTGGCATAACTCTTCGGCATCAGCTCGGTGGAAATGGCGCAAAAACCGAAAACCAGCGTGAAAACCACCATGAACACCGCAAAGAAAACGCCAAACGGTATTTTTGGCTGTTCTTTTACCGGCGCGTCCATAAAAAATCACTCCACCGCCGGATCCAGCCGCTTGTCCGTCAGGAGATATTTGCGGACGTAATCGAACACCGCATTTTCCAGCGAGGTCACCGGCGCCGCGTAACCCGTGCCGCGCAGCCGCAGCAGGTTGGCCTGCGTGAAATACTGGTATTTATCCCGGATGGCCGCGGGCATCTCGATGAACTTGATGGCCGGCTTCTTTTTCAACGCCGTAAAGACGGCGTTGGAAAGATCCACCCACGTCCGCGCCTGGCCGGAGCCGACGTTGAACAGCCCGTTCGCCCGCGCGGTCGCGGCAAGATGCAGTGTCATGGCCACGCAATCTTTCACGTAGAGGAAATCGCGCTTCTGCTCGCCGTTCTTGTAATCCGGGCGGTAGCTCTTGAACAACTGGATGACCGCCTTTTCCTGCACCTGCGCGAAACTTTTGTGGACGAGCGAGCGCATGTCGCCCTTGTGATCCTCGTTCGGGCCGTACACGTTGAAAAACTTCAGGCCCACGATCTTGCTCAGGATGCCGGCGCGCTTGGCGTGCAGGTCAAACATCTGCTTCGAGTACCCGTACATGTTCAACGGGCGCAACGTGTCGAGCTGGTTTTCGTTGTCCTCCATGCCCTGCGAACCGTCGCCGTACGTGGCGGCGGAGGAGGCATAGACAAAACGCACCTTGTTCGCCAGCGACCAGTGCGCGAGGTCCCGCGTGAACTCGTAATTGTTCTTGGCGAGATAGGTCGCGTCCTTTTCCGTGGTGGCCGAACACGCGCCCATGTGGAGCACCAGGTCAAATTTCCCCAGCGCGCCGCTTTGCAGGCGCGGCAGCAGGTCGGCGGCCTCGACGTAATCCGCAAAGCGCAATGGCGTCAGGTTGCGCCATTTTTCATTGGTGCCCAGGATGTCGCAAACGACAATGTTATCGCAGCCGCGCCGGTTCAGGCCCCAGACCAGCCCGCTGCCGATGAAGCCCGCCCCGCCGGTCACCAGCACGCGCGCGTCGGAAAAGTCGTTTGGCTTCATATCCGGTTACCAGCCGAGGACGTGGGCGAAAATCAGCGGCGCCACAATGGTCGCGTCGGATTCGATGATGAACTTGGGCGTCTTCACGCCGAGCTTGCCCCACGTGATCTTTTCATTCGGCACCGCGCCGCTGTAGCTGCCGTAGCTCGTGGTCGAATCGCTGATCTGGCAGAAATAACCCCAGAGCGGGACGTTCGTGCGGCCCAGATCCTGGTGCAGCATCGGGACCACGCAAATCGGAAAGTCACCGGAAATGCCGCCCGCAATCTGGAACATGCCGATCGTGCTCTTCTTCGTGGCCGTGCGCGTGTAGAAATCCGCCAGCCAGGTCATGTATTCGATGCCCGTGCGGACGGTGTGGACGTTCTTCACGTCGCCCCGCATGACTGCGGCCGCGTACATGTTGCCAAGCGTGGCGTCTTCCCAGCCGGGCACCACGATGGGCAGGTTCTTCTCCGCAGCCGCGAGCATCCATGAATTCTTGGGGTCGATCTGGTAATACTTCTTGTATTTGCCGCTCAACAGGACCTTGTAGAAAAATTGGTGCGGAAAGAAGCGTTCGCCCTTCTTGTCGGCATCCGTCCAGACTTCCAGCATGGCCTTTTCCATGCGGCGCATCGCTTCGCCTTCCGGGATGCACGTGTCCGTCACCCGGTTCATGTGCCGTTCCAGCAGCGCCTGCTCGTCCTCGGCGGTCAAGGAGCGGTAGCCGGGCACGCGTTCGTAATAATCATGGGCGACCAGGTTGAAAACGTCCTCCTCCAGGTTCGCGCCGGTGCAGGTGATCAGATGCACCTTGTCCTGCCGGATCATCTCGGCGAGCGAGAGGCCCAGCTCGGCGGTGCTCATGGCGCCGCCCAAGGTGATCATCATTTTGCCGCCATTGTCGAGGTGGGCGACGTA
This sequence comes from Verrucomicrobiia bacterium, assembly GCA_031290985.1. Taxonomy (GTDB): domain Bacteria; phylum Verrucomicrobiota; class Verrucomicrobiia; order Limisphaerales; family UBA11358; genus UBA11358. The sequence goes on along the minus strand of JARLJW010000038.1, from coordinate 750 downwards.
CCCCTTCGCGGCGTCCACGAGCGACGCGGCGTTGAAGTGGCGGTAGTGATGCTGGATGAAACGGGAAACGGGTCCACCAGTGAGTTTCGGAGTCTGCTTTTTCTTTGCCATATATAATTGAAAAAATTCTTTCCTTACGATACGCGAGCGGACGCGGATTCCAATCTCAAATTAAAAGCGGGCGGCGAAAAGGTGCCGCCTGACACTGCCCCCGGAACGCCGGGCTCCAGCCCGGCGAGTTCGGCTCCCATTGCGTGAATCATTCCCCATTCGTGAAATTTGTGTTTGCCAGTCCGGCCTCGGACCCCATGCCAGTACTTTTTAAAAATTCTCGGGCTTGACGAAGCTTGACGTGGCTTAACCGTCCCTGATTCCCAAGGCCTTGTCTGGACCTTCCCTGCCATTTTCCAGCTTCGATTCGGTGGCCGACTGCAAAGTCCTTCCGCCCCTTGGGCCTTTTGCCTGGGCAACTTGGTATCGCAAAACGTCAATCGCATGGCGAAAAATGGGGTTGGTGGCCGTACGCCAGCACTTTAACTTGGTTTAATTTGGTTTAATTTTTGCATTTTCATTGGCCTTTTAGCAAATTTTCATCGCCCAAAACGGGCGCGTTTTTCACCCGCCGCCCCCGCCCACGCGCCAGCGTGTTTTGGACTGCGGGGGCAAGGCGGCAGCCGCGACACCGCTTTCGCCTGCAACCGAAGCATTCTTGCCTGATAAATGCTGCGGCCAACACCTGGACGGTTATTC
>JARLJW010000037.1 GCA_031290985.1 Verrucomicrobiia bacterium | reverse complement strand
TATACCCCGTCTTCGGGCTGATCCCATACTCCGCGCACAGCGCACGGAAGTTGTCGGTCTTCAGCGCTTTCTTCGCAAACTCAATTCGTTGGTCCATAGGTTCGTTCATTTTCCAAGGAATCCCAAAGCCTACTGGCTTCATTCTGCCTCTCGAAGTGTTACCTATGTATTGAACCATCTCCGTTACCTATGTTCTGAACCTGCACCGAGCAGCTTCCTCGGAGTGCTTGGAGGCGATGGGATGGTCATGCCACAAGGCACCCGCAGCGCGGAGTCCGTGCCGGACGGGTGCGAGCCGCACGAGCAATCATGCAAGGCCTTGGGAATCAAGGTTCGTTAGCCTTGGTTAGCCTTTATTAGCCTCTAAACATTTGGGCGAGCCGCGCGGGGTTCTGGCGTATGGCCACCACGCTGTACAGGGCTGGCTGGCGGTGAGGGTGTGGTTCTTTGACATGACAAATTTGGGTTTTTGGCGGACGGTCACCGGGCGCGGTGGGGCGGTGGTTGCTGGTCGGAAATGGGAGCGGAAGATCGGGCGGCAGGATGCCGCCCGAACTCGCAGGCAAGATGCCTGCGCTACGCGGGGGCGTCGGCGCGGTGAATCAAGGTGAATCAAGGTGAATTAAACCATGAAGTGTATGGCGGGTGACGGGGGCTGGGTTCGGACGGCGTCCTTGGCGTACGGATCCGGCCGGGCAGACGGGCTTAAACCCGTCCGTTTTTGTGTCTTTACCTCCAGAATTAAATTTGACACCCGCGCCGAGCCGCTTATCTTCAACTGACTATGGCCGACATTCCTCCGAACAATCCATTCCCGGGCGCGCCCACGGGCGCCGAGCCGTTGAAGAAGTCCACCGGCAAGGTCCAGCCCAAGAAAGAAACCGTCCGCATCAATTTGCCCCCGAAACCGACCGCCGCGCCGACCATCAAGCTGCCGACGCTGCCGCCGGGCGGCCCGACCGGCGCTCCGAGCTTGGTGGCTCCGGGCATCGCCAAGGCTCCGGCACCCGCGCCGGCACCGGCCTTGGCTGTGGCCGCCCCGGTCGCCAAAGGGGCGGCTCCCGCCGCTCCGGCCGGCGCCCCGCGCCCCGCGCCGATGCGCCCCGGTGCCCCGGTGGTCCCGGCTCTCAAGACCCTCGACAAGGCTTTGATTTATACTGCGGTCGTTTTCAGCCTGGCCGCCGTGGGTGTGGTTGCCTGGGTTTTCATGACCTTGAAAAACGTTGTGGAAAATCCCCCGACCTGATTTATGGCCTCACCTTTGATCGTTACGCTCACGCAGGATAATTTTGACGCTGAAGCCATCAAGTCCAGCACCCCGGTGCTCGTGGATTTCTGGGCTGAATGGTGCGGTCCTTGCAAAATGATTGCGCCCGTCCTGGATGAACTCGCCGGCGAGTATCAGGGCAAGGTCAAGATCGGCAAGGTCAACATCGATGAACATCAGGGGCTCGCGGCCCAGTTCGGTGTGCGCGCCATCCCGACCCTGCTGGTCTTCAAGAACGGCCAGGTTTCCGAACAGATGGTCGGCGCCAAAAGTAAACGCGACCTCAAGGCCAGCCTCGACCGAGCCGTGGCTTGATGTTCGCGGGTGACGCTCATGGTCACACCCGGACAACTTGACCGTCGCGCGCAGCTTTACGAACAATTGGCGGCGAGCATCGCCGCCGGTGTACCGCTCATCCAAGCGCTGCAGATGGCCAGCCGCAACCGCACCCTGCGCGGTTCCCAAAAAACCATCCTCGCGCTCATCGGCCTGCTGAACGAAGGCCATACCTTCGCCGATTCGATGAAGAAAGTCTCCAGTTGGATGTCGGAGTTTGACATTGCGCTCCTGTCCGTCGGCGAGGAATCAGGCCGGCTGGATGTCGCCTTCCGGCAGCTGGCCCGCTATTACTCCGCCCGCGCCCGTCTCATCAGAGATACCATCAAGGGCTGCCTCGTCACCATCGCCACGCTGCATGTGTTTCTGCTGGTCTTTCCCCTTTCCGTCTTGATCCTGCTGGTGCGCGGCATTGTGGATGGCGAGTATTTGAAATGTCTGCCGTTCTTCTTTGAAAAATTCAAAGCCTTCGGCACGATTTACGGGACGGTTTTTCTGTTTGCTTTTCTTTGCGAGGGCAAGCGCGGTGAAGGCTGGCGCGCCTTGCTGGAAAACATTTTCCGCTTCGTTCCGCTGCTGGGCACCGCGCTGAACTACCTCGCCATCGCCCGGCTCGCCGCCGCGCTGGACGCCTTGTCGAGCGCCGGCGTGCCCACGGTGAGGACCTGGGAAATGTCCGCGGAAGCCTGTGGTTCGCCGCGCTTGAAACGCGAAATTTTGAAATGGGCGCCGCAGCTGGAAACCGGTGTCACCCCCGCCGAGATGGTCAGTCAAATCCCCTATTTCCCTGAGATGTTCACCAACCTCTACCAAACCGCCGAACTGAGCGGCAAACATGACGAAACGCTCCAGCGGCTCCATGTCTATTTTGAGGAAGAGGGCATCCGCATGATGCAATGGTTCACCCGCGTCGTGACCATGATTTTCTATGGCGCCATGGCCGTGCTGGCAGGCTATTTTATCATCAGCTTCTGGATGAATTATTACAACAACTTGCTGCAGAGCGTTTAATTTTTTCATGACCCTCGCCGAAATCCTAGCCAACGAAGAACTCCGCCACCGCGAATTCCCCGTCACCAAAAATAAAATCTTCCTCGCGCACGGCGGCGTCTGTGCGCTGCCCCGCCGCGTCGCCCAGGCGATCAACGACTGCGCCAACGAGGGCACCCTCGGCGACCAGGAGGAATTCGTCATGAGCCGCATCGACGACGCCCGCCGCGCCGGCGCGCGCCTGCTCAACTGCCAGCCGGATGAAGTCTCGCTCGTCGGCCCCACCTCGCTCGCCTTGAGCTATGTCGCCGCCGGCCTGAATTTCCGCAAGGGCGACAACATCCTCATCTACCACGACGATTATCCTTCCAACGTCTATCCGTGGATGGCGCTCGCGGCGAAGGGCGTCAAGGTCCGCCTCCTCAACATCCGCACCCTCGGCATCATCCGCAAAGTCGATGTCATGGGGCAGGTGGATGAAGACACCCGGCTCGTCGCCCTCGCCTCGAACCATTTCATCAGCGGCCACCGGCTCGAGCACGATGCCATCGGCCAGTTTTTGCGCGAGCGCGGCATCTTGTTCTGCCTCGACGCCATCCAGACGCTGGGTGCCTTTCCCACCACCGTGGAGAACGTGGATTTCCTGGCCGCCGACGCGCACAAATGGCTGCTCGGCCCGTGTGGGGCCGGCGTATTCTACGTCAAAAAAGATCTGCAGGAGAAACTGAACCCGCCCGTGTACGGCTGGCACAACGTGCGCAACCCCGACTTCGTCGCGCAGGATAAAATCGAATTTCGCACCGGCGCGGCCAAGTTTGAGGCCGGCACGCACAACCTCGTCGGCCTCGTCGGCCTGCTCGCCGCCATGGAACTCGCGCTGGAGATCGGCGTGGAGGAAATCGCCCGCGAACTGCTCCGCAAACGCGCCTGGCTCGTGCCCGCCTTGCAGGCCAAGGGCTATACCGTGTTGAACGCCGGGGCCAAGCCGGAAAACGTCAGCGGCATCACCGCCATTCATCAGCCCGGACAGGACATGGCCGTCGTGTACCAGAAACTTGCCGATAATGGCGTGGTGGCCTCCTTGCGCACCGACCGCAAAGCGCAGAAATATCTCCGCCTCTCCCCGCACTTTTACAACACCGACGCCGAACTGCACCGCCTGCTGGAACTGTTGTAAGTCGCGGAACGATATTTGAAATGAGCCGCCACCCACGAAGTGCGTGGTGATAGCGTGAACAAAATGACTTCGTGCTGAAGGCGCGAGGTCGGGACGCTTGGCCTGACACCTGCCCCCGCTGTGTCAAAGTAATGCTCCACCCGCCCCGGTGGCCGACTGCAAAGCCATCCTCCATCCTCGATCCTCCACCTGGAGCGAAGGGCGGGAGGCGGTCAAACCTCGCCAAGCCGCTTTCCCCCCCCCCCAACATCCGCTAAAAAAACCTTGCTCTCGCTGTCGCCCCGAACTATTTCATTCGCAATGATTCTTTCATCTCAGAAAGGGAGGAACACTTCAATGTGGTTTGTGGCGGCCACGATCCTGACGGCCCTGCTCGCGACCTTCGGCCTGCCCGGCTCCGTGCAGGCGATGACCACCTACCGCACTGTCCATGTTACGACCACGCCGCCCGGGGCGACCATCTCCACCAACGGCGTTGTCGCAGGCTACTCGCCGCTCGTGCTGCCGAATGTCGGCTTTGACCGCGACGCCGTGCTCAAGGTGACCGCCGCCCTGCCCGGCTATGAAGCCCAGGAGATCACCAAGACGCGGGCCGACGCCGACGCCATTTACCACAAATACAAGGATGAACCCGGCATGCAGATCGCGTTTGACCTGCCCATGCTTCAAAGCCCCACGCCCGTCCACTTTGAAGCCGGCGAGGGCGCCAAGTTTTTCGTCAATGACCTGCCCGTGGACGCGGATACGGTCATCACCTTCAGCCGCAGCAACTCGACCGCCGCCTGGCAGGGCCTGACCCTCCGCGCGGAACGGAAAAATTATCAGACCATGCAAAAGACGATCACCAAGGAGGAGGCCGAGGCGTTGCCGCCCAGTGGCAAGAGCCGGAAGGTGCAGTTCAACCTGGTCGAGATCACTCATTTTGTGGACTTGCAGGTCTCGGTCAACGTGGATGACGCGCAGGTTTCCGTTAATGGTGCCGGCAGCGTATCCGCGGGCCAGGATGCCCCCGCAAAAATCACCCTCGAATTTCATCGCGCCGACCTGACGCAGCCGTGGAGCAAAAACGTCGTCACCGTTTCCAAGGAAGGCTATGAGTTCCGCCCGCCGGCCCCGGCCGAAGCCACGCCGGATTTCACGATCGCGCTGACGCTGGACCAGGCGGAAGCCCTTCAGGGCAAGCTCGCCGCGCTCACGTTTCAACCGCTCAAGCAACTGCCTGTTCCCTGGCAGCGCGTGGTGGTGGATCACGGTGAAGTCCGTCTTGACACGACCAATGTCATGTCCGCGATCACGCCCGGCGGCATGATGAACCAGTTCAACCCCCATTTCATGGACGACAGCCAGTTGTTCATCGGCGACAGTTTCGGCACCGTGCCCGCCGCGCAGGATGCGCAGGGCAACGGCAAACCGCTGGCCGTGGTGCTCTCCGTCGCCAAACGCGCCATCCGCGATGGCAATCCGGCGGAAGTCATCGGCAGCGAGCTGGTCAAAATCTATCCGCCGCCGGCAAAGAAAGTGGAACAGTTGACGAGCATGGGCGCGGCCCAAGGCACCTATGATCTCCAGCCCCATAACACGAGCGATGGAAAATATATTTATTTTTCCTCCAACCGCAGTGATGACGGCCAGTATCATATTTTCCGCATCCGCGCGGATGCCAGCCGCTATCTGGAGGAGATCAGCCATCCCCAGCCGGGCATCGACATGGAGCCGACGGTGTTCACGGATCACGATGGCAAAAACCACTTGGCCTTCACCCGTTATCCGGTGAAATCCGCCATGCACGCCGAGCCGCACATCATGGTGCAGACCAGCGAAGGCGGCTTCGCGCAGGTGGGCGATCCCGGACACAGCCCGGTCTGGTCGCACGACGGCACGCGCATCGCCTATGTGTCCACGAAGGGGAAAATTTGCATCATGACCCCGGAAGACGGCAACAGCGTGGAACTCGAAACCGGCACCAGCCCCGCCTGGCTGCCGGGCGACAAGCAGATTGTTTTTGCCAAGCCGAGCGGCAACAGCTACGGGCTGTTGATCATCGACGCGGACGGCTCCAACGCCGTGAACCCCATCCCGGACGCCTCGTCGTTCTACTCCTTTCCCACCGTCAGTTACGATGATCAAAAGACGTATATTTATTTCATCTCCAACCGCCAGGTCCAGCAGCGCGGCGATCCCAAATGCTGGGGCCTTTACTACATCGACTGGAAGCAGTAGGTCGTGCGGGGAGTGGGTGGTGATGGGTGCAGCCTGACACGGCCTCAAATCCGGGCTCCCCACCGGAGCGCGACTGTGCTGTAAGCCAGTCGCAGCAACGTGAAAAGACCAGACCGCATGCGAATTCGAGGGTGGCGCTCTGAGTACACCTTGCTGCGGCTGATCCCGCGTTGCGGGACACAGCCGCGCTCCGGGGGCAGGGATCGAGGCAAAGCAGGCCGCTCGTCAATTCACCGGCTTTTTCGGATCCAAATCCAGAAGACAGCGAAAGCCCACATCCTCGCGGCTGATGTATTTGGGAATCTGCGGCGGCGCGGTCACCCGGAAATCCGCATCATCTTGGGAATCCCACGCCCCGCCGATGATGTAACGGATGTCCCCCAGCTTGTCGCTGTCACCGAGCCATTCGGCGGCATTGCCCACCAGGTCGGCAAAGCCCAGCGGGTTGACCTTGAAGCTGCCGACCGGCAGCGTATGGGTGCCTTCCTTGGCAAACTTCAAAACGTTGCCCATGCCATTGGTCAACTGCTCAAAACTGTCGCCCCACACGAAGCGGTTCGCCGGTTGATACGCGGGTATGGCCTGGCACCACTCGGCACGCAGCGGCAACCGGTACAGCTGGTTTTTCGTCAACTGGCCGGCGTCCCGTTCTTTCGCCGTCAGCCACGCACAAAAGGCCTGCGCCTCCGTCCAGCTTACGTTGATGACCGGATGGGTTTTGTCCTGCCGGAAAGAAGGATGATCCACCGGCATGCCCTTCGCCTTCCGGAATTCATTAAAATCCTGCACGCGGGTTTCGTAGCACGACAGGCTTAACTTCGAGTTGGCCAGCGGCACGAACACCATGCCCAGCGAGTTGGTCCAGCGTTGCCCGACCACCGGATACGGCGAATCCACCTGCGGCGTGGCCACCGTCAGCGCGGCCGCGGCGCTGGTGACGGTGCTGGAGGAATTGGCCACCACCACCGAATAATCTCCCGCCGCACCGGCGTTGACGGCGGATATAGTGTACGCACGATTGTTCGCCCCCGGGATGTTGATGCCGTTCAAGCGCCATTGGTAGGTCAGCGGCGGATCGCCCGCCACGCCGACGCTGAAGGCCGCCGTGCCGTTAGGCGCCGCCGAGAGGCTCGCCGGCTGGTTCGTGATGCTCACCGCGTTGCCGGTTCCGGCTGGCAGCCTAAGTAATCCCGCGCCAAAAAATTTTAATCCCAGCCCGATGCCGGCGACCGCCAGCACCCCGGCAATCAGCCAGACCGGCAGCCGCGACTTTTTGTTCAGTTTTGAAAATGCGTCCAGCAGCGCCTGGCCGTCGGCGTAGCGCAGCGAGGCATCCTGCTCCAGCGCCTTGTCCACGAACGCATCCCATGATTTGTTCACCCCAAATTCCGAGATGGCCTTGCGGCCAAGCTCCTTGCCCGTCAGCAACCGGTAGCACATCACGCCCACGGCAAACACGTCACTCCGCATGTCCGCGCCGTCGCCGCGCCGCTGTTCCGGGCTCATGTAGACCCACGTTCCCAGCAACGCCCGGGTGCTCGTGCCTTCCTGACCGCCGGCCATCGTGGGGGTGTCTGAAATCGTCCGTTCATCAGACAACGTTTGCCCGCCCGAAAAGCTCACCTGCGCCTGGTCCCGGATGAAATCCTCCCCGATGACCCGCGCCAGGCCGAAGTCCGAGATTTTGACCCACAACGTGCCGTCGGCATCGCGCTCCAGCAGGATGTTGCCCGGCTTGAGATCCCGGTGCACCACGCCCCGGCTGTGCGCAAATGCCAAACCAAGCAAAACCTGCTTGAGAATGGTGGCGAACTCGTCCGCCGGAATTTTGCCGCCCCGCTGTTCGGCGTAATCGCCCAGGGTGATGATGTTCGGCGCAACGCCATTGACGAGTTCCATCTGCAGCCAGAGGCGTCCGCCCGTCTCCCCGAAGCCGTCCACCCGCACGATGTGCCGGTGTTCGAGCTTGGCCATGACCTCGGCCTCGAGTTCGAAACGCCGGACGGAATCGGCCCGTTTTGCAAAATCCTGCCGCAGGAGTTTCAGGGCGTACCGTTTTCGCAAAACACGGTGCTCCACCTCATAAACCTCGCCCATGCCGCCCCGACCGAGCTGGCGGATGATGTTGTATTGGCCAAAGACTTTTCCGCTTAGATCCATTGTTTGACAAAGAAAATGAGTTTTCCCGCCGCTCCGCAACCCCTTTCGGCTGGAATTGTTGGCTGCGGGTGTAAAAGGTCAAGCGGCTTTTTGAGCCGCATGGCTTTGGTTCAGCGGCCGTAATCCATCATTTTTGACAGTCTGACAGACGGCGGGTGGAACCACCGTCATCTTTGACGCCAGTTTTTCGGGAAGATGGTTGTCCGACATGGATTCGAACCATGACAAAGGCCTCCAAAGAGCCTTGTGCTACCATTACACCATCGGACAAACCGCCGTCAAAGTAGACTTTTTGCAGCCCCGGAGCAAAGCCAAAATCATTGCTTTCTTGGTTAATCAGAGAAAATAATTGCCCGGTTCTTTGTTTTAGCCGAAATTGCCGCCGTATGAGCAATGTTGTTTTAGTTGCCACCGTACCATCCAAGGAGGCCAGTCGCGCAGCATCGCCGGATTTTTCCCGGCCCGTGAGTCGTCCCCAAAAAAGCGCCTGGCAGCTCTTCAAGGAGGTTCTCGATCACGGCGGCCCCGGCTACCTGCAATTTGCCATCACCAACATCTGCAATGCCGACTGCGACTTCTGCGGCTTCGCCCGCTCCAAGTTCGATCCCAAGGCCCGCCGCAGCGTCACCCTCGACGAGGCAAAGCGGGTCATCGACATTTCCGTCAAAAACCACATCGGCTATCTCCTGTTCGTCGGTGGCGAGCCGATGGTTCATCGCGATCTCCGCGCGATGACGCGTTACGCGGCGGAGCAGGGCATCCGCCCCATGATCTGCACCAACGGCGGCCTGTGGACCAATGAAAACATGCGCGCCCTCGCCAGCGACGGCATGAGCAGCATCATCATGTCCGTCGACGCCCACGATGTTCTCAAGCACGAAAAAAACCGCGGCCTGCCCGACGTCTGCCAAAAGATCAAGCAGGCGAACGAGTATTTCGGTTCGGTCGGCATCCAGACCACCGCCAGCATCACCGCCAGCCGGTTGATCGAGGATTTCGAGAAACTCCCGCCGTTTCTGGAGGAGCTCGGTTTCAAAAGCTGCACCTTCAGCTATCCGCTCACCAGCCTGGCCAGCAGCTATCTCAGTTTCAGCGACAGCGGCCTCGTCAATTTTTCCAAGGATGAACTGATCGGCCTGTTCGAGAAAATCAAGCGCCTGAAGCAGGGCAGCGGCTATCCCGTGGTGAACCCCACCGAATCGCTCGACGAGATGCAGCGGCATCTGCGCGGCGAAAAGGAAAAGTTCGGCTGCCTCGGCGGCCACAAATACTTCTACCTCGACTGGAACCTCGACCTGTTCCGCTGCCACGCCTGGCACAAGCCCATGTGCAAAGTCTGGGACTGGGACGACTCCAGGCTCATCCGCGACGGCTGCACCAAGTGCATGATCGATTGCTACCGCGACCCGAGCATCCTTCAATACGTCGCCATCAGCGCCAGCGACGCCTATAACAACCTGAAAAAAGGCCGCGTCGGCGCCGCCGCGCGGAATATTTTCGACCGCCGCAATCTCACCTCCATCAAGGCCGTGTGGGAAGATCGCAAATGGATCGGCGAAGTGTGAGGCGGGGACAGCGCGCTGCCGGCGGACCTATTTCAAGCCCGCCGGCGCAACCAGGGAGTTGAAAAAATTGTCGCTGCGCAGCACCACCAGCAGGAGCAGCCCGGTGAGGTCGGCGGGGGATTTTACGTTGGGGATGGGCACGTTTTCGATGTCGATGTCCTGCTCGCGGTTGTTTTTCGGATTGCCCAGATCAATGAATTTCGCCTTGCCGACGGAGACGGTCAGCATATCGATGCCTTTGAACTCGTAGCCGGTGCGCTTCTTGATCTCGTTCAGATCCTTGCTCTTGGCGAGATCGTCCTTGGACGGCAGCGTCATGCCCAGGACAAACAGGTTCGTCTGCCCGGCCTCGTTCTTGACGATGTCCACTTCGCCCAGGTTGAAGCGCAGCAGCGTGATGTGGATCTCGCCCCGGTTTTTGGCCGCGTCGCGGTCATATTCCATGTGGATCTCCGGAATCTGCATCAGCAGCGTGCCGCCAAAATTTGTCGGGTTGTAGAGCTTCAGACCGGTGATGGACACGACCGGTTCCCGCAGGCCGATGTGGAATTTTCCGATCTCCGCCTTCAAGCCCGTCTGGGCTTCGATCCGTTTCTCCACCGCCCAGCGCGCCATGGTGTCCAGCGACAGCAGGAAGACCACCACCGCCACCACGCCCAGGAGGAACAGGCCCGCCAGCACGATTAAGATCCGCTTGAGCTTCATGTCTGGTTCACGATAGACGATTTGTGCGGGCCGTCCAAATCTCAATTAGCGCCGATGGCGTCTCCGGCCGCACAACTTTCACATCATCCGCGCAGTTGGCAAATCGCGCGGGGTCGGTTAGGTTGGCGGCGTTATGAAAACCATTCTGCTCGCCGCCGCGCTGTTGTTGGCCGTGTTTTCCGCGCACGCCGCCATCCAGTCCAAGACCATCGAATATAAACAGGGCGACACCGTGCTTGAAGGCGTGCTCGTCTGGGACGATGCCGTGGCCGGCCAGCGTCCGGGCGTGCTCGTCGTGCATCAATGGCTCGGCCTGACCGCTTACGAAAAACATCGCGCCGAAATGCTGGCGCAACTCGGCTACGTCGCGTTCTGCGCCGACATCTACGGCAAGGGCGTCCGCTCCGCCAATGTCGCGGACGCCGGGGCCGAATCGACGAAGTATAAAACCGACCGGACACTGCTTCGCGCCCGCGTCAACGCCGGCCTCGACGAATTGAAAAAGAGCAAGCTCGTGGACACCTCGCGCCTCGCCGCCATCGGCTACTGTTTCGGCGGCACGACGGTCATCGAGCTTGCGCGCAGCGGCGCGAACATCAAGGGTGTCGTCAGCTTCCACGGCGGACTGGATTCGCCGACGCCGACGGACGGCAGGAACATCAAATGCAAGGTTCTCGCGCTGGCCGGCGGCGATGATCCGTTTCAAAAACCCGAAGACCTGACCGCCTTCGAAAGCGAGCTGCGTGATGCCAAGGTGGACTGGCAGCTGGTTTTTTACGGTGGCGCGGTTCACGCCTTCACGCAGCCCGACCCCGGCTTCGTCAATCCCGGTGCAAAATATAACGAACGCGCCGACAAGCGGTCCTGGGCGGCGATGAAGCAGTTCTTTGCTGAGATTTTTTAATAACGCCATGCGCATCACCGGCGGCAACGCGGCGCGGGGGATTCTGAAGGTCCCGAAAGGACTCGACGTCCGGCCGACGCCCGATCTCGTAAAACAGGCGGTCTTCAACTCGCTCGGCGAACGGGTGGTGGGTGTGAAGGTTTTGGAATTGTTCGCCGGCAGCGGCGCATTGAGCCTCGAATGCCTTAGCCGCGGCGCGGCCTCCGTCATGTGCATCGAAAAATCGCACCGCCACGCGGAATTTATCCGCAGCAACGCCGTGGCGGCGGGCTATGGTGAGATCTTGGAGACGCGCACGCAGGACGTCTTTCCCGCGATGCGGCAACTGGCGGAGGGCGGCGCCAAGTTTGATTTAATTCTGGCCGATCCGCCGTATGGTGAAAAAAATGTGAACCGGCGTTCAGAGTCTTTTGCGCAGCAACTGCTGGATGATCCGAATCTGCCCAAGCTGCTCGCGCCGGGCGGGCGGCTGGTGCTGGGCCACACCAAGCGCGACACGCTGGAATTTGTCGCGCCGTGGGTGGACGTGAAGACGCTCAAGCATGGAGATACGTTGATGCGGTTTTTAGAGACGGGTGAAAAAGCTCCAAGCACCAACCTCCAAGATCCAGGGAAAAGCCAATAATCAAACATCAAAACTGCGCGTGTATATCCTTTTGAAGCTTGGTGCCTCTCTGGATGTTGGTGCTTGGAATTTGGAGCTTTACGGCGCTTAAGCCGCTGAATGTTTTTCCACTTCTTCGCGGATGGTCTGCCGGAATTTTGCCATGCCCTGGTCGAAGGCGGCGGAGATGGGCAGCACGGAGACTTTTTTGAACTTCGTTTTGAACTGCTTCAGGTTCTTCTCGGCGGCGGCCTCGTCCATCTTGTTGGCGACGACCAGGCGCGGCTTCTCCACGAGCGCCTTGTCATAGAGTTCCAGTTCCTTGAGGAGCTGCTTGTAATCGTCCCACGGCTTGCGGTTGTCGGTGCCGGCCATGTCGAGCAGCAGCACGAGCACCTTGCAGCGCTGGATGTGGCGGAGAAATTCGTGGCCGAGGCCGACGTTGTTGTGCGCGCCATCGATGAGTCCCGGCACGTCGCAGACGGTCAGCCGCTTGAAATCCGGCATAAATTCCACGATGCCGATCTGCGGATGCAATGTGGTAAAGGGATAGGCGGCGATCTTCGGGCGCGCGCGCGAAATGGCGGTGAGCAGCGTGGACTTGCCGGCGTTCGGATAACCAACCAGCCCGACTTCCGCCATGATGCGCAGTTCCAAAAGGTATTCGCCTTCCGTGCCCGGTTCGCCCGGTTGCGCGAAGCGCGGCGTCTGGTGGCGCGCGGTGGCAAAATTACGGTTGCCCAGGCCGCCGCGTCCGCCCTTGCACAAAATAAATTGCTGGCCGTGCGTCGTGAGGTCGGCGATCAGTTCGCCCTTGTCCTCAATGGGTTTTTTGCTGTTATCAAATTCTTTTTCCTTGCTCAGATCCACCTCCAAGGCGGCCGGGATGCCGCCCGCCGTACGGATGACCGGACGTAATCCGGTGCCGGTCTTGAACAGCGGGTTTTCCGGTTCAACGTCTTCATCCTCGTCCACATCGTCCGGGCTGGTCATCTTTTTCTGGATGGCCGGGGTGGTGTCCTTGAGGCGCCAGACGAGCGTGCCGCAGGGGACCTTGATGATGAGGTCGTCGCCAGCGTGACCGTCCATGCCCTTGCCCATGCCGCCCTCGCCGGGTTTGGCGATCAGGCGCGGGACGTAATACTGCTGGATGAGATTGTTCAGGTCGTGGTCGGCCTGGAGGATGACGCTGCCGCCGCGTCCGCCATTGCCGCCGCTGGGGCCGCCCTTGGTGATATAGGCCTCGCGATGGAACGCGACACAGCCCTTGCCGCCGTGTCCGGCCTGCGCGTAAATTTTAATTTCGTCGATGAACATGGCCGTTTAAAAATCCGATCCTGCAAAATACTGTCAATTCCGTCCCTTGCGGGAAATAAAAAAGGCGAGGCGTTTGGCCTCGCCTTGAAATGGGGTGCGCCAATCAGTTCTTGGCGGTGGTGCCGGCCACGATGTTGATGCGGCGGCTTTCCTTGTCGAACAGGACTTTGCCGTCCGTGAGGGCGAACAGGGTCCAGTCACGGCCGGTGCCGACGTTCTTGCCCGCGACAAACTTGCTGCCGCGCTGGCGGACGAGAATGCTGCCCGCGGTGACAACGGTGCCGCCAAATTCTTTAACGCCGAGGCGCTTGCTTACGCTGTCGCGTCCGTTCTTTACGCTGCCTTGACCTTTTTTATGTGCCATAAAATTATTAAGCGTTGATTGCGGTGATCTTGACGACGGTCAGCTCCTGGCGGTGGCCGATGGTCTTGTGATAGCCTTTGCGGCGCTTCATCTTGAAGGTGAGCTTCTTTTCGCCGCGGATGTGTTCGACCACATCGGCGGTGACGGACGCACCGGAAACCGTGGGTGCGCCGACGCTCAACTTGCCGTCGTTGTTGACGAGCAGCACGCGGTCAAACGTGAACGGTTTGCCCGCCTCGGTTTCGAGACGTTCGATTTCGAGCTTGTCACCGGCGGTGACGCGATACTGTTTGCTACCTGTTTCTAAGACGGCGTACATAATAAATTTTCCCGCAAAGGGTCGGTAATTAAACCATATTTTCCCCAACTGTCAACGGCTGTTTTCAAATAAAACGGCTTGGGGATTCGGCAGAATATTTCAGAGGACAGGCAGTGCTGCCACCGCACTCAAACCGTTCCCTGAACAACCTCATTCCATCGTCCACCGAAAACGGCGAAGAACTTTTAGAAAATGACGAAGCCCGAACGACGAATGGTGCTTGGGGTCGGCCAACCTCGAACCAATCAACTGGGGACGGGCCGCCCCCACCCCGGCCGTGTAAAATCGGGTAAAAAGCTTGAAAATTTGGGAAAAAGGGTGTCCCCAGCGCGTCCCCAATTCGGGACGATATACTTCGCAAACGCAAGATTTTGGATAAAAACAGTGAATAACTTAGAATTGCAAAAGTGGATTTTGGAGCTAAACCATTAACCATGACACGAAACGTAGACCCTCCGATTCAACAACCCCAACAGCCTCAAACCCCAGTGCCGCAAAGCCCGCAACCAAACCCGGTTGAGCAGCCTAGCCCCGGTAGACGTTCTGACGTGCCTTATAACCCTGATACTAGGCCCCAGCCGAGCAGAGACCCCGGAAGAACCACACGGCGAGGATAGCCAGTAAGAAGATAATCGGGCTAAAACAAAGCATAACGCGGACAAAATTCAAATTATTTGCTGTCCGTGCATTTCTGTCGCGATTTTTCTCAATCCTGACCTGTAAATTATCGAGTTCAAAATTCTGGATTTGTTCCGAAGTGTAACCATCGGGGATTTTTAATTTTTTCGGCTCGTTTGCTGGAGCCTCTACACTACGGGCCAGCCCGCAGGAAAGAACCAGATAAATGGCCAAGGCAGTCAAATAAATGCAAAGGACGGGTAGTGAAATTTTTATGGCCGCATAACCATCTTCCAGATACATCCTCACGCTTGCAGAAAAGACCGCCGAAATAAAAACATAGAGAAAGTTGAGGGTGGTGTCCGTTGCCGCTTGCAGTTTCTCCATGTCCTCCATGTGAAATGCCATATTTTTGGCAGCTTCACCTTGCATATATTCGAGATGGGTCATGGTATTAAAAAGGGACCATAATCGCCCGTCAGTCAACCGCGCTTGGCGCGGGGCTTTTTGATGGCTATTTTCTTGGCGGATTTTGAGGATGGCGGCGGCGGGGTGTTCAGCATCTTCCGCAAGGCATCCTCAAAACCTAGTCCGTTGGTGGTGATGGGCTTTGCTTTCACTTTCAAAATTTAACACGGGTTAAAATGGCTTTCCAGTCAATTGCTAGGCTTGCAAATGGTGCTTGGAAAGCGTTTGATAGGCGGAACCCCATGAACAAAATTATTCCACTCTGCCCGAAATGTGAGAAGCCGCTCACCAGTGTCAATAAGGGCTATATTACCGTTGTTGAAAGCGGCGGCCCTTCTGACGATAGGGGCGCAATTGGTTTTGCTTGTCCGACTTGTCGGACTCTTCTTGGAGTAATGCCAGACCTTGAATCACAAATTGGAGCAGTTGAATCCCTCTTGCAAGATTTGCCCGGCCAATTGGGTCAATAGATATATTTTTTGGCTTCATCACAATGCGTTTAAGTCAAAACCAATTGGAGCCAGTCAAATGCCGCCCAGATTTTATTCCCCACGCGCTTTAGCCCTGCGCTGGCGCATGATTTCCGCCTGATATGGTGCCAGCTTGGCGCGACACCTGGCGCAATGAACATACCGCTTGCCAGTCTTTCGGTTTGAATCGCATTTCCCCCCGCACCGGGGACATTTCCCCAGCGCCATTGATCGGCGTTGCCAAGCCCGTTGGCGGGTTTTTGGCGTGGTGTTGGTCTTGCGGGATGGCGGTTTAACTTTGGGCGGTTTTATCCGCGCCAATCTCAAAGCCTGATAGAATGCCCGGAGTATCCGCTCCCGCTCCCTGTCGGTGATAGCGGGAGATCGGAAGCGCGGACGGCCCAATGCTTTCTTCTCTTTTTTGCGCAACCCTATTAACCATGCGCGGTCCCCTCCGCGTCCCTTTCAATTTTCGGGTTGTCGGTAGAACAACCGCTTGCCGGTTATCATTGGCACCGCCTCTGCCATCCGTGCGCCATCGGTCAAAAAGCGCGTGTTCCAGCGGAATGAAAATTCGTTCGTGTATTTTTGAAGATGCTCGCGGCTGACGCAATGCCATGCCCCATAAACCCCACGCTTGAGCAGGCTGAAAAATGATTCGCAACCATTGATGCCCGCCTTGGAACCGTCCTCCATTTTGCGGCTATATTGTTTCTTGGAATGATTGACGGCGTTATGGGCTTTCCAGTCTTTCAATGGATTGCGATAAGCGGGCAGTTCATCCGTGTTCACCGTTGCCGTTTTGCTGACGCACTCATTCAGGACTTTCCCCAAGTTCATTTGCGTCACGTTGGAAATCACGCGGGCTTTCATCTTGCCGCCGCGCTCCACCAAGGCCATCACGGGAGTTTTGCGGCGGGACTTGGAACACATGACGCCTTTGCCGCCCACGAATGTTTCATCCACTTCGACAACGCCCTTGAGCATGGATTCAACCCCGCCATTGTCGCCCATGGCGTAACGGATGCGATGGGCCATGAACCAAGCCGTTTTGTAAGTCAGTTTCAACATGCGGTGAAGCTGGTTGGCGGACATTCCCTTTTTGCTGGAGGAAATCAGAAAGAACGCCATCAGCCATTTGCTAATCGGAACGTGCGAACCTTCCATGGCCGTTCCCACGGTGACGGTGAATTGCTGGCGGCAAGCCCCGCAAAAATAAACACCTTTGCGCACGGGTGTCTTGCTCCCTGCCTTCGGCGTGAGTTTGGAGTTTGGTTTGGTCTTGCCGTCGTTCTGGCAACGCGGGCAAACCGCGCCATGCGGCCAGCGCAGGATTTCCAACAGGGAGCGGGCCTTGTCCTCGTCCTGATATTCCTGCGCGAGCGTGATTAAATTCAGGTCATCCGCGTCAAGTATAACGCTCTGAACAGGGCTTTTGGCGGCGGGAGCGGTGAGTTTCATGCCGCCATCATTGGCTTTTCTTGTGCGTTTGTAAAGTATATAGTCCCGCCCCAATTTGTCCCCAGTACTGGGGACAAGCGTTAAAACGGGGATGTGTTAAGCTTTTGGCGTTGGAAGTAGTGACTCCAACGAAAAGAATTTAGAATGTTGTTCTTATTGAGCCCGGAGTAGTGTCCGGGCTCTTTTCTTTTGTGCGGGGGCAAAGGAAAATGTCGGGTGTCATCGGGTTCGGTTGACGACCTCCCTCACTTCAGATCCCCAAGCCTCATCCAAAGTCAAAAATCCTCGCTCCCGGGCGGTGCATCCTTTATTTATGCCCCGAACACCGATGAAACGCATCCCGACCGACGGCGGAAACCCCCTGGTTCAGACTCCGTTTGAGGCGCTTTCCAGCGCCGGCCTGCCGCCGGCAAGCGCCAGTGTAGCGCCGGAGGCCGGGTTCGTGCCTGTGCCCATGGCGAAGGTGAAAGTGAAAAATCGCGGGCGGGTGGACATCGTCCGGCAGACGGCCGGGCGCGGCGGGAAGACGGTGACGGTGGTGAAGAATTTTGTGGGCATCGGTTTGCCGGAAAAGGAGCGGCTGGCCAAGGCGATGCAAAAGGCCTGCGGCACCGGCGGCACGGTGAAAGATGGGCAGATCGAGATTCAAGGGGATCAGCGGGAGCAGGTGGCGCGCATTTTGACGGAGGCAAATTTTCGCCCGGTGTTCGCCGGCGGGTAAGTCCGGGCCGGACTGGCCATCGGGGTCGCAGCGCGACGCCACCCACCATGATTTGCTTGTGACCGGGTGGCCGAATTCAGCCCGTTTTATGGAAATAGACCCAAAGAATCGAGGACAAGGGCGAGGGCGAGGAGGAAGTGAGGAAGGTTTTTTTGCGGTGAGGGCGGCGGATTTTGTGGGGGCGGGGCATGAGTTTTGGCTTTTGTGACCGGGCCGGGTCGTGTTCAATCAGAGTTGTATGAGCATGACCCATCCATTGACGACGACGACGTTTGAACTGCCGGGTTACCGGGTGGTGAAATCTTTTGGCGTGGTGCGGGGAATCATGGTGCGTTCGCGGTCGGTGATCGGCAATTTTGGCGCGAGCATCCAGGCGGTTTTTGGGGGCAACATCTCGCTGTACACGAGCCTGTGCGAGCGGGCGCGGGAGGACACGTTCAACCAGATGCTGACCCACGCGGGCGAGTTGGGGGCGAACGCGGTGATCGGCGTGCGCTATGACGCGACGGAAATCGCCCCGGGCATCACCGAGGTCCTGTGCTACGGCACTGCGGTGTTCGTGGAAAAGTCGAATTAAGGGCTGATGAAAGTTTTGCGCCCTGATTCATTCCTGGCCCGGCTGCTGGGTCGGCTGACGACGGCAATTTGCCGTTATCCGCGCGCTTTCTTCTGGCCGCAGGTGCTGCTGTTCATCGCCAGCATCGCGGTGACGGTGCTGTACCTGAAGTTCGACATGAACCAGGACAACCTGGTGAGCTCGAACCAGAAGTACCAGCGCAATTATCTCAATTACAAAAGGGAGTTCGCCTCGCGGGACGAGGATGACATGGTGGTGGCGGCGGAAAGCGAGGACCCGGAGAAGAACCGGCAGTTCATCGAGCGCCTGGGCGCGAAGCTGGAGACGGAGACGAACCTGTTCCGCGACGTTTTCTACCGGGCGGACTTCAAGCTGATGGGCTCGAAGTCGCTGCTGCTGTTGTCCGAGGACGAACTGACGGAGATGAAGACGCGGCTGCACGACTATCAGCCGTTCGTGCAGCGGTTCACGGGCTCCACGAACCTGGTTTCGTTTTTTGCGCAGGTGAACACGCAGTTCCGCACGGCGTCGCACGAGACGAACGCGCAGACGACGGCGCTGGTGCAGGCGCTGCCGGTGCTGCAGAAGATCCTGGTGCAGTCGGCGGATTCGCTGAACCGTTCCGGCATGCCGCCATCGCCGGGGGCCACGACGCTCTTCAACGCCGGGGGCGATGTCCTGGACGGCCGGCTGACTTTTGACCATGGGCGCATCCGCATCGCAATCGCGCAGGCGTTGAACGACGAGGTGGAGGGGGACGCGGTGGCGCGCCTGCGCGAGCTGGTGGAGCAGACGAAAAGCGAGGTGCCGGGCTTGAACGTGGGCATCACGGGCGGGCCCGTGCTGGACTTCGACCAGATGAACCAGTCGCAACGGGACATGACGCTGGCGAGCATTGTGTCACTGATCGTCTGCGCGCTGATCTTCATCTACGGCTATAATGAGACGGGGCGGCCGGTAAAGGCGACGATCTGCCTGGTCGTGGGCCTGGCGTACACGCTGGCGTTCGCGACGCTGACGGTGGGGCACCTGAACATCCTGACGGTGACGTTCATGCCGATCCTGATCGGGCTGGCGATTGATTTTGGCGTGCACCTGGTGACGCGTTACGAGGAGGAACTGCGCCATGGCAGGACGGAGCAGGAGGCGATGATGAAGGCGATGATGTTCACCGGGCAGGGCATCTTCACGGGGGCGCTGACAACGGCGGGGGCGTTTTTGGCGATGGCGCTGACGGATTTCAAGGGCATCTCGGAAATGGGCATCATCTGCGGCGGCGGGCTGATGGTGTGTCTGGTGCCGATGATGACGCTATTGCCGGTGCTGCTGCTGCGCGGCCGGCAGAATGTGATGGACCACGCGATCCAAGAAGACGACCGCCGGGCGCGCATCGAGAATTTGTGGCTGCAGCGGCCGGTGCTGGTGGCGGCGATCATCGCCGGGTTGTGCGCGCTGGCATGGACGCAGATGCACAAGATATCCTTTGATTACAACCTGCTGGACCTGCAGAGCAAGGGCCTGCCGGCGGTGGAGTACGAGCAGAAGCTGTTCAACGCTTCGGAGCGGTCGCCGTTGTATTGTGCGGTGGTGGCGAACTCGCTGGATGAGGCAGTGGCGCTGGAGAAACGCATTCAGGCGCTGCCCTCCGTGGCGTCGAACGGTGTGGATTCCATCGCAGGCGCGCTGAAGGCGGACCAGACGGAGAAGCTGCGGCTGATCGGGGAGATCAAGGCGGAGATCGCGCCATTGCAGTTCAGCCCGCCGGATTTGCGGCCGGTTGATTTGTATTCGCTGAGCCAGACGCTGTGGTTCTTCAACGGCTACCTGGGCAACGCGCTGGCAGACAAAGATGTCCAAAACGACCCGGAAATGGTCAAGGTGTTCACATCGCTGAGAACCGCGGCGTCCAACCTGCACAAGACGATGCTGGAAGGCGACGCCTCCGCGCTGGCGGAACACGCGGAAAAACTGGGCGCCTTCCAACGGGCGCTGTTCAATGACATCAGCGACACATTCTCGCAGTTGCAGCAGCAGGATAACAGCACGCCGTTGCAGGCGGGAAACCTGCCGGCGACCCTGCGCAACCGGTTCGTGGGCGTGCACGGGAAATTTCTGCTGCAGGTCTATCCCAAGGAAGATGTGCGCCAGCGGGACAAGCAGGTGAAATTTGTGGAAGAAATGCGGACGATTGACCCGGATGTCACCGGTGAACCGGTGCAGCTCAAGGAATACACGACGCAGTTGAAGGACAGCTACATCACGGCGGCGTGGTATTCGCTGGCGGCGATCGCATTCATGGTGCTGGTGCATTTCCGCAGTCTGCTGGCGGTGATCCTGGCGCTCATCCCGGTGGCCATCGGCACGTTGTGGCTGGCGGGGTTGATGGGTTGGCAGGGCGTGCCATTCAATCCGGCGAACATCATGACGCTGCCGCTGGTGATCGGCATCGGGGTGACGAACGGCATCCACATCCTGAACCGGTATGCGGAGGAGCGGACGCCGGGCATTTTGGCACGCAGCACGGGCAAGGCAGTGCTGGTGTCCGGGCTGACGGCCATCGCGGGTTTCGGCAGTTTGATCTTGGCGAAGCACCGGGGCATCCACAGTCTGGGCGTGATCATGTCCATCGGCATCGCGACGTGCATGATTGCTGGCTTGACGTTTTTGCCCGCACTGTTGAACTTGCTGGGGCGGATGAACCTGCTGGATAAAAAACCCGATGCTGAGAACAAGTCATCAACATCGGGTCAGGAGGAACCGAGGTAAAAACCTCAATTATGGTTAAAATACAGCAAACTGTTACAAAGTCAATCGTAATGTTAAACCGGTAAAAATAGCAAAAAATGGCTAGTTATAGAAATAAATTAACGATAACGAATCCGATTTCAGGAGTCGTTTGGGTGGGGTGTTTCTTGTGGGCGTTGGTGATTTTAGCGCTATTTAGCGGCAATGTACGGGCGGGCGATGAAAATGTATCCGCCGGCTTTGCGTATGCCGATTTTGATCTCGCGCTGGAGCCGGGGCACCGGACGGAGGCGGCGGGGCCGTTTTATTATTCCGAACGGAAGGAATCGGAGGAAACGCTGGCGTATCCGCCGTTTTTTTCCGCGTATAAAAATCCGGGCGTCACCCACGGCGAACTGGATGTGGTGTACCCGTTCCTCACGTACGAATATTACAGCGATGAATGGCGGCTGCAGTTCTTCCAACTTTTGAGTTTTGCGGGCGGGCGGCAGCCGGACGAATTTCAGACGCACCGGTTCACGATTTTTCCGCTGTATTTCCAGCAACGTTCGCTGAACACCAACCTGGAGTACACGGCGGTGGTGCCGTTTTACGGCCACCTGCAAAACCGGCTGTTTCGCGACAAGATTTATTTCGTGATGTTCCCGATCTACGGCCAGTCGCAGAAAAAGGACATCGTGACGGACAATTATTTTTATCCGTTCGTCCATGTGCGGAACGGCGACGGGCTGCACGGCTGGCAGGTGTGGCCGTTCGTGGGCCAGGAGCACAAGGAGATCACCACGCAGACGAACGGCTTCGGCGAGGTCGCAACCATCGCCGGACATGACAAGGCATTTGTGTGCTGGCCGCTGTATCTCAAGGAGGACGGCGGCAAAGGCACGGCCAACCCGGAGAAATTCCGCGCATCCATCCCGTTTTTTTCCATGACGCGCTCGCCGAACCGCGATGCGACCTCGGTGATCTGGCCATTGTTCACGTGGGTGGATGAACGGGAGAGGAAATATCATGAGTGGGAGGGGCCGTGGCCGTTTGTCATCTTCGCCCGCGGTGAAGGGAAGACGACCTCGCGGGTTTTCCCGCTGTTCAGCCAGTCGCACAACCAGACGCAGGAGAGCGACTGGTACGTGTGGCCGGCGTACCATTACAAGGGCATCCATTCCGAGGCGCTGGACTGGCGGTCGACGCGGCTTTTCTTCTATCTTTATGTGGGGGTGACAGAAAAGAACACGCAGACTGGCGTGCAGAAATTGCGGCGTGATGCGTGGCCGCTCTTCACATGGCGGCGGGATTTCAACGGCAACACGCGGCTGCAGGTCTTTGCGCCGATCGAGTCCGTGCTGGCGAACAACCGGGGCATCGAGCGCAACTGGTCGCCGATCTGGTCGCTGTGGCGGGCGGAGGACAATCCGCGGGCGGGCCGGAGCAGCCGGTCGCTGCTGTGGAACCTGTACCGGAGCGACGTGGAACCGGGGCATAAAAAAACCTCGCTCCTGTTCGGCCTTTTCCAGTATCAAAGTGTAGGGGAAAAAGGCCGGTGGCGGCTGTTTTACCTCCCGGATTCGCACAAATGAGAAAAAACGACCATGTTTGAAAACATCGGAGAGATAGTGCTGCTGTTCTGGCGCACGCTGCTGGCCCTGCCCCAGGCCTGGCGGCAGCGGCAGAAGGTGTTTGAGCAGTTTTTTGAGATCGGCAACGCGAGTTTGCTGATGGTCTGTGTGCTGTCGTTTTTCATCGGCGCGGTGATCGCCTTGAACTTTGGACCGCCGCTGGTGGAGCGCAGCTTCACCAGCGCCGTCGGCGGCGTGGTGGGCATCGCCATCGCCAAGGAACTGGCGCCGGTGATGATGGCCATTTTGATCGCCGGGCGCATCGGCTCGGCGATGGCGGCGGAAATCGGCTCGATGCGGGTGTATCAGGAGATCGATGCGTTGCGGACGATGAACATCGACCCGATCATTTACTTGGTTCTGCCGCGGATGCTGGCGATCGCGGTGGCGCTGCCGATGCTGGTGATCTCTTCGATCATGGTCGGCTGGTTTGGCGGCGCGGTGGTGGCGGATTACAACCACCACCTGGAGATCCCCTTCCGCGTGTTTTATGCCGACCTGCAGGACATCGTGGTGCTGCGAGACGTGGCCAACGGCGTGTTCAAGAGCTTTTGCTTTGCGCTGATCATCGGGGTGGTGTCGTGCCACCAGGGGTTGACGACGATCGGCGGCCCGCGCGGGATCGGCCGTTCGGTGACGAAGGCCGTGGTGAACTCGATTGTGGGCATTGTGATCTTTGACTATGTGCTCACGCGCCTTTTGCTGAAATGAACCCGACCAACACCAACAACTCGAACACGGCCGGGGTGGGCCTGGTGGTGCGCGGCTTGCGCAAGCAATTCAACGGCCAGGACGTGTTGAAGGGCGTGGATTTTGAGGTCCAGCCGGGCGAGATCTTTGTGATCATGGGCCCGAGCGGCAGCGGCAAGAGCGTGCTCCTGAAACATCTCATCGGCCTGGAAGACCCGGACGAGGGGGAGATCCTCATCAACGGCGAAAAGGCGGGCACGCCGGAGGTCGCCGCGAAGTACCGCATGGCGCTGGTGTTCCAGTCAGGCGCGCTGCTGAATTCGCTGACGGTGGGCGAGAACGTGGGGCTTTACCTCACGGAACACCGGTTGAAATCGCGCGCGGAGATCGAAACGATTGTCCGGGAAAAGCTGGAGGACGTGGGCCTGAAGGACGTCGTGGACAAGATGCCGAGCGACCTTTCCGGCGGCATGAAAAAGCGCGTGGCCATCGCGCGCGCGCTGGTGATCGAGCCGCAATTGATTTTGTACGATGAACCGACGAGCGAGCTGGATCCCCTGTCCTCGGTGGTCATTGGCGAGGAGATATTGGGCTTGAAGCAGCGCACGCATGTGACCTCGCTGGTGGTCTCGCATGACCGTGAGCTGGCGTTCGGGGTGGCGGACCGTATCGCGGTGATTGTGGACGGGGTCATCGTGACGGTCGGGACGCCGGACGAGGTGAAAAGATTCAACGATCCGCTGGTGCAAAAATTTTTACATGCCGATTTCAAACGTGAACCTTAAAACGAGCAGTCTATGAAAAATTCATTGGAAACGAAACTTGGCGTCTTCGTGGTGATCACGGTGATCGCCGCGGTGGTGATCATCGAAAATTTTGGCGGGCCGGAGCTGTTCAAGCACGGCACGCACATCAGCGCGCAGTTCGACACTGTGCAGGACCTGAAGGTGGGCGACCGCGTGAAGATGGCCGGCGTGGAGATCGGCCGCGTGGAGGACATCGAGCTGGCGACGAACAAGGTGAGCGTGTCGATGCGCCTGTCCGAGAAGGCCGTGGTCAAGACGGACAGCAAGGCGACGATCAAGTTCACCGGCCTGATGGGGCAGAATTTTGTGGCGATCGACTTTGGTTCGCCCGGCGCGGCCCGCGCGGAGGAGGGCACGATCATCGCCGCGCAGGAGCAGCCGGACCTGAGCGCGATCATGGCGAAGCTGGACAGCGCCGCCTCGGGCATCCAAAACCTAACGAAGAGCTTCACGCCGGATACGATCAACAACCTGATGGGGCCGCTGGTGGATTTTGTGAAGCAGAACAGCGCACCGCTGACGGCGACGATTGCGAACATCAAAAATGTTTCCAGCGAAATCGCCGCCGGACAGGGTACGGTCGGGAAGCTGGTGTTTGATGAAACGCTATATAATTCCGCGCTCTCGACGGTGAGCAACCTGCAGGAGACCGCCGCCTCGGCGCGATTGGTCATCAACAATGTCAACGCCGGACAGGGGTCGCTGGGCAAATTACTGACGGATGAAACGCTGTATCACGAGACGACCGCCTCGATGACGAACCTGAACCAGATCCTGCAGAAGATCAACGGCGGGAACGGCACGCTGGGCAAGCTCGTGAACGACCAGGAATTTTACAAGAACGCCAAGCTGTCCTTGCAGAAGCTGGACAAGGCGGCGGATGGCCTGGAAGACACGGGACCGTTGAGCGTCATCGGGCAGATGATGGGGCAGTTGTTCTAACCTTGGGCCAGCCCGAGATTCTTCAGAACCTGGACGGTGGAGTGCGCCTTGTTGAGGGTGTAGAAGTGCAGGCCGGGCGCGCCGGCGCGCAGCAGGGCTTCGCACTGCTGCGTGGCGTATTCGATGCCGAATTTCACGGCCGCCTCGTCATCGCTTGCGACCTGGTCGAGCCGCGCCTTGAGCCCGGGCGGAATCTTTGAGCCGCACAACTGCGTAAACCGGGTGATTTGTGCCGCGCTCACGATGGCGATGACACCGGGGATGATGGGGACCTTCACACCCAGCCGCGCGACGTGATCGCGGAACTCAAAGAAGTCGGCATTGTCAAAAAACAGCTGCGTGATGACGAAGTCCGCGCCGGCATCCACCTTTTCTTTCAGATGCTGCCAGTCGGCGTGCTTGCCTTGCTGGTTGGCGATGTGGCCTTCGGGAAAACCGGCGACGCCCACGGAAAAATTGCCCGACTGCTTGATGAAGCGGACGAGGTCCGCGGAAAATTCAAAGCCGCCCGGCGCGGGTTTGAATTCGCCACCGCCCGGGGGATCACCGCGCAGGGCGAGGATGTTCTGGCAGTTGAGCGAACGGATCTTTTCGAGCAGCGCACTGACTTCCTCGCGGGTGTGGTTCACGCAAGTGAGGTGAGAGAGGGCGGGGAGTTGGTGTTCGCGCTGGATGCGGTCGACGATGGTGAGCGTCTTGTCGCGGGTGCTGCCGCCGGCACCGTAGGTCACGGAACAATAATCCGGCCGGACCGCGAGCAAGGCGGGGATGTGCTTCTCCAAAAGCGCCTGATCGCCCTCAGCAGTCTTGGGCGGGAAAAATTCAAAGGAAACGACCGGCTTGGCGGCGGTCTTTTTGGCGGAGTAAATGTCGCGGACAGATTGCATTAATAGAGAGAGAGTATCGGCAAACTTTCGCTTATGCAATATTAAAATCAACGCATCAAGATGCGTTGATATGAAAATTAGCTAGCGGTTATCGGTGCCAACAAAAAAGCCCCTCCCGGCGGAGCCGGAAGGGGCGTAAGGTCCTAACTTAGATTAGAACTTGTAGATGACGTTGAGCGCGAGCGTGTAATAGCTCTCGGTCGAATTGCCGGTAGCCGTGGCAAAATCGGAACCTTTTTCAGCATGGTCCCAGCGGAATTCCGCGCGGGTAACCACGTTGGCCCAGAGGTCGTATTCGACCGTGGCCGTGAGTTCTTCACCTTTGCAACCAACGCCGTTGCTGGTGAACAATCCGAGGTCAGCCGCATCAACATACTCACCGCGGAGGTTGAAGCTCAGCTTGTCGGTGGCCTGATAGGTGGCATACACACCGTAGATGCTGCCGTCGCCCACGCTGGGAGCGCCCACATTTTGGCCGGCACTGGTGGTGACGACGTCATAGGCGAGACCAACCTTCAAGCCGGTGACCGGCGTGTTGAGGGTCGCGCTGACGTTGTAGTTGCCCACGGACTGATTATCAAAGCCTTGGACGGCGCCAAAGATAAGCGAAGAGCCTTTGAGAAAGCCCCAGCTATCCGGAGCAGTCAAGGCAACAGTGGCAACGTAATCCTTGGAGCTCAGATTTGACTGATTCTGACCACCGGCCGCAAAGGTTTCACCACGATTCACGAGTCCGAGTTGGACGGTGACTTCGTTGCAAACTTTGTAGGAACCCATGATGCCGACCATGAGCGCCGGGTTGACGGCATAGCCATAAGAACGGGTGTAGTTCGGGTTCGAGTAGTCGGTGTTGCCTTCGTAGCCGGTCACGCCGTCCATCGCACCAAATTTCCAGTCAATGCCATTGCCCACCGGGGTGCGCATGGTGACGTAAGCCTGGCGGATGCCCACCAGAGTGCTCTGGGCCTGAACACCGCCCAGACCGCCACCGATGCCCGTCCCAGCGGCATTGGCATCGAAATTAAGAGCATTAAATGCGTCATGGCCTGCATTGAGGTCAATATGATAGCCGGCCGCCCACGGACTGTCATCAAGCGGCTTGTCAATCGTGATGTTGACGTCGTTAAGGCTAAAATTGTCAACTTTACGGGCAGAGTTAACAATGTTATTAGCGGGAATGCCGGAGACTGATCCCGATCCAATGTAGATCGGATCGCGGCCAGGCTGATTGCCCGGGTTATATTGGGCCGCCACATCAACGTAACCGCTGATCGTGGTATTGGAGAGCGCAGTATTCAACTGGCTCATTTTTGCTTCGTCTGCGCGAACGGCGGACGCCATGCTGACGGCGCCAACGGCTGCGAGACCCAGTGTCCATTTATTAAACTTCATCTGTTCCTCCGATGTTGTTTGTTGTTTGTTGTTTTACTGTCTTTAACAGAGCAAAACCAGTTTGCTCCAGCACCACAAGGTGCGCTTGATGTCAAAACTAGGAAAAATTAGGGGAAATGACAACAAGTTTTTTTTGCAAATTTTAACCGCCAAGCTTCTGTTTAAAAGGGATTTGTGCCGGGAAGCCGTCTTTTTGGCACATTTTTAATGCGCCGGGGATGCTATAAAAATAGGCATTCAGTCCCATTCATGGCCGGCTGGCCGGCCAAAAATCCCCCGTTATAACCTTTTCAGTGGGATTTCGTCCGGTGGAACAAATCGTGCTTGGAATGAATGCAGTTGCCGGATTGCGCTTGCAATTCGCAGCCCATGAATTATTCACGACACAGGTATGCCATTATTTGCTTACACCGCCCGCGAAACGGCCACTGGCCGCGAGATCCGCAACACCGTCGAGGCGCTTTCGGAGCAGGCCGCCATCGCCGCATTGCTCAACCGCAACATGCTGGTGGTGGAGATCAAGGAAAAGATCTCCAAGCGCGGCCAGACCAAGGGCGGCAAAGTCGCCCTGGCTGACCTGGTCGTTTTTACCCGCCAGCTGGCCACCATGGTCGATGCCGGTATCGCCATCGTCCAGGCGCTCCAGGCGCTGGGCGACCAGACGCCCAACAAGATCATGCGCGACACCATCCGCGACATCACCACCCGCGTGGAAAGCGGTGAAAGTTTCTCCGAGGCGCTGTCCCGTCACCCGAAGGCCTTCAACCGCCTGTACGTCGCCATGGTCTCCGCCGGCGAAAAAGGCGGCTTGCTGTCCGAAATTCTCAGCCGGCTCGCCACCTATCAGGAAAACACCGAGCGCCTCCGCAAAAAGGTGAAGACCGCCCTGATGTATCCCACCGTCGTCACCATCGTTGCGATTGTCATCACCATTTTCCTGCTGGTCCGCGTCATTCCGACGTTCAAGGACATCTATTCCGGCTTCGGCGCCGCCCTGCCCGGTCCGACCCTGTTCCTGATGGGCATCAGCGATATCGTCAGGCATTACCTGCTCGTGCTGATCATCGTCGCCGGGGCGGGCGTCTGGGGCTGGCTGGCGTATATCAAAACCAAGCCCGGCCGCGAGTTCTGGGACCGCCAGCGCATCAAACTGCCCATCTTTGGCCCCATCGCCCATAAGATCTGCCTCGCGCGCTTCACCCGCACCCTGTCCTCCCTGGTCCGCAGCGGTGTCCCCATCCTTGAGGTCTTGCAGATCGTTTCCCAGACCGTCGGCAACGTCGTCATGGAAAAAGCCATCAAGGCCGCCGCGCTGGACATCGAACGCGGCGAAGGCATCTCCGCCGCCCTCGCCAAGCACCCCATTTTCCCCACCATGGTCGTCCGCATGTTGAGCGCCGGTGAACAGACCGGCAACATCGATACCATGCTCGAGCGCGTCGCCAACTTCCTCGACGAGGAAATCGACACCACCCTCTCCGGCCTCATGTCCCTCATCGAGCCCCTGCTCATCGTCTTCCTCGGCGTCGTCATCGGCGGCATGGTCGTCTGCATGTTCCTGCCCATCTTCAACCTCGCCAACATCGTCAACGGCGGCCACTGAACCGGACCCTTTGAAACCATAACCGCCGGGAGCCTGGCTCCCGGCGGTTTTTTATTGCCCGCCGGTCAAACCGTCACGCTGGTCATCGGCTGCGGCTGGATCACTTTTATCTTCGGCCAGCGCTCGCGGATCCGCTCCTCGAACCAGTTGCGCGCCCCGGTGTCACCATGCCCCAGCAACACCGTGCGCGGCGAAACCTGCCCCACAAATTCCAGCAGATCATCGCGGTTCGCGTGCGCCGTCAGGTCAAAATCCTGCATGTCACAATGCTTCGTCACCCGCCCGGCGGATGGGCTGAACACAAACGTCTCGCCCGCCTTCGCCGCCTTCAGCCGTCCCGCCGGCGAATCCGGATCCGCGTAGCCCACAAAAAAGATGCTCTGCTTCTCATCCCCGATCATCCGCTTGGCCAGGTCGTGCGCCGCCGTGTTCTCGCTCATCATCCCCGCCGTGATCACAAATATCTTTCCGCCGCTCAACTTCATCGTGTCCGCCGCGCCCTTTTCCAGCACGATCAATTGCAGCGCCTCGTTCAAATGCAGGTTCGTATGCTGCCGGTGCATCCGGTGCGCCTCGATGTCATAGATCTCCGTGAACACCCGCCCCAGCCCGCCGATGTACACCGGCTGCTTCTTCAGCTTCCCCTCGCGCATCAGCAGCGCCAGCAGCGCCAGGATTTCCTGCGTCCGGCCCAGCGCGAACGCCGGGATCATGATGCAGCCCTTCTTCTTCTGCGCCGCGTCGATCGCCTCCACCAGCCGGTCGATCTCGGCCTGGCGCGTGAAACCCGCCGGCACCGCGCGGTTGCCGCGCGTCGTCTCCATCACCAGCACGTCCGCCTTCACCTCCTCGAACCGCGCGCCCTTCAAGATCGTCTGGTTGTGGAAACAAACGTCGCCCGTGTAAAACATCGTCTCGCTCTTCCCGCGCAACAGGATCCCCGCAGAACCCAGCGTGTGCCCCGCGTCAAAAAATTCCAGCGTCGGCGACGGCAGGCCCGCCCGCGCTTTCTGGTGCCCCGCCCACTCCACCTCCCGGTTGTATTTGAACCCCTGGAAAAACCCCGCGATGTCATCCAGCTCGTCATGCGAATACAGCGGATACTCCCGGATGCCCAGCTCATCCCGCTGCCGCGTCATCACGTTCACCGAATTGTGCAGCACCCGTTCCACCAGCAGATAGCTCAGCTCCGTCATCAGCACGTGCGCCTTCGGAAAATGCCGCACCGCCAGCGGCAGCGCCCCCACGTGGTCATGGTGGCAATGCGAGATCGCAATCGCATCCACGTCATGCGTGCCCGCCTTGCCAAACCGCGGCGCCGCGTCCCGCCCCTCGCGTTTCGGATGCATCCCCGCATCCAGCAGAATCTTATGCTCGTCCATCTCCACCAGCCACGCGCTCGCCCCGATGTCCGCGTCCGGGTTCAGATTTGAAATATTCATCCTCAGACTGTAACCGCCCGGCCACCAATTAAAAATGACTAAATATGTGAACCCTCATTTCTGCGGATACTCCCACACCCAGTCACCCTCATCGAACGTGGGCTGCGACCAGCCTTCGGCACGGAATCCATTTTCCGGCAGCGCCCTCAACCCGCCGTCATCCTTCTCATTCCAGCCAATCGAATACAAAACAAACCGCCCGTCATCCGTCCGGTGATACTTCAACGGCCCGCCCCCGATGACATCCTGCGGCACCTGCGCGATGAACTGCGGCGCGAGCCCGTCCAGCGTCTCCGGATATTCCCCATGCGCCAGCCGGTAACGCTCCAGCGCCAGCGCCGTCCGCGCCAGGTCCGCGATCGCCTGGCCGCGCGCAAATTTTTTGGCGCAGTTCGCCAGGGTCGGGACCAAGTCCCTGGCAAACAGGTTGAACAGGGTGTTGGTCGGCTGCCAGGCGGACGACACCAGCATCGCCGGCATGATCTGGTGTTTTTCCGGCACGGCGATACGCAACAGCCACGTCTCATGCATCTGCGCAATGGTCAGCTTGTTCAAATCAAACCAGCCCGCCGGCATCAGGGCCACCCCCGCCGCCAGGAAAAACTTTCTGGCCTGCGACTCCACGGGTTTCCCCGCGTTATCCCAGGCCATGATGTCGCTCAGCTCGCGGTACCGCCCCATGCGGTTCTGTTTCCTGATGTAATCCAGGATCCCGCCGGCGAACGCCCGCTCGCACCGCATGGAAAAATTAAAGTCCGCCGGAAAATTGATCTTCGCCAGCTCCGCCTCCATCGCTGCGAGCTGGGCGTCGCTCCACTGATGTTTGGCCAGGCCCTCGTAGACCGGCTGCATCGCGATGTCCGTCATCGCAATCCGCACCAGCATCCCGATCAATGTCGGCTCCCTTTCAATGAGGGCGCTCAGCCGGAGCATCAGCCGCACATCCGCGCAAGCCTTGTCGCTCTCGCCGTTTTCCAGTTCGGCCAGGGCGCGCAATTGCAGGAGTTTGGACGCCCTTTTCAAAGACGCCAGATGCGGCAGATAAATCATCGCCGGATCTTCCGCGTCATAATTCAGCGGAAACCGGCATTCCGGCAGCGCGCTCGCCTGCCGGATTTCCTCCACCGTCGCATCGTATTTGCCCAAGGCCAGCAGCACGTCGGCGGCGGGCGATCCCGCTTGCGCCGGCACCGCGAATTCGTTCGTTTTTGCCGCCAGTTCGCGGTACCGCGCCTGCCACAGCTTCAGGTTGCTCAGCGTCCCCCTGGCCCAGTTGCCCGTGCCATTCGTCTCCCAACTGTCGTCGCCGAGGTTGAAATCCAGCCGGCTCGTCCAGTTCCGGTCGCGCTGTCCGGACGGGACGAGCTTGCCGTCCCGCGTCAAAACAAAGCCGTATGTGGTGTAGATCACCGGCGTCATCGCAAAATTCTTCTCGTCCGGCACCGGCGGCGGCACGATGCTCGCGAAATCAAAACGCTCGCCCTTCGCCTCCCACTCATGTTTATAATTTTCCCACGCCCGTTTGCTCCGCCAGTTTTCCTCCGCATAAAACAGCGCGCTCACCGTCGCCCCGCACACCACCACGAACAGGAACCGCTTCAAATTGCGCGGACGGCATAGCCAGCGAAACCAGAGCCACCCCGCCAGCAAAACCGTTCCCCCTGCCGCGCCGGCGATCAGCAGCCCAAGGTCCTGGGGAAACTTGGCGAGCGACGCGTGCGTCACCATCAGGACGACAATGAAAATCAGCGTCGTCACCACCATCAACCCCAGCCACGCCAGCAACAATTGCGGCACCCGGATCGGTTTCCGCCAGATGCTTTTCGGTTTCTCTTCCATATAAAATTACATCGTTGATTGGTTGCTGGTTATCCACCCGCCTTGCGCCATCAAATCACGCGCCAGCGTCTTGGAGTGCGGCAGTCCCCTGCCGCTTTTCATGGCGTGCCCTTCGCGGGCCATGGCTTGATGAAGATGGCGCTCCAGTGAGTCGATACTTGGAACTTCATTGTTGCGTGGAGCTCATTTCGTCATTTGTTCCATTGATGCTTGAAGCTTTTTGGTTACGTCACCGCGATTTCGACCCGCTCACTCCTGGGTCTCGGTGCAAACACCCGCGGCCGGTCCGCCTCCCCGGTTTCATAACCGCCCGCCAGCTCCGCAAACATCCGCTGCTGCTGCTTCAATTCCGCCACCAGCTCCGGCGATGGCGCCGCTGATTTCTCCGCCAGCCGTGGCGCCGGCTCGCGCGTCGAAAAATTCAGCACCGCAATGCCCACCCACACCGCCGCCAACCCCGCCCACGCCTTCGGATGCGGCCACAGCAAAGCTGCTAGTTGCGAGTTGATGGTTGATAGCAGGGAAGCGCGCGGCGCGAGTCGTGCAGTCGCCCGGGCCGCCCGCGCGGCGGATAAAATCTCCCCGCGCCACGCCGCCGGCACCGCCCGCAACGGCTGTCCGCTCACCCGTTCCTCAAAATGTTCGTCGTTGTTATTCACTGTTTTCGTCGTTTTTCATGAGCTAGATTCGGATTGTCCTATCTGGAGCCATCCAAATAACCCGTGACCTCTGGCCCTCTCGCCCCGCCGTGCGGGGAGAGAGCTGGAGAGAGGGGGGCTCACGGCGCACACCCAAAACGCACTTTGCACCCAGCCGTTCCGCCCGCCACGGCAACCCCTCAACCACTTCTCAAATTGTTCATGCTCGTTGTTCACTATTATTTGCCGCAGTTCGTTTTTTCATACCATCAGCTTTGCCCATCTTCACCATGGCCCGGCCAATCGCCACCCGCACCGTGTCATTCGTCATTCGTCATTCGTCATTCGTCATTCGTCATTTCACTGCCGCTCCCCGGCTCGCTTTAGTTCCTCATATAACGGACGCAGCCGCTCCCGCATTTTGTCTAGCGCATACCGGTACCGGCTCGCCGCCGTGTTCGGCGGTATCTCCAGCGCCGCCGCGATCGCCTCGAACGTCAGTCCGCCCCACAGCTTCAGATGCGCCACCGCCCGCTGCTCCTCCGGCAATTCCGCCAGCGCTGCCGCCAGCTCGTTGCGAAACATCTCCTCATCCGGATCACTCGCCGGCGCGAACGGCGAAACGATCTCCACCAGGTTCACCTTCACCCGCTCGCGCGTGCCGCGCCGACGCATCAGGTCGATTGCCGCGTTGTGCGCCAGGCGGATGAGAAACGCCCGCTCCTCGCGCACGCCCCGCAGCCAGGATTCATCGCGGGCGATTTTCACAAACACCTCCTGCAACAAATCCCGCGTATCCGCCTCATCCCGCGTCAAGTTCAGCAGAAAAGCGTACAGCGCCGACGCATGAGCATCGTAGAGCCGTTCCAGTTCTGAATCGCCGGGCATGTTCATCAATATGACGCGCCCGCCGCCGTATTTTGTCTGGTATTTATAATCATGCCACTTGCCTCCGGATCACCCCGTCCCGCCCGGACGGCGCGCCGCGGACGCCGGCAACGCGGTGGCGCGTTGGTCGTTCACAATTCATTGGACACCCGCCCGACCCATTCGTCATTCGCCATTCGTCATTCACCATCATCTACCTTGATGCACCTTGATTTACCTTGAATCACCTTGATCCACTGCGCCTCCGCCACCAGCGTAGCGCAGGCATCTTGCCCGCGGGTTCGGGCGGCGTCCCGCCGCCAGATCTTCAATTTCAGACCGGCTCCAAGCGCCCCAATCATCGGCTTGATGAAATTCGCATCTCATCTGCGGCTAAAAATTCGAGGTTTAATTTAGTTTAATTTACCTTAATTTGCTGGCCCGTCCGGCCTCGGACTTTTTGCGTTTTCATTGGCCTTTTAGCAAATTTTCATCGCCCAAAACGGGCACGTTTTTCACCCGCCGCCCCCGCCCACGCGCCAGCGTGTTTTGGACTGCGGGGGCAAGGCGGCAGCCGCGACACCGCTTTCGCCTGCAACCGAAGCATTCTTGCCTGATAAATGCTGCGGCCAACACCTGGACGGTTATTC
>JARLJW010000036.1 GCA_031290985.1 Verrucomicrobiia bacterium | reverse complement strand
ATGTGTAACCTGTAACCAACCTAGTGTTACCCATGTATTGAACCATATGTGTTACCTATGTTCTGACTGCGCCCGGCCATTCGTCATTCGTCATTCGTCATTCGTCATTCGTCATTCGTCATTCGTCATTCGTCATTCGTCATTCGTCATTCGTCATTCGTCATTCGTCATTCGGCGTTCGGCGTTCGGCGTTCGGATTTCGTCATCTTCAACCCTCAACTAAAGACTACCCCCTCTCCCTCAACCCCGCCATGTAGCCGCTACACCTGTTTTCGGTTTTTTGAAAACTCGTGTTGGCCGGCGCAGTTGCCCGGTCGCGCCGCAGCTTTTGGCGGGCGGGCGCGGGGCCGGATATTAGATTGCGCGTTAATAGATAACATGCTATCTATATGATGTGAAACCAACACGCCATCACCGCGCGGACTTCGCCCGGTCCGTCATCGGCGTCAGCCGGGTCTGGCGGCGCCTCGTGGACACCGCCCTGGCCGAGTCCGGCTTTTCGCAGGCCATGGCCCTGCCGCTGCTGGTGCTCGCGCGCGGCGATCATGTCCGGCAGGGCGCGATCGCGGAGGAACTCGGGCTGGAGGGGCCGTCGCTGGTCCGGATCATTGATTGGCTGGTGATGGAAAAGCTCGTCACGCGCAAGGAGGATGCCACCGACCGGCGGGCGAAGATCCTGTCGCTGACGACAAAAGGCCGGCAGCGCGCCTTGCAAATCGAACGCATTGTGGACGGCCTGCGGCGACAATTCCTGGCGGAAGTGAGCGCGGCGCAGCTCACGGCGACGGTGCAGGTTCTGGCCACCGTGGAACAAACGCTGTTGCGCCTGGAATCGCGTGGGCGCCATGAATAAACCCGCCCACGGCCGCATCGGTTGGAGCGAAGTGATCTTCTCGTTGAAGACATTCCTGGCTTCGATGCTGGCCTTGTGGATCGCCTGCGAGTTTGGTTTGGCCAAGCCGTATTGGGCGATGGCCACGGTGTATATCGTTTCCCAACCCCTGTCAGGCGCGGTCACCTCCAAGGCGCTCTATCGCGTGGGCGGCACCTTTTTGGGCGCGCTCATCACGCTGGTGCTGGTGCCCAAGCTCGTGAATGCGCCCGCTTTGCTCTGCCTGGCGCTGGCGCTGTGGGTGGGTTTCTGCCTGTTCATCAGCCTGCTGGATCGGACGCCGCGCTCTTATCTGTTCATGCTCGCCGGCTACACGGCGGCGATCATCGGCTTCGCCGGCGTCAACAACCCCGAATTGATTTTCGACACCGCCAGTTCCCGCGTCCAGGAAATCACGCTGGGCATTGTGTGCGCCGCCGTGGTCAGCCGGGTGATTTTTCCCCGGCATGTCGGCCCCGTGCTGACCGGGCGGATTGAGGCCTGGCTCGGGGATGCCGGCCAATGGGCGCAGGATGTCCTTTCCGGACAGGCGAAGGCCGGGCAATCCCGGGCCGACGCCCGGCGGATGGCGGCGGACACCATCGGCCTGGTGGCCCTGGCCGCCTATCTGCCTTATGACACCTCCTCGCATAAACAGGCGCGGGAACAACTGAACATCTTGGAACAGCACATGACGGCCCTGGTGCCGCTGCTGTCCGCTGTGGGCGACCGGATCACCGCGTTGCAAGCGGACGCGCGCGGCCTCCCGGCACCGCTGCAGGCGCTGCTGACGGACATTTCAAACTGGATTGCCGCCGGCCGGGAGGGCCGGGAAGCCACGGCGAAACAGTTGCAATTGGAAATCAGCCGCCTCGAAAAATCCGTCGAATCGCGATCCGGCTGGCGGGATTTGTTGCAATTTAACCTCTGCGCGCGGCTGCGCAACCTGGTGGATGTCTGGGAAGATTGCCTGGTGTTGCGCCAGGCCATTGCCACGGGCAACGGCCGCACCCCCGGCCATCTCAACGCGGCCGCCCGGTTCGCGGGCGAGCCGGTGCTGCACCTCGACGCGCGCGTCGCCTGGATCTCCGGCCTCGCGGCCACCGCCGGCATTTTGATTTGTTGCGCCTTCTGGATTGGAACGGGCTGGAATGAAGGCGGCAACGCCGCCCAATTGACGGCGGTGTTCTGCTGCATTTTTTCGTCGCTGGACAACCCTGTGCCGACCCTTAAAAAACATACCTGGTGCTTGGTGGCGGCCATCGGCATCGCCACGGTTTACCAGTTTGCAATTTTCCCGGCCGTGGATGGCTTTCCCCTGCTGGTGCTGGTGTTGTCGCCGTTCCTCCTGGCCGGGGGTGCCTTCATGGCGACACCGATTCTGGGGTTTCCCGCCTTCGCCTTGTGCGTCAACAGCATCCTGTTCCTCAATCTGGAATCGTCCTTGAATCTGGATTTCCAATTCTTTCTCAACAACAACCTCGCCGCCGTCATCGCCGGGGTGCTGGCCATCGTGGTGGTCACCATGTTCCGGGCCATCGGGGCCGAGGAAGGCGTGGTCAAACTCCTGCGTTCGGTGTGGGCGGATGTCGCCCAGCTCACGAGCCGGCGGGAGGCAGGCGGGACCCCCGCCTTCGTGCGCCGGATGGTGGACCGGCTTGGTTTGCTCGTGCCGCGCTTGGTGGCCTTGCCGGCCGGTTCCCATCTCCACGCCAGCGACATGTTGAGCGACATTCGCGTCGGCCTGAACATCGCCGATCTGCAACGCGAACGCGCCGGTTTGTCGGCGAATGAAATCGAAATCACCGACAGTTTGCTGGGCGGTTTGAGCCGGCATTTTCGAGACAAACTGGCGGATGCCAAAGCCCGGCCCAGCCCGTTGTTGCTGACCGGCATTGATGATGCGATTGCCCGGCTGGCGACGCCGCGTGATCGCAGTCCGGCCGGCACCACCCTGCTCCATGCGCTGGTCGGCCTGCGCCGTTGTTTGTTTCCGTCGGCCCGGTTTTTTGAACCGGGTTTATCCAAGGAAAGGCCGCGTTCATGAGCGGCGAAATCAATCTCCTGGGAGTTTTTGTGCCCGCGTTGCTCGTCTATGCCGCCCTGGCGCTGGGGCTCAAGGAACTCGTGTGCCGGTGGCTGCTCCGCCTCAATGCCTACCGGTTCGTGTGGCACCGCCCGGTGTTTGATACCGCCTTGTTTGTCCTCCTGCTGGGCGGCGTTGCCTGGGTCGCTCACTGGATTTTATTATGAAAACCTTGCCGCAATCTTGGGTCCGTATTTTGGTGACCCTGGCCACCGTCACCGCCGCCGTGGTGGTCGGCTGGTTCCTCTGGGACTATTATCTCAACCAGCCGTGGACCCGCGACGGGCGCGTCTGCGCGGATGTGGTCCGGATCGCGCCCGATGTTTCCGGCCTCGTGAGTGAAGTGCTCGTTCAGGACAATCAGCCGGTGCACCAGGGTGACGTCTTGTTCCGCGTGGACCAGGCCCGGTTCACCCTGGCCCTGCAACAGAGCGAGGCGACCTTGGCCGGCGCCGACGCCGCCTGGAAGCAGGCCCGCCGGGAGGCGGCCCGTTATCAGGAACTGGAGACGAAGAATGCGGTGTCGCACTCGGAAAGCGAGCAGACGGCCACCACGGCCGCCCGGTGCGCAGCCGATTATCAACTGGCCGGCGCCAACCGGGAGCTGGCCCGGCTGAATCTGGAACGTTCGGAAATCAAGGCGCCCGTAAACGGCACGCTTTCAAACTTCTCCTTGCGCCCCGGTGATTACGTCAATGCCGGCCAGCCGGTCACGGCCCTGGTGGATGCGGATTCCTATTACATTGCCGGCTATTTCGAGGAGACCAAGTTGCGGCACATCCAGGTGGGCGCCGCCGTGCGGGTGCGGCTCATGGGTGCGGATGCCGATTTGCCGGGGCACGTCACGGGCATTGCGCCGGGCATTGAAGACCGCGAGCGCACCGATTCCACCCGCCTCCTGGCCAACGTGAATCCCACCTTCAGTTGGGTCAGGCTCGCCCAGCGCGTGCCCGTCCGGGTCACCCTTGACCGGCCCGCTCATCTGGTGGCGGGCCAGACGGCAACGGTGATCGTTTGCCCGGCATCCCCTCGTGCCAGCGCTCAACGCTAAAGCGGATCAGCCCGTTGAGCCGGGGGTAAACGAATTTTTCCATTTCACCTTCAACTGCCGCCGCCTGAAAATTCACCAACTCACAACCTCATTGCCCGTTGCCTATTTGGCCGGGGTAAACGCCTGCGCAAAGCAGTCACCGCCCTTTTTAAAGGCGATCCACACCGTGTGCGTCTTCGGATCCACCGCGATGTCGCCGGTGCCCGCTTCATCCGGGACATCGCCGAGCGGAGTCAGTTTGCCCGCCGCCACCGCCACGCAGGAAATCTTGCCCTGCCGGCTCGCGCAATAGGCGATATGCAGGCCCGGATCATAAGCCATCTCATCCACCCGGCCGCCGGTCACCGCCGTCGCCGTGACCTTGCCAGTCGTGCGGTCGAACAAGACCAGCTTGCCCGCACACGCCACCAGCAGCCCGTTGGCTTCCGGCACCACTGCGATGCCATGGACCCCTTTGTCCGGCGCGCACGGCCACGCCGCCAAAACTTTGTTGCTCGCCGGGTCGATCACCGCAATGGTGTTCTTGCCCTTCACCGCCTGGTACAGGTGCTGGTAATCCGCATCAAACGCCAGGTCCTCCACGCCGCTGCCGTCCACCTTGATCGTCGTCACGAGCTTTTTCGCCGCCGGATCGATCACCCAGATTTCGCCCGCCGTGTCATTGCACAGATAGACCAGCCCGGTCACGGGGTTGAATGAAATCAGGTCCACGTTCGTCGGCACGGGCACTTCGCCGGTGATCTCCAGCTTGGTCGAATCCACGATCACCAGCCGCGCCGGGTCATTGCCGGCGACGTAATAGCAGCCGCGCTTCACATCCGTCGTGGCATCCTGCGCGGTGCTGGTGGGGACCACCTTCAGCAGCTTCTTGGTGGTAATATCAAACACATCGAACGATTTGTTGCCCTCGTGCCCCAGCAGCAGGCGGTCGGCGGCGGCGTCCACCCGGATGAAATCAAAGCCATCCGACGTGCCCGGCAGCGGGATGGGATCGCCCGCCGTCAACGGCGCGGCCTGCGCGCACGACGCCAATACCAGCAGCAGGCAGCCGGCACCGAGGCCGGCGGAGATGTTCTTGAAACCGGGGATATTCATTTTCGATGTGATCATTTTAGTTTTCATAAAGGTGGCCATGACACCCTGCCATGGCAACGGCCAAGGACCGTCGGCACTGACGCAGCAAGGTTGTTTGCCCAAGAGTAAACGCCTTCACTCCGGTCGAATCAAAGAGATAATCGTTTATGACTAAAATGTAATGTGGTGACCGTCCGCCCGAGGCACGCCCTGCTCATTTTTCAAAGCGGCGCCCCGGACATCCCGCCGCGGTTCCTTCTCCCCTCGGAGGGGAGAAGGTTAGGATGAGGGGTGGCGAACAATCCAGCAGCGTCCCATTCCAGGTCCCCACCTGACGGTTCAGATCTTGGTCTGGCGAACGATCAGCATCTCGACCGGCAGGGTTGCGGGCACCAATTCCAGCCCCAGTTGATCGAGCAACGCCTGTTGCAGGGCGGGATGTTCGGGATCTGGTTTGCCGCCCACCCATCCGGCATCGTCGCTCCAGCGCAGATCGATGTTGAATTTCTGCGTGAGGCCGGTCTGGTCGATGACCGGTTTGCCGAAGATCAGTTCCAGTTCCATCGCCAGGCAAAAATCAGACGGGCGTGGGGTTGAAATGGTTTGGTTGTTGCAGGTGAAATGGCCCCAGGGATCGCTGCCACCACCCCCGGTCGGCGGTTTCAAGCCGGGCGCATTGGCGTGCCGGAGCTTGAGCACCAGGGCATCCGTATCCCGTGTTTCCGGATGCGCGGTCAGGCCGAGTTTGCGCTTGAGTTCCTGCTGGAGGGCCACGGTGGAACCCTCCGGCAGGTTGGCGATCATGTCGTAGGCCGTCTTGGGGTTGCCGGTGTCAAAAATAATCCTTCCATAAGGCCAGTCATAAGCGTAGCCCACAATCTGGGCGATGGACTTGTTGATGCCAATCCAGCGGTTGCCCGACGTTCCTTGCCCATTGCTCATTTGGGAGTACTTGGTGGGCAGAATGGTGACTTGAGGCGCGGCCTTCTCGAAGACATCACGCGCGAAATTCGGCGTCCGCCAGATGCGCTCATCGTTGTGGGCGGTGATTGCTTTGACGGTGACGGTGGTGGTTCCGGCGGCCAGCAATATGCCGGCTCCGGCCACGATGACGATTTTTGCTTTGGTCCAGGCCATAATTTTCAATGCTCCTTTGACAAGGGTCAGGGTTGAACTGCCGGCGGCGGCACCCTTCGTAAACGCCACCGCGGAAATGGACTGGGCGAGCCCCGCCGGCGCGGCGTGAACCGAATGGCCGCTGAGCGCGGTGGCGATGATCACCGTGGTCAGGGAAATGCCGCGCCGGGCGAACAAAGCGTGGAGCTTCTCCAGGCCGCGTGCCACGCGCTTTTGTGCGGCCCGTTCCTCCATCCCCAGCGCCGCGCCAATTTCCTTCAAATTTTTGTTTTGAAAGAAGCGCAGCACAATGGCGTCCCGGTCGCGGTGACCCAGTTGTGCCATCGCCTCCTCCAGCACCGGCGCCAACTGTTCCCAGGTGGCATCGACGGGGGTCGGTTCGGTCACGGCTTCCATATATGCCTCCTGTTCGCGCGACTCGCGGCGGCGCCGGCGCTTGAGCAGGTCGGCCGCCACGAAATGAGCGGTTCGATAAAGCCAGCCAGGCAGGATGGTGGCGTCATTCAGCGCGCCCGCCTTGCGGGCCAGAATAATGAAGACCGCCTGCGCCACGTCCTGCGCGAGGTGTGCATCCCGTACTTGCCGCAGGGCCGCCGAGTAAACCAGGTCGATATACCGCTCCACCAGCGTCTCAAACGCGCGTTCGGACCCCGTGGTGGCATATTCCCGCACCAACGCCATGTCGTCATTCATCATCCATCAATTACATGGCCACCAACGGCAAAGGGAGACAATTTATTTGGCGCTTTCGCCGCCGCTGATATTTTCAAAGAAGCAGACCGGAAAAAATTCCCAAGCCCCGCCGGAGCGCCTTGCCCGGGCCCGCCGCCACGGCCCAAAGTATTTTTGAAAGAATCGGATCGTTTTTTACGAGCCATTCAGGTATGAGCCTGAGGATGCCATTGCCAGCGGAAGATTTCATTCCGACGCGCTACAGCCTGTTGAGCCGGCTGCAGAACTGGGACGACCAGGATAGTTGGAAGGATTTTTTCGACACCTACTGGCGCCTGATTTATTCCGTCGCGTTGAAATCCGGGCTGACCGAAGCCGAGGCGCAGGATGTCGTGCAGGAGACGATCATTTCGGTGTCCAAGAACATCCGGAAATTCAAGCGCGACCGCCAGCTGGGTTCGTTCAAGGGCTGGCTGCGGAACCTGACCCGCTGGCGGATTGCCGATCAATTACGCAAACGCACCCGCGTCGCGCCGGCGGAAATGGCGGTGGCCGCGGATGATGTTACCGGCTGGGAGACGGCGCAGATCGCCGAATCCGTCGGGCCTGAGTCGGTTTGGGAAGATGAATGGCGCGTGAATCTCATGAAGGTCGCCCTGGAAAACGTGAAGCGCCGGGTCAAGGAAGAGCATTATCAGATGTTCGATTTTTATGTGGTCAAAGAATGGCCGGTGGCCAAGGTGGCCCGGACGCTCGGCGTCAGCGCCGGACAGGTTTATCTGGCCAAGTTCCGCGTCGGCGCGCTGATCAAAAAAGAAATCCGCCGGCTGGAAACCTGCGAAATCCCGATTGAATGAACCCGCCCGCCGCATCGCCGGAGGGGGCCGCGCCGCGGCCCGTGGTCGCGGAGCACGAACTCGTCCGGCTCATCGGCGCGGGCAGCGGCGGCGAGGTGTGGCTGGCCCGCAACGCCCTCGGCACGTACCGCGCGGTCAAAATCATCTGCCGCAAATCGTTTGAATGGCAGAAGCCGTTTGCGGATGAGTTCCAGGGCTTGTTGCGATTTGAGCCGCTTTCGCGCGAGCACGACGGCCTGGTGGACGTGCTGCAGGTCGGCGGCAGCGCGGCGGCGGACTATCTTTATTATGTGATGGAACTCGGGGATGATGTCCGCACCGGCCAGACGATCAACCCCGCCTCTTACCGGCCGCGCACGCTCGCGCACGACCTGGCCGAGCGCCGGCGGCTGCCCATTGGCGAATGCATCCGGCTCGGGGCGCCCATCGCGTCCGCCCTGGGCTTCCTGCACCGGCACGGGCTGATTCACCGCGACGTGAAGCCGGCGAACATCATTTTCGTGAACGGCTTTCCCAAGCTGGTGGACGCCGGGCTGGTGACCGAGATGTTCCAGACCGGTTCGCGCGTCGGCACGGAAGGCTATATTCCGCCGGAAGGACCGGGCACGGCGCGGGCGGACATTTATGCGCTCGGCAAGGTGCTTTACGAAATCAGCACCGGCAAGGACCGGAACGATTACCCGGAGCTGCCGGCGGATTTGGGCCGGCCGGCGGACGAACGCGACCTGATCCAGTTCAACCAGATCATCATAAAAGCCTGCCGCGCCAATCCACGCCTGCGCTACCGGGCGGCCGAGGAAATGATGAGCGACCTGCTGGCGTTCCAATTTTGCCGGCCCGGCCCGCTCGATGGGAAAATCCCGCAATCTTCCATCCGAATGTTCAGCCTCATCGGCCTCCTGATCGCGCTGGGCGTCACTTTGTTTCTGCTGTGGCGGATCATCTGGTTGTTGCGGCATCCCGATTAGCCGGCGGGCCGGCTTCTCAATTCTTCCCCGGCCAAAAGATTTTTGAAAGAAACGGCGGGCGGGTTGCGAGTCATGGGTGAAAGGGATTGCCTATGAAAACGAGATCATACCTGACCAAAGCGTGCCTGCTGTGCGCAGCGCTGCTGCCTGTCGCTGTGCCCGCCCAGCTCATTTTCACGACTAATAACGATGCCATCACCATCACGGGCTATGGTGGCTACCCCGGCATCCTCGTCATTCCCGGCACCACCAACGGCTACCCCGTCACCAGCATCGCGAATTCGGCGTTTATCAATAAAGCCACCCTGACCAGCATCACGATCCCCGGCAGCGTCACCAACATCGGGGGCGGGGCGTTCGATTGGTGTTCCACCCTGGGC
Organism: Verrucomicrobiia bacterium; assembly: GCA_031290985.1. Lineage (GTDB taxonomy): Bacteria > Verrucomicrobiota > Verrucomicrobiia > Limisphaerales > UBA11358 > UBA11358. Next base: position 17,397 of record JARLJW010000036.1, on the reverse strand, counting down.
GCGATCACGGTGGATCCGGCCAATCCAATTTACAGCAGCACGAACGGGGTGTTGTACAACAAAAACCAGACCACCCTCATTCGATTTCCAACCGGCCTGGGCGGAAATTATACGATTCGCCAAAGCGTCACGAACATCTGGTACGGGGCGTTCTATTCCTGCACCAAACTCACCAGTGTCACGATCTCCAACAACGTAGCCAGCATCTTGGACAACGCGTTCTTTGGGTGCTACGCCCTGACCAACGTCACCATCGGCACCAGCGTCACCTATCTCGGATACGAGGCGTTTTGGGACTGCGAAATCCTGAACGGAGTCTATTGCCAAGGCAATGCCCCCGGCCTTGATCCGTATAATCCGTATGTGTTCGACGGTGACCCCGGGGTGACCGTCTATTACCTGCCGGGAACCAGCGGTTGGAAGCCGACGTTGGGCGGTGCCAAGACCGTGATGTTGAATCCCCCGAACCCGGCCGGTTCGTTGAAAGTGACCATCTTTCCGGCGGCGGTCAGCACCAACGGTGCGGGCTGGCAGGTGGATGGTGGCATTCAGCAGTCCAACGGGGCAACCGTTTTAGGCCTGGCGGTCGGCAATCATACGGTGAGCTTCACCCCCTTCAATGGCTGGGCCATGCCCGCCAGTCAAATTGTGATCGTCAACGCCAATTCGACCGCCACCGCCAGCGGCACCTACGGTCAATTGACTTACGCGGCTAATAATGGCGCGATCACCATCACGGGCGACAAAGCTCCCAGTCCAAGCGGGGCGATGATCCTCCCCGACACAATCAATGGCCGGCCGGTCACCAGCATCGGGAGCCAGGCGTTCTACAACTGCCCGACCCTGACCAGTATCACCATCCCCGGCAGCGTCACCGATATCGGGCACGATGCGTTCTACAGTTGCAGCAGCCTGACCAACGTCACGATCTCCGGCGGCGTCACCAACATCGGGGACGGGGCGTTCGCATGGTGCCACAGCCTGGGCGTGATCACGGTAGATCCGGCCAATTCATTTTACAGCAGCACGAATGGAGTGTTGTTCAATAAAAACCAGACCATCATCGTTCAATTTCCCGGCGGCGTGGGCGGCAGTTACACAATTCCCGAAAGTGTCACCCGCATCGGGGACTATGCTTTCGGAGGCAGCACCAGCGTGGCGAGCGTCACGATGCCCAACAGCGTCACCAACATCGGGCTTGGGGCGTTCGAGACCTGCACCAGCCTGACCAACGTCACGCTCTCCACCAACGTCACCAGCACGGGAGTAGATGCGTTCGAATTTTGCACGAGCCTGACCAGCATCACGTTCCCCAACAGCATCACCAGCATCGGACTGGGGGCGTTCGAGGGCTGCTCCAGCCTGACCAACCTCACGATTTCCACCAACATCACCAGCATCGGGGACTATGCGTTCCTCATCTGCTCCAGTCTGACCAGCTTGACGATCCCCACCAATGTGACCAGCATCGGGAGCCTTGTGTTCGGATATTGCAATAACCTGGCCGGACTCTATTTCCTTGGCAATGCTCCCAGCCTTGGTTCGTCGTTGTTCGATTCCGACCACAGTGCAACCGTCTATTACCTGCCGTGGACCACCGGCTGGGGGGACCCGGGCACCCCGTATGGCGGTTGTCCGACCGCTCCCTGGCTGCCGCAGGCGCAGACGGGTGATGGCGGCTTCGGCATGCAGACGAATCAATTTGGCTTCAACCTCACCTGGGCCAATGACACGGTCGTCGTGGTGGAAGCCTGCACGAATCTGGCCAATCCCGCCTGGACTCCGGTGGGAACCAACACCCTCACCGGCGGCTCGTCCTATTTCAGCGATTCGCAATGGACGAATTATCCCGGCCGTTATTACCGCCTCCGCTCACCGTGAAGGGCCGTAAATCACCCGCCGCAAATCGCATGAAGCGAAGCCTTTGACGCGACCTGATTCGCCCTCCCTTTTCGCGTGATGTGTGTGTTTCGCGGTAAAAATCCGGGCCTCCCTCAATTGGCAACGCCCGCAGCGGGGCCCATCCGCCGGCGCCAAAAAGACAAAAGTTTTCCCTTTGAACTCCTGATCCTTTAGTTTTCACTGGTGATCAAACAAGGTCTGAATTTCCGGCCCCGCCAGTTCCGGCGCTGAGAAATATTTTTTATGTCCGAACCAAAAACCCGCAACGCGTGGCTCTGGGTGCCCAGCCTGTATTTTTCGCAGGGCATCCCCTACGTCATCGTCATGACCATGTCCGTGGTCCTCTACAAGCGCCTCGGCATCTCGAACACGGACATCGCCCTCTACACGAGCTGGCTGTATCTGCCCTGGGTCATCAAGCCGTTGTGGAGCCCGCTCGTGGACATCACCCGCACCAAACGCTTCTGGGTCGTCCTCATGCAATTCCTCGTGGCGTTCACGCTGTCGCTCGTCGCGTTCTCCGTGAAGGGCAGTGATTTTTTCCGCTGGTCGCTGTTCCTCTTCTGGATCATGGCCTTCGCCTCGGCCACGCATGACATCGCCGCGGACGGCTTTTACATGCTGAGCATGTCCAAGCATGAGCAGGCCTGGTGGGTCGGCCTGCGCAGCACCTTTTACCGTACTGCCATGATCGTTGGCAGCGGCCTGCTCGTCGTGCTCGCCGGCGTGCTGGAAAGCAAAAACGGCCTGCCGCCCGTGGAAATTCCCATCTCCGCGCTCGCCACCGGCTCCGCCATGCAAAATTGGAACCCGGACGAAATTAAATTCACCGCCCAACCCGGCGAACAGCGCGTCCTCGTCCAACCCCCCAAGCTCGACATCGTCATCAGCGCGGGCACGCCGGCCGATGCCCAGGCCGTCATCACCAAGGCCAAGGCCTGGAACGTGCAGAATGGTTTCGTGACCGAAGACCAGCCCGTGGCCAAGCCGCCGGCATCGGCAGACTCGTTTTGGACCAAAACGATTTCCTCGCCGCTGAAAAATTTCCTCACCGCGCACTTTCCCAAGCCGCCCAAAAAATCCGCCGCCCCGGCGTCCGCCGGCAACCTCGGCGTCGTTTATTTTGCACTGTCGCAACCGCCCGCCGCCGGCAAGGAGGTCGCCGTGAATTTCCTGCGCCAGCCGCATGGCCTGGAATATGTCGGCCTCGCCAAAAGCGACAAGGGGTTCCGCCTTCTGGCCGGCGAACGCTTCGTCTTCAACGCCACCAACTGGAATCAGCCCGCCATGGCCGTCATCCAGCTCGACCCCAAGCTGAAGACCGACGCCACCGTCGTCTTCCAGACCAGCTCCGGCAACATCCCGCTCGCGTGGTGCATCACGCTCTTCACCGTCGCGGTCCTCTTCCTCGGTTTTAGTTGCTGGCACAGCATCATGCTGCCACATCCGCCCAACGACGGCCCGGTGGTGACGAACCACAGCCTCCTGGCGGAATTTTTCGCCACGCTCGGCTCCTTCTTCCAAAAGCCGGGCATCCTGATGGCGCTCGCCTTCATCCTGCTGTACCGCTTCGACGAGGCGCAGTTGTCCAAGGTGATCTCCCCGTTCCTGCTCGATTCCGTCGCGGCGGGCGGCCTCGGCCTCTCCACCAGCCAGGTCGGCGTGGCCTACGGCACCTTCGGCATCCTCGCGCTCACCTGCGGCGGCCTGCTCGGGGGCTTCACGGCGGCGCGCTTCGGCCTGAAAAAAGTCCTGCCCTTCATGCTCGCCTCCATGTATCTGCCCAAGCTCGCGTTCGTGTTCCTCGCCTTCACCCAGCCGGATAATTTCCTCGTCACCTGCGGCGCGGTCGCGCTCGAGCAATTCGGCTATGGCTTCGGTTTCACCGCCTTCATGCTTTACATGCTGTACTTCGCCGATGGCCCGCACAAAACCGCGCACTACGCCATCTGCACCGGCTTCATGGCCCTTGGCATGATGCTGCCCGGCATGTGGAGCGGCTGGGTGGCGGACATCGTGGGCTACAAGCATTTCTTCGTCTGGGTGATCTGCTCCGCCATTCCCGGCTTCAGCCTCGCGCTGCTCCTCAAAATCGACCCGCAATTCGGGAAGAAAGGTTGATGGCTCACGGCCTCGCCTGACCAGCCGGTGGGGCGCGTCGCTCCGCGCGCGCCGCTGCTTGCGAACCGGCCCTTTCAAGTTCAGCCAGCCACGTCGCCATGCTCATCGCGTCATGGACTGCGGTGGCAAGGCGGCAGCCGCGACACCGCTTTCGAGCGCACGCGGCCAATCTTCACCCGGCTGCTCAGCATTTGCATAAAACAGCCCGGGCTTCCTGCCATGGCGGTATATGGCAGCTAAACCAACCGGCCCTGCCGTTCATTTTACCGCCTGCTTTAAAAGAAAAAGAATTGCTTTGAACGCCGCTTCATTCCCAGAATCAAAGTTCAAATGAAATCGCACCGCCTTGTCCTCTGCCTCGCCCTGATGTCCGCCGCGCTGGCGGCGCCCGCCCAGGAGCCGGAGAGCCTTGCCTCCATCTTCACCAACGCCAACCTGGCCGCCGTTCCCATCAACCGGCCCAGCATCATCTACATCCAATGCCACGGCCTGGGCTACGGCGACCTGAGCTGCTACGGCCAGACCAATTTCCAGACCCCCAACCTCGACCGCCTCGCCGCCGAGGGCATCCGCTTCACCAACTTTCGCCCGGTCGGCACCAATTTCACCGCCGCCCTCGCCGCCCTGATGTCCGGGAAGAACTCCGCCCCGGCGGGCGCCCCGGCCCTGGCCGGCCAGTTGCAGACCGCCGGTTATCACACCGGCCTGATCGGGGAATGGACGCTGGATGACCAGCCATGGCGGGACGGTTTTGATGAATTTGGCGGGTTCCTCCGGCCGGAGGACGGCCGGAATTATTTTGCGGACACCCTCTGGCGGTTTGACCCCCGGAACACCTATGACCCCGCCACCCATACCTGGGTTGACCTGAAACCGGGCATGGCGCACAACGGCGGACCGCGGATGCTCTATTACAACACCGGCGGCCAGCACGCCGAATATCTGCCGGATTTGTTCGTCGACATGGCGTGCAAATTCATGCGCATCAACGTGCCCGACGAGTTCAACAAATATAAACCGTTCTTCCTCGTCCTCGACCTGCCGCAACCGCGCAGCGCCTCGCCCGCGACCGATGTTTTTCCCGTGCCCAGCGACGCGCCCTTCACCGGCGAAAACTGGCCGCAGGCCGCCCGGGACCGCGCCGCGCTGCTCACCCGCCTGGACGGCGGCATCGGGCGGATCTTGACCCTGTTGAAAGACATCCAGCTCACCAACCACGTTGCCATCTTCTTCTCCAGCAGCGAGGCCCCGGAAAAATTCAAGGATCCCAAACTGAATTTCCTTTCCCCCAACGGCACCGCCGTTGCCGGCGAAAACGGCGTCCCCGCGCCCCTGCCGATGCTCGCCTGGTTTCCCACGGAAATCCCGGCCGGCCAGGTCAGCAATTTCAAATGGACCAGCGCGGATTTCCTGCCCACGGCATTACAAATCGCCTCTGTTAAACCGCCGAAAAATTTGGACGGCTTGTCCATCCTGCCCGTGTTGCAGGGCAAAAAGGGTCCCGATGTGGATTTGCCGGCAACCCCTGATAGCCGGGGCGGTAAGACCCAATAAAGCACCTTGGCAGATCGGTAAGGTTTTTGAGTCGCCAGTAAAGGTGGAGTTTGTCGCGCTGCGACAAACCATCCCTGCGCCGCCGGCACTTTGCGGCGTGGCAAAAGTCCCGACGTCAAACCCCGATCTGCTTCTGGATCTCCCCGCAAATCTGCTTGGACCATTTCTCCAAAACCTGCGCGTCGTGGCCTTCCACCAGCAGGCGCACCTTGGGCTCGGTGCCCGAGTAGCGGAGCAGCAGCCGGCCGCCCTGCGCCGTCAATTCCTTTTCCGCGTCGGCCACGAGCCGGTTCACGCCGTCGAGCTCTTCGAGCGGCTTCTTCTCGCGCACCTTCACGTTCGTCACCAACTGGGGGAAACGCGTCCAGCATTTTGCCAGTTGGGACAGTGGCTGGTCCTTCGCCTTCAGCAGGCGCAGGATTTGCAGCGCCGCCACCAGGCCGTCGCCCGTCGTGCCGAAATCACGGAAGATCAGGTGCCCGCTCTGCTCGCCGCCGAAGTTGAAATCATGCCGCAACATCTCGTCGATCACGTGCTTGTCGCCCACGGCGGTGCGCAGCATCCGGCCGCCGGCCTGGTTGATGGCCGCCTCGAGTCCCGCGTTGCTCATGACCGTCGCGACCAGCGTCTTCCCCGCCAGCGAATTCTCCGCCAGCATCCCCAGCGCGGCGATCGCCATGATGTCGTCACCGTCGATCAACGTCCCGTGCTCGTCGCACAACAGCACGCGGTCCGCGTCACCGTCGTGCGCGATGCCGATGTGCGCGCCGTGCTCCACCACCTTCCGGCACATCGTCTCCGGGTGCATTGAGCCGCAGTTTTCGTTGATGTTCTTGCCGTCCGGCTTGTCGCCGTACACGATGACCTCCGCCCCCAGTTCGCGCAGCACGCAGGGCGAGGCCTTGTAGGCCGCGCCGTGGCCGCAGTCCAAAACGATCTTCACGCCCTCCAGCGTCAGCCCCTTCGGGAACGAGGACTTCGCAAATTCAATGTAACGCCCCAGCGCGTCATCGATGCGCACCGCCTTGCCGATGTGCTCGGCCGACGGGCGGATCTTTTCCACCCCGCCGGAAAACACCAGGCGCTCGATCTCCGCCTCGATCTTGTCATCCAGCTTGTAGCCGTCCGCCCGGAAAAATTTGACGCCGTTGTCCGTGTACGGATTGTGCGAGGCCGTGATGACGATGCCCGCATCCGCGCGCAAGCTGCGCGTCACATACGCCACCCCCGGCGTCGGCAGGGGGCCGATGAAAAACACATCCACGCCCATCGACAGGATGCCGGAGGACAGCGCGTTTTCCAGCATGTAACCGGACAGCCGCGTGTCCTTGCCGATGACGATGCGGTGCTTCCCGCGCCCGCGCGACTGGGTTTCGAGGTTGCGAAAGACGTGCGCCGCCGCGCGCCCCAGTTTCAGCGCGGTTTCGGCGGTCACGGGTTCGAGGTTGGCGGTGCCACGCACCCCGTCGGTTCCAAATATCTTCTTCGGTTGGCTCATGGTTTCTTGGCCGGCAGGGTCGGGACGATGACCAGCACCTTGTCCGGCTCGATGCTGGCGACCGCCACATTGGGCGGCGTTGAAATTTCCACCGGCAAAAGCTGCCCGCTCAACAGGCTCGCCGCCGGGACGTTGACGGTGACGTGCAGGTCATTCCCCTGCAATGTGTTCATGACCGCTGGCGGGCCGGTGACCGTCACCTTCACCGTCGCGGGCAGCACGTGAAATTCGCGGACATCCGCCGTCGCGCACAGCACCGTGACCGGCAGGTTGCCGTAAGTCACCGGGTTGCCGTTGACGGCCGCCGCCGGCTCGTTCGCCTCGTGCAGGATGCGGTGCACCGTGAACCAGATCGCCGCCGCGAGGAACAGCGAGAACAATTTCCAGCCCAGATCTTTGAAGAGCAGGTCGCGCATCGGTCAGGATGGTTTTGCGTTGGGTTTCACCGCCGGCCGCGGCTCGCGTTTGGTGATGACCGCCGGGCCGCTGGCCACGTACGGCTGGTTGAACCGCACCCGCAGCCAGCGGACCAGCCCCGCCGTTTTGGGCGCCGGCCGCAGGATCACCGAGGTCATGAACGCCCGCAATTCCTCCGGCGTCACCCCGCGCACCAACTGCCCCTTGTGCGCATACGAAAGCATCCCCGTCTCTTCCGACACCACCACCACCACCGCATCCGTCTCCTCGCTCAACCCGATGGCCGCGCGATGCCGGGTGCCCAGCGACTTGTTCAGGTCGCTCCGCTGCGTCAGCGGAAAGATGCAGGCCGCGTACATGATCCGGTCGCCCTTGATGATGACCCCGCCGTCATGCACCGCGTTGTTCGGGAAAAAAATCGTCTCCAGCATCTCCGACGTCACGTCGCAGTCCACCTTGATGCCCGATTCCACCGCCTCCTGCAACTGGATGGACTGCTCGATGGCGATGAGCGCCCCGATGCGGATGTCGGCCAGGCGTTCGCAGGTCTGGATGACCACCTCGATGCTCTCGCGCTGCTCGCTGTTGCTGGCGAAGATCGGCAGGTTGCCCAGCTCCCCCAGCATCCGGCGCATCTCCGGCTGGAAGATGACCAGCGCCCCCAAGGCGATGAACACGGACGCGCTGCCGAGGATCCACCGCAGCACCTGCAGGTTCAGCAAAGTGGTCACCACCGTCAATGCCAGGAGCACGATGACGAACCCGATGACCACCGGCCAGCCCCGCGTGCCGCGCACGAATTTGAAGGCAAAGTAGATCAGCACCGCGAGGATCAATATCTCCACCGCGGGCCGCCATAAGTCCTGGATGTGAATCTGCTCAGGCATCTTGCTTCCGATTCAAAATCGCTTCGGCGATGCGGATGGCTTGCACCGTTTCACCCGCGTCGTGCGTGCGGATGATCTGCACGCCGTCGCCAATCGCCAGAGTCGCGCAGGCAAGCGAGGCTGGCAAGCGTTCATTAAGTCCCGCCCCCGAAAATTTTTCGAGGAACGACTTCCGCGAAACCCCCAGCAGCACCGGCCGGTTCAAGGTCACGAAACGCTCCAGCCCCGCCAGCAGTTGCAAATTATGCTCCAGCGTCTTCCCGAAACCGATGCCGGGGTCGAACACGACCTGGTCCGCCGCCACGCCCGCCGCGTTCAATTTTTCCAGGCGTTCGCGGAAAAATGCCGCCACCTCGCCCACCACATCCGCGTACACGGGGTTTTTTTGCATCGTGGCCGGCGGACCCTGGGCGTGCATGCAGATGTAGCCCGCGCCGGCCGCCGCCACGGCCCGCCACATCGCCCGGTCGTCGCGCTCGTCGCGACCGGCCCCGACATCGTTCACGATGCCCGCGCCGGCGGCGAGCGCCGCCCGGGCGACCGCCGGCTTCAACGTGTCGATGGAAAGGACGGCCTTGGTTTCGGCGGCAAGTTGTTCAATGACCGGGATGACCCGGCGCAATTCCTCCGCCTCGCTGACCGGCACCGCGCCGGGCCGGGTGGATTCGCCGCCGATATCCAGGATCTCCGCGCCCTGGGCGGCCAGTGTCAGCCCGTGCGCCACCGCCGCCGCCGTCTTGAAAAACTTCCCGCCGTCGGAAAAGGAATCCGGCGTCACATTGACGATGCCCATGACCAGCGCCGGGCGTGGGAAGACGAATTCAAATTGACGGGCGCGGAAAAACATTTGGCCAGATTTACGATGTCGGATTTGCGGTTTACGATGCCGCACTTTTTGCGGCGCGTAAATCGTCGATCGTAAAGCGCAAAGGTTTCAAACCTTCGTGCGGAAATAAGCGATCGTGTCCGTCAAGCCGTCCGCCAGCTTCACCTTGGGCTCCCACTTGAGGAGTTTTTTGGCCTTGGTGATGTCCGGCTTGCGTTGCTTCGGGTCGTCCTGCGGCAGCGGCTTGAAGACGATCTGGCTCTTTGATTTCGTGGCCCGGATGATCTGTTCCGCGAACTGGAGCATGGTCATCTCCGTGGGGTTGCCGATGTTCACGGGCAGGTCGTAGCTGCTCATCATCAGCCGGTAGATGCCCTCGATCAAATCGGCATAATAGCAAAAGCTGCGGGTCTGTGTGCCCTTGCCAAAAATCGTGACCGGCCGGTTTTTGAGCGCCTGGCTCACAAACGCGGGCACCACGCGCCCGTCGTTCACGCGCATCCGCGGGCCATACGTGTTGAAGATGCGGACGATGCGCGTGGCCACCTTGTGCTCGCGGTGGTAGGCCATGGTCATGGCCTCCGCAAAACGCTTGGCTTCGTCGTAACAGCCCCGCGGGCCGATGGTGTTCACGTTGCCCCAGTATTCCTCCGGCTGCGGATGGACCAGCGGGTCGCCGTAGATCTCCGAGGTCGAGGCGATCAGGAAACGCGCGCCTTTTTCCTTTGCCAGGCCCAGCGCCTTGTGCGTGCCGAGCGAACTGACCTTCAATGTCTGGATGGGGATCTTCAGGTAATCAATCGGGCTCGCGGGCGAGGCGAAGTGCCAGACGTAATCCACCGCGCCATGCAGGAACAGGAACTCGGTGACATCCTGCTGGATGAATTTGAAATTGGGGTTGCCCCCCAGGTGCTCGATGTTGGCCACGCTGCCCGTGACAAAATTATCGATGCCGATGACCTTGTGGCCGCGTTTAAGCAGCAGGTCGGTCAGATGCGAGCCCAGAAAACCGGCCGCGCCGGTCACAACGGAAGTGGATTGTCTTTTTTTCATCACATTAAAAGTTTCAACGTTTACTTATATTGAAAATAAAACGAGCTGCCTTCAAATTTAAAATCCGGCTCCAACGCCAGGGCCCGGACCGCCTCCCGCACGGCGGCGGACTGCCGCACGAGCAGGTTCAACGGCAAAGTAACTTCAAAAGCGTCGTTGAACATCAAAAAAGCCTCCAGGAAGTATTGTTCGTTCCAAAACTGTTTTCGCTGCACCGCCCACGACAGGGGATATTCATAGGGTGAATAGATGTCGTGGATGTGCACAAACATCCCCGGATGCAGGCGCGGATAGATCTGGGTGAACTCATGTTGCACGTCGCTGCCAAACTTATAGACATGGGTCGAATCCACAAAAAGAAAATCACAGCCCGCCAGCAGCGGCGGCAGGTCAACCGACTGCAATCCCTGGGTCAGCCGGGTCAGGTTGACCCCCCCGGGAACGAGGTTTTGCGGCAGGCGGGCATACGGGTCGATGGAAATGAATTCGCACTGCTTCCCGGTTTCGGCGGCATTCAGGTCCAAGGCCGCCAGCGCCATGAGGGTCGAAGATCCTTGGCCCACTTCGATCATTTTTAGCGGCTTGAGATCGCGCAAAAACACAAACAAGGTCAGTGCATCCATTCCCGAGAAATAAAAATTGGACTCGGAAAAACCAAAACGGCTGCGTGCCCGTCCGTATTCCGGGCCATAGGTCTTGATGAGGCGCACGGCATGGCGTTCACATTCCGCAGATCGCCAGTCGATGCCGGCCAGCGGGCGCGGGGCATCCGAGTAATGCTTGGTCATGAAACGGGTGTCCGGCACCAGGTCGTAAAAATGATTCCCCGTGATATGAAAACCCAGCCGCTGCATGAAGTTGAACAAAAAGCGGCGCGCGAAATACCGCTGGAACGCGTTTTTTTCGTGAAAGAACTTAAACAGGCGTTCGTTCATAAAGGCCGCCTCATTTTGCGCCCGTGGCGCTGAAGACAGCGGGCACGGTGCGGATGAGGATGGCGAGGTCGAGCCAGATGGACCAGTTGTCGATGTATTCCAGGTCGAGGCGCACCCATTCCTTGAAGTCGGAAATTTTGTTGCGGCCCTGCACCTGCCAGAGGCAGGTGAGCCCGGGCTTCACGCTCAGGCGGCGGCGGTGCGCGAGGTCGTTAAAGCGCTTCACTTCATCCACGGGCAGGGGGCGCGGCCCCACCAGGCTCATCTCGCCGCGGAGGATGTTAAAAAGCTGCGGCAGCTCGTCGAGGCTGTATTTGCGGAGCCATTTGCCGATGGAGGTGACGCGGGGGTCGTTCGTGACCTTGAACACCGGGCCCGACATCTCGTTCATCGCCGCCAGCTCGTGTTTGAACTGCTCGGCGTTCGTGGCCATGGTGCGGAACTTGAAGATGTTAAACGGCGCGCCGTTGAGGCCCGAGCGTTGCTGGCGGAAAAAGACCGGGCCGGGCGTCGTGAGCTTGATCAACAGGGCGATGATCAGCATCGGCAGCGCGGCCAGGATGAGCAGGATCAATGAGCCAAACAGGTCCATCGCCATCTTGACCAGCATCTGCCAGGAGGTTTCCGGGGTGGTGCGGAAGACCAGCAGCGGTGCGCCGAACATCTCGTCAAAGCTGGCGCGCGCGATCTGTGTCGCAAAAAAATCCGCCACCAGCCAGGCCTCGACGCCTTCCGTTTCGCACAACTGGATCACGGCCTCCACGCGTTCGAACTGCGTGTGGCGGGCGCTGACCAGCACGCCGCTCACTGAAAATTCGTGCAGCAGTTCGATGAGCAGCGACGGCGATTTTTCCGGCAGGTTGAATTCCGCGGCCACCTCCAGGCTGTTCGCCGCCAGGGCCAGCACCATCTTCCGCAGCCGGATGATCTCCGCCGGCGTGCCGGCGATGATGATGCGCCGCTTGTACTGGGCCTTGGCCATGCGGCTGCGCATCACGACCCGCAGCAGTTCCTCCTTCAACCAGACCATGCCAAAGCTGATGATGCCAAAGAACACCATCACACCGCGCGGTGCGGTGTTCGATTCCTTGAACATGAACAGCAGCAGCACCAGCCCGATGGTCAGGATGAAGCAGCCCTTCAGCAGCGGCCAGAACATCGCCCCGCGCGCGCTCAACATCGGCCGGCTGTAAAATCCCTGCGACTCCAGCACCAGCGGCGCCGCCGGCACCAGCGCAAAATACAACCACACCACCTGGCTGAACGAATCCGGGCCGATCACGTCCAGGTTGAGCCAGGTGGAAAACGTTTCGTTGCAACGCAGGACGAACGCCAGCCAGAAGCTGGTCGCAAAGACGCAGGCATCGGTAAGCTGATGCACCTGCGTCCGGAAATTGCGGTCACGTTGCAGCATGGACGGTCAAAGTTGGCTTCAGATTAAATGGCGGTGCCTTGTTTCGGATTCATCCGCCGCGCTTGGGAACAAGTTGAAACTCCGGGACCGTCGACGCAATCAATTTTTTCATGCGCTCGTAGGTCGCCTCCTCCTGTCCGGGCAGGCACTCCTCAAACATCGAAATGTAGGCCCAGCGTTCCAGCAGGCCGTGCAGCAGCAGGTCGCGCGGCAGCCACCAGCCCATCCACAGCTTCGAATTCGGCGTGTAATGGCTTCCGTCCACGTACCAGTAGACATAAATGCCGCGCAGGGTCACGGGGTTGCCGTTCGCATCGGCCACCTGTTTGGTGGCCAGCAGCTTGTTCACCGGCAGGTCATATGCCATGGGCCGTTCCATGCGGATCGGTTCCACCGTCGTGTGTTGCGTGTCAATCGCCCAGCCCTGGCCGACCAGGCAGATGTAAGGCGAGTGGACGCTTGAACGATCTTTGCCCATCAGCACCGTGGTCATCTGCATCCACGTTTTGTCCTCGCCCACATAGACGAGGCAGCGGTAACTTGAATCTTTCGGCAGTTGGCGTTCCAAAACCGCTTCGGCATTGGTCAAAATCTCCGAGGTGTAGCCGGGCACGGACCGCGGCATCAGCACTTCCAGGCGGTGGCTGCCGGCGATCGTCTGCGTCTTCACGCCCGGCTCGCCCTGCCGCTGCTGCGATTTGATATGGCATATCAACAGCGCCGTGAGGCCCATCAACGCCAGCACCAGCCCGCTGAACACGGGCGCGGAGCGCAGCCTGGCCCCGCCGGTTGGGGGCGGTGCGGGGCTGGCCGGCGGGGCCGGTTCCGGCGGCTTGGGTTCGAATCGTTCCAGCCAGCGGCCGAGGAAATAGACACAGCCGATGGCGACGGCAAAGGTGACAAAGCCCGCGTTCGTTTCCACCGCCTTGCCCGCGCCTTGCCCGCCGATTTCCGCCACCATGATCGTGAAACACAGCCGCATGACATTTCCCAGGATCGCCAGCGGAAATGCCGACAGGATCATCGCCCCGCGGCTCCGCAGTGATTTAAAACATATAAAGCCATAGACGGTAGTCAGTGCCAGCAATGCGGTCAGGCTCCGGATGCCGCTGCAGGCCGCCGCGACCTCGTAAGCGTATGCGCGGTTCCCATCCATCAACACGTTCCCGTCCCGGACCAAGTCCGGCGCGAGCCCGAGGTGCGCGATGCCCGCGACGATCCACGCCACCAGCAGGCGCATCCGCAACGTTAACCAGTCCGTGCCGCCGCCAGGAATGCAAAATACCAGCAGGAAAAATGGGAAAAAACTCGCCTTCAGCCAGTGTTTGCCCCAGGCCAGCCCGGTGAGCCCGTAAAGTCCGATGAAAAACCCCGTGTAAGACAGGCGTGGCTGCTGGATGACATAGCCCAGCAGATGCGCGCACAACCCCGCGGCCACCAGCAAAAGCGCCGGCGACCAGGTGCCGGCCGGCTTGGCGACCAGCTCCTCGCGCCGCCACCAGTATAATGCCAGCACCACAAACGGCATCAGGAGGGCGAATTCCGCTTCCGAGTCCGGCGCGGTGTAGATGTCGAACGCCCACGCAAAAATCGAGTTGGTGTCCACATAGCCAAACGTGGAATTGCCCAGAAACGTGAACATCGCCACCCACGCGGCGGCCAGGGTGAAAAAGAACGCCTTGTTCGGCAAGATCCGCCACTCGTCCGGACAACGCAGCGCCAGCATGACCACGCCCGCCAGGATGGCGGCACCAAACCAGGCCACCGTCCAGGACGAGCCCCGGAGCGTGGAACTGGTCTGGAAGACGACCCCGTAGACCATCACGGCCAGCAGCGGGACTTCATGCGGCCAGAGCAGGCCCAGCAGCGGCGGTTGTTTCTTGGTTGCGTCAGCGGTCATGGGTGCAAAATTGCAGTATTGAGATACCGGAACGGGGATATTTACTCAAACAAATTCGCGGACATTATCAGGCCATGAGCCTCTTCCCCGGGTTCACGGTTCCGGGTATTTTTTCAGGCCGGTCCGCTGGGCGAAGAATTTCCCCACGAACAACGGGTTGTTTCGCAGGTAGCGGCGGCCCAGCCGGCGCGGCTCGCTGCCCAGGCGGTAAAGCCATTCCAGCCCGCTCCGCTGCATCCAAAGCGGTGCTTGTTTGACGCGTCCGCTGTGGAAATCAAAGGCCGCGCCCACGCCCACCATCAGCGTCACCGCCAGCTTGGGCAGGTATTCGGCCATGAATTTCTCCTGTTTCGGCGTGCTCAGCCCCACCCACAGGATGTCCGGCCGCGCCGCCGCCAGCTGCTCCGCCAGCCCCTTTTCCTCGTCGGGATTCAATTTGCGGAAGGGCGGTGTGTACGTCCCCGCGACCTGCAACCGGGGATATTTAGCCTGCAATTTTTGCGCCAGCAGATCCGCCACGCCCTCCGCCCCGCCATAAAAAAAATGCCGGCAGCCGCTGGTTTCGCTCCAGGCGCAGACCTCCAGCAGCAGGTCGGGGCCGTACACGCGGGCCATTTCCCGGTGGCCGTCCAGTTTCCCCGCCCACACCATCGGCATCCCGTCCGGCGTGCAGAGGAACGCCTGGTTGAGGATTTTTTTGAAGTCGGCGTCGGCCTGCGCCTCCATCACCCCGTGCACGCCGGTCACGCAGATGTAGCCCTTGCGCCGTTCGCGCACGGCGGTGGCGATGGCGGCGAGCGCCGTCCGCAGGTTGAGGACGCTGATGCCGACCCCGAGGACATTGACACGCTTCGTCATTTACGATTCACGCTTTCCGATTTACGATTCCAGAATTCATGCGGCGCGTAAATCGTATATCGAAAATGGCAAATCAGAAATGAAATTGCTCGTCTTCGCCCACACGCCGCCGCCGCACCACGGCCAAAGTTACATGGTCCAGCTCATGCTGGCCGGTTTGGGCGGCGATGCCCGGAAAAAAAAAGGCGCGACGGCGTCCCCGCACGGCATTGAGTGCTACCATGTCAACGCCCGGTTCTCGCGCGGGCTGGAGGACATCGGCGAATTTCAGGGCACAAAAATTTTCCTCATCTTGTGGTTTTGTCTGCAGGCCGTCTGGATCCGGTTCCGTTACGGGGTGGATAATTTTTACTACGTTCCCGCGCCCGGCAAACGCGTTGCGCTCTATCGCGACTGGCTGGTCATGCTGCTCTGCCGGCCGTTTTTCAAGAATGTCATCCTGCACTGGCACGCCGCCGGGCTGGCCAAATGGCTGGAGACCGAGACCACCATCGGGTCGCGCACCGCGACCTACCGCCTCTTCCGGCCCGTGGACCTGAGCATCGTCCTCTCCCGTTACAACGTGGCCGATGCGGAAAAACTCCTCTCCCACCGGATTGCCGTGGTCAACAACGGCATCCCGGACCCGTGTCCGGATTTTGAGACCGCCATCCGGCCCCGCCGGCAGGAGCGTTTTGCGGCCCGCAAGCAGGCCCTCGCCGGCGGGGCTGCCGCCCCGGCGCTCGTCATCAACATACTGTACCTCGCGCATTGCACCCGGGAAAAAGGCCTGTTCGCCGCCGCGGAGTCCATCGTGCACGCCAACCGTTACCTCGCCGCCTGCGGGCTGCCGGTAAAACTGCGGTTCACCGCCGCCGGCAATTTTGTCACCGACTCCGAGCGGCTGGAATTCGAACAGCTTCGCGCCGACCCTGAATTCGCCGCCGCCGTGCAGCATGTCGGCTTTGTCAGCGGCGACCGTAAAAACCAGTTGCTCCGCGATGCGGACCTCTTCCTGTTCCCCACCCGCTACCTGGGCGAAAACCAGCCGGTGAACCTGATCGAAGCCATGGCGTTCGGCCTGCCGCTCGTGACCACCCGCTGGCGGTCGCTCCCGGAAATGCTGCCACCGGATTATCCCGGCCTGGTCAGCGACCAGGACCCGGATGAACTCGCCGCCGTCATGGTGAAGGTCCTGGCGTCAAAAAGCGGCGAACAGGTGCGCCACCATTTTCGGGAGCACTTCACGGTGGAGCGCCACCTCGCCGATCTGGCCGCCGCCATCCGCGGCGTGTCTGCCGGCCCCGGCAGCCAGCCGGCCACCGGGGCGGCGTCATTTTAGCGGTCGCCGGATGAAGTGTCCGGGCGGGCGTGATCTTCAATTCAACCGCAGATAAACGCGGATAAACGCAGATGGGAACGGGCAAAAGGCAAAAGCCGGCCGGGGCCAAGGCAATGACCAGACAGCAGACAGTTACAGTTTCGCCGCAAGCTGATTCTGATTCCAGCCTTTCGGTTCACGGAGTTTGCGAACTTGAGGCCCGATCATGTTCAACGGCATGACGGACGCGCTTTGAATGCCGGGAGCGTACCCGCGGGCAAATTTCGTTTTGCGCCGTAAATACATACTGGCCTGGCGTTGCGACCGGCTTTTTAGAAATCTTCCCGCAACCTGATGCGCTTGGGCCACGCACATTTTTTTGTTTTGGTAAGGGCAAGAATGAGGCTTGAAAATGTTCTTGGAAAATTCCGGGAAGAGATGAGAATCCCGCTATCGACGGTGCGGTTTTGTACGCGTCCTTTTGTTGTTGGATAATGTTTTTTGAGAAGGGAAATTGAAATCCATGAACACGCTGATCTTAACGGGGGCGGGCCGCTTGGTACCGCTCAATCTTCTTCATGCCCAAGCCTAGGACCTATGTGTCAAACCTGTTGCGTGAAAAACCTAAAAATAAACTCGTGTCAATAGTGAGGACTGACACGAATGGCCCTTAGTTAAGGCCTAAAACTTTCTTGGGCAAGCGTTTGCGGCGGACGACGCCGGGGATGTTTT
>JARLJW010000005.1 GCA_031290985.1 Verrucomicrobiia bacterium | reverse complement strand
TGAAGAATTATGAGCGATCGGGCATTATGCGTATATTGTGCATATAGCTTTGGCCGGACTTTGCCCGCAAAAGCTAGCCAAAGGATTGATTTTGCTGACGAATATTCAACATGGCGGAGAGGGGGGGATTCGAACCCCCGAATCGTTAAACGGGGTCATAGATGCGCATTTTATTGGGTTTTTGATATGGTGAGCGAGTATGAATCATTGCGCTTGCACACGTTTTACACACGTTGTAGGATGCCCCATGCCGTGGTTATACCAACGCAAAGATTCCGATTGCTGGTGGATCGGGTACCGGATGAACGGCCGGCAGTTTCGCGAGTCCACCGGCCAGGTGGAAAAGTCGGACGCCGAAAGGGAGCTGGCCCGCGTCAATGCCCTGATTGCCGCGCAAAAGGCGAATGCGCTTTCGCAGGAACTATTCGAGCACCTCACCGGCAAAGCGCTGCCAAACGTCACGCTGAAGGCCGCGCTGGCCGATTGGCTGAATGAGTCCACGGGCGCCAACAAACCGGCCACGGTGACGAAATACAGCGCCGCGGCGGCCGCCCTGGAGGTTTTCTTCAAGGCCGATGACCGCGGGCCAGGGCTAGCCAGTGTGACGCCGGCAGATCTAACCCAATTGCTTGGCGAGAAACGCGCGCAAGTGTCCGCCTCGACGGCCAATTCCCTGCGGAAATGCTTTTCGATCTTCTTTAAGCGTTGCAAGGTGCGCGGCTACATCCGGGATAATCCGTGCGACGTCATCAAGCCATTCAAGGCCGGTGCCGGCGAAAAGCAGGCGCGGAAGCCTTTTTCCCAGCCCCAACTTGTCACCCTGTACAAAGTCGCCCCCGATGATTTCTGGCGCTACGCCGTGCTCGCAGGCTTCACCACGGGCTTACGGTTGGGCGACCTGGTAACAATGCCGCTGGGCGCGGTGGACTGGCGCCAGCGATGCCTGCGGTTGACCGTGCGCAAAACGGACAAGGCAATTTTGATACCCCTCGCCCCTGCCCTGTTGAAGATGCTCAAGTCGATTTTCGACGCACGGCCCGGCGCGAATCCTTCGGAAGCGTTCTGGCCAGATCACGCCGCCCGATACGAGAAATCCGGCCCGGGATGGTTCAGCCAGCGGTTTTATGACCTGGTACTGGTGAAAGCCGGCCTCGCCGCCACCAGGCCGCACCGCAAGGGCTCAAAGAAAAAATCCGAACGGCGCGCGGTCCACGAATTTTCTTTTCACTCGCTGCGCCATTCTTGCGTGACAACGCACGCGGCCAACCGCCAGAACCAGCAGCTCGTCAAGGCTCTGGCCGGCCATAGCAGCGACGAGGTGAACGATCTTTACACAACTCTGCCGCAGGACGTGCTGGCAAAGGCCGTGGCGCAACTACCGGACATCACCAAATGAGTGGCCAGGCTAAAATTCCCAAAAGCGAAGACATTTTGAATGATATTCAAAGTCATTGGGATTCCACGACAAAAACAAACCGCCTGGTATTTGAATTGGTGAAACCAATCATGGACGAAAGCCTGCGAAAACTTCCTTCAGAATCAAAAAAAGCCTTTAGTTTAAACGATATTCTTTTGGTCTGCGACTTGTTTTGCTATAAGAATCGGATAACAGGATCGAACTGGCCAAAGGTGCAATTCCGCCATGAGTCTGCAGACTTCGACAGAGCATTGACGTGGGCCAATTTGTTCAACGATGCGAGGGACGCGATGATTCGTGCGCTACCGATAATCCAACGGCGGTACAAGGTACTGTGCAAATCACCTCGGCAATTCATAAAGTTCTGGTATTTTCAGCAACTGTATTTTGAGTACGGCCGGAAGCGAATTGAGCACGACGTGGAATCAGGATCGAACATCGGTGACTGGAAAGGCGAATCGCTTGATCCCCACCGGGATTTCATTGAATTCTTCTGGACAGAAAAGGAGCAAAACGTAGCTGACGCCATTAAAAGCGATGGCTTCTCAGTCGTCGCCAGAACCATCCAAAAAGCTCGCGATGAATTGAGAAAAATGCATTCCCCCCTCAAATCCCCAAAAAAAGGGGGCCATCGAAAATAGACCTTGAATAAAGCTCATGGCAATACTTGACCATGAGTGAAATACAAAGCACTTCGTTTGACTTAGTCCGCCTCACACGTGCAAAGCGCGCGGTGGACGTTTGCCCCAACACGATTCGAGCCTACGCCAAAGAAGGCTTGAATCTCTACCGGAAAGGCCGCGCAGTTTTCTTCAGCCGGTCCGAACTCGACACGCACATCCGCCGAACCGCCACCAAGCAAGCGGCATGATCCCGGCCAGGCAATTCTATTGCACCGCCTGCGACGAGGGCGTGACGCTCCGGACGACCAAGGATGACCCGCGCTGCCCGCGCTGCCATCGAGGTACGCTCGTCGCAGTGGACGCGCCGGCCGCCGCGACTGCGGCGCCAGAATTCGCCGCCGCTGCGTTTGAGGCCATGCGGCAGCGTGTAATGGAGGCCACCGGATAAAATGAAAAAGCCGGCCGCGACCGCTCGCCAAAGTCAGTCGCAACCGGCACCGAAACGATGACACAGGATACAACCTTACCCGATTCCCGCAACCGCGATTTGTCCACGGCACACCAGGCGCGCGCGCCGATGCACTTCGAAGTCGCCCGCGAATTGTGGCGCTACGCCCTGCGGTTCGATTTGAAGCCGGCGGAGGAAAAGGTTTTTGCGGTGATTTTATTTGAGGGCGTCGCGCGCGGCCATGAAGGCTTGATCGTTTCGAGCAGTCACCGCGATCTGGGCGACTTATGCAAGTTTGGAAAAGGCCACGCGGCCGAGCGGGCCCGCGTAGCGGCCCGGGCTTTGGAGATGCACCGTCTTTTGCGGCCGGCCGAGCGTCTCGACGAGCGTGGCGCGCTGGTGTTGCGAGTGAATTTCAATTTGGCGCTATGGTGCGCCGGTCAGCATTGCGACGTGGCAATGCACGTGAGGCAACTGAATGTGTTGCTGGCGGCGAATGGTGCGCCGCAGTGGTTGTTACCGCCGACCCGGGATTTGAATTCCGAATTGCCGGCGGTGTGTCGGGAGTCGTTTGTTGGTTCTGTGGCGACAAATTCAGATGCACCTGCGTTTCCCCAAATCGCGGAAGTCTCCGCGGTTTGGGGAGCGCGGCTCCGCGAAAATGGGAACGATTCTCCGCGAAAATGGGAGCGCGGCGAAGATCCCAATAGACGCGCGCGCGAACGTTTAAACGTTCAAATGTCTCACAACGAAAACGTTCAAACGTTCTCTGTCTCTGACGCTAAAACGAATAAACGGACAAGTGCGAGTGAAGTGATGGATCTGAGGCAGCGTGTCCGGACATTTGTCGGCGACGACGATTGGGCCCAGCACTGGAAGCTCGGCACCGGCTGGCGGGAGCGGCTATTCGTAGACGAATACTCCGCCGTCTTTGACGCACTCGAATATTGCGTCGCGATGATCAAAGACGGACTGAAAATCAAAAAGACACCCGGCGCGATGCTTTGGACTGAAGTCCAAAGGCGGCGCCGGCCAAGAATTTAGAGTCCTGTTTATGGAAAATTTCAAGGAATCTCTTTTTACCCTTTAATAGACAAGGTATTTGAACATTCCCGACAATTTGCACGGTCCAAATTTATAGAGAAAAACCCCCGGAAAAATAATTGCACCCGGAAAAATTATGAGAGGCAGGCCCCGTAAGATTCTAACCCCAGGCACCCAGTACGCTCGGGATCGTGAGCGGATGCTCGCCAGTGTCAAGGCCCGCCAGCAACGGCTTGGCGAAGCCTATCTTGCGGCCAACCGTAAACAAGTGGCCCACCACCGTCGGCGCCGGCGGGACCGTGGTCAGCCCTTCCTGCCTCTCGACATCCCCGCCCTGCCAGCGCCAGCGCTCGGAAGCGCTGCCGGCTGGGCATCACAGCTCCCGCCAGCTCCGGCTCCGTAAAGCCAAGCCATGGAAGCGCCATTACACAGCCGAGACTTTGTTGAGGCGCTCTTGGATGCCGGTCTTCCGCCGGCCGATGCCATCCTGGCCGGGAAAGTCCATGCGGAGTTTCTAAATCGATTTGCCAACCGCTTGGCCGGCGAACAGGAGAATATGCTGCGCGCCGCCTTTGAGCGCATCACCCACGACACCCACGACCCTGCCACGATCGGCCGGCGGGCTCTGGCGTATGCCCAGGCGCTCGACTGTCCATCAGCAAAGCGGTTGCCGCCGCCACAATTGGCGCAGAAGCTTTGCGTCAGCCGTCAGACAATCTATCGGCAAGTTGACAAATCGGCGCAGGAATTGGCCGGAATTAAAGGCGATTCTCAAAGGGCATGTTGTCACGCTCTGGTTTCCACCGCTGGAGCGGTTAAAATTTGAGCATCGATTAAAAATTATGAGCTACCGACCCCAAGATAAACGACCAGGCGCGCCATGGGCGCTTCCAAAAACCGCCCCGCTGGAGCTGGTCCAGCGCCTGCCGGCGGCCATTCGGGCCCCACTGGGGATTCCCGACCCTCGCCCCGTTCAGTTTTCTCGCCCCGGCGAATTCATTGAAGACCTCCCATTGAGCCAGATGTTTGTTTCCGCGGTTCTGGAAGCGATGGGAGACAGCGTTGCCAGCCATGGCCAGGTTCAACTGCTGACCGACCTCAGCGAGCGATACAATGAGATTGAGGCGAAGCTCACGGAATGGTCGGTCAGCGCGACTGTCGCGAAGTATGAGGAGCAGCTCGGAACCATCGCCGATGCTCCGAAAGAGACAAGGTTTCTGTCCAAGGAAGCCCTTCAGACCGAGGCGCGCCGCCGGCGCCATGGCCTGCATGAACAGCTTGGCGCCCTGTCGAATGAAGCCAGAGTCATCGTTAAAACGATCCTGACCGACACACAAACGGTAATGGCTCGGTTCGCGGCGCAGCGGGAAAAAATGGAACGGTCCGAAGCCGAGAAATTCGGTGTGGAATTCCAGCCCAGCGTCATCCTGGCCACCGCGTGGCAGGCAAGCTGGCGGTTGACCGAGCAATCCGGAGACCCATGCCTGCAGCACTCACCAGCGCAGATGCTCAAACACATTCCGATAAATCTCACCCCGGCCAACTGATGGACCTTCCCCCGAACATTTTCCATGGTAGCAGTTGCTCGGCCCTGGCTCGCTTCCACGTGCTCGCTGGGCTCCGTGCGAAGGCCAGCGCAGACAAACAATTCCACTTCCGGCGCGCAGACGCGTTTGTCGACGCTGCTTTCCTTCCGCCGGCCCAGGTGCGACTGATTATCAATCTGTCTTCCCGGTTTCCCGCCTTCGCTGCGGTCCGCGGTTCACTCGTTTCTGGCCTTGGCCGCCCTGCCAGCACGTTCGCTCAAACTTGACATGAACTGGTTCTCAATCATCAAAAAAGGCGGTGCTACCACACTGCACCTGATTGGCGAAATTGGAGTTGGCCGCCCCGCCGAAGAACTCATTGCCGAGTTGGGCGACTCCCGCGCAGTCGACTTGCGCGTCGATAGCCCAGGCGGCTCCACCGGGGCTGGCTTGATGCTCTACGATGCGCTTCAAGGTAGACAGGTCACGGCCACTATCACCGGCCGCTGGGGCTCGGCTGCGTTGCTGCCTGTGATGGCCGCCCAGCACATAGAGTGCGTTTCAACGGCCCGGGTGTTGGTCCACGGTCCATCCAACTTCGCATTTGGCACAGCCGACGATCTTCGCCACGCCGCTTCCGTTTTGGACGGACTGACAGCACGCATCGAAGAGATTATCAGCCGGCGCACCAAGCAAGATCCTACCACAGTTCGCGCCTGGCTGACTGGTGACAACTACTTCAGCGCCGTCGAGGCACTTCAAATGGGTTTGGTGGACCGGATATATGCGCCGCAATTGATCGAACGCCCGTGCCCAGCGAGTAAGCCCAACATCGAAAGCCCCACCCTCGAAAACCCGCCTGCGCCATCGGATAAAACTGAAGCCGAAACAATGTTCGCCGCCTGGCTTGAAGCCTTTGGCCCAACCCAGGTTCGCGACCGCGAAAAATTCCTTCAAGATCTAAACCTCTGGGCCCTCGCCAACGTACACACCGCATGAATCCACACCTAAAAGACGGCGATATCATAGCCTCATGGTACCGGGCTCAGGACGCCAAACTTGCGGCCGCCGCCTGTCCCCAAATCCTGCGCGATCCGCGTTTTTGCAAAACTGACGACCACGATTCGGAGAATCAAAAATTTACGGCGCGCAGTAATCAGGTCTTGGCAGATCTGGCGGCCAGTATGGAAATAACAAATCTGATGATCTCGATCATCGACGACCCAGACGCCTCCAGCCGGGCCACGAAGCGCGCGGACCTGCAGAATAAATTAAGCCGGCGGGAAAGTGAGACCACCCAGACCGCCGCCAATGCCCAGGACGCCAACACCGACACACGCGCGACGGCCGCGGCCCTCGAGCTGGAGGCCCTCCGCAAAAAGGTGAACGCCTTCCCCGCGCCCGCCAAACCGGAGGACATCGACCCCAAAGGCTAATTTTCCGCACCACCACCACAAACCACCAATAAATATGAGCCAAACTTATGTGACCCCAAACCAGAGAGCCGACATTGCCATTGCCGTCGGCGAATTAAACACATTATTGAACGAAGCGACGCCGGCTGACGAGATGGACCTGGCAGAATGGCAGCAAAATCGCGCGCAGAAGCGTGCGGAAATCGCCAACAGCCTACGCCGGCTCGAATCCGAATTGAACTACCTGGGATAATTTGGTTGGTAACAACGCGCGCCGGTCGGCCCGGCCTTTCCGGCAGGCCGGCGCACAACTCCAAAATGAGCACCCGCAAAGAAACCATAATCATCGCCACCGGCATGGATAATACGGCCATGGGCGACGCCATCCGCAGCCTCGTCGGCCAGGTCAAAAACGCCGGCAAAGAGATCGAGCGCGGCTTCATGCCCGAGACCATGACCCGCGATCTGGTGACCTACTACCGCAAAGCCGGCAAGGCTTCGGGCGCCGCGTTCAAGGAAGGACAGCGCGATGCGGGAGGAGTCTCGCTGCCGGGTTTACCTGGCGCCGGCGGCGGTGGTGGCGGTATAATGTCCAAGCTCTCCGGCCTGGCCGGACGGTTGGCAGCCCCCGTCGCAATGATCGGTGGCACTAAATACCTTTACGGAAAAGCCGCCGCGGCCGGCAAAGAGGCTCGCAACACTCAATGGGAAGCTGAGGACGCCGGTTTCAGCACCGAAGGCTACCAGGCGTTTTTGCGGTCCGTCTCAAAAACCGGTGGCGATGCGGAATCCGCAAAAACCGGTTTGATGCATCTCGTTTCCACGATCGGCGACGCCCGGGAAGGATCCACCGAGGCCGCCGCCAAGTTCGCCAAATGGGGTGTTACACTCAACGATTCCACCGGCTCCGCCTTGTCTGCTCAAGCAGTCTATGGTGAAATCTTAGAGCGTCTCGAGGCTATCCACGACCCAACCCGTCGCGCGTCCATGATGATGGAGCTGCTTGGCAGGAATTATCGCGGATTCATTGACGCGATTGACAAAACTAGGATGGCTGAGGCTTCTGAGTGGGTTCACAAATTCGCCCCAACCGATAAGGAGGTATCAAACCTCGCCACGATGGGCCAAATTCTTATCAGCGCCGCAAAGGACAACATATTCACGCGATTCGGTGGGATGGTCAAACAGATCGGCCGGCAAAGTCTTGGCGGCATGTTGGACGCCGCCGGCGTGAACACTGGCGAGGCAGAGTTGAAAGGCAAACGCCTGGATGCGCGGCTTGAAAAGATCAACCCCGCCGAACCGTCGCAAAAGGATGCTGGCCAGCGCGCGAAGGAAGTGGCCGCACAGCTCAAAATCCAAAAAGACCATCAGGCCGAAGTGAACAAAGCTCACGCCGAATATCGTGATGAACTCGAGCAGGTGGTACCCGCAGAGGAGCACTTGAAGATGCTCAAGGAGGACGAAAAAGATTTGCAGTCCAAATTCATGGAAGCCGCGCGCCGCGGCGACGACGTTGCCGCTACGAAATTGCAGACAGAGCTGCTTAAGAAACAGCAGGAGGTCAAGCAAGCCAACCTCGAAATTGACAAACAATCCACCCAGGAACTCGATCGTCAGACTCAAGTAAACAATGCCGTTTCGAAACTGAAAGAGCTACGCGCCCGTTCCAAAGCCGAAGCGGAGTCAGGCACATATCTTTCGACCGAACAGATTGCCGGGACCGCATACACCGAGCGCCTGCAAAAGGCATACGGCAAAGGCGGGGTGTACGATCTTGGCCGCGGCGACTCGCCAATGGCCGCCCAGGCCCAGGAGCTCGAGCGCATGCAGTATGCCACCCAGTACGACCGGATGTATGGTTCAAAACAGGACGTAGACTGGGACGTCAACCGCATGACCCAGCTCAAGCAAGGCCTGATCGATGCCGGGGTGCGCCCTGACGACTTGAGCGCCAAGCAAACCGCGGACGGAATCGCCAAGCTGGTAACCGAAATTCAAACTTTGAACGGCGCCGGAAAGGTGCTAAACACCCGGCTGATAACAAAAACATGAGCATTGAAGAACTGAGGCAAGATCTCAATGATACCGCTGACGTCGCGCTCGCGGCCGACCATGCAGCCAGATGCAACCTGGAGGCCATCGTTCGCATTCTGGATGAGGAATTCCCCGAAAAGGAAATCCGGGCAAAATACGAAACGACACGAAGAGAAATCTGGGACCAAACCTTGATTGGCTATGAGGATAAAGATCCAGAGAAGGCCGCCCGGCTCGAACAGCACCGTCCCTACTTCCCAAGCGAGCATTAAAAAACCCGCCGGCGTGAACCGGCGGGTATTGTTGAAAGTCTGGAAGTCAGTTCGGAGAACAGATGCATCTTACGCACCTTGACACATGGTAATCAGGTAGCGGAAGGCCCGGCCGGCGATGAGGATTGCGCAATGCAAAAACCAGCCGCAAAAAATCATCGATCTGATTATCGCGCTCAGCCTCGGGAAGTGAGCTCAAATATTTGAGCATTTTCCCGGAAGGCCCTTTGTCAGAATTTAGATTCATGGTCAGTTCCTCCCCAGCACACATCGCCGGCATTTCTCCGTCACCTTTGATCGAATGCATAAAGGTCGTAACGTGCGTCCAAAACCTTCCACCGCCATGATCGTTTTGCGTATAACTGCAATTTCCCGCCGCCGCTCTTCCTCTGGGAGTGCCAACAGCAACTCGGCTAATTCTTTATCGTGATTCATGTCTCTTTATCGGCAAAATGCCAGGCGCTTGAAGGGAGAATCCGTGTCACCGCAAACAATCACGAATGCGGCTATCAAAGCGCCTGGCAAATGGTTGTCATCGAATCGGCATCGCGGGTGATTAAGTCCGCGTGACATTGCCGAGACCGCCTATTCTCTTGCGGTCATCGCGACACTACGCCCCCGCCCGGGCGCTTGCAAGCGTTTTTGCGTCTGGACCAGACGCGCCACACCACGCCGCCGCGCGCGCCCCATGCCCGCCACAGAGCGCGCGAAAAAGGTGGATTCACCCGTGTCACCTTCGGGCATGTCCAAACCCCAGCCGCCCTCGTGAAAACCAACATCGGGGCTCTCGTCGGGGCCCTGAAGCGAGCGCTTTGAGCCACCTTGAACCACCGTGATTTATGGTGTTTTTTGGGAACATTTGCACACGTTTTGCACACGTTTGAAGACTTTTAGCCAACCGCAGAAATGATAAACCCCTAGTTTTTACTAGGGTTTTGTTCAACATGGCGGAGAGGGGGGGATTCGAACCCCCGATACCTTTTGGGTATTCACGCTTTCCAGGCGTGCGCGTTAAACCACTCTGCCACCTCTCCACGCGTTGTTGAGAAGCCGCTGGGGACCGGCGGAATGAATCAGGTCT
>JARLJW010000035.1 GCA_031290985.1 Verrucomicrobiia bacterium | reverse complement strand
CCCCCCCCCCCCCCCCCCCCCGCCCCGCCCGGCCCCCCGCCCCCCCCCCCCCCCCGCCCCCGCCCCCCCCCCCCCCCTCCGCTGCTCAGTGCCGTGTCATTCGGCACAAAGCGTTCTTCAACGAGTTGTTGTTCCAAGACCGGATGCCGGCCATCACGCATCTGCAACACGCCTTCATCGGCGACGTGCGGGCAGGTGTAATTGAACAGGCGCGCGGTTTCGGCGAAGGCGCCGAGGACATCCAGTTGCGCGAGCGCGGCGGCGGTCTGCTGGATTTGCGGCAGGCTGCCTAAAACGGATTCGCGGACGCGCTGAAAAATTTCGTATTCCAGCTTCACGCTGCGTTCTTCCGCGCCGAGAATCTTGCCCTCCATGTCCTTCAGCTCCGGCGTGATGAAACGTTCGCCGTTCGCCACGGTCTGCTTGCGATGATAATGCGCGGGCACCTTGTCGAGGTTCGACTTGGTGACTTCGATGTAATAACCGAAGACGGAATTGAAGCGCACCTTGAGCGAGGTGATGCCGGTGCGTTCGATCTCATCCGCCTGCAATTTGGCGATCCAATCCTTGCCGCTGCGCTGGGCGGTGCGCAGTTCGTCGAGGCCAGCGTCAAAGCCATCGCGAATCATGCCGCCTTCCTTGATGGCCAGCGGCGGCTCGTCCGTGATGGCGCGTCCGATCAAGTCAACGAGGTCGGGCAGCTCGGAAATTTTCGAATCCTGTTCGGTAATCAGGCTGCTGGCATTCTCGCAGGCCGTTGCGGGATTTTCGGCCAACAATCCGGTTGGCGGAGGCACCCGCCCCACTGTGGCCAAGGTCTGCTTCAGCGTGGGAATCTGCTCCAACGCCAGGCGCAGGGCGACAAGGTCGCGGGCATTGCCGGAACCGGTGCTGACACGGCCGATGGTGCGTTCGAGGTCGCGCACGTTCGCCAACTGCTGGCGAAAGCTGTCGAGGCCGAAGGAATTATTGATGAAGGTCCGCACGGCCTCCTGCCGCCGCTGGATCGGGAGGACGGCGGCGAGCGGTTGCGAGAGCCATTGGCGCAGCAGCCGTGCGCCCATGGGCGTGGCCGTGCGGTTCAGCGCGCCATAGAGCGAGGAGTTGCGCGGGGCATCGTGATGCAGCGGCTCAAGGATTTCCAGATGCCGCAGCGTGGTGTAATCGAGCGTAAGAAAATCGCTGCGCCGGTAAAACGAGATGCGGGTGAGGTGCTTGACATCGCGCCGCAGATTTTGCGCGAGGTAATGCAGCGCCGCGCCCGCCGCGCCGATGGCGGCGGAGCGGTCTTTGAGGCCGAAGCCATCGAGCGTGGCGACCTTGAAATGTTCGCGCACGGTGAAGAAGGCGGTCTCGGGCGCAAAGGTCCAGTCATCGTAGCCGCTGATGATCTGGAAGGCTCCTTGCAATAGTGCCCGCACGGAAGTGCCCTCGGTGGGAAAAATGATCTCGGCCGGGCGGAGCCGTTCCAGTTCGGCGAGCAGCGCGGCGTCATTTTCCAGTTCCGTGGTCAGGAAATCGCCGGTGGTCAGGTCCACGAGGGCGAGGCCGTAGGTTTTGCCGGCGGGATTGACGGCGGCCAGGAAATTATTCCGCTCGGCAACGAGCATGCGGTCGTCGAAATGGGTGCCGGGCGAGAGAATCTGGGTGACCTCGCGGTTGACGAGCTTGCCGGGCTTGGCGTCCTCGGTCTGGTCGCAGATGGCGACCTTGCGCCCGCTCTTGAGGATGCGGCTGATGTAGCCGTTGGCGGCGTGATGCGGCAAACCGCACATGGGCACGCCATTGCGGGCGGTGAGCGAGAGGTTGAGGAGCTGGGCGCCGGCCTGGGCATCCTCAAAAAACATCTCGTAAAAGTCGCCGAGGCGGAAGAGCAGCAGGGCATCCTTGGGCAGTTCGCCTTTGATACGGCGATACTGCGCCATCATGGGAGTAAGTTGCGCTTCGGAAGATTTGACATTATGCAAATGTTCCATAACTATAAAAAATCAAAGACATCGGAAAGAATATGAAAGAAACCCCAGTTGAATCCAATGGCAAATTGTGTTTCTCGTACATACGGTTCAGTTCTAAAAAACAGGAACTAGGCAGCAGTTTGGAGCGTCAGGAGCCGATAGCCGCAAAGGTGGCAAAAGAAAAGGGCTGGCGATATGAGCCGAAATTTAACGCCAAATCTTTGGGCGTGTCGGCATACAAAGGGGACAATAAAAAGACCTTGGAAAGCATCTGTGATGCTGCCAAGCAAGGCTTGATTCCACAAGGTAGCGTGATGGTTCTGGAAGCACTCGACCGGGCCACACGGCTAACCTTGGATGATGCACAGGATTTGATTAAAAAAATCCTTCGTAGTGGAATTGAAATCTATACGGACAACAACAAACGGCATTTGACCAAAGAGAGTTTGAATGATGTTACTGCTGTTATCATCACTGCCGTTGAATTGGATGCTGCCTTCCAGTACAGCAACAAACTTTCCAACAGAAGCACAGGGGGATTCAAGAAGCTGGTTCAGGATGCACAAAAGGGGAAGAGAATTTATTTTGGTGGTTCAATGCCAACGTATATCAAAGGGGTTGAGAACGGGGAATGGGTTGAAGACCTAAAACGCAAAAATTTGGTTAAAACCATTTTCCAAGATTATCTGAATGGCAAATCCAAATCAGCCATTGCACGGGATTTGAATGAGAAGTTTATTGCCGGAAAGGGGAAATCATCGTTGGGCAGGAACGATGGAAAGCAATGGAGTGGAACCAGCATTTTTATGATTCTCACCAATGAAGCCTACACGGGTGACTTCACCTACAAGGGAATAAAGATAGAAAAATATTTGCCAGTCTTGGTTTCAAAATCCGATTTTAGGGCGGTGCAATATCTGCTGAAGCAGAACACCAAGCGGCGAGGAGGAAGCACCAAGGGGGATGTGATTTCACTTTTCGTTGGGGTTGGAAAATGTGTGTGTGGTGCATCTCTGCTTTGTCGGAAATCTGAATACGACTACAAAGGAAAAGCAATTTCACATTCTTATTACCAATGCAATGCAGCACGGTTGAACGGGTGCAAAAATATGTCCAAAGGATTCACCATCAAAGATGGTGATTTGGAAACTGATTTCATTATGCGCTTAAAAAAGTCGCCCAAAGAATTGATTGGGGAATCACAGAAGCCGATGAAAGACAATTCCAACATCATCAAAGGGCAGATTGCAGAGCAGCAAACCATCATCGAAAACGCTGCTAAACTTTTGAAAAAGAATGTGGCGGTTGAAACAATTGCCAAAATGATGGATGAGGCTACGGCTGAAATTCAGCGTTTGGAATCTCAGTGGCAAAGTGAAACGGCAGCACGGTTGAACCATGACAATTCCAGCACCAACATTGAATCACTAAGCGAAGTCATCAAGATTGCGGAAAAGACGCATGATGATTTTGAATTGGGGGCTAAGCGGGTGATGGCCTGCGCTGGCTGATACCTCTCGACATGGTGGAGGAATTGGCGTTCAATTTTTGGAAATGAAGCGCAGAAAATTACTTCTAATCCTACTTTCCATTTTGATTGCGCCCTTCGTACATGCAGGGACTTTGCCTTCAGACCCTCAGCCTAAAGGGGATATTCAGCCAAACGGCAACCGTGATTTCAAACTATGTTCCCGCTGATGCGATTGTGGTTCCCGCAAGCCTCAGTGGAAATGTTCAAATTATTTTAGAATCAAGCCCCGATTTGGTGAACTGGACTGCCGCAAGTCCGGGAACTTACGGGGCGGCAGCAGGAACAAATAGATTCTTCCGTGTCCGTGCAAGCGTAAGCCCCTAGATGTCCTAGCTGTTGGGGTCGTTCTGCCTGTTTTGGGTTTCAAGCTCTCGCTTACGCTTCTCATGGCTTCTCTGCTTCTGCAACGCACTCTTAACACGTGCAATTTGGGCCTGATACGTTTGAATTTTACCGGCTAGGGCGTCCGTGTCACCCTCGCTGACAAGCTGAGGCATGGTTGAAACGGTCTGGTCAATTCTTTCAAGTACTGCCTCCAAGACGGTGATAATTTTATGCGGGTCTGTCATCCAAATAAATATGACTGACCTGCGGCTCAAATTAAAAAAAACACCTAAAGTAGTATTTTTCCGGTTAGTTTTTCCCCCTCATTTTTGGGGGTGACGGGCAGGAGGGGTACGGGTCGGTACTGGTTTCGGAGGAGGGGGAGGGGGAAGCGCCTCGGAAGCTGTCCTGAAAACAATCGAACTATCATGGCCAAACCCTTGCTGAGCCAAAATTACTTTTAGCAAAGTATGCGTGCGGACATTATCGACTAGCATCATATTTTCTTCAACCTCAGCGGGCCAGAAAATTGTTAGGGTGTTGTTTGCAAACGTCATACCAATCGAGTCGTCAAGATACCCCTTTATGAATGCGCTTGTTTTCCCAACCTGTTCAAGAATTAAGTCCTTCAGATTCCTATTAACATATTTTAATTGCGCAGGCTCCGGCTCGGATGAATCGGGCATTTTCCGTGCAATGTAGCTCGTCAACTCTAGCAACTTGTCAAGAATCTCTTCTGAGCTTCGCTGTCTTTTTTCAGGTTTTGCCTCCGATTTTACCGTCTTGGATATGCTGGCTTCCAATTCGTCCCAGAATTTGTCGAATATCTTTCGAAGCCTTGCCGCTTCTTGTTTGGCTTGCTCGTGACCTTCGTTGATTGCAGACACCAGCTTAAAAAAATCTTCCTTCTCAAATAAGGTGTGTTGGAAATGGGATAGGGGGCCATCAATGTCTGAATTTTTCAAACCGCCGACAAGCAGCGTGAAAACACTCGCTTCTTTAACTGATTTGGATAACGCACCCGCTTCAAAAAGCAGCCAAGGAGCATCCAGATTATCCGGCGTCAGGCACACAATCCCAAAATTACTCACATCAAGTTCTTTGCTCACTTCCAACGGCCAACGCTTGCCCTTCCGGATGTCTTCTGAGGAGACAAACAATTGAATGCCGTTGAAAATATATGGCAGCCATTCCTTGAGTGTTGTTGCCACCTGATGACTGTGTTTTCCTGACCAGCTAATAAAGATTTTCATTTTGAATCCCTCAGTTGTTTGGGGATTGTCGGCCAGCCAATCAACGTAGTCAATAGCGATACAGCCAGCCAAATTGGTCGGATTTCCAGTGCGGATTTAATTGAAGCTATAGGGGTGAGCTTCAATCGCCAGAATGGCTACCTGCCGTTCTGAAAGCCTTACCAATGGGGAATCCTCACCCTGTATTTTGTGATGGAGAAGCACCCTTAAAGTTATACTTTTCACATCGGGATTCAGCCTCTGCATTTGAGCCAGTGCGAATCTCCCTGTTGGGCAGGAAATGGTCTTTTTGGGTGTTTTCATTGTTATACTTTTTCATTCAAAACCCCTCGAAACAATAATAAAACAAGGGTTGCAATGCACATTTGCACAATGTAAAGTCTGCTTCAGCGGACATTCGGCGGGCAAAGTAAACATGAACGCGGACAAAATCGAACAAGTTTTCAGCAAGGTCGCCGTTGACACCCCGGGGCATACCTGCTGAACTTCGCATCCATGAACCGGACTCATAGCTTTAGACGACTTATTTTGTTTTATTCATGCCTGATTTTGGCCTTTTCGGGTCTCGCGGGGGTGGCCCAGGCGGCGGAGGCGGCCGCACCCGTCCTGACGGTCAACAACGGCGACAACGCCTGGCTGCTGGCCAGTTCCGCGCTGGTGCTGATGATGACCGCGCCGGGCCTGATCCTGTTTTACGGCGGCCTGGTGCGGAACAAAAACGTCCTCGCCACGATGATGCACAGCCTGGTGTTGATGGGGCTGATCTCCACGGTCTGGCTGGTGTTCGGCTACAGCCTGGCGTTCGCGCAGGGAAATTCCTTTTTCGGCAACCCGTTGACGTATCTGTTTCTCAAAGACGTCGGGGCCACGCCCAACGGGGATTATGCGCGGACGATTCCGCACCAGACCTTCATGCTGTTCCAACTGATGTTCGCCATCATCACGCCGGCGCTGATCAGCGGCGCGATCGCGGAGCGCGTGAAATTCAGCGGCTACATCCTGTTCATGCTGCTGTGGATGACGCTCATTTACCTGCCGATCTGCCACATGATGTGGGGCAAGGGCGGCTTGTTCAACTGGGCGCTGGGCGGGAAGGTTCCCGTGCTCGATTTCGCCGGCGGCACGGTGGTGCACATCAGTTCCGGCGCCTCGGCGCTGGTGCTGGCGCTGCTCCTGGGCAAGCGCGACGGTTATCCGCGGGAACCAATGGTGCCGCATAATGTGGTGCTTTCGCTCGTCGGCACCGGGCTGCTGTGGGTGGGCTGGTTTGGTTTCAATGGCGGCAGCGCGTTGTGCGCGGGCGGGCTGGCGACGAGCGCCTTTGCCGCGACCCATTTTTCCGCCGCCGCGGCGGCGATGAGCTGGATGTTCGTGGAATGGCTGCTGAAAGGCCGGGCCAGCGTGCTCGGCGCGGCGTCCGGCATGGTCGCCGGGCTCGCCACCATCACGCCGGCATCCGGATACGTGACCATCCCGGCGGCATTTTGCATCGGTTTGGCGGGCGGCATGGTATGTTATTTTGCGGTGTCGAAGCTGAAAGCCGGGCTGGGTTACGATGATTCCCTGGATGTGTTTGGCGTGCACTGCGTCGGCAGCGTGACGGGGATGCTGATGCTGGGTTTGTTGGCGAATGCCGGGGTGAACCCCGCCATTGCGACGACATTCATGAAGAACGGCGCGGTGGTTTCGCTCGTTGGTGGCACGGCGCAATTCATGAACCAGTTCATCGGCGTGGCGTTTACGGCGGCGCTGGGGGTGATCGGCACGTTCATCATCTTCAAGATCGTGGATGCGACGGTGGGGATGCGGGTGAGCCAGGAAGACGAAAGCATCGGACTAGACCTTTCCCAACACGGGGAACGTGCGTATAATGAGTGAACCAAGCTAATATTAATATGAAAAAAATTGAAGCCATCATCAAACCGTTCAAGTTGAGCGAAGTCAAAGACGCGCTGAATGAACTGGGCATCCAGGGCATGACGGTCAGCGAGGTCAAGGGCTTTGGCCGGCAAAAGGGCCACACCGAAATCTATCGCGGCAGCGAATACACCGTGGACTTCCTGCCCAAGATCAAAATCGAAACGGTCGTCGCCGATAACCTGGTGAAAACCGCGGTGGACGCGATCATCAAGGCGGCGAAGACGGGCAAGATCGGCGACGGAAAAATTTTCGTCTCCACCGTCGATGAAGCCATCCGCATCCGCACGGATGAACGGGGCGACACCGCAGTTTAACATTTTTCGCCGAGGCAAAAGGCGTTGCGCATCCGGTTCCGGATGCGGCAACGCCTTTTTGTTTTGGCAGGGCAGAGCGGTTTTGCCGCGCAAACCGCCTATCCGTGGTCGGCGGCCATGTGCGCAATCTCGGCCGCGTACCCGGCGCGGAAATCAGGGAACTTGAACTGATGGCGCAGTTCCGCGCGCAGCCTGGCATTGCTGACGCGCTTGTTGGTCACGCCGCGTTTGCGCCAGGTTTCCGTGTCCCCCGGGGCGCGCGGCGGCAGCGGCTTTTGCAGTTGGGCCGCGAGCCATTCGAAAAAATGCAACTGGCTCACGGGTTCGTTGTCCACGGCATTGTAGATTTCGCCGGGGGTGCCGCGTTCCAGGGCGGCGATGATGGCGCCGATGACGTCATCGCGATGGATCATGTTGAGCCAGCGTGCGCCTCCATCCTCGATGCGGGCTTCGCCGCGGAGATACTGCTTGAAGGCATGGCCGCGCGCCGGGCCGTAGATGCCGGCCACGCGCAAGATGAGCGCGGGAAATTGATTGCGCGCCTGGGCGAGGAGAAATTTTTCCGTCTCCACCAGGATTTTGGCCGTCGGCGCCTCCGGCTCTGCGGGGCTGGCCTCGGTCACCAGCGAGCCGTCGTTCTGCGCATAAACGCTGGTGCTGCTCGTGTAGACGAATTTTTTGGGCGGCGACGGTGCCAGCCACGCGTGGAGGTTGTGATTTCCTTCCAGGTAGATTTTGCGGTAGTTGTCCGCATCGCCGCCGCCGGAGGCGGTGCAGTTCACGACCCAGTCGAATTCACGCGGAAGCGCCGCCAAGGTTTCGGGAAGGGTAATGTCCGCATGCAACGGCTGGATGCCGACGCGCTGCAACTCCTTCTCCGCGGCCAGGCTGCGGCGCAGGCCGGAGACCGTGTGGCCCTGCCGCACCAGTTCAATGCCCAGCGGCAGGCCGACGTAACCGCAGCCGACGATCAAAACGCGCATGGATGTACGATAGGCGATTTGCCGACTGCCCGCCGCTCCAAATTTTCACGAATCCATGACGGCCGCAAAGCGGAGGCCGCGGGTGCTGACGCGCAGTTGCTGGAAGCCAAACTCGGCCATCACGCATTCGTAGATGAGGACGCCGGTGAGGATGACGTCGGCGCGCGTCTTGGGCAGGCCGGGGGTTTCTTTCCGCCGGGCCAGCGGCAGCTGCCACAGGTTTTTGCGATGCGCGACGATCTGGTCGAAGGTCAGGACGGTGCGCTCAATCTTTTCCCGGTCGAAGTGGTCCATTTTTTTCTCCAGCCGCGCGAGAATGCTCGTGGTGCCGCCGGTGCCGACGAGCTGGATTTCGCCGGTTTCATTTTTGAGCGCGGGTTCCAGTTGCGGACGGACTTCGTGATGTAAAAAGTCCTTGAGCCAGTCGCGGCACTTGGTGAATTCACCGCGCGTGGGCGGGTCGCCATGGGGAAATTTTTCCATGAGCCGCACGGTGCCGAGCGGAAAGCTGTGCGCAAAAGATTTTTTCTGGCCGTGGCCGAGGATGAATTCGGTGCTGCCGCCGCCGACATCGAGCAGGAGGAGCGGATGCTGCGCGAGATCCGCGTCGGTGGCCACGCCTTGGAAGGCCCAGTCGGCCTCGCGGGCGCCGGTGATGATCTCGGTCCGGAGGCCGGAGGCACGTTCGATTGCATTGGTGAGGTCGCGGGGGTTCACGGCGTCGCGCGCGGCGCTGGTGGCGATGACGCGGATGGAGCTGGAATTTCGTTCACGCGCGATCTCGCCGAATTCCCAGACGGCCTCGGCGGTGTGGGCGATGGTCTCGGGCTGGAGCCGGTGGGTTTCGTAAAACCCCTTTCCCAGGCGGGTCTGCCGTGATTCCTCATGGACCGGCGAAACCTCGCGACCACGCACGTCCGCCACCAACAGCTTGATTGAGTTGGTGCCGACGTCAATGACCGCCCGGCGCACAGTTTCCATTCTGGGCCTAAAATAAGGAACGGCACGGGGGAAACCAAAACCAAAAATGTGACAATTTGCGGACGGGACGGGCGGTGCGGGAACGAGGCGTTCTGCGCCAAGGCTTTAACCGATGCGGAAGGAGATTTTTTTGACCACGGATTTGCCGAAGCTGTTTTGGAGGCGCTCAATGATCTCCTTGCGGCGGTAGCGGACGATTTCCGCGAGCCACGCGCTGTTGTCCACGTTCACAAAGAGGGTGCCGTTATGCAGGTTGGCGGGCTGGGCGTGGGCGGTGATGACGGGGTCGATCTGGGAGTTCCAGACCTTGACGAGTTCGGCCTCGCCCTGGCGGGCGTCCATCCGCAGCTCTTTCAGCAGGCCGGGGAGAACCTCACCGACGCTTTTGGCGGCGTTGGCGCGGGCCACTTCCAGCGGGGCCGTGTCCACGCCGCGCCAGGCGGCGAGCACGTTGGCGCGGTTGGAGGATTTATATTTCGGCGGCATCCACGGAGAATTAACCACAGATGGGCCAGGATGGACACAGATAGTTTTTCACAGGTTGCCCCCCAGACCGGTCTTTAACCACGCCCGGACACGGAGCCACCGGCGGCCGGATAAAATTCTTTGCGCCGGTCGCGCCTTTCGGGAATCTTTCCTGGTCAAGACCAGCATATGAAAAAAGAACCGTCCCGCTGCCCGTGGCCGACCGAGGAAATGATGATCCGTTATCACGACATGGAATGGGGCGTGCCGGTGCATGACGACCGGTTGTTGTTCGAGTACCTGATCCTCGAAGGTGCGCAGGCGGGTTTGAGCTGGAGCACCGTTTTGAAGAAACGTGAAAACTACCGCGCGGCGTTCGATAATTTCGTCGCGGAAAAGATCGTGCGCTATGGCGACAAGAAGGTGGCCGAACTGCTCGCCAACCCCGGCATCATCCGCAACCGGCTGAAGATCGCCGCGACCATCCAAAATGCGAAGGCGTTTTTGAATGTGCGCGAGGAGTTCGGGAGTTTTGACGCGTACCTGTGGCGGTTTGTGGATGGGAAACCTATCATCAACCGGCGCAGGAGCATGAAGGAAGTGCCGCCGCGCACGGAGGTCTCCGATGTGATGAGCAAGGATCTCTTGAAGCGCGGGTTTAAATTTGTGGGTTCGACGATCTGTTATGCGCACATGCAGGCGACCGGGATGGTGAATGACCATCTGGTGACGTGTTTCCGGCACCGGCAGGTGGGTTAAGGTTTAATGCTATAAAGAGGGAGAAACGCAGGCGCGGAGAACGCAGAGAGTCGCAGAGAGGGCAGCGTTACAGTCTCTTCTTTGCGTTTCTCCGCGTCCTCCGCGCCTCTGCGTTTATTGGAGTTTTAAGTTTGGCGGGTCACGGACCTGCACCCCGATAAAATTCCTTTGCGCCCTTCCCGCCTTTGCGGGAGAATTGTTATATGAGCGCAGTTGCCGAATTGAATTTACCGGATGCCCAGGGCCATTTTGGTCCGTATGGCGGACGTTATGTGCCGGAGACGTTGATGCATCCGCTACAGGAGCTGGAGGCGGAATATTTCCGCGCGCAGGCGGACCCGGAATTTCAACTGGAGCTTGCGTATTACCTCAAGGAATTCGTCGGCCGGCCCACGCCGCTTTATTTTGCCGAACGCCTGACGAAGGAACTCGGCGGCGCGAAGATTTATCTCAAGCGCGAGGACCTGAACCACACGGGCGCGCACAAAATCAACAACGCCATGGGCCAGATCCTGCTG
Organism: Verrucomicrobiia bacterium; assembly: GCA_031290985.1. GTDB lineage: Bacteria > Verrucomicrobiota > Verrucomicrobiia > Limisphaerales > UBA11358 > UBA11358. Next base: position 7,597 of record JARLJW010000035.1, on the reverse strand, counting down.
GCCAAGCGCATGGGCAAGACGCGCATCATCGCTGAAACGGGCGCGGGCCAGCACGGCGTCGCCACGGCCACAGTGAGCGCGATGTTCGGGATGAAATGCGTCATCTACATGGGCGCGGTGGATTGCGCACGGCAGGAATTGAACGTGTACCGCATGAAGATGCTCGGTGCGGACGTGGTGCCGGTCCATGCGGGGCAGAAGACCTTGAAGGAAGCCGTCAACGAGGCGATGCGCGACTGGGTGACAAACATCCGCCATACGCATTACATCCTCGGCACGGCGTACGGAGCGCATCCGTACCCGGTGATGGTGCGGAATTTTCAGCGCATCATCGGCGACGAGGCGCGCGCGCAGATTTTGGAGAAGGAAAAGCGTCTGCCCGACCTGCTCGTCGCGTGCGTCGGCGGCGGCTCGAACGCCATCGGCTTGTTTTATCCGTTCCTTAACGATGCGAGTGTGAAGATGACCGGCGTGGAGGCCGGCGGGCGCGGCATCCTGCCGGAGCAGCACGCGGCGCGGTTCCACGGCGGATCGCTCGGCGTGTTGCAGGGTACGAGGAGCTATATTTTGCAGGATGCGGACGGCCAGATCCAGGGCACGCACAGCGTCAGCGCCGGCTTGGACTACGCGGCGGTAGGCCCGGAACACGCCTTCCTGCACGATGCGAAACGCGTGACCTACACCTACGCCACCGATGACAAGGCGTTGGAAGCATTCATGAAACTGGCGCGGCTGGAAGGCATCATTCCGGCGCTGGAAAGCGCGCATGCCGTCGCGGAGGTCATCCACTGTGCGCCAAAGATGGGCCAGGACAAGCTGATCATCGTGAACCTCTCGGGACGCGGAGACAAGGACGTGGCGCAAGCGGCGAGCAAGGTGGGGTTGCAGATGCCGAAGTGAAGCTGGTGAGGGCAAGCACCCTCGCGAGCCGGAGCTTACAAAATGATCCCTAGATTTTTTGATCTGCGTCCGCCTTGCGGTGGAAAATAATGAAGGTCTGGTCGTGCAGCAGATAGGGGCGGCCGGGGAGCCAGGTGATGGTTTTGATTTTGTCGGTGGCGTCGAAGACCTGGACTTGTTCGTAGTCTTTGGCCGGTCGTAGGTGCCATTTTCACCTCGGCAGGGCGCAGCACCCGCCAGTCGGGTTTGAGTTCGCGGTAGACCTGGCTTTGCCGGGTGCCGAGGCGTTTGTGCGCATCGGCCATTTGAAAATGTTTGCAAAAGTTCTGCCCGCCAAAACCGGCGCCCAGCCCCACGACATGGTTTTTTTGTCAGCGACACGCGGCATTTTAGATCCAGCGTTAAAAAGTTAAAGGCCGGTCGCATTCTGGCTGCCCGGCGGCAGCGCCGTGACCGAACGATAGATGGGAAACCGGTCGCCGAGCAGCGCGCTTTCCAGGCGGCCGGCGTATTCCGACCAGTTGATGCCCTGTTGATGGCGCAACGCCGCCTCGTGTTGCCGGCGCCAAAGCGTGTCATCAGTCAGGAGCTCAACCGCGCAGCCCGCAAATTCACCCGGATCCGCGCGGACAAAACCGCTCAGGCCGTCGATGACGCGTTCGGGCAAAACCGTCAGCGGCGCGACCACGGCGGGCACGCCCAGCGCCTGCGCTTCCGCGACGGACAGGCAAAACGCCTCCGCCTTGTGGCCGAGGTACAACATCACGCGCGACCCGCGCATCGTCCGGATCAAATCCGCGCGGCTGAGCGGCTGGTGCAGGCGCACGGAGGCTTTGATGTCCGCCGGCAAGCCCGCCGGCAGCAAGGTGCCCTCCCACTGTTTCCACGTTTCTTCGTGAGTGGTGACGCCGTTGAGGCCATACACATCCAGCACCGCGTCCGGCACGCGCGGCAGGATGGATTGCGCCCAGATTTCCACGAGCCGCCGCAAGTTGCGTTGCGGGTTCGAGGCGAAGATCGCGCGGCGCGGCGGCGCGCTGGCCAAAGGTGCCTGGCCCCGCACATCATCAGGCAGGCCGAGCGGCAGGACGATCCTGGGTCTGGTCCGGGGCAGGAACGGAGAATAGGTTTGCGCCTGATAGAGGCTCATCAGCACCGGAATGGGCCGGTGCCGCCACATCGGCCAGAGTTTTTTGTAATGTTTAAGCTGGCTGACGGGCCACAACACCCAGACCGCCAGACGACGGGGCCGGCGCACGAACCCAAACAGCCGCGGCTGGTGGCAGGCGATGAAGAGATCGCACGTTTCCGGTCGCGTCGGGGTGTTCAACGGCAGCCACGACACGCCCCGATCCAGCACGGGCGCGTCGCAATTTGAGTACACCGTCACGACATGACCGCGCCGCGCCAGTTCGCGCGCGCATTGGATGACGCTCGACTCGGTGCCGCCCAGCGGACGCTTTTCGTAGTCCGGGCCGGCATAGCGCCCCGTGTCGTCCGCGAAGATGATCGTTGCCATAAAAATTCAGTGTGCCGCGCCGCGCTTCAGTTGATCCGCCTTGCGTTTCAAGCGCCGGACGGGCGAGGTGATCAGGCCGTCAAAGACCGCGACGGCCTGCAGCCGGTATTTTTTGCGCGGCCCGGTTTTCGTGGTCTGGAGGAGCCGCTGAATGCCGCGCCGGTTGAGCTGTTTGCGCGCAAGCTCGCCGGACAAGGTGTGCAACTGGTTTGTATTATGAACCACCGAGTAGACCGGGCCGGCGCCTTTTTCCATCACCGGACGTTTGATGGCAATCCCCCGCAGGAACAAAAAAAACGAGAACCACAGGTCGTCGTGATAAAACAAATCGGTCCCGCTGACGTGGTCCTGGTAGAAGGCGTCGAGGCCGCGCAGGTTCGGCGAATAAAAACTGAAACCGTCGCAGGCCTGCCCGATGGTCAGGCCGCCCGTGCGATACGTGTGATAGCTGAAAGATGCTGCGTGGGCGCCGCGTTGCCCGGCCAGCAGGCCGGAGAGAAAGTGCGGCTGGTAGCTCACGTCATCATCGGCCGCGATGAGATAACACGGGTCGGGAATCCGGTTCAACACCCCGAGAACCTTGGTGCCGGGCCCGAAGTCCTGTTCCGCCGCCACGATCTCGACGGCGGTTCCATATTGCGTTTTCAAGAACGCAGGAATTTCGTAGGCGCAATTCTCGCGCTGGGAAAAATTAGGCAGCGGCAGCAGGATTTTGTCCGGTACCACGTCGCCGGCGAGGAGCGAATCCAGGCAGGGGCGCATTTTGCCAATGCGGCTGGGTAAGGTTGTGATGCTGACGACCACCGGGATGGACATGGTTTGATGGGAATGGCTTCGGACTTTGCGCGGGTGCCGGCCGCCGCGCGGATGACGGGGAACGGCCCCGTTCAGCTTTAAAAGAGTGTCGCCCGCCGCCGTTGTGAATGTCAAGAAACGGCCGCCGTCCCGGCTTAAAAATCCTGTCCTTTCCCGCCCGCTGCATTTATAAACGGCGCACACATGAACCGCCGCCTCACTCCGTGGCAGCTCAAATCCGGCATCGCCGCCTGGCTGGGCTGGATGTTTGACGGTCTGGACATGCACTTGTATACGCTCGTGGCCGCGCCGTTCGTGGCGCTGCTGCTCGGCGGCCTCGCGACCACCGACCCGGCCGTGGGCCGGTACGCGTCCATCATCCAGGGCGCGTTTCTGCTTGGCTGGGCGCTGGGCGGCGGGGTCTTCGGGTTCATCGGCGACCGCCTGGGCCGGTCGCGGACCTTGAGCCTCACCGTGCTGACCTACGCGGCGTTCACCGGCCTTTCGTTCTTCGCGCAAACGTGGTGGGAGCTGATGATCTTCCGCTTCCTCGCCGCGCTGGGCATCGGCGGCGAATGGGCGGTGGGCGCGTCGCTGCTGGCGGAAACCTGGCCGAAGACCTGGCGCCCGTGGATCGCCGCCGCCCTGCAAAGCGGCGTGAACATCGGCATCCTCGCCGCCGTGGCCGCGAACTTTTTCCTGGCCAGCGCGCCGCCGCGCTGCCTCTTTCTCGTGGGCGTGCTGCCCGCGCTGCTCGTGTTCTGGATCCGCCGCGCCGTGCCCGAGACGGCGGAATGGCACGCGGCCAAGGCCGGCGCCAAAAACCACGCGCCCGGCCTCGGCGAACTCTTCCGCGGCGAAACGCGGCGCATCACCCTCTGGGTGATGATCGTCTGCGGCATCTCCCTCACGGCGCACTGGGCGTTCATGTTCTGGCACCAGCAGCATCTGCGCAATCTCCCGGACGTCCTCGCCATGACCCCCGAGCAACGGAACAAGCTCGCCAGCACCGCCATGTACCTCGTCATCGGCTCGTCCATCCTCGGCAACTTCTTTTCCGGCTGCCTCGCGCGTCACCTCGGCTATCGCGCAACCATCGCGTGGACGTTTCTCGCCTACTTCGCCGTCATGTTCGGCGCGTACCACACCCCGCGCGACCATGCCGCGCTCCTGTGCTGGTTCCCGCTCATCGGCTTTTGCCAGGGCGCGTTCGCCTTGTTCACCATGTACCTCCCGCCGCTCTTTCCCACGCTGCTGCGCACCACCGGCGCGGGCTTCTGCTACAACATCGGCCGCATCGCCGCCGCGTTTGGCACCGTGTTCTTCGGCCTGTTCTCCAAGGTCGGCGACCACCGCGCGGTGCTGTTCTACGCGGGCTTTTTGTTCCTGCCCGCCGCCGTGGCCGCCTTCATGATGCCGAAGGTGAAGGACTGATTTCATTTGCGAACCTCCCGCGCCCGCAGGACAATCCGCGCATCAACAACCCCGCAACCCATTCCGGGCTGGAATTCACCGGTGAGCGGATGGTCCCCGAAAAAGCCGACGTCAAAACGTTTTGGGAGCACATCCACCGTTACCGCTTTGCCGTGCCGCTGGTGAAGGGCAAACGCGTCCTGGACATCGCCTGCGGTGAAGGCTACGGCGCGGCGGCGTTGGTGGCGGCGGGCGCGGCCAGCGTGACCGCCGTGGACAACTCGGCCGCGGCCTGCGCCCACGCCGCGCGGCGTTATGGCCTTAAAACCCTGGTGGGTGACGCGCAGCAAATCCCCCTCGCCGATGCTTCCGTGGAGGTCGTCGTGTCCTTCGAGACCATCGAACATCTGCCCGACCCCGGCCGGTTTCTCGCTGAATGTTTCCGCGTGCTCGCGCCGGGCGGAACCCTTGTCATCTCCACGCCCAACCGTATCGTCTATCACGAACTGGTGCCGGCCAATCCGTATCATGTCCAGGAGCTGGACCGCGCGGAATTCGCGGCGCTGCTCGGCGCACGCTTCGGCGCCATCGCCCTGTACACGCAATGTCCCCGCACGGCGGCGTGGTGGGTGCCGCGCGCCCTCGCGGCCGGACGCTCGTTCTGGCACATGCAACATGGCCTCGGCCCGGTCCGGCGGTTGTTGCAGAAATTGTTGCTCGGCGACACATTGAGCGCGGCCGCGCTGGCGGCGGCGCGGGAAAATCCCGTGGCCGCCATCCTCCAACCTCCCCGCCCGCTCGCGCAACTGGCCGATCCGTACGCCATCCGGCCGGAATGCCTGGCCGCGCGCGAGACGCCGGTATACTTCGTGGCCGTGGCGCGGCGTTCCTGATAAAAAATCTGTCATTTTTGCCTCCCCGCATTTATAAAACAGGCTCGATGAACCGCCCGACCACCGCCGTTCCTGACCAAGCCGCGCACGCCCGGTCCCTGTGCGAACGGGGCCTGTGGCCCGACGTGCTCGCGTTCGCCGAAAAATGGCAGGCTGAATCGCCCGACGAGGCGAAGGCGTTTTTCTACCAGGGCGCCGCGCTCGCCGCCACCGGCCGTTTTCCCGAGGCCGAGACCGCCTATTACCGCGCGCTCGCGCTCGACGACAATGATTTCAAGACCTGGAACAACCTCGCCGCGCTCCAGTTCGACTCCCTGAACCAGCCCGCCGAAGGCGCCAAGTGCCTGGGCCGCGCCATGCAGATCGACCCCGGCAACAAGCTCGGCTGGGCCAACCTCGCCAGCATGAACGGCCAGCTCGGCCGCCACAAAGACGCCCTCGACTGCGCCGAACGCGCCCTCGCCCTCGACCCGCACATGATCGAGGCCCAGCTCCACCGCGCCCGCGCCGCCCAGGCCCTCGGCAAACCCGAGATCGTCCGCGCCGCCAGCGAAGCCCTGTCCAAGGTGCCGCCGGAGAAGTTTCAGCGGACACGGTAGGCAGGGACAGCGCCCCGTCCCCACCCCGCCGAATCTCCCGTTTGATTCAACGCGGCCGCTTTGATACGCTCCATTCTGTGATTTACGACGCATCACTCGACACCCTCCTGCAAAAAGTCTGGGACGGCTCGCGCATCGATCGCGCCGAGGCCCGGCGCCTCTGGGCTTTGCCCCTCGAGGAACTTGGCGCCCTCGCCGACCACCGCCGCCAGCTCGCCAAGGCCAAGGCCTACCACGGCCGCGGCAACGAGATCGTCACCTACAACGTCGACCGCAACGTCAACTACACCAACGTCTGCAACGTCTATTGCAAATTTTGCGCCTTCTACCGCGTCGAGAAAGACGATGACTCCTACGTCATCACCCTCGCCGAGATGGACCAGAAGATCGCCGAGACCCTCGCGCTCGGCGGCACGCAGATCCTCATGCAGGGCGGGCATCATCCCAAGCTCACCAAGCAGTGGTATCTCGACCTTCTTTCGCACATCAAGACCAAGTGGCCGCAGATCAACATCCACGGCTTCAGCCCCAGCGAATTCATCCATTTCCGCGACGTCTTCAACGAACCGCTCGAAAAGATCATCGCCGATTTCAAGGCCGCCGGCCTCGGCTCCATCCCCGGCGGCGGCGGCGAGATCCTCGTGGACGCCGTGCGCAAACGCGTCGCCCCGCTCAAGGCCATGAGCGATGACTGGCTCTCCGTCATGGACATCGCGCACCGGCTCGGACTCTATTCCAGCGCCACCATGATGTTCGGCCACGTCGAGACCATCGAAGACCGCATCGAACACCTCGACCGCCTCCGCGCGCAGCAGGAGAAATCCTTGGGCTATAAGGCGGCCCATTTCACCGCCTTCATCGCGTGGACCTTCCAGGCCGAGCATACCAAGTTGAAAGCCCCGACCGTTGGCGCGCACGAATATCTCAAGACGCAGGCCCTTGCCCGCATCTACCTGGACAACTTCGAGAACATCCAGAGCTCGTGGGTCACGCAGGGCCTGGAGATCGGCCAGGTCGCGCTGAAATACGGCGCGAACGACCTCGGCAGCATCATGATCGAGGAAAACGTCGTTTCGCAGGCCGGCACCACCTTCTGCATGACCGTCCCGGACATGCACCGCCTCATCAAAGACCTGGGCTATGAACCGCATCAGCGGGATAATTGGTACCGGCTCGTAAACTAGGCTCCGGCCGAAATTCTCATCGGAGCAAACGGAGGCAGACGGGCGGTGGACACCGTCGCGCTGCGACCGTGTATGCCTGCGCAGCAGGCACTTTGCGGCAGGGCTGATTCCATTGCCTTCGCGAATCCCCAACGCCCCCGGCAACGCTGACCGCGTCATGGAGATGGCATGTAGTTGTTGGCGGGCGAGCACCGAAGTGCTACACCCGCCAATGTATGAACCAACGTAAGACAAATAACTCCGAAGTTCGCGCGGAGCAAGCCGCGAGCAAGAAGTATCAAACCATCAAGCTGG